>NZ_MCZK01000114.1 GCF_002875945.1 Vibrio lentus
TAAGCGGAGAAGAGCCCAAAACCTAATAGATAACAAAGACGAGAGTGACTGTTCTGTTGAACGCAACCACAGGTTCAGTGGCAGTCATTTCGATGAGCACATAGGCGGTTGGGTTAGCGACCACTGGGGTAGCAAGTAGGCTATAAGCTCATAAGCCAGCATAACCGCTGTAGAATTTATCTCCGCATTAACCTATTATCTGCAACAATTTCCCTTCATTGAGTAAGCAGAAAGTGTCTGAGTTAAAAAGAGAAAAAGAAGTGATGGTTGCCTTCCAAGTGATCCCTCGCGTTAAAGAAGGCAACAATTTCGAAGTGGTTGATAAAGCGATTGAAGTAGTGAAAGCAGCCGATGTCCCTTTTCAAATTGGTGCGATGGAAACCACAATGAAAGGTGAGCTCAACCAATTACTCGAGATCGTTAAAAATGCTGAGCAAGCTTGTTACGATGCAGGGGCTCTCGAAGTCATCACCAACATTAAGATTCATAGCAAAACCACCGAGGCCGATGATACATTTTGCACGTACCATCGTGGTGTAACGAAAGCGAATCACATGTTTGTTTAGAAGACGTTCGTTTAGAACCTGTTAGCTTGAGAAAATGTGACTATAGAGAAAGACTCTGATGAACCAGTGATGTTATTGAAAAGGCATGTCTGAAAGGTGAGAAAGGATTTCCATTCGTTCTTCTTCTGACATCGAATGCCAATCACGCGCACTCCCTTCAGGGTCATCTTTCGCCCCAATCGGTTTTCTGTCCAGTGCTTTGACTGGTTTTTTTTTGATTTTCACATCCTTTTTATTCATACCGACACCACTCCTTCTGGTACAAAGGTACCTACCTTAATATTACACCCCAACCATTATGTAAAGTAATAGTTACTTCGGAGTTAAATAAAAACTCAATAGTTATTGTTTAGCCGAAAAGATCTCTTTGGGGACTTGTGTTTCCCTCTTCTTCTTCAGGCTTACCAACCAAGTTGTTTTGCTTCATTATTTTTCTTCTATAGCGCTGACGGCATAATTTTATGACATGTAACTGCTCCGCAGATGTCATCGACATCCAATTAAAGCGCTCCTCTCTTTTGCGCATACAGCCATGGCAATAGCCTTTTTCATCGCTTGAGCAAACCCCAACACAAGGGCTTGGAACTTGGAAAAACTCTAACTGCTCCACCCTGTCTCCTTACACATCGAAATTAAGCTTACTAATTCAAAAATAAGCGATTAATTTGTCGCCAGACCGATTAAATCCATACTAAACTATGACCTTATACTGACACATATAGTGTTTTGTAAACTATACTTTGAACCCATCAAGTTACATATATTCAGTAACTTCGTTCTTTCCTTTGGAGCCTTATAATATGAAGTTTAGTTCAAAAAAATTACTAGCAGTAGCCGCTTTACCTATGATGTTAGCAGCATGCACAACAACAGGTGATAACGCGATGCAAGTAACGCCAACCGATCTACAGCACCATAATTGGGAACTTGCGCAAATTGATGGCAAGGACATTGAGAAAAGCGAGCAACAAGCGACTCCTCGTCTAGAGATCGGTGAAAAGCTGACTGCAAACGGCATGGCTGGTTGTAACAACTTCTTTGGTCAGGGCGAATTGAAAGACGGTCAATTCCGTATCAAGCAAATGGGCATGACAATGAAAATGTGTCACGGTTCAGCAATGGAAATCGAACAATCGGTTTCAGCTACTCTAAGCGAGTGGAGCGACGTAACCCTAACAAACGATACGCTAGTACTTAAAAACGATGTACACACACTAACGTACACAATTCGTGACTGGGTAAACTAATCCGTCATTGAAAACAGATATTGATTAAAGGAGCCTTAATGGCTCCTTTTTTATTGCTTGCTCGACAGCCTATTGCATTCAAAACACCACTTATCGCCCGCTTTTCGTACCAACCTCCAATAAATATCAAAAAAACCTCATTTAGGTGCAATTAATTCACCGCTTTAACGGTCTGTTGCTAGGATGGCAGAGGCTCCTAGTAATTGATTGAATTTACTATTGAATTAGAAATTATTTCAGAAACAGATAGAATAACTGTTAGGGAGTTCGAAAATACAATGCTCTTGCCCGTTCACTACCAAATGGAAAAGTTTATGAACAAGATAGTAAGTACGTTAGGAATCATGGCAACCGTTGCATACAGCGCAACCATTTATGCTGATGAAGCAACATCAACCGATAGCTGGAACCAAATTGAACAGCAGGCAGAGGGAGAAACTGTCTACTTTCACGCTTGGGGCGGAAGCCAAGAGATCAATCGTTACCTACAATGGGCAGGCAAGAAGTTACAGAGTGACTACGGTGTTACCTTAAAGCATGTCAAAGTCACTGATATTGCCGAAACCACGACTCGATTACTCGCAGAAAAAGCGGCAGGCAAGAACACCGAAGGCAGTGTCGATATCGTTTGGATCAATGGCGAGAACTTCCGTTCGATGAAAGACAACGCTTTGCTGTTTGGTCCGTTTACAGAGTCACTTCCAAACTGGCAGTACGTTGATAAGTCTTTACCGATTGATGTCGACTTCTCTGAACCAACAGAAGGCCTTGAAGCACCTTGGGGCGTTGGACAACTTGTGTTCATCCATGACCAAGAGACGCTGCACAATCCGCCACAATCTTTCTCAGAGATGTTGAGCTACGCTCAAGCTTTCCCTAACCGCTTAAGCTATCCTCGCCCACCTGAATTTCACGGCACCAGCTTCGTCAAGTCTCTACTGATTGAGCTCACAGACAACAACCCTGCACTTGCTAAGCCGGTTTCAGAACACAACTTCCAAGAAGTTACGGCACCACTTTGGGCTTACTTAGATAAATTCCATAAAGTGGCATGGCGCGGCGGTAAACAATTCCCAGCAGGCACATCTGAAAGTATCCAACTTCTGGATGATGGTCAGCTCGATTTAGCGATTACATTCAATCCAAACTCTGTGTATTCAGCACAAGCAAGCGGCCGTTTAGCGGAAACCACCAAAGCTTATGCATTAGAAAGCGGAGCTCTGTCTAACATCCACTTCCTTGCTATTCCTTGGAATGCTAATGCAAGTGCTGGCGCTCAAGTCACTATCAACTTCTTATTGAGCCCTGAAGCACAATCGCATAAAGGCGACCTCAATGTTTGGGGCGATCCTTCAGTGTTGAGCAGCAAGTACTTAACCGGTAGCGCTAAGAATACTCAGCAATTTAAATCGATTGATGAACCACATCCAAGCTGGCAAAACGCGCTCGAGAAAGAGTGGCTTAAGCGATACGGTAACTAAACTTCATGCTACGCGCTCTATATTTTGTTGTTATAGCTGTGTGCATTATCCCTATGATTCCTGGGGTAGCGGGAGTAGTGGCTTCGTCACTGAGTTTCATCCCGCCCCTGGGGTTAGAGGAGCCCTCACTCAACGGTTTTAGCCAAGTCTTCCAATGGGAAGGTGCTTGGCACTCGATTGGCTTAAGCCTAGGTTCAGCAATCGCAAGCAGCTACATCGCCTGCTTTCTTACCTTTTGTATTCTTCAAGCGTCTTGGGGAAACAAGTTTTGGAGAAAGATTGAGCTAACGTTATCGCCAATGCTTGCCATCCCACATGTCGCTTTCGCCATTGGCTTTGCTTTTCTATTTAGCCCGACAGGCCTTGGGGCCAGAGCCGTGCATCACTTACTTGGTGAATCGGCTACGAGTTCTGAATTGGCTTTGTTGGTCAAAGACCCATACGCGTTCGGCCTCATCATTATGTTGGCGCTCAAAGAAGTCCCTTTCTTGTTGCTGATGAGCATATCGATACTTCAACAAATCGATGTCGAACGTATCACTAAGGTGAGTGCTTCACTGGGCTACAGTCGTTCTCAGATCTGGTGGAAGTGTATTTTCCCACAATGGTTTACCAAACTTCGCTTCCCTATGTTGGCGGTGCTTGCTTACAGCGTGTCGGTTGTCGATATTGCTTTGATCATTGGCCCAACCAATCCGCCGACCTTTGCCGTTTTGGTATGGCAATGGTTTAACGACCCAGACCTTAATCTATTACCACGAGCAGCAGCTGGAGCCATTGTTCTATTTGGCTTGGCTTCGTTGATCATAGCCTTAGCGCGTTTAATCGAATGGGCAATTCTGAAGTACTTTAGAACTTGGCAATATTCAGGAAGAACAGGCGTTAACCTTCCAGGTAAAACGGTCTTCGCAGTGCTTGCGACATTGTCACTACTGATCATTCCACTAATGGGGATTTGGAGTGTAGCTCAGCGTTGGCGCTTCCCTGATTTACTTCCAAGTCGCTATAGCATGCGTTTTTGGGAGTTTGAGTGGGATGGCATCATGAGCACCGTCGGGCAAAGCTTATGGATTGGGCTTATTGCCGCTTCCGTTGCTTTATTACTCGCGCTGGTGGCTCATGAATACCGAATCAAATACAAGTGGCAAGTTCCGGGCTTTATTATCGCGATTCCCATGTTGATACCTCAACTCTCAGTATTGTTTGGCATGCAAGTGACCACCCTATACATAGGCAGCAACGCCTATGAGTTTTGGGTAATTTGGGCACACGTATTCTTCGCCTTCCCGTTTGTGTACTTGTCTTTAGACGGCCCTTGGAAAAGCTTCAATGACGGCCTGATAAAAGCCTCACTCAGCCTAGGTAAATCACCATTCCAAAGTTGGTACTCCATTAAGCTGCCGATATTGCTGCCTGCTATCGCCTTCGCTTGGGCAGTCGGGATCAGTGTGAGTTTGGCTCAGTACCTGCCGACATTAATGCTCGGTGCGGGTCGCATTAGCACGATCACCACAGAAGCTGTTGCCCTAACCAGTGGTTTCGACCGCAGGGTAACGGCAATTTATGCTATCTGGCAGGCCTTATTGCCTCTGTTCTTTTTCTCTTTAGCGATATTGGTCAGCCGACTTCAACTCAGATATCGCCGTCTTACTTTTAAAGGTTTTCTAACGAATGAGTCTGCACCTCAACGACCTCGCCATCCATAAAAACGATGGTGTATCGCTGTTTTCAGCGCTAAACGTAACATTAGAATCAGGCCAAGTATTGGCTTTGATGGGGCCGAGTGGCTGCGGAAAATCGACTTTGTTGGACGCCGTAGCGGGTCACCTTAATGATGAGTTTTCGTATTCTGGCACCGTTGTTTTGAACGACATTCAGCTAGACAACTTGCCATCACATCAACGCGAAGTCGGTATTCTGTTTCAAGATGACTTGTTGTTCCCTCACCTCAAGGTATGGGAGAATTTGGCGTTCTCTCTGCCTAATTCAGTTAAGCGTTCGGCTCGCCAACAACAAGCGATGACCGCGTTAAAAGACATTGAACTGACTCACTTAGCAGAGTCATTCCCTGACCAAATATCCGGTGGCCAACGTGCAAGAATAAGCTTAACTCGTATGCTGTTAGCAAAGCCAAAACTAGCCCTGCTTGACGAACCATTCAGTAAGCTAGACCAAGAGTTAAGAGCACAATTTCGTGATTGGGTGTTTGAACAATTGACGAAAGCGAATATCCCAACGCTAATGGTGACGCACGACGAAGCTGACGTACCTCAAGGGGCGCAAGTACTGTCTTGGCCATGGAGAAATCATCATGCTGGATAAGTACTCCATCAAGGTCATTAAATGGCCATTAAACCAATCAGCTAAGTTACTGAACCAATTTGGCATCACAGCGAATCAAACCACCTTGTTTGGCTTTCTGGTCGGGTGTTTAGCATTTCCTGCGTTGGCATTTCAACAATACGAATGGGCTTTAGGGTTCATTGTATTTAACAGAGTATGTGACGGACTGGATGGGGCTTTGGCTCGAATCCAAGGCATTAGCGACGCTGGCGGCTTTCTCGACATCAGCCTCGATTTCCTTTTCTACTCGTTAATCCCTTTTGGCTTTGTGATTGCAAACCCAGAGCACAACGCCATTGCTGGTGCATTTTTGATCTTCTCTTTTATCGGCACAGGCAGCAGCTTTTTAGCGTTTGCTGTGATGGCAGGCAAACGAGGCATCGAGAACCCCGTTTATAAGCACAAGTCACTCTACTACATGTCTGGGCTAACCGAAGGCACAGAAACCATCGCTTGTTTCATTGCTTTTTGTATTTGGCCTCAACACTTTGCGGTTATCGCTTATACCTTTGGCGCGGCGTGTTGGTTGACTACGTTTATGCGAATTTATTTTGGGTTCCAGACACTCAAGAATCAAACCAGCTAGTCTCCGTTTCTGTATTCCGTATTCCGCATAAACAAAAACGCCGCTCAATGATGAGCGGCGTTTGTTTTATAATTAAGTTTTAACTCAATTAGACATCTTTTGAAATCAGGCTTCTGTAGAAGCTTTGATCTTAAATCTCAATACCTTCAGGCTTGAATCAAGATCGACATCAACAAACTCAGGCGGATTATCTAAACGTTCGATAAATTCAACGCTTGGCGCTTCTTCTGCCATCGTCTCAATTAGGAAGTTTGGTGATACTGCTGGTGAGTTGACACAAGCAATCACTTCGCCACCTTCTGTTAGGAGCTCAGGCAAACGACGTAAGATCTTTTTGTAATCTTTAGTTAAAGCAAAGCTGCCTTTTTGGAACGAAGGCGGATCGATGATCACTAGCTCGTAAGGGCCGCCTTTCTTGATTTTTCCCCACGACTTGAAGATATCGTAGCCAAGGAAATTAACCGAGCGCATGTCGTGCTCATTCAGACGGTGGTTATCACGACCTTTATTCAACGAACCGCGAGACATATCCACGTTCATGCATTGACGAGCGCCACCAGCGATAGCCGCGACGGAGAAACCACAAGTGTATGCGAACAAGTTAAGAACATTCTTATCCTTGGCATTATCTTGTACCCACTGACGGCCGTTACGCATGTCTAAGAACAAACCAAAGTTCTGATTACGGCCAATGTCTAATTGGTACTTAAGACCGTGCTCAACCACAACGGGTGAGTCATTGAGTTCGCCCCATAAAACCTCTGAAGGCGCGCCATCGGCATAGCGGTGTTGCAAAACAATACTCGTGCCCTGCTTTGCTTGCCAGATGTCTTTATTAGTCAAATCAACCAATCCAGCTTTCAGAGATGATAAGAATTCGTCATCCACCTCTTTGAATACGTTAACCAATAACTGCCCATCAACCCAATCACATGTCAGTTGATCTAGGCCTGGCCAAAACTTACCACGACCGTGAAAAATACGGCGTAGTTCATTCGGCACTTCATTAAGTTGCTGTTCAATATGACTAAAAAACAGAGGTAAAGCTGATGCTTCCATTATTTCACTCACTTAGTGTTTAGCTTTGGCCAAGTTAATGACCAAGGTTCAAGCCAACTGTCCAAACCGTTAGAGACGGTTTCTTGATGCCACTTCTCTCCTAAAGAGTCTAAGCTCCTTGGGTCACAGACATATTCGTAGGCTTGTGATTGATAGGTAAATCGAATCGCGAAGGCATGCAGATAGCCTCTATCAGCCTCACTCGATGGATTATAAATAGGGTCACCAACAATGGCCGAGCCGATCGACTTCATCGCAACACGGATCTGATGCGTGCGTCCCGTATAAGGTTTGCATAACAGCAGACGCTCGCCGGGTTCAGCGGTTGCAGATAAAAACTGGGTAATCGCTGGATTTTCTTTGCTTGTCAGTAGTTTCCAGCTTGAACGTCGTGAACGCTCCATATCACCAGAGATCAACCCCTGCTTTTTCTTTGGCTTCTTCGAACCAATCGCAAGGTAGTACTTCTCGACTTCACGCTTTGCGAACAGCTGTGAAAGCTCACTCGCTGCCGAGGCATTCTTGGCTAACAGCAGAATACCAGAGGTCATTTTATCGAGGCGGTGAACGAGATATAACTTTGGCTCATTAAGCGCATTAGCGACTTCTTGCAGCAGCATGGTGTCACCATCGTCTTTGTGGACGCTGACTCCAGGGTGCTTATTAATGAGTAAAAAATCTGAATGGTTCAGAAGAATGTCGAACATGTAAAGGCTAGCTCCATTGTAGAGCGTGGAGTATACCGTGTCTGAACCCAGATTCCAGCTACGAAAAAGCCCAACTAACTCAATAAACATTGAATCATTGGGCTTCTTTTTAATTGTCCGCTTTCGGTAATGGATTTTTAGTCCCTATCGAATACGAACTAAGCACTAAGCAAGTTTGAACTTACCAACCAGAGCTTCTAGCTCAGCAACCTTGGCGTTCAAGCCAAGCGTATTTTCAGAGCTGCGAGTCGCCAGTTGCAAAGATTGCTCAGAGATATCACTGATTGCCGTAATATCTGCAGCAATCTCTTTGGTTACCGCTGTCTGTTCTTCTGCCGCTGTCGCAATAGAGTTGACCATGCTTTGTACATTGCCAGCACCGCTAACAATTGCTTCTAGAGCCGATACCGCCCCTGTACTTTGCTCTACACCAATCTCAACTAAACGACAGTTATCTTGAGTGTAAGTCACGGCTTCTTGAGTACCAGACTGGATAGATTGGATGATGCCAGACACTTCTTGCGTTGCTTTAGTGGTTCTTTCAGCCAATGCTCTTACTTCGTCTGCTACCACGGCAAAACCTCGGCCAAACTCGCCGGCACGCGCCGCTTCAATCGCCGCATTCAAAGCCAACAGGTTGGTTTGCTCTGCAATGTCTTCGATCACTTTAATTACGCTACCTATTTGTTCACCATGCGAACCCAGCGTGTTCATCTGTACCGACATGTCACTCATTTGAGCAGAGACTTGTTGAATGCTTGCCACCATCTCTACAATCACATTACGGCCATCTTCTGCTGAAGACTCAGAACGTCGAGCTTCTTCATAAGTAGAGGTACCCTGCTGCGCCACTTCAGAGATCGTAAGACTTAGCTCTTCCGCTGCTGTTGCAATCAGATTCGCTTTATCCGCTTGTGCCGATGCACCAGAAACGATGTCATGGCTAATCGACGACAGTTCGCCAGTAACCGATTGAACTTGGTTGGTAACAGAAGAGATAGAACCTAATAGATCCACCAATGATTTCTGCATCTGGTTAATCGACTGAGCTAAGTCAGCCAGTTCGTCACCGGAATCATCAACGATATCTCCAGCCGTTAGGTCGCCATTTGCCACGCGTCGTGCTACTTGTTCAACACGAGTCAGACGGTTGGTGATCGAGCTAGACAATACATAGGCAATCACACAGCCAAACACAATCGCAATGGCAGATAACACCATGATGGTGCGCTCAATCGTAGTAAACGACTCGGTCAATACAAGCAGCGATTGCTCGGTATCCGCACGCTCACTTGCCGATGCTTGGTCCAGTAAGTTTTCAACTGGGATTAGGGTCGTCTCATACAAAGAACGAAGCTGCTGAATATTCGATAACAGCGCAGACTCATCGTTAATCTTAGGTACAAGTTTCGATTCAAACTCTTGAGTGAAGCGTCCCATTAGCTCTTCGATTCGCTGAACACGACGGTGGTCTTCTGAACCTCGACTCTCTAGACGTTTCGCTTGTGCGATGGCTTGAGCAAACTCGTTTTTATTCGAGCGATAATCATTAAGCGCATTGTCGACTTGAATAATCGCGCCTAAAGCATCTCGGTAGACATCCCCTGCTTCATCTATCAGAACAAGGTAAGTAACGGTACCCGGTACATCGTCCATTCTAATTTCATCGGCGCTCTTGTGCGCTCCAATGACCTCTATCCATACAATACCGACTAACGTGACAAGAACAGCCAATATAGAGCCAAAACCTGCATAGAGCTTCTTTCTCACTGACAATTTCACACAACACCTACCTAAATAAAATACAGGCTAAATCAGCCTAACCGATAAATATATCGGCTATCACACGGATAACTTTAGTGAATGTAAGGTTTTTATTTTTCGATGATAATTAAGTTAATAGCATAAAAAAACGGGAGCCATTGGCTCCCGTTTCTTAACTTACTTTAACTCACGATTGTCGCTTCTTAGAGCTATGGTTTCTTAAAACTATAACTTCTTAGAGATAAGCGCAGAGCCAGCAATGATACCAATACCTAGTAGCATGATTGCACCTTTACCGCTGTCGAAGCCAGAAGAGATACCCATGAACGCTACGATAGCGATAGCTACTGGGATGATGTACTTAACGAGTGTGTACCATAGACCGAATAGTGGGAAAGATACTTCACCGTCGTTAGTGATTTCTTTCTCTAGGTCAGCACGGTTCAGTCTCCAACCAGCGAAGATACATACCAACATACCGCCAACTGCTAGGAAGATCTTATCAGTTAGTAGGTCGAAGATATCGAACGCACCAGTACCGAACAGTGTTGGACCGAAGCCACCAAGTGATAGAGAAGCGAAGATACATAGAATCGCCATTACGACACTTGCAGACAGTACTGCAGTCACACGCTTCATGCCTTTTTCATCGATTAGGTACGAAACCACAACTTCAAGTAGAGATACTGAAGAAGTAAGTGCCGCAACACTTAGACCAACGAAGAACATAAGAGCAAATAGAAGACCAACTACGCCGCCCATTTCAGCGAATAGCTGAGGAACAACAACGAATACTAGACCAGGACCAGCTGCAGGTTCCATACCGAATGCGAACATTGCAGGGAACATTGCAACACCAGCTAGGATAGCAACGCCTGTATCCATCGCTGTAACCATAGCTGTAGTTTGAACTAGGTTCTCTTTCTTCTTAAGGTAAGAACCGTAAGTCAACATACAACCCATACCAAGAGATAGTGAGAAGAATGCTTGACCTAGTGCAGCTAGGATTACACCGCTGTCTACTTTAGAGAAGTCAGGGCTGAATAGGAATTCAAGACCAGCCATAGCGCCCGGAAGCATTAGGCCTTTGATTGATACCACGATAAGGATGATGAAAAGAAGTGGCATCAGAATCTTACCCGCTTTCTCAATACCGCCAGAAATACCCTTCATAACGATGACAACGTTAAGTAGTAGGTATAGGCCCATCCACATAAGTGGTTGAACTGGGTTTGAGATAAAGCCACCGAAGCTGTCGCCGATTGCTTCAGGTGCGTCTAGTAGACCACCAGCAATTTTACCGATGTATGCGATAGACCAGCCACCTACTACAGGGTAGAAACCCATGATCAGTAGACCACTGACTACGCCGATAACACCAGCGAACGTCCAACGACGGTCAGTCGATTTAAATGCACCTACTGCTGATTTTTGCGTATGACGGCCAATCGCAAATTCAGTCAGCATGACACTGAAACCAATGAAGATTACAAAAAACAGGTAAATTGCAACGAATGCACCGCCGCCACTTTCGCCTGCCGTGTATGGGAATTTCCAGATGTTACCTAAGCCAACAGCAGAACCTGCTGCAGCCATTACGAATCCTAACTTCGAACCCCAGGTATCGCGGGGTGTTGTGGTTGTATTACTAGTAGCCACGTGTACTCCAAACTTTTGTGTTATGTGATGTTGTGTTTTGCTTTGGGTGGCGTCTTTAAAAGATAAGGTGTATAAAAAAATTTACACACCTAAAAGATTTGATTGACGCTCGTTATATAGCAAGTAAACCAGTTTAAGAATAAAATTGGAAGTGCGAACCGTACATATTTCGTTACCAATGTAAATTTTTATGGTTAAATGCCGACTTTTCGTACAAAACAATCGTTTTCGTCTTAAGTTAACTAAAACTTAACAACTTTCACCTGTTTACCGCTTTTACTCTATTTTGTAAATAGTTGATTCCGCAAATTCCCATATTGGCAAAATAGCATTACTATCTAAGTGTCTCTTTTTTCGAGTATTCAATGTGGAAAAGCTCTACCATTTTTTAACTTTAGCTTCTGTCGCTTTGTACTGGGTTCTCGTAGCCGGTGTGACTTTCCGTGTCGTACTAAAACGACGCTCAGTGAGTGTTTCTCTCGCGTGGCTGATGGTTATCTACATTATCCCGATTGTTGGGGTCGCTTGTTACTTCCTTTTCGGTGAGCTAAACCTAGGTAAAAAAAGGGCTGAGCGCGCACATCGCATGTTTACTCCCTTTGGTGATTGGTTCCGACAATTAAATGATTGTCAGCTCCACCTTCCTGGTAAAGTTGGCTCCCCTATCCACAAGATCGATGAGCTTTGTAACAACCGAATGGGCATTCCTGCGCTCAGTGGAAACACACTTTCATTACAATCTTCACCCAATGAGATCCTACACGCAATTATCGAAGATATAGAAAACGCCCAGACCAGCATCAAAATGGTTTTCTATATTTGGCACCCTGGCGGACTCACTGATTCAGTTGCATCGGCTTTAATACGAGCGGCGAAACGCGGTGTCGATGTTAAGGTTTTACTCGATTCTGCAGGTAGCCCTCGCTTCTTCAAAAGCCATTGGCATTCAATGATGAAAGACGCTGGCGTTCACGTCGTACAAGCATTAGAAGTTAGCCCTTGGCGTATCTTTTTACGTCGCTTAGATTTAAGACAACACCGTAAAATCATCGTGATTGATGAGACCATTGCCTACACAGGTTCAATGAATATGGTCGATCCTGCATATTTCAAACAGAGCTCAGGCGTAGGTCAGTGGATCGACGTCATGGTGCGCGTGACTGGGCCTACGGTTAACGTATTGTCTGCAATTCATGGTTGGGATTGGGAAGTGGAAACAGGTGTACGTATTCTGCCTGACCTACCGGAGTGTGCTGTCGAAGAAATAAAGACTCATCACCCGGTGCAAGTGGTTCCGTCTGGTCCGGGTATGCCGGAATATTTGATCCTCCAAGTTTTAACCATTGCGATTAATCAGGCAAATCACTCTGTTCGTATCACTACGCCCTACTTCGTACCCAGTGCCGACTTACTAGAAACACTTAAAATGACCGCACAGCGTGGTGTGAGCGTAGAACTGATCATTCCACACAACAACGATTCATTGATGGTCAAATGGGCTTCTCGTGCGTTTTATACCGAGTTGCTTGAAGCTGGCGTAAAGATCTATGAGTTTTACGGTGGCCTTCTTCATACCAAATCGGTAGTGATCGATGAAGAGTTTTGCTTGATTGGGACGGTCAATATCGACATGCGCAGTTTGTGGCTTAACTTTGAAGTGACGCTTGCCGTGGATGATGTGCATTTCACTCAGCAGCTATCTGAATTACAGCAGTCCTATATTGATTCTTCTCACCCTGTTGAATTGGAACAATGGGAAAAGAGGAATTTGAGAAACCGTTTCTTTGAAAGGCTGTTCTACTTATTTAACCCGCTGCTCTAACGTGAACAAAGTCGCGAATACATTAAGACGTTAAAATCTATCACGACTTTTATATCTATCGCTTTTTAGCCTTTCATTGAAAAACGCACTGAAAAGTTAAAAAGCGAAAGAAAACCGTAAAAACTCAACCTCTCCTCTTGCTTTGATGCCTCTTCGCATGTTTTAAATAGGACATAACCGATCGATAAGGAATTCACAGCATGTCCGAAAGTAAAACCACCAAACTCATCACTGCAGGTCGTGATAAGAAGTGGACCAATGGCGTCGTTAACCCACCCGTGCAACGCGCTTCAACTGTCGTATTCAATACAGTAGAAGAGAAACGCAAAGCGACCGTTAATCGCGCTAACAAGACACTTTTCTACGGGCGCCGTGGCACCACGACTCATTTCGCATTTCAAGATGCAATGGTTGAAGTTGAAGGCGGTGCAGGCTGTGCACTCTACCCTTGTGGTACCGCAGCAATCTCTAACGCAATCTTATCGTTTGTTGAAACCGGTGATCACATCTTAATGGTCGATACCTGTTACGAGCCGACGCGTGATTTCTGTGACACCATCATGAAAAAGATGGGCGTAGAGACGACTTACTACGAACCAACAATTGGCGAAGGCATCCAAGACCTTATCAAGCCAAATACCAAGGTATTATTTACCGAGTCTCCGGGTTCAGTAACCATGGAAGTTCAAGACGTTCCGACTCTGGCTCGTATTGCTCACGAACATGACATCATCGTTATGCTTGATAATACTTGGGCGGCAGGTGTGAACTTCTCACCGTTTGATTTCGGTGTTGATATCTCGATTCAAGCAGCGACCAAATACATCGTGGGTCACTCAGATGTAATGCTAGGTACCGCTGTTGCCAACGAGAAATGCTGGGATCAATTGCGCGAGCAGAGTTACTTGATGGGACAATGCGTGTCTCCAGATGACGCTTATCTTGGTCTTCGCGGTATTCGAACTCTTGATGTTCGACTTCGCCAACACGCTGAAAGCAGCTTAAAAGTCGCGAAATGGTTAGAGACTCGCCCTGAAGTCGATCATGTTCGTCACCCTGCCCTTGAGTCTTGCCCTGGTCATGAATTCTTTAAGCGAGATTTTACTGGCGGTAATGGCCTGTTCTCGTTCGTTCTGAAAAATTCAAACCCACAAGCGACCACAGCTCTACTTGATGGTATGACACACTTCAGCATGGGTTACTCATGGGGTGGATTTGAGAGTTTGATTCTAGCCAATGAACCAAGCAGCTTTAACAGCTTGAGAACAGTAGCAAATCCAAACTTCGAAGGAACCCTGATCCGAGTTCATATCGGCTTAGAAGACGTCGATGACTTGATTGCAGACCTAGAGGCTGGCTTAGAGCGTTACAACGCTCTGCTTTAATCTACGTTGATAATTCATCTAGAAACACAAAAGGCAGGTATATCCTGCCTTTCATTTATTTGGCTTTGTATATAAGCGTCATCAGCAATACTATTTCTGAACCTTAAAGCACGCCCAGTTAAAGATTTCAGAACGGTGCTCATTGAACAAATACAGAGACTGATCCTTGGCCAAGATAGAGTAATCAATAGTCACCCCTTTGTACTCGCTGTATTCCTGATTAATGATTGGGTCATGGAAAGGTGTCGCGGTTCTCACATCAATAATACTCATCGATAAATTATTCCCATCAAGACCGTAATATCCGGAATAAAGATTTTCCATTGTCCCTTCGCTTCCGTCCTTCTCTGTGATCGTCACAAACTCTCTCATACTAAATGTCTGATCCGACTGAAAAGTAAGACTCATGCGCTCATAAAGCGATTGATACGGTTGAAATGCATGAGATAAGAAGTCCGTTTTGAGCGTTTTACAATGCCATCGAGTGCCCGCCAATGAGTTTTGTTCTAACAGAAAACTCGCCGCAGCAATTGCCAATAGAATGAGTAAGCCAATTAATCGCAAAAGTGACTCCTCTTTTCCATATGCTTTGCAAATGACTCAAAAGACGTCTCTACATTGAAAATCGTCGCGCCATAATTGAAAGCCTCACCATCCTTCCTTTGAACCAACATGTATAACGCGTCATTCTCTGGCTGGTCAACCGATAGGTAAATACGAACAAACACATCCACATTACAATGGTTAGGTATTACATCTGTGAGCTTTTGAGTAATTGTAGGCAACGAATAGGCTTCATTGCGAACAATATGGAAGAAGTAGTGATTAGTATTGTCTGTGTAGCTATCTTTATATTCCGCCTTATCAACGAAATAAGGTGATGGCTGATAGTAGATTTGGAAAAGGTTGAACGCCGTTACGGCTAAACAGAGTAAAGCGAGCAAATAACCCGCTCGAACGAAATACACATTACTTTTTGTTTTTGAAAGATCGAGCTCAGCGGAGTTTAATTCTTGGTTTGAGGCCGTGTTTGGTTCTGACTCAGTTATCTTGGACAAGTTTGCTTCGGTAGAGGTTTCTTTCGTCACTGACACTTGTTGGGTGACAGAAGTTTGTGACTTAAAGTTTAAGTCCTCAGACGGAGAAACTAAGTCTTCAGGCAAAGAGTTAGCTTCAAACTCCTCTGTCGTCACCTGAGAAAATGAAGCGTCAGTTGTCGCGGACTTTATCGACTCATCGATTTCCAGCGAGTAACCCGTCTTACTGACGGTACGAATCGTCGCGCAGCCACAAGTGACTCTAGACAACGTTTTTCTAACCTTGGATATCACATTGGTCAGCGCTTGTTCTGAGACAATCACATTGCCCCAACATCTATCAAATATCAGACCTCGTTCAATGCATTCACCGGCGTTTTCTAACAAGAAAAGAAACACCTTCCCTTCTAGTGGTGCGATAGTTTCTACATGGCCATCTTCACGCACAAACTGCCTAAGTAAAGGATCGTAAGTAGCACCACATATTTGGTAGTTTTGTTGTTTCACTATCGTTGTCTACATTTGAATTCGGTCGCATATAATATGGAATAGTTTATAAATGGCCAGTGAATTTTCCAGTTTTCACTCAATTATTTCGCGACGATAAATAACACTTTTATTTATAAGGACAACCGACCACATGATCGTTAACCATCCCGGTTGCCTGCATAAACGCATAACAGATTGTTTCTCCTACAAACTTGAAGCCTCTTTTTTTCAAAAACTTGCTCATCGCTTTTGATTGCTCTGTAGAAGCGGGAACTTGAGACATCTCTGTCCATTGATTCTCGACCACCTTGTTATCGACAAACTGCCATAACGCATTAGACAGAGAACCGAACTCCTTTTGAAGTTCAAGTGTTGCGCGGGCATTGTTATAGACAGAGGCGATCTTTCCCTTATGCCTAACCACATCAAAATTCTCAATGACATTTGGCACATCGTCTTCGTTCATCGATGAGAGCTTATTCAGATCATAATTATCGAAAGCAGCACGATACCCTTTTCGCTTCTTAAGTATCGTAATCCAGCTAAGGCCCGCTTGTGCGCCCTCTAAGGTAATGAACTCAAACAAGACTTGATCATCGTAAACCGGTACACCCCATTCCTTGTCGTGATATTCCCTTTCAAGCTCGTGCTTGAGTGCCCATGCACACGTTCGATCCGATGCATTTATTTCCATTTTAAGCCTCTTTCTTTAGGGTCTTTTGACTTTTGACCTTTAACCATTAGCAACTTAGCAACTTAGCAACTTAGCAACTTAGCAACTTAGCAAAAAATAATGCCCCATTAAGGGGCATTCATTCTTAGGGTAACTGATATTACCTTACTTCAATTTTATGAAATAAACGGTAAAGCACAGGAACAACAATTAGTGTCAATACTGTAGCAAAGCCCAAACCAAACATAATGGTTACCGCCATTGGTTTGAAGAAAATATCAGGCAGTAGTGGGATCATACCAAGAATGGTCGTGATCGCCGCCATACATACCGGACGAACACGACTCAATGCCGCATCCACTACCGCTACATACGGATCTTTACCTGATTTCATCTCAATCCCAATCTGATCGAGCAATACAATACCGTTCTTGAGTAGCATTCCCGATAGACTCAAGAAACCTAACAACGCCATGAAGCCAAAAGGCGTGTTCAAGGCTAATAGTCCCGTCGTCACCCCTATCAAGGCGAGTGGTACTGTTAGCCAAACAATCAGCGGCTCTTTCACTGAATTAAACAAGAACACAGTGATCAAGAACATGAACAAGTAACCCAAAGGCATGGTCGTAAACAATGACGCTTGTGCATCTGCCGACGATTCATATTCACCACCCCACTCGAGTGAATAACCCGGTGGCATTTCGATCGCTTCGATTTGTGGCTGCAAACGCTTTTGAAGCGTTGAAGCTGTTTCTTCACCCAATAAGTCTGGGTCAGCCATAACGGTTAGCATACGCTTACGGTTCTTACGGATGATCAACGGGTCTTCCCACTCTAGTTCGTAACCTAACGTCACTTGCTGTAGCGGAATGTACTCACTTAATGCAGGGCTCCAAATCTTCATGCCTTCGATGTTACGAATGTCGATACGCTCATCTTCCGGCAAACGCGCCACGATAGGCATCAGCGTCGTACCATCGCGGTATACACCAATCGACTTACCTGAGAATGACATCGCTAGGAAATCATCAACATCAGACTTAGTGATACCGTAACGACGAGCTTGGCTTTCATTGAACTGAGGCTCTAACACCTTAGTTCTTTCACGCCAGTCATGACGAACGTTATAAGCACCTGAATCCGCACGCATGACATCCATCACCTGAGAGGCAATAGAACGAAGAACCGTTGGATCGGAGCCGACAATACGAGCTTCAATCTTCGCGCCGCCGCCTGGACCTAATTCAATCTGTTTGAGCTTGTAATCGATCTCAGGGAATTGTGTATCAACATGTTCGCGGAAACGAAGCATAAGCGCTTCAAGTACTTCATAGCTCTTCACACGAACCGTAATTTCGCCGTACGCGCTATAACTTTTCTCCGGTGAATAGGTCAACATAAAACGCTGTAAACCTTTACCCGCCGTGGTTGTAATATGCTCGGATTCCTCTTGTTCCGATAACCAGTTTTCCAGCACTTTAAGTTTCGTGTTGGTTGCTCGGATATCCGTCCCTTCCGGCATCCATACATCAACTTGGAACATCGGTGTTGTAGAAGATGGGAAGAAAGCTTGTTTTACAAAACCAAAGCCGTAAACGCTCGCACCCAAGCCGATAACCAAAACGAACATGGTTAACCAAGCTCGTTTCATACAAAATTCTAGGAAGTTTTTGTAGATAACGAAAACCATCCCGTTGTATGGGTCTTTGCCTTCGCTATCAGGATCAACCTTCTGACCTTTGAAGAAAATATCCGCGAAAAACGGGGTAATCGAGATTGCAGTAAACCAGCTCAACATTAATGAGATAAGCAGAACTGTAAACAAGGTGCCACAGTATTCGCCCGTCGAGTCTTCAGATAGACCGATTGGAGCAAAAGCCGTAACCGCAATGACGGTCGCACCGAGTAGTGGCCATTTTGTTTGAGTGACGATATCAGTGGCGGCCTGCATCCGGGATCGTCCCTTTTGCGTGCCGATCAATATCCCTTCCACCACCACAATGGCGTTATCCACCAGCATCCCCAAGGCAATAACCAATGCGCCCAGTGAGATACGCTGTAGATCGATTTTGAAGTACTGCATGAAAATGAAGGTACCGAAAACGGTCAACAACAGTATCAAACCAATCAACAAGCCGGAGCGAAGCCCCATGAAGAACAGAAGTACAATAATTACGATGGCAACCGCTTGTCCGAGGCTGACAACAAAACCACTGACTGACTTATCGACTTCTTTTGGTTGGTTATAAACCTCAGAAATATCTATCCCAACGGGCTGTTGATACTTAAGCTCCGCCAAACGTCGGTCAAAAGCTTCACCTACCGCCACCACGTTCACGCCTTGAGCAAAGGACACCCCGAGGTTGAGGGCCAGTTTTCCGTTGTAACCGATGATATTGGTGGGCACTTCAACATAACCGCGTGTCACGTCGGCTACATCTTTTAAGTAGATAAGCCCTTGAGCGCCACCTTCCGTCAGAATCAAATCGCCAAGTTGTTCAACGTTTTGAAACTCGCCCGTTGGATGGATACGTATATATTCATCTCCTATCCGAACTGCGCCAGCACTGGAAACAATATTTTGGGTGGATAGTAGGTTAAAGACGGTGCTTGGAGATATCCCAAGTGAGCTTATCCGCTTCATCGATATCTCAATGAAAACTTGCTCTTGCTGTTGACCGGAAACAGAGACTTTACTGACCCCATCAACCAGTTCTAGCTCTCGCCTTAGGTAATCAATGTAATCGAGTAACTCTTTATAACTGTAACCATCTCCCGTCACGGCAAGCAAAATACCGTAAACGTCACCGAAGTCATCAATGACTTGAGGATCATTCACCCCTGGCGGTAATTCCACCTTGAGATCGTTGACCTTACGACGCAGTTCATCCCAGATCTGCGGAAGATCGTCTGGGCCGTAGTTGTTTTTCATGGTGACCGTAACCTGTGACAGGCCACGACTTGAAATAGAGTTAACTTCGTCCACATAAGTCAGCTGTTGTATCGCCTTCTCTAGTGGGTAGGTCACTTCCTCTTCCACTTGTTGTGGCGTAGCACCGGGATATGAGGTAACCACCATTGCATCTTTAATGGTGAAAGCTGGGTCTTCTAAACGACCTAAGCCAAAGAACGCAGAAACACCACCAATCAGAAAGATCAGCGATAGCATCCAACTGATGACTTTGTTACGTATAAAGTAAGACGCGACACCTGTGATCTGGTCATCACCTTGTGGAGCGTCATTTTGAGGCTTGTTATTCACTTCACTCATTGTTCGTCTCCTGAGACAATACTTCCACTGTCATCCCATCACGCAATCGAGATACGCCCGCAACAACGACATGCTGCCCCATTTCTAATCCTTTGATAATCTGCAATGTTTTCTGATTTGCTTTGCCTAACACGACTTGCTGCTTAGAGACTGTATCGTCATCATTAAGCACCCATACGTAAGAATTTGTACGAGTGAGGTCATCCCCATCGGCATTGAACACCGCTTCAATTGGGATAAGCACGCCAGCTTTTAGCTCAAGGCCGATATCTCTACCGTGCGAAGTCACTTCAACCGCCATACCATCAAGAATCAGATCATCTTTGGGCATCGGCAGTGCTAACGTTACGGTGAAGGTACCCGTGCTTGGATCGGGCTCAGTCGTAAACTCTTTGATTCCCGCAGAGTACTCATTACCGCTTGGTACCCTCACTAAAGCTTCAACGTTAGAAAGGATCGTCTCACTAGGTTGATTTACGTAGATTTGATCCGGCAGTTGGATAATAACTTCCACATCTTCAACGCTGTGAATATTTACGATTTGTTGGCCAACTTGAATGTTTTCATATTGGTCGACACTGACACGCGAAATAATCCCATCCACAGGGGCACGAAGTTTAGTGAACGACAAACGCAGTTTTGCCAATTCAAGTTCGGCGTAAGCAATTTGGCGTTGAGCAGCAATTTCATCAAACTGAGACTTAGCCAATAAACCTTTTTTGACCAGTGGGCTCGAACGTCTGTATTGGCTATCAATTACGGTGTATCTCGCTTGAGCGTTATCCACATCTAATTGGTAATCAGTCGGGTCAAGCTCAGCAAGAATGTCGCCCTCTTTTACGCGCTCGCCTTCTTTAACATCCAGCTTAAATATCTCACCTGCCACTCGAAAGCTAAGATGAGCTTTTTCAGCAGCATTGGCGACGGCTGGGAAATAGAGTTTGTCATTAAAGTCGAGAACCGAAATTTCAATCGCTTTGACGAGAGGAAGCTTGTCTGATTCAGTGCTGCCCTTGTCTTTACAAGCAGTCAGCAAAGCTAGACAGGATAGGCCGAGAGCCATTTGAATTGTCTTCATGTTAAAGCCCCCTTTCCTTGATCCACTCGCGAACCTTAACGCCAGATTCAAGTCCGTTAACACCAGAAGTCACCACGCGGTCACCATCATTTAAACCCGAAACAATATGACGCTTTTCGTCAATCACGATTGCAACTTGTTCAACAATACCGTCGTTATTCACACGCCATACAGAGACATCATCTCCATCAGTCATCATCGCTGAAGTTGGAATCTTGGTTGCCGCCGCTATTGCTGACACCAACTTCACCGTGCCAGACATACCCGGCAAGATCCCGATATCAGTCGGTCTCTCCATTATCATGGTGACTTTGTAAGAACCTGTTTTTGGATCCGCTTCGGTATCGACCTCTTGAAAAGTCAGTTCGTAAAAATGTTCTGGAAAAGCATCGAATACCATGGTCGCGTCTGTTTCAAAACCTGAAGAAAAGCGAGTAATTAATTGGTCAGGTAATAGGAAGACGACTTTGAGGATTTGATTGGTTTGAATATTCATTACCCCTTGCTTTGCCGCAATATACTCGTGGTTTTCAGCAGGAATAATAGAAATGGTGCCTTCATAAGGCGCAATTAATGTGGTGTAGCGTAAGTTGGCTTTGGCTTGATTCAGTACAGCTCGAGCAGAGTTGTGGTTGGCTTTCGCTTGATCAAAATCTTGCTCTGAGACCACTCTATCTTTACGCAGTTTAATCGCACGCTGATATTGTACATCGGCAAGTTTGAAGTTAGCTCTGGCTTGTTTCTCTAGTAACTGATACTCATCAGGGTTGAGCATCGCGAGTTTTTCGCCTTTTGATACTTGTTGACCAGCAGTAACATCGAGCGTTTGCAGTAAACCTGGAACACGAAAGGCCAAGACAGCTTTATCGCCCGCTTCGGTGGTGGCGGGGAAATTTCGTTCAAAGGCATTGTTACCAACGGAGACAGTGAAAAGTTTAGCAGGTCTTGATTCGGGCTCTGGAACAGGAGGCAGCTCCTTACCACACCCAGATAACCCGGACAGGGTTACCAACAGGACTAGGGAGGCTTTGTACATGGTGATCATCCATATCTATAAGTATCTTATTAACATAGATTAATCACATGTAAGTTACCAGTTATCGTAATATTTATTTAGACAAAATTATTAAAAAAAATAACGGCTTGGGATAAATTTTCCTAAACCGTTCTCTATTATTTTTAGGGTAACAAACTACATGTTCTTAAATGCACGATCGACTTTAAAGGTGTCGGAAGTAACATAAGCTTCCATGTTGCGTACACTGGTCTCTAACGTCTGGAAATCACCCTCTAAAGTGTTCAGTAGCGACTCAGCCGTTTGCCCTTTTTCCCAAGGCTTTTGCTTTAGTGTGTGCTCTTGCTTGGCTTTCATTTCATCGACATACTTAGGTGGTTGTTTTTCAAGCATAAACGTTAAAGCTAAATACGCTAATAGGACGAGAAAGCTACCACCAAGCAGCGCCGCAGAGATAACCAAGATGCGAACCAACCAAACTTCCAGGCCAAAATAGTTCGCTAACCCTGCGCACACTCCAGATAACTTACCGTTAATTGGGTCGCGATACAGTTCTCTACTCATAGTTTCGTCTCCAGCTTGGCGACTCCGCATCCAGTATTTTTTCCAGTGTTTTTACACGATCTTGCATGGATTCAGCTTGTGCAGAAAGCTTATGCAGACGATCAAGATCCGTTTCTGAAAGACCATTACTGGATTTCTTCTTGCTACGGTAATGTAAGAACAACCATAGCGGTGCCACAAAGATTAAAAAGACAATCAGTGGACCTGCAATTAGAAATGTTGACATAGACAACTCCTAAAATTATTTATCGCGGTTTTCAACTTGTTGCTTCAGTTTCGCCAGCTCTTTTTCAATTTCATCTTGAGCTTGTAGATCTGCAAATTCTTGGTCTAACGATTTTGCGTTACCTGTTTTGGCGTAAACGTCGGCTTCAGCTTCTAATTCATCCACTTTACGCGAGAATTGCTCAAACTTCGCCATTGCTTCGTGGGTTTTGCTTGAATGCAGATGCTTTTGAACATCACGACGATTGCTTGCCGCATTATTACGAATCATTAATGCTTGCTGCTTCGCACGTGTTTCTGCGATTTTGGTTTCTAGCTTGCCAATCTCACTTGTCAGCTTTTCGATGGTTTCATGAACCAAAGTTTGCTCTGTGTGAAGGCTCTTGATGATGTCTTCTAACTTTTGCTTTTCGATTAGAGCCGCTCTTGCTAGATCTTCACGTTGCTTAGTCAGCGCTAGTGTTGCTTTATTTTGCCAATCTAGAATCTGAGTTTCGATAGCTTCAACTTTGCGCGCTAGCTCTTTCTTGTCTGCGATTGCTTTTGCTGAGTTGGTGCGAACCTCAACCAGCGTGTCTTCCATTTCTTGGATAATCAGGCGAATCATCTTTTCAGGATCTTCAGCCTTATCTAATAATGCACTGATGTTTGAATTTACAATGTCTGCAAAGCGAGAAAAAATACCCATGAGGAACTCCTTAATTACAATGATGGCAAATGTGCTTTAAATCGATGTTCGACTTCTCAGTCCACTTGCTCAAAAATTTACGTTTGTTGTTAAACCTACCATAAGTAATCCAAGTAGCGTGCCAACTTTTAAGCCATTTATTATCAATCACTTACAATAAAATGGTGATTAACTCGAACCATGCTATGATGAATTTAGCCAAGTATTGGTATTTTTCACCACTACTCTCTTAATTAAGCCATTTAAATAAAGCACTTTAATAACATTCACCGGCGCTCAAACCTCACAAGGACCCGCTATGCAGCAGAATCTTATTGGCGAATCCCCAAGCTTTCTCTCTGTTTTAGATAAAGTTTCTCAATTAGCACCAATCGAAAGACCCATTCTGATCATTGGGGAGCGTGGTACTGGTAAAGAGTTGATCGCTCAAAGGTTGCATTACCTTTCAAGACGCTGGGATCAACCTTTGATCTCGCTGAACTGCTCAACACTCAGTGAAGGTTTGATTGACTCGGAGTTGTTTGGTCATGAGTCAGGATCATTTACCGGCTCAAAAGGACGCCATCAAGGGCGTTTTGAAAGAGCAGAAGGTGGGACGCTGTTCTTGGATGAGTTGGCAACAACCCCTCTTTCGGTTCAAGAGAAACTATTACGCGTGATTGAATACGGCCAGTATGAGCGTGTAGGCGGACAGAAAGCATTAAGTGCCAATGTCAGGTTAGTCTGCGCGACTAATGCCAACCTGCCCGCTATGGCACTCAAAAGTGAATTCAGGCCCGACTTGTTAGATAGACTGGCGTTTGATGTCATTACCATCCCTCCGCTTCGCGAAAGAAAAGAAGACATCACATTGCTCGCTGAGTATTACGCCATCAAGATGTGTCGAGAGCTCCAACTGGATCTTTTTGTCGGCTTTGCACCATCGGCTGTCGAGGCACTGCTAGATTACTCTTGGCCCGGAAACGTTCGAGAACTGAAAAACGTTGTAGAGCGCGCTATCTATCAGCACGGCAAGAACCCATATCCTATTGAATATCTGGTATTTAACCCGTTTCAGCCAGCGTGGCAAAATGACCAAGATTCCACTCAGGAAATTGGCAATGAGCCAGCCAACGACCATACTTCATCAGAGGGCTCTTTTTCTTTGCCTCTCGATTACAAAGCATGGCAAGAGCAACAAGATATCAAACTACTCAATCAAGCCCTAAAGCAAAGCAAATACAATCAAAAACAAGCCGCCGAATTACTTGGGTTAACCTACAACCAATTACGTGGAATGGTGAGAAAGTACGCGATTGTCGGACAAGCGAACGATAAATAGCTGTCCACGCTTGATTATTATTTGGAGCCGAATAAATAAAATGTTAAATTGTCCGGATCTTGAGGCTCCTCTAACGCCTCGTTTCGAAAAGTATTTCTTTTTATGAAAGCACTAATAAGACTATCACTGAGCATCTGCACGCTTAGCTTTTTAGCTGGATGTGGTGAAAGTGTCGATCACGAGCAAATCCGTGAAAAAGGCTTCACTTATTGTGGCCAAGGTAACCCTAGTACGTTCAACCCACAACTGGTTGATAGTGGCATTACCTCTGAATCGTTGAGTCCTCAAATTTTCGACACGCTGCTCACTCTTGATCCAATGACATATCGACCAAAACAGAACCTAGCAACCAGCTGGTCTGTCGATAAATCAGGTACAGAGTACACCTTCACATTGCGACCAAACGTTTCGTTCCAAACCACCGATTGGTTTACACCGACTCGCAGCTTGAACGCACAAGATGTGGTCTTTAGTTTCGAACGTATTGTTGATAGCTCCAACCCATTCCATTATGTGGGTGGCGGTTTATATCCATGGTTCGCTGGCATCGATTTTCAGAATCTGATTGTTGATATCACAGCGGTCGATGACCTAACCGTAAAATTCCAATTAAGTCGCCCAGACAACTCATTTCTCAATAATATCGCCACCAGCTACGCCGTCATTCACTCCAAAGAATACGCCAACAAGCTTGTTGCCTCTGACGAGAAAAATGAACTCGACTCTAAGCCTGTCGGTACGGGACCTTTTTACCTAGACGAATACCAAATCAATGACCTAGTGCGCTTGAAAAAGAACAAGCACTACTGGAAGGGTGAAGTACAAATGGACCAAGTTGTGTTCGATACTTCCCAACGTGGTACCGGAACACTGGCCAAGCTTCTTCGCAGTGAATGTGATGTGTTGAATTCACCGATCTCTAGCCAAATCCCTATTATTCAGGCTCATGAAGAGTTAAAGATTTCCGCCACGCCTGCTGTGAATGTCTCTTTCATCGCACTAAACACAGAGCACCCTGCACTGCGTGACTCTCGTGTAAGAAAGGCGTTGAATTTGGCCATAAACCGCCAAAACATTCTCGACTCGGTTTACTACGGCACGGGCACGAAAGCCTACACGCTGTTGCCACCTACCTCTTGGGCTTACCAAAAAGACAGTGTTCAAGTTCGCTATGACCGTAACTACGCCGTTGCTCTTCTTAAAGAAGCTGGCGTAGAACCAGGGCTAGAGCTGTCAATGTGGGTTCCTCTAGAACCAAGAGCTTACAATCCGAGCCCAAGGAAAACCGCAGAATTAATCCAAGCTAACTTGGCCGACATAGGCATCGAACTGAAGCTCTATACCGATGACAGATTCGACCGTACACAACTGTCTTCTATCGCCTCTACCGATTTGCTTCTGACTGGCTGGATTGGCAATACGGGTGACCCAGATAACTTCTTACGTCCATTGCTCTCTTGCAGCTCTGAACGTGCCGGATTAAACGTTTCTATGTGGTGTAATTCAGACTTCGATTTCCTTCTGGATCTCGCTTTGGAAATTAATCAACAAAGGCACCGTGTGAACTTGTACCGACAAGCCCAAAACATTCTCAATGAAGAAGTTCCTGTGATCCCTCTGGCTCACGGTGTGCAATTTCGCGTGCACGACCGATCACTGACCGGCTTTAAACAGAGTCCGTTCAATGCCCAACCTTTTGATCAAGTCAGAAGAGAGGTGCGCTGATGTTTTGGTACACACTGAGACGCGTTAACTTATTCGTCATTACCCTCGCTATTCTTACGTTAGTGGGCTTTTCCCTACTTCGATTAGACCAAACTTCACCTTGGGCGATTCAAGATTTTTGGCCCGGTTGGATTAGCTATATCACCGAATTGTCGACGCTTAACTTTGGTTTGAGCAAGCATGGTGTCCCAATCATTGATGAGCTGGTTGTGGTATTCCCTGCTACTCTAGAGCTGTGTTTCTTTGCCTTTATTCTCGCGCTATTTATCGGTATTCCTTTTGGTACGATTGCGGGTATGAGACAAGGCAAGTTTGTCGATACCACTATATCGTTTACCTCGATGGCAGGTTACTCGGCACCGATCTTTTGGGTCGCGTTGTTGATGATAATGGTGTTCTCATTACACTTCGAGATGTTCCCGGTAGGTGGTCGTTACGATCTTCTCTATGAAATTGAACATGTGACGGGCTTTGCAATGATCGATGCGTTCTTCGCCGAAGGTAAATATCGCGCGCACGCTCTGCAAAGTGTTATAGAGCATATGGCATTGCCTTGTCTGGTTTTAGCATTAGCGCCAACCACTCAGGTTATTCGATTGATGCGTGCATCCGTAGCCGAAGTGATGACACAAAACTACATCCGTGCAGCACGAATTAAAGGTCTTTCAACACGAGAGATCGTCACCCAGCACGTGCTAAGAAATGCAATTCCACCGATCATTCCAAAGGTCGGAGTTCAACTATCAAGTATGTTAACGCTGGCTATCATCACCGAGTCTATCTTCAACTGGCCGGGCATTGGTCGCTGGCTACTCGATGCTCTGTCTAATCAAGATTACGTCTCAATTCAAGCGGGCGTGATTGTGGTTGCAACGTTGGTTCTGACTGCGAATATTTTGTCAGACCTATTGGGTGCAATGGTCAATCCACTGGTAAGGAAGGAATGGTATGCTAACAAATAACGTCTACCAGGAAGAACAAATTCCAACCCAGTTTGAGCGTTTCTGGCGAAGCTTTCGTGCCAACAACCTAGCGATGTTTGGGTTGTGGTGTTTGGGGCTGATCATTTTAGTGACGATAACTTCACCTTGGTTGGCACCTCACGATTCTCAAGAACAAACGGGGCATTTGTTAACACCGCCTTCTTGGGACCCGGCTGGTACGGTAGAGTATTTCCTAGGTACTGATGACTTAGGTCGAGACATTCTTTCTCGTCTAATCATTGGTTCACAGCTAACCTTTGGCGCAGCGGTTATCATTACCTTCATTGCAGCGGTTATCGGCTGCCTGATTGGCGTTCTCGCGGGCATGACTCGTGGGTTGCTATCAAGCACGCTAAACCACCTACTTGATACCGTTATGTCGATTCCGTCTTTGCTACTCGCGATCATCTTCGTGGCTTTTCTCGGCTTTGGTGAATTTAATATCTTACTGGCGCTTTGCTTGGCTTTAATACCGCGCTTTATCCGCTCGGTGTACATTGCCGTGCATGCAGAGGTAGAGAAAGACTATATTCTGGCTTCGCGTCTTGATGGTGCGAACGACTTCTATTTATTATGGAACTCGATTGTTCCTAATATTCTGACCGTTGTTGCGCTTGAGATTACACTGGCACTGTCAGTCGCCATTCTCGACATCACCGCTTTGGGCTTCTTAGGTTTAGGTGCACAAGCACCGAGCACTGAGTGGGGATCAATCTTGGGTGACTCAGTTGAATTGATTTACCTAGCACCATGGACAGTAACCCTACCCGGCTTAGCTATTATGTTTACCGTTATCGTTGTTAACCTCGTGGGTGAAGGTGTTCGCCAAGCGCTAAATGCAGGAATCGAATAATGCCACTACTTGATATTCGACACCTAACCATCGAAATTGAAACCCCGCAAGGGATGGTTAAAGCCGTTGATCGAATGAGTATTACCCTCAATGAAGGGGAAATTCGAGGTCTGGTGGGTGAATCTGGCTCTGGTAAAAGCTTGGTGGCAAAAGCGATCGTCGGCGTTTGTAAAGAGAACTGGAAAGTGTCTGCCGACCGAATGCGCCTTGGCAATATCGATTTGCTTCAGCTGACACCCAAAGAACGACGTCGTGTCATAGCGCGCGATATCGCCATGATCTTCCAAGAACCATCGACCTGTCTTGATCCCTCGGAAAAAGTGGGTCACCAGTTGATTGAAGCGATTCCTTCATATTCTTTCGAAGGCCGATGGTGGCAACGATTCAAATGGCGTAAGAAGCAGGCCGTTGCTCTACTGCACAAAGTCGGTATTAAAGATCACTCTCGCCTGATGGACAGTTATTCGTATGAGCTGACTGACGGTGAATGTCAAAAAGTCATGATTGCGATGGCAATCGCGGCTAAGCCAAAGATCTTGATTGCCGATGAACCGACTAACGATCTCGATCCAATCACACAATCGCAGATCTTGCGCTTGTTGAGCCGGATGAATCAACTTCACAACACGACGATTCTCCTCATTGGCCACGATTTAACGACCATCACTCAATGGGCAACACGAATAACTGTGATGTATTGCGGTCAATCCGTCGAATCAGCGGATACAGCAAAACTGTTGGATGTGCCAAAGCACCCCTATACGGTCGCACTGCTCAAAGCGATGCCTGACTTCAACGATTGGATTCCACACAAAGAAAAATTGCAGTCGCTGCCGGGATCAATCCCTCCATTGCAGCATCTACCGATTGGTTGCCGACTTGGCCCACGCTGTCCTTACGCACAAAGACAGTGTGTTGAGATCCCTCATACCAAACGAATTAAAAGCCACAAATTTAATTGCCATTTCCCTCTCAATATGGAGAAGAAAAAGAAATCATGAGTGCATTATTAGAAGTCAGTGATTTATCAAAAGACTTTACGACACGCTCTGGTCTTTTCCGTAAGAAGATCCATCAGGCAGTTAAACCTGTGAGCTTTAGTCTGGAAGCCGGCCAAACCATTGGTTTTATCGGCCAAAACGGCTCTGGTAAATCGACATTGGCACGAATGCTTGCAGGTATGGTAGAACCCACTTCGGGCGAAATTCGAGTTAACGGTGAAAGGCTTGAGCACAAAGACTATTCGACGCGCTGTAAGCTGATTCGCATGATCTTCCAAGATCCCAATACCTCGCTTAACCCGCGTATACAGATCGGTCGAATCCTTGAAGGTCCTTTAAAGCGAAATACAGGCATGCCTCCAGAAGCGCGTATGAAGCGCGTGAAAGAGACTTTGCTGCGTGTTGGACTGTTACCAGAGCACGCTTACTTTTATCCGCAGATGTTAGCGGCTGGTCAAAAACAAAGGGTATGTTTGGCGCGCGCCTTAATTCTTCAACCATCAATCATTGTTGCGGACGAAGCGTTGAATGGTTTAGACATGGCGATGCGTTCTCAGATCATCAACCTGTTCTTAGAGCTGCAAGAAGAGATGGGTGTATCGTTTGTTTACGTGTCTCAGCATATCGGTATCGTTAAGCACATCACCGATAAGATCATTGTCATGCACGAAGGAAACGTCGTTGAGTCTGGGGAAACACATGAAGTGCTCACCAACCCAACCCACCAGATCACTCAAAGACTGGTAGAAAGCCACTTCTTCAAAGCGCCAAACCACTAAGCTATATTCTCTCTCCCATCACTAATTAGAACATAGAGATGGGAGGTTTCGATGTGGTTCTCAAGGAGGAGAAACACTTGTTGATACCAATTCCAAATCTCAGACAAGCTCTCTTACTTGCATTTCCTTTATTAACGTTTCCTTTATTAACAATGCTTTCATTCAACGTTGCAAGCACTCCACTCACTTGGCTTGATAAAACGTTTGTCGAAAACGCATTTTATGATGTGGCGCTACGCCACGAATACGCTCAAGGCAACAAGCCGCTCGCCAAGTGGAAACAACCGATCAAGATATGGATCGATCACCGAGTCGGCGACGAAGAGCTTCATCAAGAACTCACTGAATTACACGTCCAACACCTAGCGCAAGTCACCCAACATCCGATTAAAATCGTCACACGAGAATCGGATGCGAACGTAAAATGGATATACACGCGACAAAGCAAGTGGATAGCTGAAGCCAAAACTGTACTCAAACTGAAATCCACACAGCATCTAAACAGCGCTATCTGTACTGCAGGCTATCGAACCAATTCCAAAGGGGAGATAGTATATGCGGGGATTGTTGTCCCAGTGGATCAAGCGAGAGCAAGAGGAAAGCTGGTCGCATGTATTGTTGAAGAGATCACACAAGTACTGGGGTTACCCAATGACTCAGACAAAGCCTACCCTTCTATCTTCAACGACTACACACCTGAAGACTTATTATCGCCACTAGATGTGGTACTGCTAAAGCTGTTGTATGAACCAGAGTTGAAGGTTGGAATGACCGAAGCACAAGCAAAACCCATAGTTCGAAAGATATTGAAGAGATACAGCGAAACAAGCGTTCTACAACAAGCTTCTAAAGCAGCACAGCAGGCACCTTTGTACCAACTTATTGGGTATTAACGAAATGACCGAGCGTTAACGGAATGGCTGAATACTAACGGAATAACTGGTGACTAACGGAAGAATCGGTTACTAACGAAATAACTGGTTATTAACGGAAATCAGTTGAGTGTTGCTTTGTTTTTTGGAAAGCAGCTTAGAAGGGATAATAGCAATGTAGCGCTGCCTAAAAAGGCAACGCTGAATTACGATGTTGCAGTGTTACTGGAACAAAAAAGCATTAGCGCTTAGCAGCCTGCTTCTTCAACTCGAAATCAAATTCGTCAGGGAACAAGATAACCCCTTCTTCTTGCTCGTTCGGGAATACCACAACGGCAAGTTCATCGTCTTCTAGACCATTCGTCCAGCGACTGTGCCACTTGTTCAAAGAGATAGACTCAGCTTTACATTCAGACCAATCACCCGTCGCCCACGATTCTGCGAACTCTTGGTTTGGCCATACTGGAACACAATCTTCGTCTTCGGTGTTCAGCATCACACAACCGTGCTCATCGGTTAAGATCCATACTTCACGGTTCGCTACGATTTCTTTCACACAGTATTTCAGGCGTTGCTCACCCGTATACTTATTAATTTCAGCGATTTTTTTGTCGTCTAGCTGTGTAGTCATCTTAATTTCCTACGTTAGTCAGTAACTTTGTTCATTTTATGCTGAGTAGCATTAACTTCAAATATTTCTATTGAGAAGAAAGTCTACTTCAAAGAAAAACGCCTGCTAAATTAGCAGGCGTTTATAATTAAGCGACTTGGTTAAACAAGCTCGCCTTGAAGCCAAGGCCAACCTTGCTTCTTACGGCTAAGTGTATTTTCCATCATCAATACACCGTCTTTCTCGAATTTAACCAGCTTATCAGCCCACTCACCTTTGTATAGAAGACGAGTTTGAGCTGTAGTGATATCTGTCAGCATTACTGCAGCGAACGCTAGACCATCTTTCTCACAACGCGCTTCAAGATCAGCTTCTAGAGCTTCGATCATGCCGTCTACTTGCTCAAGAGTAGCAAGCTCAACTTGACCAACAACAACATCGCGACCGTTGAATGGGTAGCCTTTAAGGTCTTTTTCTACTAGCTGTGCAGCAGATAGGCCTTCGATGTTTGTTTTAGCAATTAGAAGTGCTTTGATGAAAGCATCAACGTCTGTTACGCCAGCGATTTCAGCAAGCTCAGCAACAGCGTCTTTGTCTTTTTGAGTACATGTTGGAGAAGCAAAACCAACCGTGTCTGAAAGAATTGCAGACATCATCAGTTTAGCGATCTGTTGAGAGATAGCATGACCTTCAATCTTGAACATGTTGAAAAGTACAGTGTTTGTACAACCAACAGGCCAGATCCAAGCTTCCATAGGGTTAACTGTCATCACGTCACCTAGACGGTGGTGATCGACAATGCCTACGATCTCTGCTTCAGCAACATCGTCTGGTGCTTGTGCTAGATCTGAGTAGTCTACTAGCCAGATTTTCTCACCAGCAACAGAAGTACGAAGCTCTGGCTTTTCAGCACCAGCGACTTCAAGAATGTGTTGAGTTTCGCGGTTGATCTCGCCTTGGCGAATTGGTGTCGCTTCCTCGCCACGAGCTTTAAGAAGCTCCGTTGCAACTAACGCACTACAAATACTGTCACTATCAGGGTTTTTGTGACCAACAACTAAAATCATGTTTCTTCCTATTACACTAACAATTATGACTCTACCTTTAGAGCCTCTCTTTATTAGCCATACTTTACCTCATTTTTTTAGATTGGTCATGTTTCCTAGGTTTAGCCAATGGTAACAATAGATAAAAAAACAACAAATGCAATTGATAATTATTATCATTCGTATATATTTATCTCAAGCCACTAATTTTGAGTAACACCTATGGATCGACTAATCTCTTTTTTGCCAAGCAGTAGCGCTGCGAAAACAACTCAGTTTTCACTGTCTTTTAAGCGCCTGCTATTACCGATTTCACTTGCAGCATTGGTTGCGGCCCCTGCTACACGTGATCTGACAGTAACGACCTTGTCAGACGCATTCTGGGCGGTATCTTGTTATGTCGCTTTAACATTAGCCATTTACCACTGGTTAAGCTTGTACATCAACAAAGACAACGTCTTCAACAAGCTCGTGCATCAATCTCGATCTAACCAAGTCGTATTTGCTGCTCTGATGGGGGCATTGCCTGGTTGTGGTGGTGCTATAGTCGTTACCACGCAGTTTATTTCTGGGAAGTTGGGGTTTGGAGCCGTCGTGGCTGTACTGGTCTCCACCATGGGTGACGCAGCCTTCTTGTTGATTGCGAGCGAACCTAAGACAGGCTTAGCCATGATGGCAATGGGCGTCATTGTCGGTACAGCGTCAGGTCGCATCATCAACCTATTTCACGCTGATGATTTTTTACGTCCGAAACAGACAGAGAAAAATGAAGCAGCGCGTAGCTGTTCATCTCAATCTCAAGAGGAAGACAAAGAAGCCGTTTCTAAAAAGGCAATCAACCTACAGGGCTACTTATGGTCTGTCCTTATTATTCCTGGAGCTGCAGTTGCCCTACTTGGATCCTTTCAAGTCGACGTCAACGAGTTGCTTGCGTTACCTGAAATGTCGATGGAATGGACAGGAACGATCTTGTTGATTAGCTCGATGTTCCTATGGGGTCTGACTCGTGAAATTGAAGATTATAAATCGGCCGTCAGTGAAGATGAGAAGTGTGTAGGCTCACACTCGTTACAAAAAACGGCTCAAGATACTAACTTCGTGACCGCTTGGGTTGTGGTGGCGTTTCTTTTCTTTGAATTTGGTTCTGTGATAGCAAATGTGGATTTTGCGACGCTATTCTCAAGTTGGGGCATCATGCTCCCCCTGGCTGGCGTGTTGATGGGGCTATTACCTGGCTGTGGTCCTCAGCTATTGGTGACTAGTCTTTATCTGTCAGGTGCACTGCCACTCTCGGCTCAGGTTGGTAACGCTATTTCAAATGATGGTGACGCGCTATTCCCTGCGATTGCAATGGCACCGAAAGCAGCGCTTGTCGCGACCTTGTATTCCAGTGTGCCAGCATTAATCTGTGCATACGGTTATTGGTTTATGTTCGAGCTGTAGCTTGACGTTCCAGGCTTAGGTTTACCTTCAAGGTTTACGCTCAACTCCATAGGTTTCTATTAAGTCGGTACTTTGTATCGGCCTTTTTGTTTCCAGTAATCTAAGTGTTTCCAATAACCTAAACTTCTCACAAGAGATTCTTTTGACTTACCCTCTCGGCTCAATTACTTAAGTCGCATCACATGATAGCGCTTCCCATATACGCCTCCATAAGCGTCGCTACAATGCTTAAGTAGAAATCCCAACACGTATACACCAGAAAAACAAAAAGCCCCTGTAAGAATCCTTACAGGGGCTTTAATTCAAGCTTTAATCTTGATTCTCAAGTACAAGTCTTAAGAAACTTCGATTGGACCACCGAATGAAGTTACTGGAGGCAATTTGCCTTGGAACTTCTCGAAATCAACCAAACAAGTGTTTGCTGAAGTCGCTTGAGCTAGCTCAGATGAGCCGATGTCTTGAGTTAGTGTGTTTGGATCACCGTAAGTATCTAGCGCGCCCACTTTCTCGTTGATCGGGCCGTACCAAGCACCTTCTTCGATACGAACAACACCAGGAGCATAGCTATCCATTAGAACAGCACCTGCTAGTAGTTGACCACGGTCGTTGAACACACGTACTACATCGCCGTCTTTGATGCCTTTCTTCTTAGCATCCGTTGGGTTGATGTAGATTGGCTCACGGCCTTGTACCGCGTATGTCGCACGCCACTCTTCAGATTCACACATCTGAGAGTGAAGACGCTTGTCCGGGTGACAAGATTGTAGCCAGTACGGGTGTTTGTCAGAGCCTGGACCACCGTGTGAACGTTCAGATTTCTCGAACCACATTGGGTGTTCTTGACAGTGCTCGTAACCCATGTTGCCAACAGTACGGCTTGTGATTTCAATGAAACCAGAAGGAGTACCTAGTGCGTTGATCTCTGGATCTTCACGGAATGAAGCGTGACGAGTCCATGGCTTACCTTTACCGAAGTCTAGGAAACCTTTTTCCCAGAACTCAGCAAACTCAGGCATTTCAATCGTGCCTTCGTTTGAAGCGCGGCAATCGTCATACAGAGATTTAACCCACTGCATTTCGTCCATACCACGTGTGTAGTCGTCGTAACGACCCCAACGCTTAGTCAGGCTAGACATGATCTCGAAGTCAGTCTTAGACTGGAACAGAGGATCCACTAGCTTGTGCATTGCGATCAAACCACGACCAGAGTACGCACCGTAACCATCGATATCGTTACGTTCCCACTGAGTACAAGCTGGAAGAACAATATCAGAGTGACGACAAGTTGCAGTCCAAGCGAAATCAACAGCCACTACAGTTTGTAGGCTCTTGAATGCTTTACGCATCTTGTTGCGATCTTGGTGGTGGTGCCACGGGTTGTTACCACTGAAGACCATCATCTTGATGTCAGGCAATGTCACAGTAGAACCGTTCGCTTTGATCTTCTTACCAGGTTCAAGCAGGCTATCTACCCAACGAGCAACTGGGATTACGCGGCTGTAACCGTTGTAATCTGTGTTGGTGTGCTTAGGTGATTGACCTTGGTCGATGTTCAACGGGAAAGAGCCCGGAGCAGCGAAGCCAGTTGAAGATACACCGATACCTGAGTAGTGGTGACCGTAAGAGATACCGCCGCCAGGTAGACCGATTTGGCCAACCATTGCTGCGATAACCGCACACATCCAGTAAGGCTGTTCACCGTGCTCTTGACGCTGAATACTCCAGCCAACCAAGATTTGAGTGCGACCGTTAACCAGCATTTTCGCGAAATCACGGATCGAATCAGCACTTGCGCCACAGATTGGTGCAGCCCATTCAGGTGTCTTCTCAACTTTATCTTTCGTTTCACCTTGAACGTACTTGATGAAGTCTTCAAAACCTAGACAGTAAGTTTCGATGAACTTCTTGTCGTATAGGCCTTCGTTGTAAAGAACGTGAGCAACACCTAGCATGAACGCCACATCAGTTTGTGGGTTAATGTACATTTGCTCGTTTTCTAGGTAACGGCCTGTTTTGTTTTGAACAGGGTCAACAGAAACAACGTTGATCTCTTTCTTAGCAACTTTCTCTTTCAACTGCTCTAGGTAAGCGAATGATTCGTGAGTCTCACACGTCCACCCTACTTGCAGGTTTTTCACTGGATCGTTACCCCAAAGAACAATGTTGTCACTGTTTTCTAGGATAAGTTCCCAAGATGTACCTTGAGCATATACTTCAGTAGAACCTAGCACGTAAGGCATGATCGTTTGACCAGCACCTGTCGAGTAGTCACCGATTTTCTTCACAGAGTAACCGTGAAGTGCCATTGCGCGTTGCATGTGGTTAGTACAGCTGTGGAACTGACCTGTTTGTCTCCAACCTGTTTGACCAGTGTGAAGCGCCCATGGACCGTAATCTTTCTGTACACGTTCTAGTTCGCGGTAAACAAGGTCTAATGCCTCGTCCCAAGTCACACGAACAAAACGGTTGTTACCACGCGTGTCTGCGCTGTATTTGTGCTTCTTCAACCAATCTAGGCGAACCATAGGGTAACGCACACGTGATGGGCTGTAGATAATGCCTTTGATACCTTTCAACATCTCTGTTGGATGCTGATCGATTTCTAGAGGCTTAATTTCTTGTACTTTACCCGCATAAACGCGAGCTCGGAATGCACCCCAGTGAGAACCAGAGACTTTCCACGTACCATCCGTTTCTGCAGCTGAAGCCGATGCCGACGCCAATAAGCTAGGACCGATAACCGATGCCGCACTTGTTGTAGCGACACCTTTCAGAAAACTTCTTCTTGTAATTGCCATTGTGTTACTCCAATTGACGTCTTATTAGTGGCCTTCAGAAAAATCTGATGAGTGCTTCTGTAGATACTTAAGAACAAGTGCTTCTGTATCTGTATCGAAGTTCACGAATGCGATCATACCATCTAGCATGCCTACCCAACCGTTAGCGCTGAAGTGGCCTTCATCTGGTTGTGAGTGACAAGTAGAACAGTTTGACTGGTAAGCCTGACCTGCTGCGCTCCAAATTGGATCGAAGTTATCAACCATAGACTCTTTCTTCATCCAAAGTGCTAGGTCAACTTTTTCCCATGGAAGGCCCGTTAGCTCATCTTCTTTCTTCTCACCAACAGTGATAACGTCACTTTGAGAGACTTCTTTCGTCAAGATTGCCGTTGAGATGTTCATACCGAAGTCTTCTTGGATTACACGTCCGAAGCCCTTCGCTTTACGCCAACCGTCGATTTGAATCTTGATCATGTCGCCTTTTTCTTCGATCACGGCAACTTGGCTTGCAGGGCTTAATAGACCCGCTTCAACTTCAGCTGTTTCATCCGTGTACATAGGTAGGTGACGGATTGAAATAACATTGTTACCTGATGCGTAAGACGTGCTACCCGCAACATTTTCTAGCTCACCAACAATACCGCTCGCTGATGCCATATCTAGAGGTAAGTTATGAGCAATACCTTTATGACAGTCAACACAGCTTTGATCGCGCTCTGCCGCGTTCTTCATTTGGATACGCGCTGTTGGGCGCATGTTCTCGAAGTCCATCGAGTCGTAGTTGTGACAGTTTTTACATTCAAGAGATTTGTTCGAAGAGAAACGATCCCATTCGTGTTTAGCCAGTTCGATACGACGAGCTTCAAATTTCTCTGGTGTGTCTAGGTCACCAAATACTTGAGCGAATACTTCTTTAGATGCTTGCATCTTACGAGCAATTTTTGCTGTCCATTCATGTGGAACGTGACAGTCAGGACAAGTTGCGCGTACACCAGATGTATTTTTCCAGTGAACCGTTTCTTGTAGTTCTACGTATACGTTGTCACGCATGGTGTGACAGCTTACACAAAATTCTTCTGTGTTGGTTGCTTCTAACGCAGTGTTAAAGCCGCCCCAGAAAATAACACCGGCGATAAAGCCACCCATGGTTAGTACACCAAGACTGATGTGTACTGCTGGGCGAGTCATTGTGCGCCATAATTTAACTAAAAATGATTTCATGTTTAGCTCTCTTAAAAATTAGTTCTAATAAAAATGTGATAGCAAGAGGGCATTACATGCCGCCGTGTGCACCTGGAGGACCTAATACAAACACTTGCAGTGCCCAAACTAGAAAGCCGTAGCCTCCTACAAAAGCCACACTTAATATTGGAAAGAGAACCACCGCAATGAAGAGGAATGACTTCCACTCCAACGAGCGTTTTTCGCCAGTTTCAATTTTCTTAACATCACTCATACATTTTGCCTATTTTGTATTTAGTAATTTCGAGTAACCCATTCTATGGGGCTAAAGTTCTTGAGTATCTAACGATGAATTTTAGACCATACACAAAGTAGGGTTCAATCAAATCTCCCGTTATAACCCTTGCTAATCAATACTTTTTTGAGCTCATCCAAAGTTGTTTTTAGTTAAACAAAGTTATTAAAAAGTATTAACAAATGTGAAGAATTAAGTATATTTCACAAATGTTAAAAACCAACACTTGAGAAACATTATTGTAACTAATTTTAACGTTTTACCTACTAAGTAGTAGCCAAAAAAGCCTCAAACAACCAATATTTTGTACTTTGATTGTTAATAAATTGAGTCGTTTTTGAAATCGACAGGTATGAAGCTGAAATGCATCATTTGGCACTTTCAGATATGATGGAGGCCTACTTAAAAGGAAGCACTATGCAAGACGTTATTGATATATCTTGGTGGCAATTGCTGTTATTTAGCTCACTTCTCATACTGCCCATCGCCATCAACCACAAGCTCAAACTCAGCCTAGGTAAAGAAGCCTCTATTAGTATTGCTCGTATGGTGGTACAGCTATTCTTGGTCGGCCTTTATCTCGAATACCTGTTTACTTTGAACAGCTTGTGGATCAATTTGTTGTGGTTATTCGCAATGATTGTGGTGGGTGCGAGTTCGATTGTTGAAAAATCAAAGCTTCCGAAACAACTGCTATTAGCACCTGTAGCATTCAGCCTTGCGGTGACTTGCGTGCCCATCGTCTTATTTATTTGCTTCTTTATTATCAAGCCTACCCCACTCTTCAACGCGCAGTACTTAATCCCTATTGCAGGGATGCTGTTAGGTAATAGCTTGAGCAGCAATATAGTGGCTCTACAGAATTTATTCGGATCTTTTGAAACCCAGAAGTCAGAGTACGAAGCGGCTATCGCTTTAGGCGCTTCTCCAACCTACGCAGCAGCGCCCTTTGTACGTAATGCGATACAGAAGGCGATGTCTCCGATCATGGCTTCCATGGCGACGACGGGCTTAGTGACACTTCCAGGGATGATGACAGGGCAAATTCTAGGGGGAGCTTCCCCAATGATCGCGATTAAGTATCAACTGATGATCATGCTGGCTATTTTCGTGATGATGAGTAGTTCATTGGCGCTCGCTCTTCACCTCTCTTTAAAGACATCTCTAACGAAAGAAGGTCGAGTCCTCGCCCGAATTAAACCCACAAACTAACCTCTTCCCTCCTTTATGATCTGGTTACACACTGACTTTGAGACAGGTTATCCACAGAAACTGTGGATAACCAAAACAGTATCGATCCTTTTTTAGTCACTTTGACTCGAATAAGGATCATTTACATTGATCCTTACTTAATTTCAAAGGCCTATGCTGCGCTACTCGATCCTGCTATTGAGTTTTTTGATGATTATTTAAAAGAGAAACTAAAAGGTTTTCTACAATAAAAAAACGGCCTGCAATGCAGACCGTCTCTAAAAAGTAATACTTCACATCGATACGATGACCGAATCGTGGTTAATCTCGTAAGTAAATCAGCCAATACCACATGCCGACAAAGATACCGCCGCCAATGATGTTGCCTAAAGTCACAGGCAATAGGTTGTTCGTTAAGAAATCCATCATGTTTAGGTCAATATAATCGGCAGGGTTAGCACCCGTCATTGTCCAAAACTCAGCAGGAGCAAATGTTTTGATACCGATAGCGAGCGGAACTTGGAACATGTTTGCAATACAGTGCTCAAAACCCGACGACACAAACATCGCTACAGGTAAAATCATAACCGCAATTTTGTCCGTTAGGGTACGCCCACTGAATGTCATCCACACCGCAATACACACCAACACGTTACACATAATGCCGAGCGCAATCGCTTGAATAAAGTCGTGATGCATTTTGTGCTGAGAGATGGCCATCGCGTTGAGTCCGACTTGACCATTATCAAACATGTATTGTTTAGTCGCGAGCATGCACGCAACCAACAATAAAGCGCCGATAAGGTTGCCCACATAAACCGTCGCCCAGTTTTTAATCAAGGTCACCCAAGTGATCTTACCGCTCGCTCTCGCCACTAACGTTAAAACAGAGCTGGTAAACAACTCGCCGCCAGTAACCACCACAAGGATCAAGCCTAAGCTAAATGCCAAACCGCCGAGTACGCGAGTAATGCCCCACGGTAAATCACCAGCGCCGGTCGTCACGATGGTGTAAAACACGAACGCAATGCCGATATGTATGCCCGCTGAAATCGCGAGAAGAAAGGATTTAATTGGATCTTTTGTTGCTTTACCTACGCCAATATCAGCAGCGCGCTCAGCCATTTGTGGCGGTAATAATGAGTCAAATTGGTTTAGATTCATGTGATTTACATTTTGAAACATGTCGTTGGGGAGCGCGATAATCCTCTCTTTCATTTCTTAATTCAAGAGCTATTTTGCGCTCAAATAACCTTCAACAATCGAGAAAACACCAAACTTGCAATGATATTGAAAATTCATACGACTTTAGTAGTAAATACAAAACTCTGATGAATGAAAACTTATCAACAATAAAAACGACACATCTATAAATATCAACAAGTTACGTTAAAACAAAAGGAATAGCGTACACTATTCAGCCCCTTCGTTCTCAAGATTTTGATATAGATCAACAGAACGTAAAAAAGCGCCCTAAGGCGCTTTTAAGTTAATCACAAATAAAGGAAATAGTTATGCTAAACCGAAGGTTCAATCACTTGTTCTGATGATTGCTCTAAAGCGGCATCTTCACGATTGGATTCAACGTTAGTCGGTGTCACGTCGGAGCGACTTTCGGTGGCAACTTTACCGCCTAAGCTTTTCAAACTATCCACCAGCTCTTCCAAGCTCTTTATATGTGCATCACCCTTAGTAAACTGCTCATCCAAAAACTCATTATGCTTATTTGTCTCAGCAAGCTGTTGGGCTTGTTTCTGATTTTCGAGTTCTAAATTAGCAAGTTGTTCTGAAAGTGCTTCAACCTCAGATTTCAGTTGCGTGGTCATATCAGAGCTTTTGAGCGTTTTAATACTCTCTACGATCTTCTGAGCTTGAAGACGTAAAACCACATCACGGTAGTCTTGATCATTCAGGATCTGAGAAATACTCAAAAACTGGTTCTCGGCATTCAATACCGATTGCTCAAATCGATCACCCTTCACATTAGCAAGTAACTTGACCTCATGCGCGACACTGCGTACGTGGTTCAATTCGAATTCAGCGGCTTTGACGGCGTCTTCGATAATTGATTTCTCACGTGGACTCGCCTTAACCTGACTTTCCGCCAATGCAATTTGAGAACTGGCCTTAGCAAAGGTAAGCGGCACAACATCATCAAAGTCTTCATCTTCTAAGAACTCTAATTCGTTCTTTAGCGGTTCAATGTATTTCTTATGGGCGACTTTGACTTCTAATGAGCGAGCGTGGTTAAGAAACTCAACCTGCGCTTCCTGAGCATCTTCAAGCTCATCAACCAATACGTATTCAAACAACTCACTGTATTCAGCGTAAAGTCTCTTATAGTTCGACGCGAACATCGTATCAGCACCCAAGTATTTCAGATAATCCATCTGAACGATCGAATCCGCTAATACTCTATCGGCCTTTTTCTTTAACACCAGAATCGAATCATAGTTTGATTTAACTAAAGCGATTTTTTCATCAAAAGCTTCAGCGTACGTTAGGCTCGAAAAAATTGAATAGCTTTTCGTTAGACGAGTTTCATCTTTCAGTAAATCGGCATAAATGCTTTCCGCATCATCCCAAGCATCTAGTAGTTCATTGTAATTTTCTGGCGCATAAAGAGACAATTGAGCATGGCTTTCAAGCTTACTTTCCCATTCGAGATGAACACTTTGCACAGAATCAAACGTTCGGGCATTTGATGAAGACTCATTGCCATTCGTGCTTTGGTTCGCTTCTGTCTGTTCAGAGGGAGTGCTCTGACACCCTGCAATTGCAAATAGCATACTGATCATTAATGCTACTTTGTTGGCTCTCACTGATGCATTTCCTTTTTTAAACAATATTTGCTCGATGCATTATATTTCTAGTCTCACAATATATTACAACCACTTAGCAATAAACATCATTCATTAGTGAAGCGTGTGAAATTCGCCCAATTAAACAAAAAACAACCGCTCATACGCTGATTAATCATTCAATTTGGTATCACTTATCAATTCTCTTTATTTGCTATTGCCTGAGTTGTGAATGCGCACTAAGGTGAAGGTAGAGAACGTTATGAATATATAGGTTAATTATGAAGTACAACGCTGAAAACATTGCTGATTTAAACCTCCTTCTTCAATTTGATGTAAGTAGCGCAGCTACTGGAATTAAAGTTCATCAAGAGGCAGCTCAAGAAACTCAAGACGCTGTTAAGCGCCTATTCGAAAAGAACCTTTGTACTCAGCCAGACGGCGGTTACCTGACAGATGAAGGTATACAGATGGCAGAGCGCGCAGACAAACTACTTCGCGTACTAAACTAAAGCTCCACTGTTCTAGTAAAAACTCCACTCGCCTAGGCCGTGGAGTTTTTTCATTTTTGGGCAAAGGTTTGTTAGGCTTATTGTAAATTCGTCATTTGCAGTTGTGAGGAACACATGGCTTCTATATTTATTGTGGGTGCAGGCTGGGTCGGTGCGCCTTTATCTGAACATCTCGTCAAACATGGTAACCGGGTCGTCGTTACGAAGACTACCCAAGCAGGCGCTGACGCTATTGGCAACGAACGCATTCCTTGTGAAGTATTCAGTTTTGATGCAATACAACCTGAACGCGCTATTGGCCAACTCTATTCACTCCTATTAGAAAACAACACCGAGATAGTTATTGGTAGCTTTCCTCCCGGCTTTAGAAAAGGCGCTGGTGTCGAGTACGCCGACTATTGGCAACAACTGACCAGCGCTTGCCAGAAGGCAAACGTGAAAAAACTCATTATGGTCAGTTCGACGACGGTATACCCAACCAAGCCCGGAGTTCTGTACGAGCAAGACGCCTCACTCACCCTTTCTACCTCAGCAAACGAGCAAGCATCTGCATTTTCGGACAATGCACGCGTGATGCTTCAGGCTGAACAATTGGTGATGGATTCCGGTATCGATTACACCATTCTTCGCTTCAGTGGGTTAATCGGCCCTAGTCGTCATCCATCTCGATTCGCAAGCAAGCTAAAGCAGGTCAGCTCTCAAGCACCAGCCAACATGCTTCACCTTGATGACGCGATTGGTGCGGTCGATTTCGCCATCAATCAACTGCACAATGAAATCGTAAATGTCACCACACCAAATACAGTGAGCAAGGCGGAGTTCTACGCAGCTGCACTAAAAAGTGCCAATAGCAGCGAGCCACTCCCTCCTATTGTCGACACCCCTGACAAGCTGATCTCTTCTAAAAAGATCCTCGGTTTAGGTTACTCGTTTAAATTCGATTCCACATTGGATGCTCTTTATGATTAATCAATCCATAACTAACCGATCCATAGCTAAGCAATCTGCAAAGAACTCAGGGACTAAGCTACATCGCTCGATCGACACCCTTTGGAACTTCATGTCGATGGGTCACAAGGTTGCACCTTCAGACTGTATATTTGTGTTGTGCAGTAACGACACTCGCGTTGCTGAATACGCAGCTGAGCTCTACCACCAAGGTGTGGCGCCTTATATCGTCTTTTCTGGCGGTGTGGGACGCTTTACAGAAGGGTGCTTTACAGAAGGGAGCTTTGAACGTTCAGAAGCTGAAACATTCGCGGCGATCGCTCGAGACGCTGGCGTGCCAGACTCTGACATTATCATAGAGAAACACGCAACCAATACTGGGGAGAATGTACGATTCACCCACAAATTGCTGACTGAGCGTGGGCTGTCACCGAAACGACTGACCTTAGTACAAAAACCCTTTATGGAGAAACGTACTTACGCCACCTTTACTAAACAGTGGCCTGATGAAGTCATCGAGATTCAAGTCACTTCACAATGGCAAGGCTGGGTTGATTACTTTAATGAAGAGTTACCACTAGACATGGTATTGGGTGCTTTAATTGCTGATTTCGAACGGATCAAGTCTTACCCTGCGCAAGGATTTCAGATTGAGATGCCGATTCCTGATGACGTTGACCATGCCTACCAAGCGTTGAAGAAACTGGGGTTCGAATAAAGCTCTAAGTAACGTAATATTCCTTTTTAGAAAACAAAAACGGTGGCACTTGGCCACCGTTTCTTATTCTTAGTTTTTACTTGAACTTGTCGATTTTGCTTAGCTTTATTCACTTAAGAAAAATCAACCAAAGAGCCGTTTATTTACCTAACGCTTCTTTATAGTGCAAACGGCAAGCTGAAACATATTGGTCATTACCACCAATAGCAACTTGGTCGCCTTCAGCAATCGCAACACCGTGCTCGTCAGTACGAATCACCATATTCGCTTTACGACCACAGTGACAAATCGTTTTCAGCTCAACTAATTTGTCAGCCCAAGATAACAAGTAACGGCTACCTTCAAACAGTTCACCCAAGAAGTCAGTGCGCAAACCGTAACAAAGTACAGGAATATGCAGCTTATCCACCACTTCTGTTAGTTGGTAAACCTGCTCTTTCGACAAGAACTGACACTCATCGATCAAAACACAATGACGCTTTTCTTCTTCATTGAGCTTTTGGATCGCATCAAACATATTGGTGTCGCTTTTAAACAATTGAGCTTCAGATTGAAGACCAATTCGCGAGCTCACTTTACCGATACCATAGCGATCATCTAGCGCTGCAGTAAAGATCACTGGAGTCATGCCACGCTCTTGGTAATTGAATGAAGATTGAAGAAGCGTTGTTGATTTACCCGCATTCATTGCCGAGTAATAAAAATACATCTGAGCCACAGAAATATTCCTGTTATTTAAAAGTTGAAGATAAAAGCAAAGGTGAAATTACAGAATTTTTGCTAGAAAAAAGGGCTGAAAATCAGCCCTTTTTATAAGATTTACTTACGACGCCAAGTCGTGCCTTCTGGACCATCTTCCAGAACAATGCCCAACTCATTTAGCTTATCACGTGCAAGGTCGGCGTTAGCCCAATCCTTAGAAGCGCGAGAGTCATTACGTAGCTTAATAAGGCCTTCGATTTCTGCTACTTCGTCGTCATTACCCGCAGCATCACCTTTAAGGAAAGCTTCTGGGTCTTGATGAAGAATACCAATGATGTCAGCAAGTTCACGCATCAATGCACCTAGAGCACTTGCTTTTTCAATGCTTTCAGTCTTGATACGGTTGATTTCACGAGCCATTTCGAACAGCACTGAATAAGCTTCAGGTGTATTGAAATCATCGTTCATTGCCGTAGAGAAACGAGTTACATACTCTTGACCACCAGCCGGAGCTGCTGTTAGGTCTAGGCCACGAAGTGACGTGTATAAACGCTCTAGCGACGCTCGAGCTTGGTTTAGGTTATCTTCACTGTAGTTCAATTGGCTACGGTAGTGACCAGACATTAGGAAGTAACGCACGGTTTCTGCATCGTAATGCTGAAGTACGTCGCGGATAGTGAAGAAGTTACCTAGTGACTTAGACATTTTTTCTCTGTCTACCATCACCATGCCGCTGTGCATCCAAGTGTTTACATAGTCAGTACCATGTGCACAGCAAGATTGCGCGATTTCGTTCTCGTGGTGCGGGAACTGTAGATCTGAGCCACCACCGTGAATATCGAAGTGGTTACCTAGGATAGACGAGTTCATTGCTGAACATTCAATGTGCCAACCTGGACGACCTGGACCCCATGGCGATTCCCACGTAGGCTCACCTGGCTTAGACATCTTCCAAAGAACGAAATCTAACGGGCTACGTTTTGCAGAATCAACATCAACACGAGCACCAGCTTGAAGCTGATCAAGGTCTTGCTTAGAAAGCTTACCGTATTCGTCGAATTTCTTAACTTCGAACATCACGTCGCCGTTGCTTGCAACATAAGCAAAACCACGGTCAATCAGCTTTTGAACAAGCTCAATGATTTCAGTGATGAATTCTGTCGCACGAGGCTCAACATCTGGACGCTTCATGTTCAATGCATCGAAGTCTGCGTGCATTTCACCGATAAGACGCTCAGTCAGAGAATCACAAGATTCGCCGTTTTCGTTAGCACGCTTGATAATTTTGTCATCGATATCCGTGATGTTACGAACGAAGTTCAGATCGTAACCAAGGTAACGAAGGTAGCGAGTTACTACGTCGAAAGAAACGAACGTACGACCATGACCAATGTGACAGAGATCGTATATGGTTACCCCACAGACATACATGCCGACTTTGCCAGCTGTAATTGGTTTGAATTCCTCTTTCTGTCTTGTGAGCGTGTTATATATCTTCAGCATGATCTCTATCTATTTTATGGATTAATCAAAAATAAGCTCGCAGTATAACAAGTCATACCTTAATAGGTAATCCCCAAAAGCAGGAATTATACCAATCACAGTAAGTAGATGGTCATAAATAGCGCAGAAAAAATGCTTGAGAACAAGGAAGAAATTTTCGATAAGTAGTTATTCTACACTCAAAATTTCTAACGACGTTATCAAGTGTTTTAACAAGCTAGGATGACCAGTTACTTACGACGATTGGTATTATCTCAAACATCTGAGTTAAGTGAATGATTTGATGATTTGAAAGTCCGCCAACATGCGCTAGAATTCGAACTTCATATTAAAAAGACAGTAAGGTAACAATCATGATCATCCTTCACACAAATTTTGGTGACATCAAAGTTCAACTTAACGAAGAAAAAGCACCAGAAACAAGCGCAAACTTCCTACAGTATTGCCGTGACGGTTTTTACGACAACACGCTATTCCACCGTGTTATCGATGGTTTCATGGTTCAAGGCGGCGGCATGACTTCTGGCCTTAAAGAAAAAACAACTCGCGCGACGATCAAGAACGAAGCAAACAACGGCCTTGCGAACAAAGTGGGCACACTAGCAATGGCTCGTACTATGGAACCGCATTCAGCGAGCTCTCAGTTCTTCATCAACGTTAACGACAACTCTTTCCTAAACTTCCGTAGCGAAAGCCTAGACGGTTGGGGCTACTGTGTATTCGCAGAAGTTGTTGAAGGCATGGACATCGTAAACAAGATCAAAGGTGTTAGCACTGGTTCTATGGGTATGCACCAAGATGTACCTCTAGAAGAAGTGATCATCACTGGTACTACAATCGAAGCTTAATTACTCGCTTTCGATTAGTATTAATAACTGATAAGCCGATAAAATCAGGATATAGGGAGCGAATCGCTCCCTTTTTTTAGACCTATGAAAACATATTTTATATCAGATCTGCACCTTGCTCCGTCACGACCAGACATCACCGACTGCTTCCTTACTTTCATGAAGAGCGAAGCGGTAGAAGCGGATGCGCTCTACGTATTAGGTGACCTTTTCGAATTCTGGATTGGTGACGACGACACAAGTGAATTCGCAACTTCTATTCGCCAAGCGTTTATTGATCTAGTGAAAACAGGCGTACCTTGTTACTTCACGCAAGGCAATCGTGATTTCCTTGTCGGCAAAAAATTTGCCAAACAAACGGGCGTGCAACTTCTAGACGAAGTATCGACAATCGATATCTACGGACAAAAAGCGGTCGTGTTGCATGGTGATACCCTATGCACCGAAGATGTAAAATACCTCGCCTTTCGCGAAAAAGTGCATCAACCATGGCTGCAATGGATCTTCAACAGAATTCCATTTTTCATCAAGAAGAAAATTGTCTCGAAGGTTCAATCTGATATCAAAGATGACAAGCAGACGAAATCTCTCGACATCATGGATGTGACACAACAAGAAGTCGAAGATGTGATGGAGCGAAACAACGTCGACCTGATGATCCACGGCCATACTCATCGCCCTGACATCCACACCTTCAATGCTAACAATTGCACTAAAACACGTATCGTATTAGGTGATTGGTATACTCAAGGTTCAGTGTTGGTGTTCACTCCGCAAAGTTTTGACCTACAGAATCGAGAGTTTAGCAATAGCTTTTAACATCCGTCTTAAACTTTCACTTTGATTATTATTATCGGTCAGAGTTTCTTAGATTGTGTGTGGTAATTTCCACTGAATTAGCTATTATCTCTCTATCAGAAATAAACCGAACACAGTACCAAGTTGAAATATTCATACGTAGCGCGTCAACCAATACTCGACACAGGCAAGAAAACCATAGGTTACGAGTTGCTATTCAGGGATGGTCCTAAGAACACTTTCCCTGAAGTAGAGCCGGAGCTCGCTACTAGTCGTTTGCTTTCCGACCACTTTTTATCAACTCACTATAATACGTTGGGTGATAAGCTTGGGTTCGTGAACTTTCCTTATGCAAGCCTGATTAACTTGGTCCCTACCCTGTTCCCAAAAGAAAGCCTTGTTGTTGAGGTTCTTGAAGACTGCGAACCAACCGACGAATTACTTGAAGCAATCAAAACCATCTACGATGCGGGTTATACCATCGCACTGGATGACTTTGTACCGAGCAAAGCGTGGAAGCGCTTCTTACCGTACGTTTCAATTATCAAGTTTGATATCCGTTTGATCTCAATCGCGAAAGCTTCGATGTTCATGAACTCTCTCAAAGGGTTGGACATTAAGTTCCTCGCTGAAAAAGTCGAGACTTACGATGAATATCAAGAAGCAAACCAAGCAGGCTTCACTTACTTCCAAGGCTATTTCTTTAGTAAGCCGGAAATGATTCAAACTCGCGCGCTCAACCCTGCGTTTTTGACGATTGTTCAGTTGTTGAAAGAGATCGCTAACGACCCTATCGACTTCGGTGAAGTCGAACGTCTGATTACATTAGACGTCACGCTGTCTTACAAGTTACTTGCCTATGTGAACTCCGCAGGCGGATCAGCAACAACCATCCGCTCATTTCGCCAAGCACTTATTTTCCTTGGCGAGCAAAAGCTACGCAAGTTCGTTTCACTTGTGGCGATTGCCTCCGCGAAAGAAGACAAGCCTGATTCACTCTATGGTTTAGCGGTATTACGTGCTCGTGAGTGTGAACTGTTAGTCGAGAAGATGAATGTGAAAGTGGAACCCGGACAAGCCTTTTTGACCGGTATGTTCTCACTGCTCGACTCACTGTTTGACCAACCGTTGAAACAAGTACTGGACTCAGTACCGATTGATGAAGAGATAAAACAAGCTCTAATACAACGTAAAGGCGTATTAGGTGCGATCTTAGCGATGGTTATCGCTTATGAACAAGCTCGATGGGATGAAGCAACGCGCATTCGTAAACTGCTCAAGTTAAGCGAAGCAGAGCTCGGACAAGCTTATGACGAAGCAACGACTTGGGCTCAAGAGCTCTTGTCCCCGGCATTGAAATAGTTCTCTTGAGACAACCTCCCCAATAGAAACTAAGCTTTGGCGAGCGATCATTTCTTGGTAAACTCCACGCATTCATTTATGGCCTCTTAATAGAGGCCATTTTTACAGGATTTGACTATGTCTTCATGCCCATGCGGTAGCAAAAATACTTACCAACAATGCTGCGAATCAGCGCACCTTAACCACAGTGCCGTCGAAACGCCCGAGCAATTGATGCGCTCACGCTATTCTGCACATGTGCTTGGTTTGGTGGATTATGTGGTTGCTACTTATCACCCAAGCTGTAATGCAGAATCGCAGAGAGAAGGCATTGCTGAATCTATCGATAGTGATTGGGCGGGCTTAGAAGTTATAGATACAGCAGCAGGCTCAGACGAAAACGAAGGCTTTGTTGAGTTTAAAGCTTACTTCAATGAAGACGGCGCACAATACTGCATGCAAGAGCGCTCACGTTTCGTGCGTGAAGGAGGTCTTTGGTACTACATTGATGGCACCTTCCCCGCTCAAGAAAACGAGCAAGAAGAAGCTACACAACCAGAAATTGATCCTCGCTTAAATCAAACCGTTGAAAGCTTTAAGATAGGCCGTAACGACCCGTGTATATGTGGCAGTGGTAAGAAATATAAAAAGTGCTGCGGGTAACTCGTACATCTAGGAAGTCAGATTAAGAGAAGAGACTCCTGATGTCGCATAGGATCCTCGGAATGACGAGGCCTAAAGATGAAGAAATGTACTCAAGAATTGAACGCTAAAAAAGCCCCGTAAACATGTTTGTTTACGGGGCTTTTGTTTATCTTTTGCGTGGTTCTATTAATCTAAAAAGGGCTTACTTATGGCGCTCTTTTAGTTTATTCACCACGTCGTTCATCGATAAACCTTGGTCTTGAAGAAGAACCATCAAGTGGTAAATCAAATCCGCGGATTCACACACTAACTCCGCCTTATCGCCCGACGTCGCCGCAAGCGCGACTTCAACGCCTTCTTCGCCCACTTTTTGCGAAATACGCTTGGTGCCACGGGCATATAGACTGGCAGTATAAGAAGACTCAGGGTCTGCGTCCTTGCGGGCAGCCAATAGCTGCTCAAGCTGATGAAGCCACACCATCTGAGACTCTTGTTGTTTGTCTCCATCCCAGCACGTTGTTGTACCTGTGTGACACGTTGGGCCAATGGGGTTAACCTTAACCAACAAGGTATCATTGTCACAATCCAAGGCGATGTTTTGCAGTTGCAAGACGTTGCCCGACGTTTCACCTTTCGTCCAAAGACGCTCTTTTGTGCGAGAGAAAAACGTCACGTGACCCGTTTCACCGGTTTTTTCAAGTGCTGCTGGGTTCATGTATCCCATCATCAACACTTGGCTCGATTGGTAATCTTGAACAATAGCAGGCACTAGGCCATCTACTTTTTCCCAATTGATACGCTCTGATAATGCGCCTACTTCTGTTTTTGATAAGCTTACGGGTTCAAAACTCATAGTCGCACCTCTACATCTTGTTGTTTTAAATACTGTTTAAGTTCACCAATATTGATGACTTGTTTGTGGAATACAGAAGCCGCTAATGCTCCGTCCACGTTGGTCTTTTTGTAGGCTTCAGCAAAGTGCTCCATCGCGCCAGCACCACCAGAGGCAATCAATGGCACGTTACACACTTCACGCACCATGTTTAGCTGATCAATATCATAGCCGTTGCGAACACCATCTTGGTTCATCATGTTTAACACAATCTCACCGGCACCACGCTTTTGTACTTCTTGCACCCAGTCTTTGGTTTCCCATTTGGTCGCTTTGGTACGCGCTTCATCGCCAGTGAATTGGTAAACCTGATATTTACCCGTTTCTTTGTCGAAGTATGAATCGATGCCAACAACGATACATTGAACGCCGAACTTATCAGCAAGGTCAGTGATCAGTTGAGGGTTAGCTAGTGCAGGCGAGTTAATCGATACTTTATCCGCACCAAACTCAAGAATGCGCGCTGCATCTTCTGCTGACTTAATACCACCAGCCACACAGAAAGGAATATCGATCACTTCTGCTACGCGTTTTACCCAGCTCTTGTCGACTACACGACCATCGCTTGATGCGGTGATGTCGTAAAATACTAATTCATCAGCGCCCTCTTCTGCATAGCGTTGTGCTAGCGGAACGATGTCACCAATAATTTCGTGGTTACGGAACTGAACGCCCTTAACCACTTGTCCGTCACGGACATCCAAACAAGGGATTATTCGCTTTGCCAACATGCAAATGCCTCCTCTGCGGTAAACTTGCCATCAAGTAACGCACGACCAACAATCACGCCAGCAACACCGCTGCCTTTCAGCGCTTCGATATCCGCTAAGCTGCCGATGCCGCCCGATGATTGGAATTGCACTTGTGGGTACTGCTTACAAAGATCAACATAGAGCTCTACGTTTGAGCCTTCTAACGTGCCGTCACGTGAAATATCAGTACACAGAACGTGTTTCAAGCCAACCGTTAGGTAATCTTCAATCAATGCTTCAATCGTCACGCCTGAATCTTCTTGCCAACCTGAAATCGCGACTTTACGTGTACCGCTTTCGTCGATGTTGATGTCCAGAGCCAATACGATTTTTTCTGCGCCGTACTTTTCCATCCAACCTTTAACAAGCTCAGGTTGTTTCACCGCTGTTGAACCGACAACAACGCGCTGTGCGCCAGCTTCAAGTAGGTCGACCACGTCTTGCTCGTTACGAACACCTCCACCAATTTGGATATTGGCAGGCGTACTAGCAAGTAGCTTGGCGATGAGGTCAAGTTGACGAGCGGTTGTGTCTTTTGCACCCGTTAAGTCAACAAGGTGAAGCCAACCTGCGCCAGCTTGGTGATACAGATTGAACTGCTCTGCTGGATCGACTTTGTATTCTGTTACTTGCCCGTAATCCCCTTGGAATAAGCGAACTACTTGGCCTTCAATTAAATCTAATGCGGGAATAATCATTTACATTCCTTATATGGCAACGTTGGCCGCTGCCTAATCCTTATTACAATTCCAAGAAGTTCTGAATCAGCTTAGAGCCTGCTTTTGAAGAACGCTCTGGGTGGAACTGAACACCATAATAATTGCCACTTTGCACTGCTGCTGTGAACGGATTGCCATAATCACATTGTGCGATGGTGTAGTCACCCACTGGCATTGCGAAGCTGTGGACAAAATAGAAGTACTCGCCTTCTTCGATGTCTTTGAATAGCGGGTGGTTAGGTGTCGCGGTAACTGTGTTCCAACCCATGTGTGGTAGCGGTAAATCACCTGTTTCAAGTAAACGAACTTCACCATCACACAAGCCTAGACATTCAACTAATGCGTCAGCCTTTTGGCCTTTCTCTTGAGACAGTTTGCCTAACAGCTGCATACCTAAACAAATACCCAGCAGAGGCTTCTCTACTTGTTTCACAAGAGAAACAAGGTCGCGCTCTTGCAAGTTCTTCATTGCCTCACTCGCCGTGCCTACACCGGGTAGGAATAGCTTGTCGGCAGCAAGAACCACTTCTGGCTCTTTTGAAATTTCAACAGCATAGCCCAAACGTTCAATGGCAAATTTCACCGAAGAAACGTTGGCACAACCAGTATCAATAATGACGACTTTTTGATCTTTCATTGTTTTTTCCTTGCTAACGTTAGCCTTACAGGACGCCTTTGCTGCTTGGTAACTCGTTACCTTCAACTTTGATTGCTTGGCGAAGAGTACGACCAAACGCTTTAAACAGGCTCTCAATGATGTGGTGATCATTATTGCCAGCAGAAGAAAGGTGTAGCGTACAAGCCAGTGTGTCGGTTAGAGAACGGAAGAAGTGAACCACCATCTCAGTTGAAAGATCACCCACTTGCTCACGGCTGAACTTAGCATCGAACTTCAGGTATGGGCGACCAGAAAGGTCTAGCGCACACTGAGCTAAACACTCGTCCATTGGCAGGCTGAAACCAAAGCGGCCAATGCCACGTTTGTCGCCTAGCGCATCTTTCAATGCTTGGCCTAGCGCAAGCGCCGTGTCTTCTACTGTGTGGTGGTCATCAATGTGTAGATCGCCTTTCACAGTCAGGTTCATTTGGAAACCGCCGTGTGTCGCGATTTGATCAAGCATGTGATCGAAGAAACCCATGCCAGTATCGATCTTGTTACCACCGGTTTCATCAAGGTTTACGGCTACCTTGATGTCGGTTTCTTTGGTCGTACGAACCACTTCTGCTACACGAGCATTAACCGTTAGATCTTTAACGATCTGTGGCCAGTTGAGTGTGCCTTCCGTTTGCGCATCTGGTCCGTATTGGATACCACGAATTGCCATGTTCTCAGCAAGTTGAAGATCCGTCATTCGGTCGCCAATTACGACTGACTTTTGGAAGTCGACTTTACCGCCTTGAAGGTATTCTTTAACCATACCTAGCTTTGGCTTACGGCAAGAACAGTTGTCTTCATCAAAGTGAGGGCAGATTAGAACATCATCAAACTTAACGCCCTGAGATTCAAAGAACTCCATCATCATATTGTGCGGAGCATCGAACTCTTCTTGTGGGTAGCTATCGGTGCCTAAACCATCTTGGTTAGTAACCATGACTAAACTGTAACCAGCATCTTGCAGTGCAAGTAGGCTAGGAATCACTAACGGTTCGAATTTTAGTTTGTCTAAACGGTCTACTTGAAAGTCGACTGGCGGCTCAACAATTAAGGTGCCATCACGGTCTATAAAAAGTATTTTCTGTTGTTTACTCACTTGAACTTCCTTTTAATTTTAAATCTGGTGGCCTAGCTAAAATCAAACGCTAACCCAAATAATGGTTTCATTTGTCAGTCGGTTATTAATCAACTCAAGACTGACAAATGTTATTACTGATAAGCCGTTCGTTACTGATAAAAGTTACGAATGAATCCAAGTGTCTTTTCGCACTCTTCGCGGTTACCAATACTAATGCGAACACAGTCTTCAATTGGCGAATTACGTAAAATAATGCCACTGTCCCATGCTGCTTTAAATAAATCATCACCGTTCGGGAATTTAACCAGAAGGTAATTACCCCAGCCATCGAAGACCGTAATTTGAGGCATGCCCATTAGGCCCGCTTGTAAATAAGCTCGGTTGGCGCTCAAATCAAGAACCTGAAATTTCGCTCTTGCTAACCCGTGTTCTGACAACGCTTGAACAGCAATGTCAGCAACAGGAACTGGTACTGGGTAAGGTGCTATCACTTTCAACAGTACATCAATCAGTTCTTGGTTTGCTAGAGTAAATCCGCAACGTAAACCCGCCAATGCAAATGCTTTCGATAGAGTTCGAAGAATCGCTAGATTCGGATACTGAGCAAGTAAATCCACCGTTGATGCTTCAGGGCAGAAATCGATATACGCTTCGTCCATTACAACAATGGCTTTGTCTTGAGTCATCTCAAGCAATTTAACGATGTCTTTACGGTTAACTAGGTTACCTGTTGGGTTATTTGGGCTACAAACAAAGACCACTTTTACGTTATCGAGTTGAGCTTCAATCGCAGAAAGATCCAGTTGCCATTCAGACGTCAAAGGCACAACCTTACGCTCAACACCGATAGTCTCTGCACTGATAGCGTACATACCGTAGGTCGGTGGGCAGTAAAGAATCGCATCTTCATTTGGCTCACAGAACGCACGAATCAAAAGTTCGATACCTTCGTCAGCACCACGAGTAGTCAACGTTTGCTCTGGTGCAACACCCGCATATTGAGCGTAAGCATCGATCAATTCTTTCGGCTGACACTCACTGTAACGATTAAGTCGAGTCAGATTTAAGGTGTACTCATTATCAAACGGAGATTCGTTGGCGTTCAACCATACATCTCCGCTGCCACCGATGCGTCTTGCAGACAAGTAAGGTGTCAGAGCCTGAACTTGTTTTCTTGCTAACTTCTCCATGCTCTACCCTTATTTCGCTTTATTTAGCTGTTCAAATCGATTTAATTTTTCAACTCGGATGGTCACCGCACGTTTGTGCGCGTCCAAACCTTCGGCTTCCGCCATTGTTACTACTGTTGGCGCTAGGCCTTTTAAGCCATCCGCTGTTAACTCTTGTACTGTCATACGCTTAGAGAAATCAGCCAAACCTAGGCTTGAATAGGTTTTGGTATAGCCGTAAGTCGGTAATACGTGGTTTGTACCGGAAGCGTAATCACCCGCAGACTCTGGAGACCAATCACCAAGGAAAATTGAACCCGCATTATCTAGCAATGGCAGCAGTTCGCGTGGGTTCTTGGTTTGAACAATCAAGTGTTCAGGACCGTAGAAATTCGAAATCGCAATGGCTTGAGTGATCGATTCTGCAATGATGATTAGGCTTGAAGCTAATGCTTGCTGAGCAATCGTAGCGCGAGACAGTTCTTTCAACTGCTTTTGCACGGCTTCGGTTACTTGGTCCGCCACAATTGGAGATGGCGTTACCAGTACCACTTGTGAATCAGGACTATGCTCGGCTTGGCTTAGTAAATCTGCCGCAATGAAATCCGCGTCTGCGGTTTCATCAGCAATCACCAACACTTCAGACGGACCAGCGGGCATATCAATCGCCGCGCCGCGGAAGTCATTACTTACTTGGCGTTTAGCTTCGGTCACGTAAGCGTTACCTGGGCCAAAGATTTTATCGACCTTTGCAACACTCTCTGTACCGTAAGCCATTGCTGCAACCGCTTGACCACCGCCTACATTGTAAACCTCATCGATTTTACAAAGCTTAGCGACATACAAGATTTCATCGGCAATTGGCGGAGGCGAACAAAGCACAACCTTACGACAACCAGCAATCTGAGCAGGAACACCCAACATAAGAACCGTTGATGGAAGTGGTGCGCTGCCGCCAGGGATGTACAAACCCACCGTATTAATAGCACGAGTCACTTGCTCACAAACTACACCAGGTTGAGTTTCAACCTTAATTGGTTGAGGTTTTTGAGCTTCGTGGAACTTAGCAATATTACGATAAGCTTGCTCAAGCGCTTGCTTCATCTCTGGTGTTAAACGCGCGCAGGCTTCTTCGATCTCTTCAGAACGTACTCGAATCGATTCAGGTGTCACACCATCAAACTTTTCGGTCAGTTCTTTGAGCGCTGCATCGCCTTCATTTCTTACTTTTGCAATTACACCAGACACAGTCGCTGTGATATTCGCACCTTCAGCAATCGCTGGGCGCTCTAATACTGAGTCTTGCTGTGATTCACTTAATGATTGCCAAACAACGGTTCTCATAGCAGTTACCCCATCATTTTTTCGATTGGTAGTACTAGGATTGAGCTTGCACCCAACTCTTTCAATTGTTCCATTGTTTCCCAGAACAAGTTCTCTGTACTTACTAGGTGAACGGCAACTTTGTCTTTGTCTGTTGATAGAGGAAGAACCGTTGGATCTTCAGCGCCAGGCAGTAGTGCTTTGATTTGCTCTAGCTGAGAAGTTGGAGCGTGAAGCATGATGTACTTCGACTCTTTCGCTTGTTGAACACCCTGCATACGAGTCAGTAGTTTCTCAATCAATGCAGTTTTGTCAGCGTCGAACTCACCCACACGTTGAATCAGTGTTGCTTTAGATTGGAAGATAGCTTCTGCTTCTTTTAGGCCGTTTGCTTCTAGCGTCGCACCCGTAGAAACTAAATCGGCGATAGCGTCTGCGAGGCCTGCGCGAGGAGCCACTTCAACCGAGCCTGTTAGCATACAAGTGCTGAATTCAACACCCTGCTCGTCCATGTAGGCTTTTAGTAGTTGTGGGTAAGTGGTCGCAATACGTTTGCCCGCTAGATCTTGAGGGCCGTTGTATTCTTCGTCTTTGTTGATAGCGATAGAAAGGCGGCAACCACCGAAGTCTAAGCGACGTAGTGTGCGGAACTCTGAAGGCTCTTTAAGAGCAACACGGTCTAGGCGAACTTCTTCCAGTTCATTTTCACCGATGAAACCAAGGTCAACCACACCATCCATGATAAGACCTGGGATGTCATCGTCACGAACTAGTAACAAGTCGATTGGCATATTTAGTGAATGAACAACTAGGCGCTCACCCATGATGTTAAATTTAACACCACATTTTTTAAGTAGATCTTGGCACTCTTTACTTAAGCGACCTTTCTTTTGAATTGCGATTCTTAGGCGTTGTGTCTGCATTGCTGTATCCCTGTGCAAATATTTGAATTTATTGATTATTTAAAAGCGTTAAAACTAAAAAACCCCCGGAAGACTTTGTCGTCCCGAGGGTTTAAATCTAAATTCTTTGACTTAACCTCCGGGAGAATTCTTGCTCCCGGGTATACGTAAATCTCCCCGAAAGACTAGATAGGGTGATGATGGTGATGAATGTTCATTACTAGTTTACGCATACTTATCAGCTCTTAGGTTGTTTGCTGTCTTGTCTCCACACTAACTAAGGTCACATCCTTTTTCAACCATTTATTCGAACTTTTTTCACGAAATTTAAAATTAAATTAACAGGCACAAAAAAGGGAGGCTAATGCCTCCCTGATACTTTACTGATTAGCTTTCAATTTTAGCTTTTGCACGTCGCCATTTTGCAACGAGAGAAGTAAGCCAATGCAAAACATACTGCAACAAACGTTAGAGACGCCGCACCAAATGCGATACCAATTGAAGACGTCATACCTAGCGTGATGAAACCAATGCACGATACGAACGCTACAGACAACGCGTAAGGCAGTTGAGTCGATACGTGGTCAATGTGGTTACAACGAGCACCAGTAGAAGACAGAATCGTTGTGTCAGAGATTGGAGAACAGTGGTCACCGAATACTGAACCAGCCAGAACCGCACTTAGCATAGGTAGAATCAGCGCGATGTCAGAAGCTGCAGCCATGTCACCCGCGATAGGAAGCATGATACCGAACGTACCCCAAGATGTACCTGTCGAGAATGCCATTAGGCCAGCAAGAAGGAACAAGATAACAGGTAGCCAGTGGTAATCAATGTTGCCAGTCGCTAGAGATGATAGGTACGAACCTGTCTTCATGTCACCGATAACAGAACCGATAGTCCATGCAAACACAAGGATAAGGATAGCGCCAAACATTGAGCTTGCACCGATCCACATTGTTCTTGCGATATCAGCCATTGGTAGCTTTTGCTTAAATACTGTCGCTAGCGCAACAAGCAGACCTAGCACGCCACCGTAAACAAGAGATTTACCTACATCTGTATTTTCGAACGCACCAAGCAGGTTGAATGCTTGACCGTCAGCAGCAAGTGCTTGGCCACCCGTGTAAAGCATGGCAGCAACTGTTGCTACGATTAGCGATACGATTGGCATAACAAGATCAGAGACAGAACCGTTTTCGCTCTCTTCAATGTCTAGCTCTTCGTTCAGGTCATGAGCTTGCTTTTGATCGTTGTCACCATCAAAGCCACGGCCTTGTGATGCTTCAATCTCATGCTCACGCATTTTACCAACGTCTAGACCAAACCACGCTACCGCAAATACCATAAGCAGTGCGAATACAGCGTAAAAGTTCATTGGGATAAGACGAACGTAAGCACCCAGTGCAGAATACTCTGTCACACCGTGTGTTACTAAGATGCCACCAATAATAGTAATGATGTAAGCACCCCAGCTAGAAGCAGGCATGATCACACACATAGGAGCAGCAGTAGAATCTAGGATATAAGCTAGCTTAGCGCGAGATACATAGAAACGGTCTGTTACAGGGCGAGAGATAGCACCTACCGCTAAGCTGTTGAAGTAATCATCAACAAAGATGAATACGCCTAAGAAGGCAGCAAGTAGTTTTGAACCACGTTTGCTCTTCACACGAGACTGTGCCCATTCAGCGAATGCACGAGTACCGCCAGAAAGTGTTAATAGAGCAGTCATCATTCCAAGGATAAGTAGGAATGCGATAATGCTCATGTTCCAAGTGTTGATACCACCATCTTCGATGAAAACACCAGATGCTTTAGTAAACACGTAGCTAGCTGCGTTACCTACTGAATAATCAGCAAGTAGAATCGCACCCATGACGATACCGACACCCAAAGAAACCAATACACGGCGGGTAACAATAGCAAGAGTCAATGCAACCAAAGGAGGAAGCAGCGATAAAGGCGATGTTGCAAAATCTATTAAATTCATGATCTTCAAAAACCAGTTTTTTATTTGGCTAGAGATCTACTGCAGACAAACTTGATACGACTTATCAAGCTCATGTTGAACTAAGCGAAAGGGAAGTGAACACTTCACCCAACCCTACAGTAGCGCTCCATAGTTTAAAATTAAGACTATGGCAGTGTTGTACCTATTGAGCACAACCCCAGCAAATTGCTTAGATATACAATTTACTTCGGCAATTAGACCTTTCATTCCCGTTCATTGGCATCACCCCAACGAAAACTACTTTTTATAATTGCACCTCTACGTGCGATAACATTATTAACCGTGTAAACCAGAGTTTAACAACAAATTAACCAAAGCATCGCATCAGGTAGCCGCAATTGTACTCATCAAGAGCAACAATGCAACATATCATTCCGAGAAAAATAGCTTTTTGTTAATGAACTAATCAATACAAAAATAGTCTACAGAAAGCAATTACTCCACCAGTCACATATCGATTTTTAAGAGATTCTTAATAATTATTATAAATTCATCAAAAGTGAGCCGTTTCTTTTTCAACTATTCATCTCACTTTTATATTTAAATAACCAATACGAGAAATACTATTTGTTTTATTCCTAGGCTCTGTTTATTATTAGGAAGATTATTTAGTTTACCTTGATGGAAAATATCATGTCTGAATTAACAAAAACTTTATTGAATATCCGTAGCCTTCGCGCATTCTCACGTGAATTAACTCTTGAACAACTTGAAGAAGCGCTAGACAAGCTAACTATTGTTGTACAAGAGCGTCAAGAGTCTGAAGCTGAAGAACAAGCTGCTAAAGCTGAGCAAGAAGCTAAGCTTTCTGCTATTGCTGAACAAATTGCAAAAGACGGCATCGATGTTGCTGATCTTATTGCTGCGCTTTCTGGTGAAGCAAAAACAAAAACAGCAAAAGCTAAACGTGCTCCTCGTCCAGCTAAATACAAATATGTAGATGGCAATGGCGATGAGAAAACTTGGACAGGTCAAGGTCGTACACCTTCAGCTATCCAAGAACAACTAGATGCTGGTAAATCTCTAGAAGAGTTTGCTATCTAAACATTTAGTTTACTTAGTGAGTAATCAATTACACGCTAAGCAATAGAATTAATATTAAAGTCGACTAAAGTATTATTTACGGCTTCAATATGTTCAGAAACAAAAAAGGCTCCTTTCGGAGCCTTTTTTATATTTCGCTATTAGAAATATAAATGAAAACGATAAAAATATCTTATCTTTCCCAGTATGCTTCTTCTAGGCTGTCTTCTCTTTCAGGAAGGCCGCGAGACAAACGTGGAGAGTGCTGAACCAACACTTCATAACTTGCACGGTTTGAATATTTACATACTTGCGAGAAAGATGAATACGTTAAGAATGCATGTTGATGCTTGCTAGAGTTCGGCACATTTTCTTTATGATATTTATTTGCTGCCATATCATGTAATAAAGCCGACAACGCCGCATCCCCTGCACCATTGGTATTTTTGATCTTTTCTGGGCCACCCATGTAAGGTGCGATATGCGAATAGATTTTCGTTGGGTTGTCACATAACTCTTTATGCGCAGGACGGCTAAATTCATAGCGGTTAAATTCAGCAATTGAGCCTGGTAACAACGGCAATGACGTTTCACGCTTCACAGCATCTTCCGTGTAACCCGCCATAAACAAGCCAACAGGGCCTGCTGTACATAGAACCAAGTCTACCCACTCTAATGCTTTGTCTGAAGCCGCAAGAGGATCGCTTTCACCGGTTAAGGCTTCTGCTTCGTCTTCATTCATTGCAACAACGGTTACGTGCTGCTCAAGGAAGTCTTTCCAAAACTCTGGATCATCTTGAATAACGAATTTAGTACCAAGTGTTAAAACAACAGGCACATCGTATTTCTTCGCGTATTCGATCGCTTTCATTGTTGCTTCAGGCATAGGGTCACCTGGTTTACAACGAACTAAATACGCCGTTAATACTAAAGCAGAAGCACTTTTGAAAATTTTCTCAGGGATGCTTTCTGGTTTTAATTGGTTCATTTGTCCTTCGCTAATTGCGAAAGTACGCTCACCATCTTCTGTAATTAATGCAAAGCAGCGACCGATTGCGCCATCTACCCCTTGTAAATGGTTCAGATCCATTCTGCTTGATGTATTACATAAATAGCGGTAACCGTAGCTACCAATTTTAATATCTTGGCTCATTACACCTAACAGTGTTGAACGGTCATCCGCCAATACTGAGTAATTGTGTAATGTGTTACCGATCGTACCACCAGCGTATTCATTGGTGATCAGGCACTGTTCTTTTAATTCTTGATATAAGGATTCAGCAGCTTCATCACCGATAACCAGTGAGTGTCCCTTACTTAGGCCGTATTTTTCGATTAGCGCAGAACTCACTTTCGCTTCAATATCCACCAAAGTTTGGTCAATACCGATAATATGAGTACGTGACATTCTTTTGCTAGTTTGAGCTTGGCTTACTAAAGGGTCACGAGCGTGAACCGGAAAATAGTGCTTTGATTTACGTTGTCCAGGGAATTTCATAAGGCTAGTCTAAGTCAAGGGGAAATAGGTGGCGGATTCTACCGCGCTATATTTAACGCGGCAATCTTTCAAACTATAGCAAACGTTTGCGAGGCTATTTTTTTATTCGCCTTCCATAAAGCTTAAATCAGGCAGCATGCCCAAATGCTCAGCGTAACGTTTTTGATTAAACTCAGCGCCGTTTTTCATCACGTCAAATACTTCAATTGCCAATGCACATGCCATCGCAGCAATTGCCTCTTCACGAGGAGTACCTGTCATCATTAAACGCATCAGCGTCTCTTTCACTTTCACAGGTTGGCCATCTTCCAGTTGGTTCTCGATAATCTCGATCAACTGTTCTTCTTGCATAAACTCATTTTGTTCAGACATTTTTTTATCTCAGGTCTTGGATTTCGAGCGACTATGCCACATATAGATCTGACATCCTAGCGAGTCTCCTCGCGTTCATGCGATTCTCTAACGAAGTCAGCGCAATATTTGTGCAAATGAAACTGTGATTCCGGTCTCGGATCTGTCACGGTGTTTCTCTTTCTGTTAGAATCTGCGACCAAGTAATAGTAACGGTGTTTAGACATGTCAGATATCAGCTCTGGAAACAGCGAAAAGAAAGTAATTGTCGGTATGTCCGGCGGTGTAGATTCGTCAGTATCGGCGTATCTTCTTCAGCAACAAGGCTATCAGGTAGAAGGCCTTTTCATGAAAAACTGGGAAGAAGACGATAACGAAGAATACTGCACGGCAGCTGAAGACCTTGCTGATGCTCAAGCGGTATGTGACAAGTTAGGTATCCACCTTCACACTATCAACTTTGCAGCAGAGTACTGGGATAATGTATTCGAGTACTTTCTTGAAGAATACAAAGCGGGTCGTACACCGAACCCAGATATCCTTTGTAACAAAGAAATCAAATTCAAAGCATTCTTAGAGTTTGCGGATGAAGTATTAGACGCAGACTACATTGCGATGGGTCACTACGTTCGTCGTACTTTCCCAACTCAAGAAGAGCTAGACGCTGGCGTGAAACCAGAAATGCTACGTGGTCTAGACGGCAATAAAGACCAAAGCTATTTCCTATACACGCTAAGTTCAGATCAAGTGGCACGCAGCCTATTCCCTGTGGGTGAATTAGAGAAGCCTGAAGTGCGCCGTATTGCTGAAGAGCAAGACTTGATCACTGCGAAGAAAAAAGACTCTACCGGTATCTGCTTTATCGGTGAGCGTAAGTTCACTGAGTTCTTAGGCAAATACCTACCGGCTCAACCGGGTAATATCGAGACGCCAGACGGTCAAGTAATTGGTCAACACCAAGGTTTGATGTACCACACTTTGGGTCAACGTAAAGGTCTTCATATTGGCGGCACTAAAGGTGGCGGCGGTAACGAAGAACCATGGTTTGTTGGTGAAAAAGATCTTAAGCGTAACGTTCTGATCGCGGTTCAAGGTAAAGACCACCCGCTTCTTAAATCAGAAGGTTTGTTCGCATCTCAGCTTCATTGGGTTAATCGCACACCAATTACTGAAGTTATGACATGCACGGTAAAAACACGTTACCGTCAAACCGATATTCCTTGTACAATCATCCCAATTGACGATGATAACATTAAGGTTATCTTCGATGAGCCGCAAATCGCTGTAACGCCAGGCCAGTCGGCTGTGTTCTACCAAGATGAAGTCTGTCTTGGTGGTGGTATCATCGAAAAACGCATCTAATCTAATCGAACGAACAACAAACGATAGAAAACAACTAGGAGTTACTACGTGGCTAATACACTTTATGACCGTACTATTGCTTTCGCTGGAATTTGCCAAGCTGTGGCTTTGGTTCAACAAGTAGCGAAAGACGGCCGTTGTGATAAAGATGCCTTCGAAGCTTCACTCAATGCCATTTTAAATACTAACCCAGCGAACACTGTGGGTGTATTTGGCCGTGAGGCGAACCTAAAGCTAGGCCTTGAATGCTTAGTAAAAGGTATCGACAGTACTCCTGCTGGTAGCGACATTACTCGCTACATCATCAGCTTGATGGCGCTTGAACGTAAACTATCTGCTCGCAATGACTCTATGTCGCAGCTTGGCGATCGTATTCAAACTGCAGAGCGTCAAACTGAGCACTTCGATCTGTTTGATGAGCAAATGATCAGCAACCTTGCGAGCATCTACTTAGATGTAGTGAGCCCTATTGGCCCTCGTATTCAGGTTTCTGGTACGCCAGCAGTACTTCAACAGACATCAAGCCAGCATAAGGTTCGTGCTCTGCTGCTATCAGGAATTCGAAGCGCTGTGTTATGGCGTCAAGTTGGCGGCAAACGTCGCCACCTTATCTTCGGTCGCAAAAAAATGATCGAGCAGGCTCAAATCCTGCTAGCTCGCATGTAATTTATTAGCTCGCGCCTCGTCGCGAGCTTGTTTTTTGTACCAACACAATTCTCACGCAAACGATTGCGCAATATGCGTGACAATTGAGATTGTTACTGGTATAAACCTCTCAAAATTTAGAAAACTCAATTCAGGAGAACACCATGGAACTGTCAGCATTGACTGCTGTTTCACCAGTAGACGGCCGTTACGGAAGCAAGACTGTTGCATTACGCAGCATCTTTAGTGAGTTTGGCCTACTAAAGTACCGCTCTATCGTTGAAGTTCGTTGGTTACAAAAGCTTGCAGCTACAGATGCAATCAAAGAAGTACCAGCGTTCAGTGCAGAAGCTAACCAGTTTCTTGATGAACTAGCTGCTAACTTCAGTGAAGAAGATGCTCTACGTATCAAAGAGATCGAGCGCACGACTAACCACGACGTTAAAGCGGTTGAGTACTTCTTGAAAGAGAAAGTTGCTGGCGTTCCTGAACTTCACGCTGTAAACGAATTTATTCACTTTGCATGTACTTCTGAAGACATCAACAACACCTCTCACGCGCTTATGCTTAAAGAAGCTCGTGACACAGTGATTCTTCCAGAAATCCGCAACGTAATTGATGCTATCAAAGCACTTGCGAACGAGTACCGTGATATTCCATTACTGTCTCGTACACACGGTCAGCCAGCTTCTCCTTCTACTATGGGTAAAGAGATGGCTAACGTTGCGTACCGTATGGAACGTCAATACAAGCAAATCGAAAACGTTGAGATCCTAGCGAAAATCAACGGTGCTGTAGGTAACTACAACGCACACCTTTCTGCATACCCAGAAGTTGAATGGCACCAGTTCAGCGAAGAGTTCATCACTGAATCTCTTGGCGTAACTTGGAACCCGTACACAACTCAAATCGAACCTCACGATTACATCGCTGAGCTATTCGATGCGATTGCTCGTTTCAACACTATCCTTCTTGACTTCGACCGTGACGTTTGGGGCTACATCGCTCTTGGTCACTTCAAGCAGAAGACTATTGCTGGCGAAATCGGTTCTTCTACAATGCCGCATAAAGTTAACCCAATTGACTTCGAAAACTCTGAAGGTAACCTTGGTCTAGCGAACGCAGTATTTAGCCACCTTGCACAAAAACTTCCAGTTTCTCGCTGGCAGCGTGACCTTACTGACTCTACGGTTCTTCGTAACCTAGGTGTGGGTGTTGGCTACGCAATCATTGCATACACTTCGACTCTGAAAGGTATTAGCAAGCTTGAAGTTAACCGTGCTGCGCTACTTGCTGAACTAGACAAGAACTGGGAAGTATTGGCTGAACCAGTACAAACAGTAATGCGTCGTTACGGCATCGAGAAGCCATACGAGAAGCTAAAAGAGCTAACTCGTGGTAAACGTGTAGATGGCGAAGGCATGCGTGCATTCATCGATGGTCTTGAGATCCCTGAAGACGAGAAAGTTCGCCTGAAAGAGATGACTCCAGCGAACTACATCGGTCAAGCAATCGAGCTAACTGACAAGCTATAAGATTCGAATTTCGAATCACAGAATAGACTAAGGCTTCCCATGTGGAAGCCTTTTTGTTGAGCGGAACAAAGTGTATGAGCACAAGAACCGTCAGAAAAATAATACAAAGCAAACCAGTATCATTGCCCTGCTCATCTCAATCCGTTCGATTAAATCCATTTCATATCGTAACGCTTTGTCACCAGTCCCCCTCTATCACCAGACACCTATCCCTCAGTACTTACTGTATTAGATGCCAAGATCAAAAAAGGCCTCCCGAAGGAAGCCTTTAGAATACATATTACCGCTTAACGAAAGTAGCTTGTGTTAGCAATTACATGTTACGTAAAGACGCAATACGCTTATCTAGCGGTGGGTGGCTCATTAGAAGCTCTGTAAGAGACTTCTTACCGTTGATACCAAACGCCATCATAGAACCTTCTAGTTGTGGCTCATGGCTCACCTTCAGACGCTCAAGCGCTGCAATCATCTTCTCTTTACCCACTAAGTGCGCGGCACCTGCATCAGCATGGAATTCACGATGACGGCTATACCACATCGTAATGAAGCTTGCTAAGAAACCAAATACCAATTCCAACACCATAGACACACCGAAGTACACCATCATGTTGCTTCCGCCCTCTTCTTCGTTGTCATTCGACGCAACAATGTTGGCGATGAAACGAGATAGGAAGATAACGAAGGTGTTCACCACACCTTGCATTAGCGTCATGGTCACCATATCACCGTTCGCGATGTGGCTCACTTCATGCGCTAATACCGCTTCAGCTTCATCACGTGTCATGTTGTGTAGCAGGCCTGTTGATACCGCTACCAATGAATCGTCACGCTTAGCACCCGTCGCGAATGCGTTAATGTCTGGCGAGTCGTAGATCGCCACTGTTGGCATACCAATGCCAACCTGTTGAGATTGACGGCTTACCGTCTCCATCAACCAATGTTCTGTTTCGTTACGTGGGCTTTCAATGACCATGCCACCTACTGAGCGTAGCGCCATTTTCTTTGACATCATTAATGAAATGAATGAGCCGCCAAAACCAAACACCGCAGCCATTAACAACAAGCCTGAGAGGCTTCCTGGTTGCATACCTGTGACTGCGTATACAATATTAAGAACAACACTTAGTACCAATACAACCGCAAGGTTGGTTGCAAGGAACAACATTACTCGCTTCATTACTTATCTCCGCATGAAAGCTGTTTTTATAAAACTTATTGTTATAGACAAGGCAGACAGCAATTTATTCCAACCTTGAAGACTTATACTTACTTATACATATAGTCTTAGATTAAGAAAACAAGGTTAAGCATTAAATTGCAACATTTGATTACGAGACCATGTCCGAATTAATCTTAGTCTATTAGACCTAAGTCGTATGGTGTCGATATAACAATCCGTTTACAGTGACTTCAGATGATTTATTGGCTAGTCCATGTACAAAAAGGGAACGATCATGGTTGAAGGTACTAACACTCAAATGGCTATCGATTTACTGTGCTGTCACCTAGGGATTACTGAAGAAGAAGCGAAAAAGCAGATTGGAATCCTAACACCACAAACGGCACAGACAAAAATCACGGAAACACAACAAGCACTAATGGGACTGACGAAAGAACATTAATCCCAAGCTTGTTTAAAAGACCCGTTTTTATAAACGTATGGTCAAAAAGGCTTAAAATAGCAAAAGGGCTGCAATCGCAGCCCTTTTCTTGTTTAACGCGTATAACTTGAAACTTAGAGATCAAGCAATGGCTGTACATTAATGTACTTACCAATGTTCTTAGACTTCGCTTTTGGTACGTAAGGGATTTCACCTAATTTCGGCGCACCGAGCTTATCTTCAAGCATCGCAATAATATCAGCATAATGTTCAGTACCTGGATTAATGCGGTTCGCTACCCAACCGACTAGGTTTAGACCATCTGCACGAATCGCTTCTGCAGTTAATAGAGCGTGGCTCAAACAACCAAGCTTAATACCCACAGTCAGTACCACTGGAAGCTGCTCTTTCTTAACCCAGCTAGACAAGTATTCATCATCTGAAACCGGCACACGCCAACCACCAGCACCTTCAACTAAAACGATGTCAGAGTTCTGCTTGTGCTGTTCTAGCTTCGCTGATAATACCGCTTCATCAACCACGACACCGTCATGCTTTGCGGCAATGTGAGGTGATGATGGTAGTAACAATGCGTATGGGTTAACGTCTTCGTAAGCAACATCTTGCGTCGCCGCTTCTTGAAGGTGCAATGCATCACTGTTACGTAACCCTTCAGGGTACTCTTCACACCCTGCAGCAACTGGCTTATAGCCAATTGTTGATAAATCTTGTGCAGCCAAAGCTTGAAGAATCGCTTTTGAAACTACAGTTTTTCCCACTTCGGTATCCGTACCTGCAATGAATAATGCATCAATCATAATTGAATAACCCCTAAACAAACTTGATATGTTGCTGGTAAGAAACCTTGATGGTTTTTAAACTCTCGATATTCCCGTTCAACAAGCTGCAACATGCGGCGACTTGTTAAACCTTGTGAGCGACCACTTACGTGATTAGCGCCGATACCTTTAAGGTCGCGCATCAGTTCAAACGCAGTGTCGTACCAAACGGTGATGGTGGGCAAGTCTAGTTGATGAGCAGTACAGCTAGATTGCGCTAACGCAATTTTTACCTGATTGATTGTAATAAAATGGTTAACGTGTTGATGTGTGTCAATTTTGGACCATGATTTTTCCAGCTCAAACAGTGACCCGTCAAGCAAAGTTGAGAAAATCACACGTCCACCAGTCGCTACAACGCGCTTCATCTCCTTTAAAGGTGACGATAAATCATCACACCATTGTAACGCTAAGCTTGAAAAAACGATGTCAAAACAGCCATCTTCAAACGGTAATTGCTCGGCGTCGGCTTGTTGATATAAAGAGACCGATGCACCACAACGCTGCTCTGCCCTTTCTAACATTCCAACAGAAAGATCAGCACACACCACTTCAGCACCACGCTTCACCATCTGCTCAGAGAAGTAGCCAGTGCCACAACCTAAATCAAGCACCTTTAATCCTGAGAGGTCTCTCGGTAGCTTATCCAGTAGTCGGTGGCCAACATCGCGCTGAAACTCAGCGTGTTTATCATACGTTGTTGCTGCTTTACCGAAGGCTTCGGCAATCGCACTCTTATCTTGGCCTACGTAATTATGCACTACTGCTTCTTGTGACATTTACTGAGCCTCTTTCTTTAATTCAACGCTTGATTCTATGCTTGGTTTGCCTTCAGAGTCGTTGCTTCGCTCTATTGCTTGAAGCAACGAGTCAGTTAACTGAAGAATCTGCGTCTGACTGTGGTTGGCCGTTAACGTAATTCGCAGACGAGCAGCCCCTGTCGGAACGGTTGGTGGCCTTATCGCCGTTACCCAAACTTGGTTACGCTTTAATTCTTCCGCTATAGATAAGGCAGCTTGAGCTTCACCAATCACAAACGGCTTAATCGGAGTCTGAGTATCAATGAAACCGTTCACGCCACTCATCTGCTCTTTATAGAGAGCGCCTAACTCAGTTAACTTCTCTCGACGCCACTCTTGCGTCTGAATCATGTGACATGCATGATACAAAGCCACCGCTTGTGAAGGTGGCATCGCCGTCGAGTACACATGATGACGAGCAAACTGAGTTAAGTAATCACCCACTTCTGACGAACAAAGAATCGCAGCACCAGAAAGACCAAACGCTTTACCAAAGGTCACCACCAAAATATCGGGGGAGATTTGTGCCGCACTGCAGCTCCCAGCCCCTTTATCACCTAATACGCCGATACCGTGGGCATCATCAACCGCCAACCAACTGTCGTATTGATTTGTCAGGTTAGATATCTGGCTGAGAGGCGCTTGATCACCATCCATGCTGAACACACCTTCAGTCACGACCAAGGATTGTGGAGTGCGACTCAATAACGACTCTAAATGTTGCGTGTCGTTGTGCTTAAAGCGTTTCATGGTTGCAGGTGAAAGTATCCCCGCTTCCATCAAGGAGGCGTGGTTAAGTTTGTCTTGCAACAGAAAGTCGTCTTTTTCGAGCAGAGAAAACAACAAAGCTTGGTTAGCACTGAAACCAGAACTAAATAGAATGGCACGTTCAAAGCCAAGCCATTCGCACAGCTGAGCCTCTAAATTTTTATGAGCAGGACTAAAACCCGTGACCAATGGCGATGCCGCACTGCCGGCACCATATTGGGAAAGTCCGGTTTGCCATGCATCGACCAGTTCAGGATCGTTTGCCAAGCCTAGGTAATCATTACTCGAAAAGTTAATAAAGCGAGAACCTTCACTATTAAGCAAAGGGCTATTACTGTTTTCGAGTACCTTAAGTTGACGAGTTAACCCTTGCTCACGGCGATGAGCAAGGGCACTTTTGATACGAGATTTAAACAGTGGCATCGTAGAACATGTCATCTTTCATTGGACGAGCAGCAACGCGCTCCACCACTTGATCTAACAGTTCATTTTCTTGAATTTCGTCAGGTTTTTGAGCGACCTGTTGGCTGTTAATACCCAGCTTCTTAAACAGCTGCATATCCGTGTCTTCGTCTGGGTTTGGCGTAGTCAGTAGCTTACAACCGTAGAAGATAGAGTTCGCACCTGCCATGAAACACATCGCTTGCATCTGTTCATTCATGTTCTCACGACCTGCAGATAGACGAACCGCAGACATTGGCATCATGATACGAGCAATCGCAATCAACTTAATGAAATCGAAAGACTCAACATCGTCGACGTTTTCCATCGGTGTGCCTTTCACTTTTACCAGCATGTTGATTGGCACACTTTCAGGGTGTACTGGGAGGTTCGCTAGCTCAACAAGTAGACCTGCACGGTCATTGGTGCTTTCGCCCATACCAATAATGCCACCAGAACAGATCTTCATACCGGCATCACGCACGTGAGATAAAGTATCTAAACGATCTTGGTAAGTACGAGTAGTAATAATGCTGCCGTAGAATTCAGGAGACGTATCAAGGTTGTGGTTGTAGTAATCCAAACCTGCGTCCGCTAACTCACCCGCTTGATCTGGCGTTAGCATACCCAGTGTCATACACGTTTCTAGACCCATGCCTTTCACACCTTTGATCATGTCAGTTAGGTGAGGCATATCGCGCTCTTTCGGATTTTTCCATGCCGCGCCCATACAGAAACGAGTCGAACCCGCGTTCTTAGCTTTTAGCGCCGCATCCAAAACACGTTCTACTTCCATTAAGCGTTCTTTGTCGACATCCGTTCGATAGTGAGCACTTTGAGGGCAGTACTTACAATCTTCAGGACAAGCCCCCGTCTTAATTGATAAAAGCGTACTCACCTGCACGTGGTTGTGCTCTTGGTACTGTCTATGAACGACTTGAGCTTCAAACATTAAATCCATAAACGGTTTTTCAAGCAGCGCTGTTACTTCAGCAACTGTCCAGTCATGACGAACTTCCACGTGTCGATCCTTTTTTATTTTTTTGATATTGCATCTCCATCAATAGAGATTGCATTTATGCTTGGCTAGTCTACCGACAAGCTTTAGACTGTCAACACATTGATAATATCAAAAGTTTACATCTGGTTATTTTTTAATCACATCAAGAATGGAAGTTACTATGGATCTCGCCTTTGATCGCCAGCATATCTGGCATCCTTACACATCAACGTTAACACCTCTGACCTGCTACCCAGTCACCAACGCAGACGGTGTTTACCTAGAATTAGAAGGCGGAAAACGAATTATTGATGGTATGTCCTCTTGGTGGTCAACCATTCACGGCTACAATCACCCAGAACTCAATGCTGCGGCTCATAGCCAAATCGATAAGGTTTCACACGTTATGTTTGGTGGTATTACCCACCAGCCAGCGATCGATTTATGTAAGAAGCTTTTGAATCTAGCACCCAGTAATCTTGAACATGTATTCTTGGCTGACTCTGGTTCGGTAGCCGTAGAAGTAAGCCTAAAAATGGCGCTGCAATACTGGCACGCTAAAGGGCAACCTCGTTCAAAGTTCTTAACACTGAGAGATGGCTACCACGGCGATACCTTTGCGGCGATGTCGGTGACCGATCCTGATAACTCGATGCACAACCTCTACAAAGGCTTTTTGCCGGAGCACATTTTTGCTGATTCGCCAAAAACAGGCTTTTGGGATCAATGGGATGCTAATGACATCAACAGCTTTCGAGAAAAGCTGGCAGCACACCATCAAGAAGTCGCCGCGGTGATCTTAGAGCCAATCGTTCAAGGTGCTGGCGGCATGCGCATCTACCACCCTGAATTCTTGAAACAAGTGCGCTTGCTGTGTGATGAATTCAACGTGTTACTGATCTTGGATGAGATTGCGACCGGCTTTGGCCGCACAGGGAAACTGTTCGCTTGTGAACATGCCGACATTCAACCGGACATTCTATGTTTAGGCAAAGCGCTGACTGGGGGCTACATGACCCTTTCAGCAACTCTGGCGAGTAAAGAGGTTGCTGACACCGTATGTGGTGGTGAAGCGGGCTGCTTTATGCACGGGCCAACCTTCATGGGTAACCCACTGGCTTGCGCAGTCGGTGCGGCAAGTTTATCCATCATTGAGCAAGGCCATTGGCAAAATCAGACTCAACAGATCGAACAGCTTTTCTCTGAGTTACTCCCACCGTTGCGAGAACATGAGCTTGTTAAAGACGTGCGTTGGTTAGGCGCTATTGGCGTCGTTGAAACCCACACGCCTGTCGATATGGAAACCATCCAAGCTCACTTTGTAGAGCAAGGTGTTTGGATACGCCCGTTTGGCAAATTGATATATATGATGCCTCCCTTCATTAGCAAACCAGAACATATCGAACAGCTTGTTTCATCCATAGATAAAGCACTTAATCGCCCTGATTGTTTTAAATAGATCTTGTTGCTTTCGATATAAAGAACATCGATTCAGCCTGTGAAGAACGGGCTGGATTATTAAAATTAACCCTCTGTTAAAAAAGGAAATAATTAAATATACCATCACAATTCTAATTTATCCTTTCGACAAAAATAAGTTCAAAAATTGTATTAGTGGCTAAATAAATGTCGTCATAGAATGCGGGACTTTTCATCGCTCGCTAACTTTATGAAGACTTTGTTTCTCTTATTACTCGCTCTAACTTCACTCTCTTTTTCCAGTACAGCTGAAGAATCCACATTAAGTGCAGCTCAGCATAGCTATATCCAAAATAAACAGAAGATAGTCATTGCTAAGCCGATGCACCTGTTTAATCACGTCTGGGAAGATTTTGTCGTGGCACGAAATCAAGACACGTGCGATAGCATCCAAGGTCTGCTTAAAGAATACTTAAATGTAGAAGTGGAGGTAAAAGAATACTTTTCTTCAAGAGCATTATTATCTGCCATTGCGAGTGGCGAAGCTGATTTAACTATCGGCTTTGCAGAAACACGTAAAAGAGCGGAACAGTTTGAGTTTTCAGACAACCTATATGACATCCAAAATGTGTATTGGTACAGAGATGACGTCGCCAAAAACACACCGCACGAACAATTAAAATGGGTATGCATTAAAAGCTCGTTATTTTGTCAGCTGCTCAATCAGCAGGGCATATCAGATCCTATGGTTGTAAATAGCACCTCTGAGCTGTTACCTGCCATCGCCAATGGTTTTGCCGATGCGACGATCCTAGATCTGATATCAGTACAAAGCTACTACTCGGTAATGACTCCGGGTGAATGGCAGGGTGCACTCTCTTTCAGCCAAGATCTGCCAAAGTTCCCAGTTCAGATCATGATGAACCAGAATGACAGCGTGATGCACGGCATCATAGAAAAATTCATTCGTGATAAAGAGAATGACATCGCCAAGTTGTCTTCAGAACAGTTCTATCATTTTTACGATGATCTCGTGAACCAGATAATCCAGAGTCAATATGGAAAGCGCCCTATCCGCTTTACGGTGACAGAGGGGATCTACCCATATTCATATTTTGATCCCACCACCCAAGAAGCGGTGGGGTTCATTCATGACGCGATAAAGCTGATATCAAGAAAGCTTGGACTGAAATTTGAGTACGTGCCACCAGAAGGCAGAGACATCATCGATATGCTTAAGAATGGTGATGTCGAGTTTTTGCCTGGCTTCGATGTAGAGAATGTCGATTCCACTGAGTTTATTGCCAGCAAGCCCTTCATGACATTCCAATGGGCACTGATTAAGGTTAATCGCGACTCAGCGGTTAAGAAGACCGCGATCTTGGATCGAACTGGCTACTTCATTCCAAAGTCGAGTTTAGAAGATCATTTGGCTGACGCTGTGATTTACAACGACATGGACGCCATTATTAACGGTATGAGTAATGGAGCGATCACGCACGCCTATATCCCTAAAAGTATCGCCAACCTTTACATTTTTAATGGTTACGATGCGCTGTTTAACATCATTCCACAAGCTGAAGAAGTTTCGCTTCAACGTGAGATGGGCGTCATTTTTCATCCAAGTTCATCGTTCTTACAGAGCGTCATTGACTCAGCGATTTCCCTGACGACACAAAACGAAATTGACCTCCTGACGTTGAAGCACCACAACATCATTGCTCAATACGGGTTCAGTGAAGAACGAATTGTGGCGTATACCTTGGCGATATCTGGCGTAATTTTCGCCTTGATTACCTTCGGTTTGATGAAAACTCGTCGATTATCGCTATCGCTGTCACATGCTCAACAGTCTGAGCAGCGCAGCTATGACCAGATCCAATGGCTAACGACCTTGCTAGATAACTTACCGAGCCTTATCGCCATTCACGATAAAAATGGTCAACTGGTTCTTTCTAATAGTGCCTTCGATAAACAGATGGCCGCATGTTTTACCCATCAACACCAAGAGAACCCAGAGTTTTGTTGGCTAAAAGAGAACGATGAACGAACTGGGAATCTATTGGGCGTTTGGAGCACCATCAAATGTGATTGCCACGGTGACGAACAGCACTTTCGAGTGATTCGCCAGTGTTTGGCAAACGCATCTGAGACAGACCCTTATGTCATCACTGTGCTCGACGACCTAACAAGGTGGGAGAAACAACAGCGTGAGCTCGAAATCTCAAACAAAAAAGCGCAAGAAGCGATAAAAGCTCGAGATCTGTTCTTAGCGATCGTCAGCCATGAATTACGCACGCCTATCGCTGCGATGATTGGCCTGATGGAACTGCTCAGTACCAAGATAGAAAACCGAGATGACATGGAGCTTCTTAGCAACGCTCAATTATCTGCCGAGCGATTGAAACTGCTGGTCAGTGACATTCTCGACATCTCCAAAATGGAAGCGAATCAACTTCACTTAGAGTCGAAAAAGAGCAGCATCTATGACGAGTTGTGCCCGATATTCCGAACGTTTGAGACCAATGCGCGACTCAACAATCTTAACTTCAAATTGGATTGGAAGGTCAACTCAATATCCAGTGCGAGTTTGGATTGGTTGAGGGTCACTCAGATCCTCAATAACTTATTGAACAACGCGATTAAGTTTACTGAAAACGGCTTTGTGCTCGTCACTATTAAGGTGAGCACCGAACAACTACAGCTCTCAATTACCGATACGGGCTGTGGTATGTCTGACCAACAGATAACGCGAGCATTTCAGCCTTTCGCACAAGGTGACCACAGTATTAGCCGACGTTATGGAGGCACTGGCTTAGGCATTACGGTTGTCCAACGTCTAGTCAACATGATGGACGGTGCACTTAATATTGAAAGCAAGGTGGGCCTGGGGACGAAGGTAACGGTTAGCTTGCCAATCAAAGGCACAGTTTCGCCAGTCAAAGTGGTGAACCCAATACACTCTGAAGACAGAGATATATTGGCGTGGCTAAGAGCTTGGAAAGTCGATAATCAAATGAATGATTACAGCCATGCAATTGAACGTTCCACACAATGGCAGAACCTGTATCCCGATCTATTGATGAGCGATATCACTTCTCAAGGCACAAGCGTTACTCATGCCCCAGCGTCTGAGTACCACTTTACCGGAACGGTACTTATCGCCGATGACGACCCAATTAACCGCTTGTTGTTTGCTAAACAACTCAAGCGCTTTGGCTTAAAGACCATCATCGTAAAAGATGGCCAAGAAGCGATGGGAGAGTTGGAGAACAGCGAAAAGCTCGTGGATATCATCATCACTGACTGCCATATGCCTAACATGGATGGCTATCAGCTGACTGAAACAATTCGCTCACTCGACAAGTTTAAGCACTTACCCATTATTGGTTGTACAGCGGAAGACTCGAAACTGGTTATTGAGAAAGCAGAACGTGTTGGTATGGATCAAGTGATCTATAAGCCCTACTCGTTTGAAGAACTCGCATGTGCGATTGAGGAATTGTTACCTCAACAGAAAACAGAATTGGCTCAAGCCGACCAATCTTGGGCACAGAATTACAGTCCAGAGGAGCAGCTTCAAATGGCGACCGTCATTTTGGACTCGTTCAGTTCAGACAAAGCTATGTTGCTAGAGCCAAACCCAAACATCAAAGCAATAGCACACAGAATTAAAGGTTCAGCGAGCCTGCTCGGCTTAGATTCTTTAAATCATGCCGCAAAGGAATGTGAGAAAAATGCGGAAGATCCCATGTATTGTCACAAGATAATTGAAGAGCTGAATCTAGCCATCGCCTCAGCTCAAGCGGTTATAAACAGGTTAGATTCACTATGAAAATTCTCATCGTTGAGGATTCGCTGTTACAGGCGACACAGATTCAGATCTTACTCAAGCGCTACAGCGTTGATGAAGTCTATACCGCTTATAACGGCGAGGACGCGATCGAGCTATGTAAGCAACATCGTTTTGATATTGCATTCTGCGACCTTCAGTTGCCACAGATTGATGGCGTGTCGTTATTAGCTTCCCCTGAAGCTCAGGGCTCAATACAAACTGTCGTCATTTTGAGTGCGATGGCGGATGCTGCGTTGGATTCAACCAAGAGCATGTGCAAACTGATTGGTTATAACGAAGTCGAAGCGATACCGAAACCGGTCGCTGAAGCGCATATTCAGCGTTTGCTGTCATCATACAAGCGTATCCAAACCGCTAAATCTATTCTGCCAGCCGAAGTTAAACTGAATGAGCAACAGACGCTAGAAGCCTTTGAGAATGAATGGTTCACCAATGCTTATCAAACGCAACATGACGTCGAACAAGCGACACTGGTTGGTGTTGAGGTACTTGCGCGCATTATGCACCCTGAATTGGGGTTACTCACCCCTTTCCATTTTATGGATACGTTGCGCCAACTCGGACTGATGGATCGACTTTTCTTTACACTGCTTGAGCTGGCTCTGAAAGATATCTCATCAATGCGTAAACCGATCCACTTCGCTATCAATATTGAGCAATCCACATTGAAGCTTGAGATTGCCGATCAAGTCGCGAGCTTATGTGCCAAATACAACATTGACCCTTCATTGCTGACTCTGGAGATCACGGAGCATGAGACGATCTTGCTCGATGCGCATTGCTATAAAAACATCGCAAAACTGAGCATGTTAGGGGTTGGATTATCGGTCGACGATTTCGGTACGGGTTACGCGTCACTGTCCCAACTGTCGAGCTTGCCATTCACCGAGCTGAAAGTGGATCGCAGTTTTGTTAACAATATCAGCGAAAACAAAAAGAATCAGATTCTAACCAAAGCTTGCATCAATTTGGCAGAAAACCTAGGCCTTTCTTGTATTGTCGAAGGTGTCGAGCAACAACAAGACCTTGAATACTTAAAGACTATTGGCATGACCAAGTACCAAGGTTTTATTGCTTCGAAGCCTGCGAGCTTTTCAGAATTAACGTCAGTCAATAATTTAAAATAAACATGAAATTAACTCAATTAAATGCCCTTATTGTTGATGACTCAGCGATAGTACTTTCAACGATTCGCAATATGCTGATTCATATTGGCTTCTCAGAACGTTTGATTTCAATTGCTAAATCTCCGCGCATAGCAATGGCTTTGTTGCGTAATT
>NZ_MCZK01000115.1 GCF_002875945.1 Vibrio lentus
TGCCCGAAGGGTAACGCCCAATCGAAGCCCTTACCATGACACTGTGCTTCAAATCAGCCTTAAACCGTCATAATAAAAAAGCCGCCTATCAAGCCCTATAAGGCATAAATCCACAAAGTGGCACCATGACAAAGCAATATAATCAAGCACAGAGCAAATGGGCGTACTGTGGTACTGAGAGCCGGTTTGACGACCGCTTGCGGTCGAGCCTTTGGCTCAACCTCTTTTAGCGCAGAAACCCAAACGTACACAGCAATCACAAGGAAAAAAAAATGCCTCTAGGATAAGAGGCATTTCAGAAAACATATTTGAACATTAAACGTTGATATGACTACCAACCCAAAACGCGGCACCGGCTACCGTCGCAATCATCGCGAAGGCTGTTGCAATAATGAGGTTTTTAAGGGAACTCACTTCATTACGAACCCCCAGGACCTCATTCCGAACCGCTTCGATCTTCTGATCGAGTTCTTTACGCGTATCATTTAACTGCTCTTGAGTGGCAGCATGAGCGGTTAGGTTGATCAGCTCTTCAACGCTTAATGTGACTTTGCTTGATTCAGACATAATAGAAACCTTATTTAATTGTCTTTAGTTTACTGCATTACGTTACCGAAGTCATTCACGCCAGAATAGGCGTGAATGAGAGACATTTTTCACTAACTAATGGTTATATCCAACCACGCTCCGCAAACGACACCACATCTTCAAAAGACACCACGAAGTGATCGAGTACTCGAATATCAACCAAGGCTAACGCGTCGGTCAGTCGTCGAGTAATACGTCGATCGGCTTGGCTGGGTGTGGCATCACCGCTGGGATGGTTATGATAAAAAATGACCGCGCTTGCATTTGTGGCCAGTGACTCCTTGACCACTTCACGCGGGTAAACGGATGCGGCGTCAATGGTGCCGTTAAACATCTCTTTTGTGCGTAAAACTCGATGCTGACTATCAAGAAAGATCACCCCAAACACTTCGCTTTCATTGGAGGCGAGTGAAGTCTGACAAAATGACTTCACCAATTCAGGGGAGTTGAGTGGCGTCTGCTCTGACACAAACAACTTAGATTTTAAAATGCTCGCGGCATGGTTCAAGATATCTTTTTCTTCTACAGAGAAAAGGCTGTGATTAGAGTAGTTAGCAAGTACAGACATAATAGATCCCTTTTAATATTTAAAGTCGTGATGGGCGGCGCTCAGTCCGTGTTATTGGCCATACAAGCTAGTCAGAAGGTCTTTCGCTATTTCTTGATGCTTAGCGGTCGTTTCAACGTTTCTCTCTTCTTTTTTCGCGTAGGCATAATCTTCTCGCATCTGTTTCACAGTCGTCACTCGGTCACATACGCTAATGCTCACCCCTTTTCCTTTCTGGCTTTCCTCCAAGATCAAAGAATCGGTATAACCAAACTCCTTAAGTAAAATCTCATGCACTTTGACCGCTCGAACGCTCGAATTAAAGTCAGTGGAATTCACCCAGATAAGTCCTTTTGAAACCGTAGCTGAAACAGTCGAACGAACTGCACGTTCAACGATCGGACTAGAGATATCATTTTTTGGTGAGCTTTCGTGCCCAGCGGCGAAACGCTGGTCGCTGAACATCAATTTAGAGAGAGTTGGGCTTGAATGTCGTTGTGCCATGAGGAGTTTCCTTTCTGTTTGAGTATCACTTTTATGGAGCCGCTTGGCTGTCCCTACCTCAAACAGGGTTCTTCTCTGCAGGGGCGCGAAGCGTTCATTTACCCTTGCAGAGAAGGTTCTGATTTAGGAGGGTTAACAGCCTGCGAGCCCCATAAAATGATGCGAGTCGAAAGGAAAATCGGCACATAAGGCAACAAGCCCTTACTCGAACTTAATGGATGTCAGTGAAAGGAGTGAGGAGGCACGACAAGCGGCAACGAGGAAGAATGACGAGGCGCAGGCGTTCAGGATTGCAGCGATATCCTTTTAGATAGGGACTGTAGAGAGGCACATTCTGGGGCGGCACGCAGTGACTCATCAGGGTGATGCCACTCTTAGGCCATAGGTGAAAGATACAAGCGAAAAGCCTTGCCCGAAGGGTAACGCCCAAGGCAGGGCTTAATTGTTCTAGGGAGAGACTAACTCTCCTATCCCCCAAGATCATTCATATCCTTTAAACTAGCTCTTTATTTTCATCCTGGGACGATGAACCATCAACTAATTCAATGATTTTCTACAACTCATCGCTCTTAATCGAACCGTTATAATTGGCCTATACCATAGCGAGTACCATTTGATAAAGCACATCAGTTCTTAATGTGCCGGCACGGCTACCAGACTATTCATATCGTTTACACATTTCCATATCAACGCTTTTACTGGCATTGAATCGAACTTGGATAGGAAAATCATTCATGATTAGCATCAACATTGATGTATTCAGCTAAACATTTAGCAATTTCGCCGTAAACACTCGTCCGGTAAGAAATCACCAAAATACGTTGTAGTCATATATCGATACTAACTCTGAAGAATAGACACATAATCCTTCCATACCCGCGTAAGGTTTGTGCTAGTCCAATTTTGCATGCAAAAGTCACAATGCGAAATTGAAAGTCACTCTCCACGCGTCCAATGACCTTTGAGTTAGGCCTAACAGAAGTATTCTCATACTCTCTAAATTAATCATGAGCAATTTTGCATGCAAAATCGAGTGTCGCTTTAAAGCTCTTTGAGTTTGATAGAAAAGAACGTTAAAAGAAGTAAAGAAGGGATATCGCTCAAATCAATCTTGAACAATCTTAAATTCAGATCGTTTAACTTTTGCATCAATGGCCCGATTATATTTTTCAAGACGCTCTATTTGCCCCTTGTATCTTTCATCGACTGTACCTACAAAAGCCGCATCGAGCTTTGAAGTCAGATCAGCTAGTCTCGCTTCAGGTTTATTTATTAACTCTCCAGAATACGTCCAGGCACCGAGAACCCAAGTAATCACACGTTCTTCTAGCTCTCGTTTAAGAGTATCAACATTGTAATCTCTCATTCGTCGAAAATGCTCTTCATCATGAGTTACCACACCACTGGAATCCTCAACATCTAAATCGTTGAAACTAAGCGTGTAACCGATTCGTAAGTCATTCAACATACATAATAGGTAGAAGTGATTTCTAGAAAAAGTCGTGAGAGGGTACGAGCCTGAGCCTTTAATGTATGCAATAGAAAGCTTCTTAGCTAAAGCCTGTCTAGCGTCTTTAGCTCGTTTTCTTTCTTGCTCGTCTCTAAGTCGTTTCTCTTTAAGGTGAGTGAATTTATATTTAACACTATCCAGGGCTTCTCTAGCTTTTTCGATAGCTTCAACTTCTTCATCACTAAACAGCGACTTAGTATTTCGGTCTCCTAAAAGCTCCTTAGCTAAACCATTACTTAAACGCGTGAGCGCGGTTTGCTTTTTCTTGGCCTTATCTGAATCCCAATATTTAAATAGTTCTTCATCCATAATAAATCCCTTGAATCTGTACTTATCTGAAAACGCTTAACCCTTTTGTAGACATACGCCAAAAAATCTTTGCCGTATTTCTTTGATAGTTATCACCAATAACAACCTGGCCATCTTTGTCCAACACTCTGCGCTCAATAAAACCCGCATCGAGTAGGAGATAGAGCACCTTATGAGAGTTACTAAGACTCGGTACATTCAGTAGTTGTTCTTTAAGCGAATTAGCCTCATAGAAACAGGTTTCATCATCTGATTTCAATCGTTCAACCTTGCCATTATCCAAGTCTAGATGACAAAGATTCATGATCGTTAAAAGCTGAAAGCAAAGCGATTGTCTAGGCAATTGAGAGAGCTCATGTAAGTGCTTAATTCTTTGTTCATATGAAAAACTCATGACGGATTCTCTTGTTTTTGTTTTTTGATGTCATTCACTGCATTGACGCAAACCTTAAGCCACTGAAAACCTAATTCACCTTCTAGGTTAGCAGGGAGGCTTTGACTCAGAGCCTCATAACTTGGTGTATCACCACCAAACTCACGAACGTAAAAGGCCAACATTACAAACCATTCACTGTTTTTCGTAGGAGTCCAGTTTCTAGCCATAAGGCAATAGTATGCAGATTTAGCGATCCATTGGGGAAGGTGCTTATATTTTTGAGGTTGGTAAACACGATTGCGCAACCAATCCGCGCTCATTGATTCTTTATCAGTGAGCGATTTGGATTTAGCCATTTCAAACAGCATACGAGCGCTAAGTTCGCGGTCTTCGCGTTGCTCTTCAACGGTGTTAAAAAACGCCACAACTAATGTACGGTATTCATCTTTAAGAGTTTCATTGTAGTTATTCGTATTCATCTGAGTTCTCTTTTTGTGCTTGCTTGGCAAGTTCTAACCACTCGCCTAATAACGCTTTCCAACTTTCACTGATTGGGTAGTCATTCAAGAGGAGAAAGCGAGCTGCAATAGCTTTTTCAATATCAGTATTTGGCAACCAATCAAGTTCAATCAACAAATCAAAAGTGGCCCTACAAGCCCATTGAGGAGCACGACTTTCAATAACCCAAGCTTTCATTACTTCACCTGGGGGTGGGGGCCTATGAGCAACATAGGCCCGTTCAACCGCTCTAGTCGTTATTTGTTCAATGGCTTGAGTAGCACTGCCTTCAAAGTTTAGTGAGTACAACTTAATTAGGTTGGCTCGATGTGTATTCACGACTCGAGCCAGCTTCTTTTTATTAGTGGCCATGTTCTATCAAGTGATACCCAATCACTGAGATATCTCTGGCTGGTACAGTCAATTTCCCTGGACTAGCATCAAGTACAATAACGATTTGGCCACTTTCAGCTTGGCCATTGAGATCAATGAAGCCTTGCTCCCCCTCAAACGATATTCTTATTCCATTATTTTGCGGGGTAGGGGTAGCACCAGATACTTTCGTTTGAGTGACTTCATTTAAAGGCGCCTCATTCGTAACTTCTTGATGTTCAGGGGAGGGTTGTTCTTCATCAACTGGTTTTGATTTAGCCTCTTTCTTAGAAGCCTTTAAGCTTTTTACGAGCTCTTTAGCTTCTTTACGTGAAACAGGGGATTCAAGAAGTTTCTTTGTTTCTGCCTCACTGAGTTCTCCTGCAATACGTAGAGAGTTGACGGTATCAACATCACGGATAATGCCATTGTGATAAGCAAGCTCAATATAAGGAGGGCATTGAGCCGCCTTTCGAAAAGCGCTAATACGAGATTCAGACAAGCTCACAACATTGGCTAGATCTTTGTTCTCAACAATCCCTTGCTCTTCCATTATCAGCTCTAAAGCGCGGCCCGTTTCAAAAGGAGTAAGGTCGTTTCTATGAAGGTTTTCTGATAGTTGCGCTAACACGGTTCCCGCGTCACGCACCAAACATTCTACGTGAGTAATTTTGTCACTCAGGTTGGCCGCTCTCCAACGACGCTCACCCACTTGTATTTTGTAGCCACGAATATCTTTGTGAGTCACAACGATGGGTTGAAGCTGGCCGATATCGTCCATGTTTTTAGACAGTTCGGCAATGTACTCTTCATCAAAGAATTTGCGTACCTGTTCAGATGAATAGATGTCCTCTTTAGGGATCAGAACAACGCTCTCACCAGGCTTTACTTCGTTGATCTCTTCATCGAGCAACGATTTGGACTTGTTTTTCATTAAGGCTTTAAAGTCTTTTTTATTACTCATGACAACGCCTCCGCTTTCAACTCAAACTCTTGCATCAAAGCATCGATATTGATGTATTCAGCTTTCTTCGCGTCATACTCAATAATGCTTTGCTTGAACGCTGAGGCTTCTGAAACTCTAGTTGTATGGATCACCTGAGTCTTGAATACCAGGTCGCCATAATCCTCAGATAACTTAGTAGCGAAGTAATCTTGCAATTGAGTTGGGACTTTTTTCACCATGTTTAGGTACATACCTAATACAGATACATCCAAACCATAAGTGTTTTTGATACGCGCTACAGACTTAAGAATTTTCGATACACCTTGAAAACTGTCTTCTTCTGCTGTGGTAGGAATTAATAAACCATCACACGCGATAAGGGCCGAGTATTGCAGGTTTCCAACAGAAGGGGCGGTATCGATAAATACGTAGTCGTATTGTTCAGACAATTTATTGATGTTGTCAGCAAAGAAGCCAATTTCATCGTTTGTACAGTTGTTAAGACTGCTGATGTTGAAAGTAGCACCAAAGATATGAAGATTAGAATTGAGTTCGACAGGCTTACCATAGAACTCTTCATCGAAGAATGAAATGACATTAGCCTCACCGACTTTTCGAGTGATAGAGGCGGGTTTCGCTTTACTCTCATCATCTTGATCAAAATACTTATCCGTCAAATTACATTGCGGGTCCATATCTACAACCAACACTTTTTTATTGCGCACATGAGAAAAGTAGTAAGCTAAATTCACAACAGAAGTCGTTTTACCGACTCCACCTTTTTCATTACCGATTGCGACGATTTTACCCATTGTATTACTCCTTTGAGACTGGCGTTAACGCCTGATTACAAGGTTCATACTACGGATAACGACATAAAAAGTCAATAAGAAAAAACAGGATTTTGCATGCAAAAGTGAACGGTTATAATTTATACACAATTTCAGGGGATAACTAGCGGATAACTGCTTGCTTTCTGGTATATCTTACTAAATCAACATTCTCGTTCTTGTTTAACTTTTTTCTCTTTTAGTTTGGCCAGGGTAATTCTTGAGAGATACCTACCAACCAACACAACGAAAATCAGGCTCGGTATCCCTACCATTGCTCCATAGTTATGAAAAAGGTCGACAAGACCAAACCAAACTAACGTAACAATCCCAACTAAAGCCAAAAATTTTAATACAGGCATAGATTTCTCCACTAATCGATTACTGGTAATGCACTAATTTTATTCAATAAGTCTAAATCATCATTAGAAAAATCATTCATCTAATTGAAAACCTAATGCCTTAGCGACCTCACTTGGTTTTAAGGCGACCACCAGGTATTGACCACTAATTAAATTGATTCTGGTGTGGTCTAGTACTTGCGTATTCGTTATACCCATAGCATTGCACTTTTGTGTATAAGAAAATAACCCCAACTGCACACAATGAACATTACCTTCGCTGTCTTTTATCGCTCTTACATTTTCAGGTTTTAAATTGTTAGTTGCTAATAAACTTATGGCTTTGGCCAACTCTGTAGTTTCAACTGTAACCGTCTGATTAAACATCGATTTTTCCTCTTAGTTTTGCTGTTCACAGAAAACAACACTGACAGCGTTTAGGTATTCTTCTGGTGATACGTTAATAAGTAGTACCGCTTCAAAGTCATCACCTCGAACGTAGCACTTTTCATGTACGTCATGGCGCATGTTTTGAGGATAGTCATTGCGGTACTTAGTAAAGACCCCGCTAACCTTTTGACGGCCAAGACCGAACGCTTTAGAAACGTCTACAGACGTAATGCGACCATCTTTAGATAGTTTGGCGTCAATGAACTTGTAAACGTCTTAGTGTTCTATCGTGATACTTCATTGTTGCCGCACCAATAGACAATGTGCTGACAACAAAGAAAGCAAACCAACGATAATTTAGATATTTGGACACTGCCGACCAAGCATCAGTTGGGACTGGTGCTGTCCATGCGTAAATAAAGCTAACGACACCACTTAGGCCAAGAACTACAGTGAGAATAATCCCTAACTTGATTTTCCAATCAAAGAAGTAAAAAACAAATTTTCCCCCTGAGAGTCGTTAAACCGTTTTTAAGTGACTTTCTTTTGGCTTGTCGCTTACTGTTGCGTGTCCAAAAGTCGTCATGTAAGGAACGCCACACTTATCAAGCAAGTGCCTTGTGACGGGCTTTTTATCTTGAGTATAAGGAGTCTCTAAGAATCCATTATCTTCCGACCAAAAAGCACAAGATACGGGATGAAGAAAATCCATATTCACTTCACCATCTGGATAGACAATGAACTCTAGTTGCCACCCTGTCGGCATTTCAGGCCAAACGTAGTCAGGGCTAACAACTTCTTTTAAACGTTGGGATACAATCTCAACTGTTAGAATTTCTTGGTTCATCTATTTTCCCTCTTAATTGCGATTTTTGTAGACTTGCCATGCTTGAACTGCAATTAGCAACCAAGCAACAGGTAAAACCCCGTAGCTCAAAAACAAATCAACATACTTACCACCCTCAGTATCGAAAAAACCCGTCATATACAGATAGGTGACAATAGATAGCGTTCCGCTTTGGCATACAAAGATGAATGCAGCATGCTTGCGAGTCACAAACTCCCCTCATTACTTAAATGGTGAATAAAACAAAGTGCTATCTTTATAACCTGCAAACCAAAGCACGAACAAAAACGCTAATAGAGCCAATCCAGACAAATATATAATTCTTTTCACGATTTTCCCTCTACGCTTCGTTATCTTGCTTTAAGTCGAACTTGAACGCTGCATTGCTAGCCACTGATTCACCAATAGACGCATCTTTCAATTGAGATACGTCAGACTTAACAAATTGCTCTCGCTTGTATGCTTGCGATAGCTCTAACTCAAGCTGCCAAGTGGGATGATTTTCATCGTCCGAAAATTCGTGATCTAGTGACTTACTAACCCACTCCCAAACGCTACCAATTTCATCATTGGTCAAATCGTCGCTATCAGATTCATTAAGAGTTTCGATAGCTAGCTCAATATCCCTTTGGGATTTAAAAGGCGTCAAACGCTCTAAAAGTGCCGCACGTTTCATGTTTTCAATTTCCCCCATTAAGCTAATAACATGATATGTATGCGTTATTAGGCACAGAATTACCGTAAACGCGACATAGTATTTCTTTCTGACATATCAAGAACATTTCCACGTTCTTCGCGTTATATTCAAAGCCTTCTGATTTGTTATGGACATCAACAAACAACATTTTCACAGAAACATTGCGCTCGGACTGAACCGCTTGAATAGCTGATTCTGCGCATGATTGTTCCGGTAGATCATCATTAACATTCGACACGCCTATATAAACACCATCGAAACTGTCTGTTTGCCATTTTTTAGCCGCTAACTGTTGTGCCTCTTCGCTTTTACACCAGTCATTAAATGCTAGACGTTCGGCCTCTTCGCTTTTAAGCCACTCTTCATGCCAATTTTCATTTGATTGGTGCATCAAAGTCCCTCTTCTAACTTTTGCATCATCGGGCTATCAAGATTATCAAGATCGTTAACTGATAAGTGTTCTGATAACAAAGGGTGCTCGCTTAGGGCGAAAAAATCATCTTCTATAAGCGTTACCGAAAATGTAATTTCTGGCATGTATTCTTTTTCACTGATAACCAGAGAATAATCACCAAACGCTGCTAGTTTTCTTAAAGATAAGCGCGTGAAAGTTGCGCCAATCTGTATGGCTTTAAACGAAACCACCACACGGCTTAAATCATTTAAAACTGACACTAAAACGGGCATTTCTTCACCTGTAATTTCATCTATTGCCGATACAGTGAAGTTTGTAAGTTGGCCTAACTCTTTGACTTCCATATTTTCCCTCTGGTTAACCTTTAATTGGTGTATCTTCGAAATCACTGTGACTTTTACAAGTCGGGCAGTATGGAATCCGATACTCGATGACAGGAGTTCCGCAGCGCTTACATTTAAACGCTACTGGCTCGTTAGTATCTTCTAAACAGTCGTGACACTTGCCGCCAGTAACAGCGAAATTGCCACAATTTGTGCTGCATTGAGTCATATTTTCCCCATTAAAGAGTTTTTGGGATGTTGTTAGCATCCATAAACGAACTGACCTTGCTTACCAAGTCGGTTGCACTTGGTTCAGCTTCTAACGTTTTGAGTAGTTCATTCACATTAGAAATGCAGTCTGAATCGACAGTTACTATTTGCTTACCAGCATTAGAAATATGTGTACCGCAAGCGGTCTGTAATTGAAGCTCAACTAAGGAATCGACCATAGCCAAACCAAACTCTTTAGCTACTATTTCAGTCGTTGTCGCGTTTGCGCTCGATGCAACCAACATACAACCCATTGTTATAATTAACTTTTTCATAACGCTGTATATTCCCTCTCTGAGAGTCGCCCCGTAGGGCGACTATGGTTAGCCTAAGAAGATGTATTTAAGGGCTGCGATAAGTACCGCCACGCCAACACCGAACATGAATTTTTTAATCCATGACAAGTCTGTTTTGATTTCGCTTAAGTCAGCTTTTAAGTCCTTGTGAAGCACTTCAAGATCACTTTTAGTTGCTGCCTCATTGCCATACATTTCACCGAAAAGGTTTACCATTTCTTCGGCTTGCTTTTCATTCATACCCGCGCTTTGTAAACGCTTGATTGCCTTATGTGTATCTAGTGGAATTGCGGTCATTTCGTAACCCTCATTGATTAACCTATGACTTTATTATGTGCGTATACCGCTCACAAGTCAATAAATAAATGTGCGATTACTGCACACTTTTTTGTTCTTGTCGGTGTTTAATACCTTCAATAATTAGCTCTACGGCTGTGCGTCTAGTTCGCCACCAATCATAAAAAGTTCGACGGGGAACATTCGCCATGTCTGCCACTTCTTTAGCGTCAAGCCCTACGCTCTGACGGCAATAAGCGGAAAAGGCTTCTTTCTCTGTGGTTTGTGTCATTACTTCCTCAATGCGCGTATGTCACTCATAATTAGTTAAAGTGTGCGTTATCTGCACATAAAAATCAATTTAAAACGCCATATTAGCAATCGCTAACATGCTAGCCGTATCCGTATCGATCAGTCTGAGTGTGGTATCTAGTGTTTTGTTGCCTAGCATCAAGTGAATAGTTGGTGTATCAACGCCTTGCCGTTTCAAGCGTACTGCAAACGTCCTTCGCCCCGAAAGAATACTGGGGCGCTCAATTCCACTATCAGCTAATATCCGTTTGATGTGGTTGTTTAGAGCGTTACAGTGAAACGTAACGTTACCTGAGTCGGTTTCCCTGCGTTTAATCTTGAAATAAGCCCCGTTAGCCCTTTTGAAAAACGGTTCATCTGGATCATGGCCATTGTATAAATCAGGGTGATCACCATCCTGCATTCGCTTATCGAGATACGTTTTAATTAGATTTTGTAACTTCACATTAGACAAATAGAAATCGCGTTCAACGTCTCCCTTAATTGCAAAGCATTTCGTTAACTGTCCACTTTTAGTAAGTATGTCCTTTACCTGAACCCTGCATAACTCAAGGGTAGTCATACCCGAACCCAACCAAAAACCAAACAGACAAGCATTAAGATCTGGCTCAGGCGTTTGTGAGATCACTTTAAAAATCCAAGATCGGTCTTTATCTTCGATTAATGTTGGTAAAGCCATGTATGCAAATCCTATTAATAAAAAGAATAAACATACACGTTAACAAGATTGAAAGCTGAAAACAGTGATCAGGCTGTTGAATTGATTAGCATTGGGGGAAAACGGATAAAGCATAAGATGTGGTGTAACCGGTTCGTGCAAAAGCCACTAGATATAGTGGTGGTAAATTTTTGCCAAAAGTTTACCAATGCTCAACACAACAACCACCTTCATGAATAGTTTAATGAGTCCTTGTTTACGTATGGTTCATGCTGGCTGCTATATGCTTGCATGTAGAGTCAGTATGAAGCCGACAGAGCGAAGCGGCGTCAGTATCACTAATATAGAGAAAACTGATCATTTTGAGGATTAAGATCAAAAAACTAGGCGAAACAAAATCGACTTACAAATCATTAACATTTGGTGAAATTATGTAATTAACTTTCAGAATGCTTTTAGGGGGTAAAGTGAAAGAAGAGGGTAGGTTTTTATCTCTTTTCTCGATTTTGCAAGTGAAGCTTGCAAAAGTTGTACTAAAGTAGCCTATTTAACATATTGTACATAACACGCCTATAAAATTAGGGGTCATAAATGGACTTAAGACTTTGAAACGATCACTAATGCTTAAGAAAAAATAAGCCTTAGCCCTGCTAGAATCTGTAATGTGTTGTTGGTTGAATAATACTCGAGCTTTTTGTGGCCGTTCCACTAAATCAAGAGTATATGTGAGATAGCTTCCTGTCGTATGACAAAAGAAAGTAACAGCGCAGCCAGCTATTTTGTTGAACTTATTATGATTACTGACTCTGTGCTGGCTGTGGGGCCCGTCAAAAGCTTTCTTTGTTCTTTTTTGGTTTGATGATATCGAATGCTTTTGATGGGAGGTACTTCTAGTCTTTTACTTGGATCGATCAATCTAACGTGGGTGATAGGGCTGACGCCGCTTCGCTCTGTCGGCTTCATACTGACTCTACATGCAAGCATATAGCAGCCAGCATGAACCTTAATTTCTAATATTCATCTATATATTCATTTATATATTTATTTAACTACGAAGTTCTCATAACCGCAGTAGCCTTTACATCCGTATTTTTGACCTACTTTCTATCGGTAACTTATTGCACTACCTTTTATAAAAAAACGCAATTTCTCTACTTAACCCACTTTTCCCAGGTTAAAAACAACAGAAGAGGACAGCTAAATCTTAGATTTACATTGATTTAGCCGCTAATTTGATGGATATCTATAGAACAGGCGTGAGTCAGCCTCCGCCGTTAAGCGGATACACACTGTTATTTAATGGGGAGAGGGTTGTGGCTCGTGCTTTGAAGTCGTGAATAAACTTGAAACAAAAGATGCCGTTTGGTTTAACTTAGACGCATTAAAGATCTCTTGTAGACCCGAAGCTATCGTTCGGAAGCTCAACCATTCAAAACGTAAGCCTTTTTGCTCCATACGCTTACGAGAAGCAATAATAAGCTCACAAATATTGCTGTAACTCACAACCTTTAAGTCTTTAAAGAAAGTCGCTGAGAATTGTTTATAGGAAGCAGCACTTCGTACTGTTCCCTCTTCAGCATCCACACAGACATTAATACGTTCAGTCGCCAGGTAAGAAGCCCTTTGTAAGTATCTAATCACTTTGGCAAAAGATTTAGGTGAAATAAACTCCCCAAAACGCAAAGCGTAATCTTCTTGTAACTGGTCGTAACTAATGGGCTTCAAGCCAGCCTCAGTCGGTTGACCAACTCGCCCCCCAATAAGGTCCGCATTAGTCAAGATACATGCTAGCCCTTTGGCGATTAATGTTCGGCATTGGATATTATTAATTGCAGCGCCACCCCAAGCAAACAAACCAGGGAAACGTTGAGGGTTATCAATGAACTCTTCACAGCCCTTTAAGATAAAAGCGTATTCATGGGGAAGATCAACCCACTCACCAGAACGTAGTAAACGGCGTTTAGAAAAACCAAAGCAAAAGTTAGAGTTGGTTTCCTGTTCCCGGTTGACAATATCATGATGAAGCGCGATAAGCTCATGCTTACGAGCTTTACGTTTCGCACGATACTCTTTGTCGTATTGAGATTTAGTTAGTGGGGGATTTTGCTCAGATAATTGCATAACACACCCCAACAGAACGCAAGCACTCGTACAGTGAAACAGGTTCACTGGCATAGTAATAGCTTGGACTGAGAGTATGTATAGATAGATCGCACCTAGAGCGCGAGAATTGTAGTTGATTCATAATCTGATTCCAGAGAGTTTTGAGGTTATTTGGATTGAGAAGCCAAACAATGAAATATCAATTTACACAAGATCTACTGAAAGATCAAACTTCTAAATTTAAGGCACAAAAAAGCCGTCTACTCTCTGGGGTAAGACGGCTTTTTTGCGAATGCTATGTAGTTAGGTTCTCACACCTGACACATTCTAATTCTTGAAAAATACACTACATAGAAAACTATGTAGTAATGTGCTATGTAATGCACTTTCGCTCCAAGAACATAAAGACATTTTAAGCTGTTCCTACTCATTTTTCAAATAAAGTTTTACTTTAAAATTTATTAATACTGTATAGTACGCGGCCAATAATACAAGATTGGCTAAACTCTTTATGTGACACTTTTTCATCCGCATATTCTGGATTTAAACTTTTTATAATTAAGCCACTCACACTATGCTCAAAGCGCTTTACTCTTAACACATCATCGGTTTTATAAACATATATCTTACCATCTATGATTTTAGTATCTGAAGTGTCTACAAATACCACACCATTATCGGATATCGCAGGTTCCATTGAATCACCATGTATACGAAGCGCAATAGTGTGTTTCGCTATATCTTCTGGCGGAATAGGAATCAAATGACCACTTATCATTAAAATATCAGAATGACCATTGTAGTAGCCAACACCGGCACTACAATGAATCTCTTCATAGAATGGCACTTCAAATAAGTCATCATCATTTGTGTTTTTTGCGCCATTAATTAACCACTCATAACTTTCCTTGAAAACCTCACACAACTCTATCAATCTTTTTTGAGAGGGTAAATTAACATCATTTTCCCATTGATTTACAGCTGATTGACTAACCCCTAAACGCAGAGCTAACTCTTTCTTAGATATACCTAAATTATTTTCTCTAGCTTTTTTTATCCTATGTCCTAATGACATCAACTCTTACCTACATTTGTATTCACTTCCTTAATTTTCCTACCTATTGAAAAAAGTAAGAGTTTAAATCTCAATATCCCACTTTAAATTTAAAGTTAAACTTTACATGTATGTATAGAATAGCTAGCATATGTGAACTCACATCAACTAAGTGCACATATGAAAACAGGCACATCCGTCAATATTGTGCTCGCCGAAGAACACAACAAAATGCTTGAACGCTCAAAAAAAGAGAGCGGTAGAACTAAACGTAAGGAAGCGGCTAAAAGGCTTGCTGACCATTTAGAGCGCTTTGGAGAGCGATGGGAGAAACCTATCGATGAACCCAAAGCGTAATTTTAGGTGTTAACCGATCCAAATTGTGGATCTAAAAAAGGAAACGTCATGTTAAACAAACGAACGGCTATTACTCAGCAATGGAAGAAACACACAAGCAAGGCGCTAGTGCTTACATCACTTGTCGTCCTATCAACCCAACCAACATTAGCCGCAGATCTGTTTGCGGCAGGAAAAACCACCATCAAAGAAACGGCTGGTGATGGTTCAGCAGTGGAAAACGCCATCTTAGCGGCGGGGGCTATCGGGGCCGCAGCAGGTGGTTTCATGAGTCGTAACTGGCTAGGTGCAGTCGGAGGCTTCGCTGGCGGTATGATTTTTTGGGAAGTCGTAAAGCCTTTAGTCGGACTCGCTTAAAACAAAGAGAGATGATGAGCATGAATAATGAACCCCTTTTTTACTCTATCCCTAAACACCTCAACCATGGCAAGCGCATGATGGGACTACCTAGAGATGAAGTGCTACCGGCATTGCTACTTTTTTTGCTGTTCTTTTTTGCGAAGCATCAAGCAATAGGATTGGCTTTTGCCATTGCGTGGTTCTTAGGATTGCGATCCATCAAAGTTCAATATGGAGAAAACATCATCGCTCTTGCCAGTTATTGGTGGGGGAGTCGAGTTGTAAGTCAACAGATTTTCAAGAGTACTCCCCCTTCACAAAAACGCTACTGGCTATTTTAAGGAACGAACATGGAACTGCATCACGAAAAAAATCTAATAGCTCTTAGTAAGTTGTTGAACGTTCTATTGCTTGTCGGTTTTGTTGTTATGGCCACAGTGAGCATTGTTTTAGGGTTAGCTCTCAATCGCACCATGAATCACCAAGAACGAACTTTAGTACCGCCGACAATATCTCAAGCTTTTACTATTTCAGGGGCGAGCGTTGACGCACCCTACTTGCAAATGATGGGGGAGTACTTTCTCTTCCTTAAACTCAATGTCACACCCGCGAATGTTTCTCGTCAATATGGCCGTCTACTCGACTATGTACCGCCTGAAAAATGGGCTGGTATCCAACCATTATTGCTTACTGACGCAACTCAAATACAAAAGAGCAATATCAGCAGCCGCTTTGACCCGCTTCCAGGTCAAACGCATGTTTCCCTTGAATCCATGCAAATAAAGCAAAAAGGACAGCTCATCAAAACGGTAGGTGACAGAGAACTTCCAGCAGAAGAAGTAACCTATATCGTGCAAATGGCGTACGACAACGGTTTGTTAGAACTGCATGGCATCATGAAAGAGGGTCAACCCAATGACTAAGTTATTTATAGTTTTACTTTCTACGCTCTTCATTGTTCAGCCAGCATTGGCCAACAAAGATAATGTGCCTAAAGCATCATTTACATTTAACGATGGCGACACCATCCCGATCCAATTGTCTTCAATCAACATTAACCGATTGATTGTAAAATCAGACAAAATCGCAAACATGACTTGCCCTAGAGGCTTTTGTACTACAACAGGCAACCAAAAAGATAAAACTGGCTCGATTTCAGTCAAAATCAATATCGCTTTACCGTTTACAGCGCATATCACGACCACCAAAGGTAGACTTTTTGCCTTGTTCATTACTCCAAAAGCTACGCCAGCTATTGTCACAGAATTTGTCTCTTCTCAGCGTTATTCCGATGAAAAATCGGTATTTCAGCGAAATTTTGATTATCCAACAGCTATTGCCGCTTTTAGTAAATCAATGATGCAATGGCGAAGCACTAAAGGGCCAATTTCTGGCTTTAGCATCCATCACGTTGACCCTGAAACCTTACCTAAAGATAAAAGTTCACTACCCGTTATCCCGCAAGTGATATTTGTGGGAAAGGACTATTCAGGCATCATCTATGTAGTAACTAACAGATCTAGCAAAACAATCACTCTTACAACCGCTCAGTTCTACAGTTACGCAGCTAGAAGTGCAGCACTAGATAAGTTTGATCTCAAGCCTAACGAATCGACACATTTATACGTTGTCACTGGTGGAGGCGCTAATGATATTAGATAACTTGAGAAAGAAACTATTTCGTGATGCTCAAGGTGAATTTGAGCAGGGTGGGGAAGTCAATGAACAAACCCAAAACCGCAATAAAAACATCACGATCATCTCCTTCATTTTGCTCGCGCTTGCCGCGTTTGCTGTGTATAGAGCAACAAGACCAGACACATCTAACAATGCTGTTGAAACGGCTCCACCTGTGGAATTTGGCACAATTGTAGAACCTGATTTTACTGAAAAAGACAACCAATCAGCACTGTCTTTACAACAAAACTCTTTGTCTAATTTAGAAAAAAAATTAGAAGAAACAATGTCTCTATTGACGTCTTTATCTGACGAAACAGAAAGAAAGATAGAGAAAGCTAAAATCGAGACGCAGAGATTGGTCGAACAAGAGGTTCGTAAGGAAAGCCAAGAAACTGAGGAACGTCTAAAAAATAGAATTAAAGAATTGGAAGCGCAATCAATGACGGGGGCGCCTCAAGCCAACCCAAACGAACAATACGGTTCAACGGTCAATACACCAACCACTTTTGGTGCTAGAACACTACCGCCAAGACCAACAGCCTATTCTAACGACAATCCAGACATCGAAGAAATGCAATATAAAGGCCCAGAACAAGCGGCTTTTGCTAACGATGCTTTTGATAGCCACGATTTTCATTGGGAAGAGACAGAAAGCGAACGCGACCGAAAAACAACCGAGAACTACGTACCAACAGGCACCTTTGTTACCGCTGTGGTAACAGGAGGAGCTGACGCAAATGCTGGCGTGTTAGGTCAGGGAGACACGACTCCTGTGGTATTTCAAACCGTCAACAAAGGCGTTTTACCTAACGGAAAAAAATCGCACCTCAACGACTGTACGATCACAGCATCCGCTTATGGTGAGATTTCATCGAGTCGTGGCATCGTACGCACCAATCGCATGAGCTGTATTTTAGAGAATAATGAAATTTTAGACCTTCCAATTAAAGGGACAGCCTTTAACTTCGGTCGTAATGGTATTCGTGGTACCACTATTTTGAAAAATGGAAAAATTGTCCAAATGGCCGGTATCGCGGGGATTTTAACGGGATTAGGTGAAACTGGACAAGCTCTATCTCAAACCACCTCTACATCAGCACTTGGTTCAACACAAAGTATCAACAGTGAAGATGCTCTAGTTAACCTACTCGGAAACGCCACCTCTAGTGTTGGCAGTAAGCTTGCTGATTACTACATAAAACTTGCTGAATTGTATCACCCTATTGTTGAAATCAATCCTGGGGCCGTCGTCAATATCGTTTTTCTCGAGGGTTTCCCACTCGACCCTGTAAAAGCAGAAGAGTACGAACAGCAATTATCAGAAGAAGCCATGCAATCGACAAACTCTAATCAAATCTTAGACATCATTACAAACACACCACTCAATCCGTTGGCCAAAGACATGACACAACAAGGGATTGCAGTTCCTCCTACTCCATTTGGTTTAAAACAATAAGGAAAGACAATGAAAGTCATACTTATAGTTACAATGTCACTTATTCTATCAGGTTGCGCCGCTGGCTTAGGAGAAGATTATAGCTGTACAAAAGTCGGGGGGGTTTCTGGTTGTACATCTATGGATGAAGTACGCAATAACTTACATAGCTATACCACACAACAGGGTTCAGGAGTCACCGGAAACTTAATCTCAGCATCAACGTTACCAAGTAGCTTTCTTGACTTACCAAGAAGAGATAAACACGGCACACCGTCCCGCACTGACGATGTTGTTAAGAAGGTCACTATCTTCCCATTTGTCGATGTGCAAGGAAACTATATCGACACTACCGATATTTACATCATTTTAGATGATAGCCGCTGGACAGGCCGTCCTGCGCCTTCAATTTGGAGGGATTAAGATGTTTTCCAATACAGCAGACCGTTGGAAGAAAGGGACTTTAGGCGCTTTTTTTCAAGATGCAAGAAAGCACCAAAATCACTTTCACAGTGAGTTACCTTATCGCACTTATGATAGCAAACAAGAACTTTTCCAGAACAAGCAATCTCATGGGTTAGGTTTTAAATTAGCAGTCCTTGGTGGTGCGAACGACGAGCTTATTCAATCTTTGAATAAGCTCATTTGCGAGTTTCCACAAGGCGACAAGTGGGACTATCAACTCAGTTTGTTTGGTCACAACAAGGTTGCACATTACATTGAAGCCAATGCGGAAATATTGGCTCGTCGAGGTGGCATTTGCGAAAGGCTGGCAAGGCAAGAAAGCGAGTACGCTCAATTTGCAGCGACAGAAGGATTTTTTCATAAACAACGCCATCACTTTGACCTGAGAGATTATGAAGCGTATTTCTTCATTTCGACCAGTACAAAAGATGATGAGGCTTTAGTTGAAATAAGAGATTCCGTTGAGACAACCTTACATCAATTAGGCATTCAAACCATTCGAATGACACCCGAGCTGTTCATCACCTACATCGGTGATATCACTAACTTTGACCGCCAACAAGATCGTCCAATTCAACGAGATTACAACCCATTTGATCCAATTAATCAGCAAGTGTTATCGCCAGACACAGAACTGATGGTTAACCGCAGCTTCATCGATACACGACACACGAATCACTTTGGTCGAGATATCCATACTCAAATAGTAGGGTTAGGGCTTTCACGTTTACCCGCCGATTATCGTCTTTATGCTCTACCGGAATGTTTCGCTTCAATTCGAAATATTGCTCGTCATCTAACATGCCCTCATCTATTAACACTTAACTTTAGACAAGAAGTTAACGGTAAGGTTGAACACGACAACAACAAAAAAATCAATGACCTGACAAAAACTGTCGGTTCTAAATTGGCACTAATCATGCCAACCGCCGCTGACGAATTGGAAGAAAGAAAGCAAATACAAAAGGGACTTAGTGATAAAGAGTTTACGTTAACATCAATGGTACTCGGCCTAACCCTTTTTACTGATGATGAAAACCGTCGACGTGATACACAAGCAGCAAAGGAAGCTTTTTCAGCAACCAGTCTCGACTTGATCCCACAACACATGTTGCAAGCTCAGAGCTTCTTGTGCTCGCTGCCGTTTATGATGAGTGAGGGGTTTTGGAAAGATTGTTTAGTGGCAGGGCGCGTTCGTACATTGAAGAGTTCAAATGCCGTCAATTTCTTTCCTATGGTACTGGACTTTAAGACGTTAAGTGGTGGCTTACTGTTACCAACGATGCGCGGTCAAATATCCTTCTTTGACCCCTTCAACTGTGGCAGTGATAACAAAAACATAGCTCTCACAGGCGGCTCAGGTGCGGGGAAAAGTTTCTTTGTCGAAAATCTCGCAAAAGCGGTATACGCCAAAGGCGGTAAAGTTTGGATTATCGATAAAGGCGCTAGTTATAAAAAACTCACTTTGATGTTAGGGGGAGCGTACCTTGATCACAAAAGCATTTTCCTTAACCCATTCACTCACTTAGGGCAATTTTCTCAAGCTCAAGCCTTTGCTGATGAGGACGGCGAAAACGTTGACCCAATGAAAGAAGCGCTCAGTAACATCACTGCGTTATTTGCCACCATCGCATCACCCTACCAAGAGTTAGACAACTACCAATTGGCGATATTAGGAGATGCCATTGTTCGCGCTTGGGATCGTAAGAAAACCAAAACCTTAGTCGATGATGTGCAGAAAGCCTTATTTGAAATGGCCGATGAGTACGATAACGACCGACGTATCAAAGACATTGGCGTTCAGCTTAATAAGTACTGCACAAACGGAATTTATGGCGACACCTTTAATAAGCCGTCCATGCTCGACCCCAACACTGATATTACTACGCTTGAACTCGACGGGTTCAACGAAGATGTGTTACGCCCTGTTATCTTTGCATTAATCGTTTCGATAAATCAGCAAATGTATTTATCGGGATCTCGTTCAACAGAAAAGATGTGCATCATTGAAGAGGCATGGAGCTTGCTCAGCGGCGCTAATGCTCAAGCAAAAATGTTCATTAATACTGGATACCGCACCGCCCGTAAATTTGGAGGGTCTTTTACTACCGTTACGCAAGGCATCATTGACTTTTTTGCTAATGCCGAAGCAAAAGCAAGTTACGACAACTCTGATATTCATATGACACTAAGACAAGGGGAAGGGTTTGATAAGTTCTTAGCCGATCATCCAGAAGCATTCAGCCCCATAGAACAAAGCGTCATCAAAAGCTTTCCTCGAGCCAGCGAAGCTGGATACAGCTGTATTCGTATCAAAGCCGGTGGACACATTTCTTATCACCGCATTTTTTCCGACCCATTCTCACGAGCTTGTTTAAGCACAGAGCCTCATGAATATGAGTTTTGTGAAAAGCTAATGGATGAAGGAATGCCTTTAATGGACGCAATCGAAGTCACAGCAGAACACTTCTACGGTCAAGACATAAAAGTATTTGAAGCTGCATTGAAAGAAAAAAGAGAAGGAAAAACAGCATGATACGATTATTCCCATTGGTTGCACTGACTCTTAGTATCTCGATTCTGGTATCACTCAGTACTTTTTTTATATTAAGCACCACACACACTCAAAAACTCGTTAGCTTTGACGTTAAAAGTACGATTGATGCATACCATCAAAGCCTGATTCAAAAAGAAATAAGCCTAGAAGCACAAACGCAGAGATTGAGTCAATTTGTTGAAATAATGAATGACGAAGTTGGCCAATATCAACAAGAGAATAATGCAGTTGTGCTGATCAGCGCTGCCGTTGTTGATGGCACCATCGATATCACTCCTCATATCCAACAAGCGATCATTGATCGCTATAAAGATAATGAGGTAAGCCAATGAAAATCATATTCATACTATTGTGCTTAACCCTTAGCGTAACCATCAATGCTAAAGATTTAGGTCGTATCGGGCCTACATTTCCAATAGGTGAAGTGGATATGCTGACCTGGATTGAAAATCGTCTGAAAGGGTTTGAAGCCTCTGGACGATTAGACGATATGAAAAAGGAATTTTCAGAAAAGGTTAGGCAAAGTGTTGAAACACCAAAGCCTGTAGACATATCAACCACTCTTTCACCGCATGTGTTTTATGTAGATCCGAGTTTGACAGTACCTCAAGACCTAGTCGATCCAACAACAGGAAAAATTTTTGCGAAAGCTGGCACAACAATCAACCCATTCGACCCTAAAACATGGCCGATGGGTAGCCAGTACCCGAAGTTTGAATATAAAAAAGCGTTAGTTTTCTTTAATGCTCAAGACCCTCAGCAATTAGCGTGGGCGAAGAATTTCGCCTCAACAAAGCCTATCAAATGGGTATTAACCGGCGGCAGCCCAAATCAAGTAGCACAAACCCTAGACTCACGTATCTATTTTGATCAACAAGGATTGTTGATCACAAAGCTTCACATTAAGCACGTTCCAAGTGTGGTCGAGCAATCCGGTATTCATTGGAAGGTCACTGAGTTCGATGTAAGTCAAATTGAGCCGGAGAAGTAACCATGAATCGCCTTCTTTCATTATTCAGTCTTATTCTCTTGAGCCTTAGTATGAGCGCTCAAGTCAATGCAGCGTCAGCCGCTTGCTCATCACGATTTATCAACCCTATCAGTGATATTTGTTGGAGTTGTATGTTTCCGATGACTGTAGGTTCAGTACCGCTAATTCCGTCCAGCTATCCAGACACATCAAACCCATCGATGCCAATTTCTTATTGTCCCAAACCACCCCCTATTTTTGTACAAATTGGACTAAACATTGGCTATTGGGAACCTTACGCATTAACAGACGTTACACGCGTCCCTTATTGCATGGTTAACATGGGAATGGAGCTCGGCGGTGCAAACATGCAACGTATTGGGGGGAGAACAACTGCGCGTGATAATGACAGCAGTGATGGCGGTTTTTATCATGCTCATTGGTATAAGTACCCACTTATTTATTGGCTGCAAATCATTCAATCGACTGCTTGTATGGCTACTGATGTGTTCGACATCGCGTATCTAACAGAAATAGATCCGCTTTGGGACGACGACGAACTTTCCTTTATTTTAAACCCAGAAGCAATTCTGTTTGGGAACCCCATAGCACAACTAGCCTGTATCCCCGAAGCCATAGCCACAACAAGTAACCACGCTCTACCATTTGACGCACTTTTTTGGTGTTTAGGATCACAAGGAAGTGCCTACCCCTTAACAGGCACAACCAATTATAGAGATACACCGATCCAAGCAGGAACGCTAATTATGGAAAGGTTGAATTACAAGTTGCACCGTCAGGGCATCGTTTGGGAAACGAGTGGTGAAGACGGAGCAATTTGCTACCAATACCCAACGCCAATTCTACCTAAATCCCGCTATCGCTATCAGATGAGCGCCCCAATCCCAGATGCTGGATGGTGCCACCCCTATACAACCACAACGGCAATTTGGGAGATGGGGCATGATAACCCAACAACGGGGGACAACTTTGGTTTTGTGCAGTGGCGTAAACGTAATTGCGTCTTTTTGTAATAGACAAATATTCGGATGACCGCTGGCTAGGCCATCCTCAAATATAAAATTTAAGCTCGCTTTTCGTTGCGATAACGGGCGTAGCCCTTGTTGAACGAAAAGGAGCACCACTCAAAGAGTGGATAGGCTTATTCTCAAAGGATAACAATAATGAAAATTACTATTTTATTACTCACACTTTGGAGCACTTATTCTTTTGCTTCAATTGGTTACACAGAAGAAGAGTTGAAATCATTATCAAACCTAGAGCTTAATGTAAAAGAGCAAGGGATAGACTCTACATCTCAACATGCTATCCAAACTCAACAAGCGAAAAGCATTCAGTTTCAAGAGCAAATACGCGCCGATGCTGCTCACTGGCAAGAAAAGCTTGATCCCCGATATCTTAAAGGGGCTGTTGATATTCCACAGCCAACGGAAAACCCTAATGCGGCCCCGACCGGCATGATGATATTTGTCTCTCTTACCATGCCGAAGCCAGCATTAAAGGCATTACTGAAACAAAGTGAAGCGTGGCAAGTGCCTTTAGTTATTCGAGGTGTGCTACCTCAAGGCTTTGCAGCAACGGCAAAAAAAATCAAATCACTTATCCAAGAGCCAGGTAAACCACCGATTCAAAGCGGCTTTGCGATTTCACCGGAATGGTTTAGAACATTCAATGTTACGGAAGTACCAACATTTGTTGTCGTTAAACCAGGTAAATGTCTTCCTAAACAACCTTGCACTGAAAGCGATTATGATCGAGTAAAAGGCAATGTCTCCTTTAATGACGCAATAAGTTTTTTACAAGAAGGTGACGCCAAAAGCGTGGTAAATGCTTTGCTAACAAGAGGGCAACGATAATGTTCTCTTGCCGCCTTCCTATTATTATCCTTCTTCTTTGGATACACGGCGTTCAAGCCGCAAACCAAGAACAGCAATATAATAATAATGTTTCTTGGGCTCAAAGTGCGCAACAAAATATTCCGAACAAAGCCAACGGCGCTCTAACTATCGAAGATTTATGCGCCGATGCTCAATGTGTAAATCAAGTTAATAATCCACCTCAAAAGTCCTTAAATGACGCAGCAATCGAAAGCCAAAAGACCAGTGAGTATTATTCAAACGATAAAGCCGGTGCGATTCAAGAAAGTTTCGACAAAGGCAGACCTGACATTAAAAATGATCCCGCGTTTGAGTTTGCTCTTCTTGGCCAAGAGAATGCTTATGACATAACACATGGCATTTCTAACGAATATGTAGATTGTGACAGTGGTACTCAATGCATCACAGAGTACATCCCTAAACTATGCAGAAAACCAACCAATAGTTCAGTTCCTTGCACTAAAACACCAACATTTACCGCCAGCCTTTCCCCTGTCATTTACAGTTGCCCATCAGGTTGGACTCGGCAAGGTTACAATTGCAAGCGTACGATAAAGCAATGCCGATATAACGGCTCGAACGCTGTCACCCAATCAGGCGGTAACAGTAATTGCTCTTCAAATAGGACTACTTATATATGGGACGGAAAATATGTAACGCCAAATCAAGGATTTACCAAAGGAGCCTTGAAAAGTTCTTCGAGTTGGGGAGCCTGTAAGGGATCAAACTGGAGCAAAAGTTACGAGATTTGCGGTCCTGTTCAGGAGACCATAAAAGCTTCATTAAGCTGCTCAAGTGGATTCACCCTCTCTGGTGGTAACTGCATTAAAAACTCGGTCACATGGCAAACACAATGCACTCTATTAAAGGAGTGTAAAGTAATGTCTCAAACTTGCATTGAAGGGCGTGCTACTCGCACTATCAATGGTATTCCTACCACGCTTAACTGCTGGAAATATCAGGTCAACCACATCTGTGACCGACCTGATACCTGCGCTTCATTACCAACTAACTGCACGACTACATCAAGCGCATGCACCCTGATGCAAAATGGCGTTTGCATCGAACAAGAATTAAAAAAATCGTGTCCTGAGCAAAACTGTAGCGCTACTAACCTCATTTGTGGAGAAACCTCTTTCTGTCTTGACGGGGATTGCTATGGCGAAATGCCAACTCAAAATTCAGAGTTCGACGAATCTGCTGCTGCGCTCGCTGGTTTAAATGCTGCGGGGGAATCCCTAGGGAATCCACCAACAATGTTTACTGGTAAAGCAATGAAATGTACTGACGGTGTTTTCGGGTTCGCCGACTGCTGCAAAGACGGAGGGTGGGGAACCGACCTAGGACTTGCACAATGCAATGAAGATGAAAAGGCGCTCGGTCAAGCAAAAGAGAAGAAACTCACTATTAGTTTAGGCTCTTATTGCGCAAGCAAGGTATTAGGAGCTTGTACCCGTAAAAAGAAAACCTACTGCGTCTACGACAGCAAAATGGCACGCATCATTCAAGAGCAAGGTAATAAAAACCAATTAGGTAGCAACTTTGGTTCGGCAAAAAATCCAATATGCGACCCAATAACCCCAGAGCAGTTACAAAGCATTAATTTCGAACATATTGATTTCACTGATTTCTATGAAGATATGCATGCGGATATGGATCTGCCTAATACAGATGAGATCAAAAATCGTCTAGAAAGCTCGTTAAAACAGGATTAGCCATGAAAATGAAGCCCTTTGTTCTCATCATTCTATTGAACGCGCTGAGCAGCCAAAGCCTCATAGCGAAAGATATTCCTGCGGGATGGAAATGGTACAACGAACCTCAGATTAAACGCCAAGCCCCCTCTAAAAAAGTGAGTGCGCCGCCACCAAACTCAACAACTACGGTGATGAGCGCAACCAAGCAAATGCAGTGGTTTCATGAGGTATTTCAAGAGGCGGTAGCTGACGCAACAATCAACCCTACCGATACTCAAAAGAACCTAAAAGTGATGCAGTTAAAGCACTTTATTAGTCAAAAGACCTCTCAAACCGGCATGACATTTAAGAAGTTACTTTTAGAGAACCCTGAATATTCTTACATCAAAGATAGGCCAGTAGAACAAGCGGCTCGCAGCACCTATTACGCCCAGGAACGCAATGCCAAAGATGAAGCTGTAGAAAAGATGAAAGCACAAGGGTGGGGGTTTTTCTTTGTCTATCAAGGTGAAGATGCTCTAAGTCAAACCTTAGCACCGTCAGTACAAGCCTTTGCTGACACGCATAGTATGGAATTGCTCGGTATTAGTGAAGATGGCGTGTTCATCGATACCGTCAAAAACAACCGTAACAATGATAAGAAAGTAGTAGTGCCGTTCACACCAGCCCTTCTATTAGTAAACCCAAAAACAGGCGAGTTCAAACCTCTTGCTTACGGCTTTATTTCGCAAAATGAGTTATTAGGCCGCTTTTACAACGTCGCTAATGACTACCAAACACCGGACTTTTAATTATGAAAATTGAAAAAACAACCAACTTATTAACTATTTATTTCATGAATATCATTCTGCGTTCTTTGCAGGTTAAAGCCGCTTTATTTGGAACAGAGCTTAAGCGTTTCATACCTCTAATGCTTTTACTGTTGGCTCCATCAGCCACAACCAACGCAGCCATGAACGATCAATACGCGATGGTGTTCTTTTTCCGAAGTGACTGCGCGTATTGCCACGCTTTTGCACCTACTCTCAAGCAATTTACACAAGCCAATTCGCTACCAACGTATGCATTTACACTCGATGGGAAATCCATGGATCAATTTCCTGTACCAATCCCTGCTACGCCAGAAGTCAGCCAACTCTTTTTTGATAATCCTAGAAGCATTACTGTTCCTGCCACTTTTTTAATTAACGTTAATACTCGTAAGTTTGTTCGCGTATCAGTTGGTAATGTCTCTTACCAACAGCTCGAACATAGCGTAAACGGCATTTTATCTGACTCGGCAGTGTTGGAGGCGATGCGATGATAGTCCCTAAACGTAATGTACTTCACCTCTCATTGGCAATAAGTCTCTTTGTGTCACCAATAACACAAGCTGCGGGTGTTAACGGCTCATTGGATTCATTTTTCAATAGTTTGGGGTATCACACCAACGTATCGAACCCAAGTTCATACAAAGGCCAAGCCGCTAACTTTTATAATGGGGGATCTTTATACGTTCGCTCTTCTGTAAAAAACGCACAGCTTGCAGCCGTCACCATACCTTCGGTCAATGCGGGGTGTGGTGGGATTGATGCCTTCATGGGCGGTTTTTCTCACATAAACTCTGACCAATTGGTTCAATTTGGTAAAGCTGTAGTTGCAAATGCGGTTCCTTTTGCTGTTGATTTAGCCCTTCAGACTTGGGCGCCTCAAATCAAACAAATACGCGACAACTTACAATCCATTGCCGATAAATGGCTAAATCAGTCAATTAACTCCTGTGAAACCGCGCAAGCTGCCGTAGGGGGCTTAGCCGCCTTCGCTGGCCCTCAAGCAAAAAAACACGTTTGTGCCACCATGGGAACTCAAAACAACGCCTTTTCTGATTGGGTCGCCGCTCAACATGAATGTGGTGTGGGCGGTCAATCTAATACGCAGTTGGCTAACGCTAGGAATAATGCGTCATTAGGAGACATCACAAAGACTAACCATAATCTCGTTTGGTCTGCCACGTTAAAAAACCCCTTCTTAGCCAGCGATACCGCCTTAGCTGAGTTTTTAATGAGTCTTTCTGGAACTTATATTTACGATAGCCAGGGAAGACCCAATTACCATGCAAGCCTACTGACGGATAACAACAACCTGGTACAAGCCTTATTAGAAGGTGGAGATATTGATTATTACAAATGCGATGACACGGATGCAAAGAAGTGTTTAGCACCCACTAAAACCACGCTCACACTGACCAAAGCAAAAGGTTTGCAGAGTCGAATTCGAACCTTATTAGAGCAACTTTATAGCGCGTTACTTAACGAACAAGCGTTAACCAATGCTCAGCAAGCATTTTTGGAATACACCGAAACACCAGTTCTCACCATATTTAGAAGTGCAGCCAGGGCTAACCGCTATCCCAATTTTGCAGCTTACTCTCGCATGATATCGATCGAGCTCTTAAATCGTTATTTGAAAGGCATGCTTAACGTTGTTCAAGAGTCGATGGTTAACACTCAAATCGATCAAAAAGACATATCCCTCATTACGATGGACATAGACCGAGCTAAAAAATACACAGACGGTCTGTCAGACAAAGCGATCCAACTTATTCTCGAGCAAGAACAATTAATTCAAGCTCATAAAAGTAACGACGCTGATTATTTGAATCTATTAAACGACAAGATGCAGCAAAACATCACATTTGGGGAGGGTGTCTGATGACTTTTGAATATTACACCTACACACAAGGAGTTACGCTTATGCGAGCTCTTGACGCTGTTGCCGCTTTTTTTGTGTCAGACAGTTTTTCATCATTGATCGCTATTTCACTTATGTTTGGCGCAGTGACCACTTTTGCTTATTTCACTTTAACTCGTGATACCAAACATATTTATACCTTTGCGGTCATATTCACACTTGTACCGCTTTTGTTAATTAACCAAAAAGGGCGCGTACAAATTATTGATTTAACCGAGCCAACCGGTGTCTATGCTGTAGATAACGTGCCTTATATTGTCGCTATTCCAACTTGGTTTTTTTCTACCATGATGATGGGTGTTACCGAAACGGTCGAAACAGTGTTCAACACCAGTGACAATCGTCGGTATGGTCGAACTGGAATGTTATTTGGTTCAGAGCTTTACCAACTATCCCGACAAGCCGACATTAAAGACATTGAACTAAGACAACAGTGGAATGATTTTTTTAAAAGTTGCTTAATTGATGATGTAGAGATTAATGGGAAATACACGTGGAATGCTTTATTTTCGGCAACTGATATTTTTGGATTTTTAGATGGGACGACCATGAGCCCAATCCGTGGAGTGATGTTAAAAGGCCAGAACTTCAAAACCTGTGCCGAGTATTACCCAACGCTAAAGCAGGCAATGAACCAAGAAGCAACCCGAGACTTAAACCTATTAGGCACTTACCTCTACGGCAAAAGTACGACCGTTAATCAAGCACACCTTTCTAATGCTCTCAGCGAAAGCTACTCAGAATTTGTCGGCATATCAAACGGTGCAGTGGATGTAATAAAGCAAAACATGGCTATTAACGCAATTCGGTTCAGCATTGATGCATTAAATACAAAAGGCCAGGCACTTAACTACGCTTACACACAAAACAAAATGCAACAAACCTCAATGTGGGCTTCACTTGGCATGCAAGCCAGAGAGTTCATTCCCATGATGCATACAATGATGTTCTTCATCTTTACGTGTTTAAGCTTTTTCGTAGCCGCCGCCGCTCTTATCCCATCACTCACAAAAATGGTCTTAAGCAACTACGTCAAAACATTTGCTTACCTGGCCACATGGCCAGCGTTATTCGCTATCTTAAACGCCATTATGTTATGGACACTTGAGGTACGTTCTTTAGAAACCGCTAATTTATTTAACGGACTGTCATTGAAAAATGCAGATCCACTCAATGAACTGCATGAGCGTTTCGCTTGGATGACCGGATTTCTCATGATGAGCATTCCGTTACTCGCCGGTAAAATATTGAGTGGTGGAGCCTCTGCTATTCAAAGCTTAAACTACTCAATGGCCAGTATGATTAACAGCACCAATTCCCGCGTTTCTGCTGCGGCATCTACGGGTAATTTAGACTTTGGTAACTTGCAAATGCAAAACCACAGTTACAACAACACTTCGGCCAACAAGTTTGATGACAACTTACTTATGAGAAGTGGCATGTCGTCTATACAACAATCCGATGGTTCAACGACCAATACTTATCACAATGACGCTAATCGTCAGACCTACAATGCGCAAGAAACAGAATCGAAGCCGTTATGGTCAGCCAGTGTAGCAAACACCATCCAAAACAGCGTAAACGACCAATATTCCACAGCACTATCGGCACAAAAACAGGCCACCAACAACCTCAATGATGCCTACTCTAACGGGATGCAAATAAATGACCGATGGAATGATGCCTGGTCTAAAAACAAATCTTATGGCGATGGCCACAACATCTCAACCGAAGGACAGATCTCGACATCTCGCTCCACTATGGAATCAGCCATCGACAACATGTCTCAAACTATGGGTTGGACAAAAGATCAATCTCGGGCTTTTGCTAATGCTGCGACCGTGAGTGGTGGTGTAAGCCTACCAAGCGCTTTAACCGGCGGTGTTCTACAGGGTGGTATCGAATCAAGATGGAGCGATGAAGAACGCAACGCCTATAGCAGTATGACAGCAGAACAGAAGCAAGCCATGCAACAAGCCAGTGAGCAGTACAATGAAGGAGCAACTTCAATGCAGCGAGCGGGACGTACGCTGGATACAAAAGATAATCGCAGTGAGATGGAGCAATATGCCCATGATTTCTCTCTTAACTACCAAAGAACACAATCACTTAGCGCTTCGGTTATGGAAGCTAATTCTACCGTAGATAGCCTCAGTAATATGCGTTCGCGCATGGAGAGCGATTCATCCAGCTTCACCAGCAGTGCCATCAGCGGCTTCCAACGCTACCTTGAAGTCGATCAGGGAATGGACAACAACGAAGTCCAACGCCTCATGACAGCGAGATTGCCAGAAGATATCAACGATGCAAAAAGCCACTTTGATTTATACACCCAATCTGACAGCTTCAAAAACAGTTTTGGGGTGAACACGTCCTCTTCAAATATTGATGAATTAAAGAACTTATATCAACCCAATAACCTAAGCAGCGCTCCCACACTCAATCCAGAGCAAAGTGCTGTCGTCAATCAAGGCGCGGAAGTAGCGCAAAGCAAAATTGAAGAAGTCACTGCAGATATGATAAACCTCAAAGGCAGCGACGACCTTTACGATAACCATACCTACCGTAATGTCAGAGGCAATGCCTTGGTAATGGGAGGGCATATGCAAAACGAAGCGAACACCTCACTCACTTCCAACCTGCCGGCAAGTGATGTGCAGCAAGAAGTCAATGATCAGTTAACGCGCCAAGAAAATGCAGGGAGCCCACAACCAGACACCGGCTATCACTACACCACCCAAAAACCAAACAAAAATGGATAACGGTCAAATTACCAACAAAAACTGAATGAATATCAACCTTGATACTGTTATAATAAACAGCATCAAGGTTAATAAAGGAAGCTAAATTATGAAACTCTCCTCATCAATACTCGCGCTGCTTATGTCGGTAATCTCACTTAACGTATTAGCCAACTCACTTCCACCATGGAACAAAAGTCCGCAACTGGAAGCCTTGATTGTGGACTTTGAGCAAACCTACCAGGAAGCAACGCATGAGCTCCTTAAAAAAAAGATGACACAAGTAAACAATCTCTCTTACTTCATTCGCTTCATTGATAAAGAAGGAACACCTGAGCAGGCGCAATTAAAGGCGTTTTTACTAGGTACACAACAAGCGTATGCCAGCAGTGTCTATAACCAAATTCAAATGAACATCAGACCTTGGTTTTGTCCTAAAGGGGGGCAACTCGGTATTCGACCTGCCAGTGAAGACCCAACACAGTTCATCGAGAACGTAATTTGGGAGGCATTGGAACGCACATTAAAAGTTGACCCTAATCGCTTTACACGCTCCAACGGCGTTGCAGCATTTACACCAACTAACTCACTGGTGCAATACGGGTTGCAAACTCAATACCCATGCCATCAAGTCATTCCTGAAGCGCATCGTATGAACGGTTGGGTGTATTAGAGGGGAAGCTGAATGTCACTACGCTACGTTATCCTTACGTATCTAAATGAAAAACCCCATACTGGTTACAGTGTCACAAAAGCTATCAATAGCTCCCATTATTGGAGCGCCGTCATCCAGCAAACCTATAGAGAGATAAAGAGTTTGCAAAAAGAAGGTTGGATTGAAGAGCAAACTGACAGTCAGCCAAGAGGTAATGCTTTTACTATCACTGAGCTTGGTAAACAAGCACTTATTACCTGGTTATCAACGCCAGTATCTACCAGTGAAAACCGAGACACATTCTGCATCAAGTTAGCAAATAACTCACTTGCCCCAACAGAATTAAGTAACGAGTTAGAGCGTAGTATCAAGGCCGCATACAAAGCGGCCAAACAATATGAAATCCACTTAAAGCAACCACACTTAACAACAATACAAACCCTTACTCTCAAGAAACGTCTTGCGGAGGTACAACTAAATTTAGCTTGGTATCAAGAGGTTAAAGAAAAACTATGCTGAAATTTCTCTTTTTTCACAAAGCTTCTGTCTTTCTCACTATAAGTAACCACGACAATACTCTAATAATGAAAGAAGAAATTAATCAATTAATAGCGCAAGGTTTCCATTGTTTATTGCATGACTATATAGAAGCTGAAAATGAAAACTCAGCGAAGATCCAATATTTAAACGACTTTATTTTTAGTGGAACAAACGGAACCATCGTCGCGATTCATTTACCGACAGGCACAGAAGTGTGGCAAAAGCGAGTATCTAATACCCAAATACAAATCCTTTGTTACCATGACATATTAATCTGCAACTCAAATGATACCTTGTTTTCTTTAAATGCTTTAACTGGGGAAGAGCTATGGAGTAACCCGTTACGACAAGAACTAACACTATTTGAAATAGCTAAACATCAAGGAAGCCATCTACCACCAAGGGTTATCATACAACTTCATAACAACACTTTAATTTGTAGTTCTCGTGAATACTTTTTTGCTTTAGACCCTTTAACGGGAAAGCAATTATGGCGCTATAAATCACCTCAAACTGGGATATCTCCTTCCTACATATCAATACCTTATACAAACAGACTTTTAATTAATTCATCTAAGGAAGGGATATGAATACACCAACTCGCGACAAAAGTAGCCACTTCACCCGAGGAGGCCAGATCACATTTCATGCAATCCGCATGTTTTTTCAGGTCAACAACACCCTTGTTAAATTTTTAGGCTGGGGAATTGTGGCCACAACATTATTACTGACTTACATTCGAGCCCCTCACAATGCGTTTAATGCGGAGTTTTATTACTGGCGTAACCTAGCCTATGCTAAATTTGGTAAAGCATTAGATTCCAATGTGTTAACCATTTGGGAAGGCGAGCGCTATAGAGACACCCTTGGTTCACAACTTCAAAATACAACGATATTAAATCTCCACAGCGACTTTTGGTATTTAGCGCAAATTCACTTTTTAATGGCCATCGTTATAGGTCTATTTCTGTTTTCGTTAGCGCTGCGTTTCTTCAAGCATCAAGGTGAAAAACAAAGTGAAGATTTCCATGTTAGAGGCTTTCAATACGCGGAACCAAAGCAACTAACTAAAGACCTGAAACAACGAGCAAAAAAACTAAAGCATCAAGGTGTTGGTAATGGCAACATTTCTGATTTTAAAGTAGACGGTCACGCCTTATTTAAGAATGAATTTGAAGTACAACATTTACTTGTAGACGGAACGACCGGCGCGGGTAAGTCGGTGATGTTAAGAAAACTGCTAACTTGGATTCGAAAACGCGGAGACAAAGCAATCATTTACGATAAAGGGTGTACCTTTACGAGTAAATTCTTCGATCCTAGCCAAGATGTACTGTTGAACCCATTTGATGAACGATGTGCCAATTGGGATGTTTGGTGTGACGCATCAGAAGCGCCAGACTTTGAAAACATAGCAAACGCCCTTATTCCTCAGCATGGCGAGGGAGACCCATTTTGGGTAGATTCCGCACGTACAATTTTTTCCAGTACAGCCTATCGAATGAGCCAAGAGAAAACCCCCTGCTCAACTGCTCGCCTCTTACAGCTTATCTTAACCTCAGAGCTTGATACACTCGGCGACTTTTTAAAGGGTACTGAATCTGCATCATTGGTATCTAAAGACATAAAAAAAACCGCCATTTCAATCAAGTCTGTTTTGGCTACTTATATTAAGAGCTTACGATTTTTGGATGGGCTCGATGAAAAAGACGCGAAAGGCGGCCTAAAGCGCCAACCTTTTTCTATTACGAATTGGGTTCAAGACGATGAACAAAAAGGGTTTTTGTTTCTCTCTAGTGCTGCGCAGCAACATGCATCTTTACGACCGTTAATCTCTACATGGCTCGCGATTGCTTCCAATGCCATTCTAGGGTTAGACCCAGATGAAGATAGACGCATTTGGGTAATCATGGATGAAATGCCAAGCCTACATAAGTTACCAGAACTCGATAACATCATATCTGAGGTGCGTAAATTTGGAGGATGTTACGTCATCGGACTGCAATCTTATGCGCAATTGGTAAAAACCTACGGCAAGAATACGGCAGACGTTATATTCGATTTGCTTAACTCTCGATTTTATTTCAGAGCCCCATCAAACCAAATGGCCCAAATTTCTTCAAAAGATTTAGGTGAGCAAGAAGTTGATATTTCGAAAGAAAACATATCTTACGGCGCTAATGCTTTACGTGATGGTGTTTCAATTGGCCACCAAACAGTAACCCGCCCTGTAGTTTCTCCGAGTGAAATTCAAGCGCTTGATGATTTGCAATGTTACTTACGAGTACCAGGTAGTAGCTTCATCACTCAGCTCGATTTGAATTTTGACAAACTAAGAGAAGTAAGCCCAGCTTTCCTCAAACGTTCATACACACCTTCCATCGCAATGGTTAACGCTTATCAAGAAGCCGTCTATTACGAATGCGTTGCTCCAGGGCTCTTTTTAAACGAAGAAGATCGTAAAGCACTATCTGACAAACAAGCTTCACAGTTTGAAAGTCCTGAAGAGATGAAACTAGAGACCGACCAAATTAAGGCTGCGACTCAAAGCGATACAGTCAAATCTTTAGCTAGTGAAGATATTTCAAAAAATCAAGCTAACGAAGAGTTTCAAGAGAAAGCTCAAACAGCACTTGAAGAGTCAGCGATATCTCAAGACATAGAAATGGATAGTTTATCTGGCTAAACCAATTTCCAGATTCAATAACAACAACCAAAAATAAAAGATTGGTTTGTATTGCTTATTAGGGGGGAACCCCTAATAAGCCTTTCGATAAAGCACTTATTTAGTTCAAAAATCCAAGACCATCGTAACAATACCTAATATCCCATTTGTCCCTTACAAACTTAGGACACTGGCCCTTAAGGAGTTTCACCCATGCTCTCTATCAGCCCCCTAAAATCAGCGTCATCGGCAACAAAATACTACCTAGGCGAAGAAAACCCCAAAAACTTACCTGACGTTTCTTTAGAAAAGGACTCAAGTGACAATTACTATCTCAAAGAAAAAAGTCAGGACGAAAACACTTTTTGGTTTGGTGAGCTGGCTAAAGAATCTGGCCTCAATGAAAAGCCGGTCGACGAAAAAAATTTAGAGTCTGTACTCTCGGGTCATCTAGGAGAAGAGGTCATTAAAGGGAAAAGGGACAATCACAAGGCTGGTTTTGATCTAACTTTTTCAGCTCCAAAATCCGTTAGCATTTTGGCTTTGGTCGGTGGAGACACTCGGCTCATCGAAGCACACAATAACGCCGTTAAGTTTACTTTAACGGAGCTAGAAAAAGACGTTGCTCAAGTAACTCACACGAAAGATAAAGGCGAACGAGAATACCAAAACACCCAATCTATGCTATTTGCCGTGGTTCGACATAAGACCAGTAGAGCGAACGAACCACAAGTCCATTCTCATGCCCTAGCAGCGAATATGACTAGAAACCAAGAAGGTGAACTTCGAACGCTCGCCTCAAGCCTAAAACAAAAAGGCGGGGTGATTAACGGAAGTGGTGAGCGTATTTATAACTTCCAAAAGTATTATACCGCGCTGTATCAAAGTCACTTAGCCAAAGAATCCCAAGAGTTAGGTTTTCAAACTCAAGGTATCGGCAATGGTCAGTTTGATATAAAAGGAGTTCCTTCTACACTAATGGATGCATTTTCCACTAGAAAACAACAAATTGACCAACAAACTTTAGAGTTTGGCCATAATACTCAGGCCACCAGAGAAACAGCCGCACTTAATACTCGTCAATCTAAAACCTACCAAAGTGAAGCGGCCCTAAATGGTCAATGGCAATCTACAACTCTAGAGCAAGGGCTAGATCCAGCGAAGCTCGTTGAAAAAGCAAAAGAGCATGCGAAGAACAATCAAAGCCCCCTTGCTCCTGCCGACACAAAACAAGCCTTATTGAGTGCCATAGAGCATTTAAGTCAGTACACCACCACGCTTAACTTAGAAAAAGTGATCGAACTTGCTGCGAGTGATTTTACGAAGGGAAGTGAACAACCCAATGCAATTGACTTGAAAAAAACCGCCGATAGTTTAATTAAAGACGGGACGTTAGTCGGTCTGAAAGAAAAAGGGCAATACACTTCAAAATCAATGTTGCAAAATGAAAAAGCGCTTATGGATATCACCAAAGGCCGCGCACATCATATGCGTACACACGTTGAACCATCAACGCTGACTCGCCTAGATATTCCAACCAATCAGCAACAAAAGCTAACAGAGCTATACCATTCCACAAAGCAATTCCACGTAGTTAATGTGTTCGGCTCATCAGAAAAAATCGCACAACAGTTATTAAATGTAGGAAACCACAGCGGCAAGCGGGTTCAATTTGTGTCGCAAGGAGCCAAAGCCACCCATCAAGGCAAGAAAAATATTCAAAGGGAAAGCCACACTCTCAAAGCTTGGATCACGCAAGTGTTTCAACCAGAACAACGTCATAGCTTAAATGGAATATTAAACTCAAAAGCGGAGTTGACTAACAAAGACGTTTTAGTTGTTGATGACGCTAATAAAATGAGTGCGAACGAGCTGATCACACTGACAGAAAAAGCAAAACAAACCGGCAGTAAAGTCATGCTCCTTAATCGAACCTCGAGTCGCCAGGGCTTTAAGGCTCACAATGCAATAGACCTCTATAGCAAAGGGAACGTAGAGAGCCATAATTGGGTTAATAACACTACCCGTAAAAACCAAATAAAACTTCATGATAACGACGCAAAAAAAGTCGCACGAATTTATTCTGATTTGCCAGATAAAGCAAACACCCAGGTCTTAGCAACATCTAGCGTAGAACAAAGAAAACTGACTGGCCATATTCGTGATGCATTAAAAAACACCGGCGAGTTATCACGTACCGAGACGACATTATTTACTCAAGTTCCTCATTTTCTTTCAAAGTCACAACAACCACTTGCACAGCACTATAAAGTTGGCATGACGCTCACTCAATGGGAAAATGGTAAACCTAAAGCCTTTGTGGTTGCCAGCACCGACAAAGCTAACAACACCATTCTTACTGTAAGTAAACAGGATGGAAAACCTGTCACCCTTGACCCTGCCTCAAAATCATTTAAAGCAATGAACGTACAACTGAGTAAACCACAAAGCATTAATATAGCGAAAGGAGAGCGGTTGGCTACTGTAGGGAAACACTTCCCATCAGGTCTAGAAGCACACCAAAGTTATCAAGTTACCGGCTTATCAAAACATTCTCTTACCTTAGAAGATACACAAGGCCAAACTCTCAAACTGTCAATAGAAAAACTCAAAGACGCACCGCTACAATACGATTATGTACAAAACGCACATAATATTGACGACAAAACTCATACTTTATTATCAGCCAAAGCTTTCACCCTCTCTAAAGCCCTGTTAAATGATCTAAGCGAAAAAACAGATCGTCTGGATATTTTCACAGACAACACCGACAAAGCGCGCAGTGCATTAGAAAAAACCACCATAACCCCATCAGCCATTGAGCGTGTAATGCAGACTCAACATGTTAATGACCGTTATCTTTCAGGAAAAACCGAAGACATAGTAAGACAAGATATAAGCCAAGCTTTATCAATGTTGTCAGAAGATAAGCAACGCCCTACCCATGAGAAAGCTGTCAGTTTTGCTTTAAATCATTTATCAGAGCGAGAAGCCGGTTTCAGTCAAAAAGAATTGGTGGTAGAAGCCGTACGATACGCATTTGAAGAAGCGGGTTCACCAATCACCAAAGCACAAGTGGAAGAAACGCTTGATAAGCGCCAGGACGCCCTATCAGCCGAATACAGCGACGGCACTCGCTGGACGACACAAGCCGCGTTAGATACTGAAAAACACATATTGGCCAACATAGAAAAAGGTAAAGACCAACACTTACCATTTGCTACCTCTGAACAGGTTGAAAGCTATCTCGATGATAAGCCACGCTTGAGCGCTGGCCAAAAAGACAGCATTACACTTATATCTACAACCCATGACAGTATCGTAGCAATACAGGGGTTAGCCGGTACAGGTAAATCAACCATGCTAGAGTCCAACATTGATTTAATTGAACACACTAGCCAAGTCGGACAAAACAAACCAAAACAAATAATAGGATTAGCTCCAACTCACGCCGCTGTCAGTGAACTTCAAAAAAAGGGCGTTGAAGCACAAACTTTAGAAAGTCTGCTAACAGATCTTCGAAGAGGAACCAAAGAACCCAATGACTATCAAGGCAGCTTATTCTTTCTCGATGAAAGTTCTATGGTCAGTAACAAACAAGCGAAAGAGTTCACGGACTTAATAATAAACAGTCAGTCCAAGGCAGTACTCCTAGGCGACAAAGAGCAATTATTATCACTCAGCGCTGGTAAACCTTTTGAGCTCGCCATGAGACAAGGGAATATCGACACAGCTCAAATGACGGACATTGTTCGTCAGCAAAACGACACCCTCCTCAACGCTGTACATAACATCCTTGATAAACAACCCGATAGCGCACTAGATAAATTACAAAAACAAGCACCAGATCCCCTAGGAAAAACCGAGCATGTAATTTCAACTCTAGAACCTAATAACAAAGACCCTCGCCAAGCACAGCAAACAGCTACAGAGAAGCTGCCATATGTGGTTGCACAAGACTACCTTTCTCGAACCCCTGAAACTCGAGAGAGTACCCTTATCATTGCTTACACCAATATAGAAAGAGACAACATTACTGAGCACATTCGTGAGGGCTTAATAGGGGCCAAAGAAATAGGACAAGAGAACGTCGTAGCCTCAAGACTTCGCTCAATTGGCGCTACAGGGGAAGAGCTATCAACTATGATGCCTTATCAGAAAGGGTTAATTCTAAGTACTAAGCCTGGTGAATACGCTACCATCACAGGTGTCGATTCTGAACACGGTATCGTGACACTAAAAAATGAGGCTACAGGCAGGGAAAAAACTTTCTTACCTCGCAACCGTGATCATACATTTACCACGTTGTTTTCACTCTCTCATCAACCGTTATCCAAAGAAGACAAAATAATTACACGGTTCACTGACAAGACTCGAGATATCAAAGCTAACGTCGAATATCGAGTACAAAGCGCCGATGAAAAGATGATAACAGCACTATCAGAGTCGGGGAAACTTCTCACACTAAACCCTAATGAACTCAAAGACGCGCACTGGGATTACGCATACACACGAACCGCAGACATGGCCCAGGGCACAACCTACCCTCATGTAATAACTGCGATTCAAGGTAAAGGAGGGTTAACTAATTTGAGACGCGCATATATCGATCTCACGCGTGCGAGTACACACTTAACCCTCTATACCGACAACCCAAAGCAAATGGTAAAGACCTGGCAATCTAAAGAGTCAAACAAGCACAGTGCCATTGAAACGGTTAATCAAATACCACCACAATCAACAACGTACTTTAATCGAAATGCTCTACCTCATGAGGACGTTCGCTATCAAAACAAAAGCGGTGAATTTGACTACAACTTATTTAAAGAACGAATCAACACCGAACTACCAAAATATACAGAAAGTCTAGCTAAGCAATTATTAGGAAAGCCAAATCTTTCCAAATCAGACCGTGATTACTTAACTTTTGGAATCGGCAAATCTGCTATTAAAGTGAGTCTAACTGGTGAATATCGCGGATACTTCAAAGACTACACTACAGGCGAGAAAGGTTCCCTTATTAACCTCATCATGAGCCATAAAGACATTAGCTACAAAGAAGCAATGAATAATGCTAATGAAATGATAAACGAACCAGATAAGCATCAAATTGATGCTAATGAAAAACACGAAAAACTATTAAAAACCACCCCGAGACATATTGCTCAGTTTGAAGAAAGAGCAAAAGAGTACATCGAACAAAGCCAGCCTATGACTGGTACATTAGCTGAAAAATATTTAAATAAACTTGGGATTAGTGATGTGGAGAATAAAAATGTTAGATTCCATCCATCAGTATACTCCTCAGAAGACAGAACTTTTCATCCTGCAATAGTAACTAACATTCACAACAAGCAAGGAGAAACAAAAGCTATTGAGGTAACATATTTAGATGGTCAAGGTGAAAAAGATAGCGCACTTGATATAAACCCTAGAACGTTAGGAACAAAATCGAAAAACTTAACTCAATTCAACAATGGTGAACATCGAAGCACTACTATTATTAGCACTGACATTGAAAGTTCATTCATCATAAATCAGGAAACAAAAGGTCAAATTGATATTATCAATGTGAATCATAAAAATGACATTCAAAACGTATCAATCGATGAATTGAGACAAAATATAATTATTGTACTTGGTCAAGGCAATCACGATTTAAATCCAAACAACATTGAAAAAATCATGGCAAACTTTTCAAACCGTGACATTCAGTTTATATCAAGCGAAAACTTGAAACACGATATAATCCAATGTGTGAATGACATTGAGAGGAAAGAAGGCCCAGGCACACAAGAAATCAATGACCATTTAGAGGTTAGTGATGTGAAAGAAAATAGTTCTTCAACATACAACGAGAAGAACAATATTGACAGTAAAGCTCTAGAATACTTTGAGCAAAAAGACATATCACCGCAATTAGATTTGGATATAAACAAAGAACCGCACAGAGAAGATAGAGAAATCGATAGAGAGTTTGAAAGATAAAAAAAGGGTAGCATACGCTACCCTTTTTTTTCACCCGCAAGATAAGATTCAACTTTCTTATCAACATCAGTAATAACTAATTGCCTCATTTCTGCCGAATCATTTTTGTTTTTATAAAAAGATTCACCATCAAAAGTTTGGGTATGGGTTAGGTTAGCTGTCCCTTGAACTTGTCTAATACGAAGATACATTTCCTCCATCAACTCTCGATTCGATGGTCGGTCATCATCACTGTCATTGAGTTTAATGCGAAGCGCCAGCGTCAGAAGATCGCGAACGGCATCCGCATCATTCATACCGGTTTGACGTTGAAACTCTGAAAAATCTTGTTCTAATTTCCCTTTGATTGCTGATTGCAACACTCGACTTCTTGCCAAAATAGCCTCCATTTATTCAATACAAATAGAATTGATATCAATTACCATCACAATACACTAATTTTTCAATATCGTCTATTAACACTGGTATATAAGGGCTAAATTGAAATCAAATACAAACACACTTAATTCCCAATTAATCGTCTCTCACGCCATACCCCAACTAGGCTAAATGTATATCAAATACACTTCACTTTTTTTCAAATACACTAAAATCGGCTAATTAGTACAGAATATAAAAATTTTAAAACACAAAAAAAAACCAACCACAAACATTTAAGTTATTGTTTTAAATGCATTTTTTAATCAACAGACAACCACTCACATTGAGAATCAATGTGCCGTAGGGTGTGGTCACCAACTCAACTAACCAACAACTCAGAACGAATGATCTGAGTTCCTTAATCAAAACGACGGGAAAAACTGACAGCGAAAGACAAAAGCCGACCAGGTGGCGAATGAATCTGACGAACGAAGGATGCGGGGGATCTGGAAATTGAAGGAAGAAAGCGAGAGGAGAAGCTAAAGACCTTGCACCGTTATAGTGCAAGGCCTTTTATTGAACGTTCATCTTAAAATAAACCGATTGGACTTTTTGGATGTATATTTTTCTGGCGCTCTCGGTGCGTTTGGAAAAACCCGCATTATACGCGCCGACACTGTTCCAGTTATAACCATGACTAGAAAAATTAGAACTTAATACCCACGCGCCAAGATGAACATTAAAGCAAGGATGATAGATATTTGTTTCATTCACATTAAACTCGGATAGTCGCTCAAACCAATGGGAATTAATTTGCATCAATCCAAAATCACGGCTGATGACTTGACCGGATTGGTTTTTATTTTCATTGTACGCGTTCGGCTTTAGGCTACTTTCTACCGTGGCGATGGATTTTAAAAGCTGTGGATCGACATTATAAAATCGCCCTGCCTCATCAAAGCAAAAAGCCCAACTGAAACACGGCGATAACAACGAAAGATAAAGTAATGGTTTCATCATAAAAAAGAGCCCTAATAATAGGACTCTCATTTTATGCCATCCCATTGAGATATCAATATTCACAAGGTAATAAAATTGTTGTCACGCTGCGGTCACGTTCAGTTATTATCCAAACCGATTGATCACAAATCGTATAATTCGATATCACTCTCTCGCCTGTTTTGGTTGCTTCGTCATTGGTGATTTTATCTTCAATGCAAGTCTCTCCCCAATCTCCACTTTGGTGACGCTGCAAATAAATCGACAAGTTAGCACCGACATTATTATCTAATAACTGCTCAATACCTTGCGTATAGACCACTTTACCCAACGAAAACGGCACGGCCGTACAAACGTAACATTTTGCTTTCGTTTCTTCTCTATCTTGTGTAGCATTCAGAATGTTCATTCGAATATTCACCATAATTGACTTGAACATGCCTTGATATTTGATGGAACAAATATCAAGGCGCTTTAATTTTCACGTTTAATAAACGTCTTCCGTTTTACGAATGTGATTAAACACTTCATAAATCTCATCGTATGAAATGCCATAGCCTTCGAGCTTTTCCACACAGTCACAAATATCATTGGTGTAGAAACATTCGTGATTAAATAACTCACGACGAATGATCGCCTTTTTCCCGTTCTCTTTGATATCTTCGGCGATCCCTTCTTGAGCGATGGAATCCAAACGAGTCATTAATTGCTTGGCATTATCAACTGGGCAAATTAACCCCATACCTAGTGATGCGTATTTCACGCCCTCTTTTTTTGCCTCATCGAACTGTTGATTAGAAAAAGCAAAGAACGCCCCAGCATCATTAAAAGCCTGAGTTTGTTTGTCTTGAATATAGTGTGAGAGATACTTCATTATTTAAGTCTCCATTTTATAACTAAGGGGTATCAAGTCTTTATACTTCGATATATTGATGGCTATCTGTCACCCATCCCATGACGACAGCACGACTATTCAGCCCTACCTTATTTGTTTCAGTAATCACATGACCTCTCGCGATGCCTTGCCCCCAGTACGGCTTATTGAGTTCTGTTTCTGGGAATAAAACCGTCAGTTCTAGCCAAACACTGGAATGCCTGGCTCTTGCTTTTACATGAGCGGCAATCACGATAATATTTTCCACAGAGGTTGTTCCTGATAGGACAACATCACGACTTAGCCCTACTGGGTGCACGCGCTTAGAGATATCATTTTTTGGTGAGCTTTCGTGCTCCAGCGGCGAAACGCTGGTCACTGAATTTGAATTAGAGAGAGTTAGGTTTGAATTTTGTTGCGCCATGAGGATTTTCCTTTTGTTTGAGTATCACTTTTCGGAGCCGCTTGGCTGTCCGCTCTCTCACCATCGTTCTGCTTTGCAAGGGCGCGCAGCGTTCATTTACCCTTGCAAATCAGGTTGTGGGGAGAGACGGTTAACAGCCTGCGAGCCCGTAAATGATGCGAGTGAAAGGAAATCGGCGCATAAGAAAACAAGCCTTACTCGAACTTATTCAAAGGTAGGGAAAGCAACGAGGAGGTACGACGAGGCGTAGCGAACGCAGTGAGAGGAGTGCGTTCAGGATTGCAGCGATATCCTTTTAGATAGGGGCTGTAGAGAGGCACATCCTGGGGCGGCACGCAGTGACTCACCAGGGTGATGTCACTCTTAGGCCATAGATAAAAGATACAAGCGAAAAGCCTTGCCCGAAGGGTAACGCCCAAGTTAAGCCCTTATCACGACGCTGTGCTTCAAATCCGCTTTAAACTATCATCATAAAAAACTCGTCAATTAAGCCCTATCAGCCACGCAACCACAAATTGACATCAATACACTGCAATACAATCAAGCACCGAGCCAATGGGTCTACAGCCCTACTGAGAGCCAGCTTGACGACCGCTTGCGGTCGAGCCTTTGGCTCAACGTCTTTTAGCGCGACCACAGCGTTCACGGAAATCACAAAGGAAACTAATGCCTCCAGGATAAGAGGCATCTCATTCGGTTTTAAGCTAATAAAGTAATGAGTCTTTTTGTCACAAAGACCGCGTTGGGCGTCAGTTTACGCACCCACGCTTTAGAGTATCGTGACCATTTAAAACCGTTACTTTTTAATTTTTTGCGCACCTCTTCGGCTGGAATACCGTCAAATGAAAACTTAATGCGGCCCTCTTCTTCGTACAGCTCCCAAGCCGTCCCCATTGCCTCGCCGTTACCCTGTAATGGCGCTTCGTTGTGCAACGCTTCCAAGTGCTCTAAACGCTTTCTAGTTGTTCGGATATTGGCATTACTATTCTGTAGTGCGTATGCATCAAAGCCAAACTTTCCAAAAAACTCACACGGGCGTAATAATTTTTTTGCTCTTTCTTCTGTCTGTCCTTGTGTATTAACCAAATATTCGATCTTGTCTTCCTCGGTCATATGACTAGAGCGAACGATCTTATTAACGGCTTTCATGAGTTCATGACTTTTAATCAAACCCTCGAGCTTTTTCTTCAATTTTTCAACCGCTTCTGGGTCGTCTGACGCGATACCGGCAGAGCCTACACTATCAGCGCGACGGCTCAGATATTCCGCTTTATCCTGAGCCTCTACGCTTTTACGCATGTTGGTATTGATGCTCTCCGCGTGTTTACGGTGCTTCGCTTCTGAATGGTGACCAACCAGGATTGGCTGACCGAACGGTAACATTTTCCCTAATGTACTCGCGGTATTAAATCGCTCATTAGAGACCGCTTCAGCTTTAGCGGCACGCTCTTCTAATCTATCGCGCTTCGCTTCTTGTCGCTCTTGATAGTCTCCCAGCGCTACCACTTTTCGGGTGTTATCTTGTGGTGGCGGTGTTGGCTTTTTCTCATCACTGTTAAGCGGGGAAAGATAACCGTCAATCAATGCCTTTGTCACTTGCTCAAACGTAAAGCGCACTTTAGACAAGCCCATCAATTTTGTCTCAGTCACAGCAGCGTAATAGTGGTTCAGCGTTGGGTGATCCGCATCAATATCATGTCTAAATCGCTCCAAGTCACCATTCTCAAACTCGATATACATCATCGTCTTGGTGTAACCGTTATTGCGGCCCACTTCCATAGCTTCTTGACTTGCTTTTTTGTTGTAATCATCAAGGGTGTACGCATTGCCATCAGATAATAAATTGGATTCACTCCAATCAATAATCACTTGCTTCACAACGGCGGTCTTTTCCAGGTGTACGTATTGGTCGAACGGGGCAAGCTGCACCGGCTCTTTCACTTCTTCGGTGCCCTCCACTTCTGAGCATTCCCCCTCAATAATCGTGCTTTGCGGTTCCTCTCCATCCAAAGAGAATGTCATCACCACATCATTAGAAAAATGATAGATACAATCACAGACCTGCACTTTCACTAGAGCGCCTTCACGGATGGTTAATAAAATAACCATGTCGCTGTAGTTCTTTTCGTACCAATCCCAAAATTCGGATTTATCCATCGTGACAGGCTCATTACTTCTAAAGCAATCATCCATCCCCATTGACTGAGTTTTTAAGATCAACGTGTCAGCATATTCCAACAGCTTCGTAATTTTAGCCTTCGCATTTTTACGCAACTTATGACCAGAGAAGCGCTTCAAAAATTCATTCTTGGATGAGCCTGACGGCTCAAACGGGGATACGTTTGTCGCGGATTGAACGTTAGAAGCTGTTGATGGATTAAGGATTGAGTCTGTCATAAGTTTTTCCTTTGATTAATTTTTCATTCCCGTTGTCGCCTGACTGCTCGACCCAAAATCACGGTTCATCAAAACAAGGGCGCGAAGCGTTCATATACCCTTGTTTTGGGGGTTCTGATTTGGGACGTTAAGCAGGAAGACCGCGACACGGTAATGAGAAATCAAAGGAAAAAGGACAGGCGAAAAACAAAATCCATCTTACAGATTCTTTCGTTCAGTCAGTGAAAGGAGTGAGGAGGCACGACGAGCGGCAACGAGGAAGAATGACGAGGCGCAGGCGTTCAGGATTGCAGCGATATCCTTTTAGATAGGGGCTGTAGAGAGGCACATCCTGGGGCGGCACGCAGTGACTCACCAGGGTGATGCCAATCTTAGGCCATAGATGAGCCTTGCCCGAAGGG
>NZ_MCZK01000116.1 GCF_002875945.1 Vibrio lentus
TGAGTCGATTAACATTATCGATGGTTGTTTTTATCTCTCAGCTCTGAGATTGCTACTAGTAACCCAATCAGCAGTACCACCAGAAAGCCTAAAGTCGTTAGGGTTCCAATGGCACCAAAGAAGGGAGATAGGGTAAACAGGGTGATAAGAGCCATGATAAGTTTGATGGTTTGTAGGAGAAGGGAAGTCATGAGTTATTGCGGGGTAAGGGTAATATCGTCGAATGCCTCTATCTCGACGTATGCGAGAAAATTACTCTCCCACAATTGATACAGTTCAACAGCGTCACGATTATCGTTCATTGAAAACCAGCCGTGGTAGCTGGCAAAGCATTGACGAGCACGAAAGTCAAAATCTAAATTCCGCTCAAGCTCAGGGTAGTAGCTCCCCATATAAGCAAAGTCCGTGATGTACTCAATACACCATTCTCCTGTTGAAAATTGGCAAATAGAAATCTCGACAGGGTGAAAGCCACCAGCAGCAGCACTGTAAGTTTTATCACGAAAGTTAAAGACCATATGACTGCTGGTGGAGAGCGTTTCATTGTTAAGCAAATGAGCCGAGTAATGCGTATTAAGCAATGCATACAGCTTCTTAGAAACAGGTAGGGGTAATGACGTAAAGGCTAATTGGGACATCGACAGTCCTCCTTGTTTAGGGGTAAATCAGAAAGTAGGTAGAGGGTTAGTTAAACGAGCTGACCAACGAGAGTTGCACGTTATCAAAGACGTTTCGGGTTAGGTGGCGAGTTAATGCATTCATCCAAGCAGAGAGCACATCTTGCACTTCTGGATGAGATAAATCCGTTGTTCCTGTATCGGGTTGATAGAACCAACGATTAGCAAGATGAAAGTACAACTCTGGCTCTACTGAAGTACTGTTGTTATTAGGGTAAGAAAAGCTGGCAAAGAACACGATAAGCCAAGGAGCTGAGATTGACTCTCGTTTGAGTTGTATCTCAATCGGGTGCAGTCCTTGACGATGGCGGTAGTAAATCATTTGACGGCAGTTCAGTACCAGTCGCTCAGCATGCTCAGGTAATGTATGACCAGTAAGAAGACTTTCTAGTGACGAGAGCAGTGCATCATTGATACTGATATCACCATAGTGTTGTTCAATCATAACCAGCCTCGCTCAGCAAATGAGGTGCAGATTTCGCCCGTCACGATATGATCCAATACGCGCACATCGACCAGAGCGAGCGCGTCTTTGAGTCTTTCGGTTATACGTCTATCCGCTTGTGAGGGGGTTGAGTCACCGGAAGGATGGTTGTGAGTCATAATCACTGCTGCTGCATTCACTTCCAACACAGCTTTTATTACTTCTCTTGGGTAGACACTGGCGGCATCGACGGTGCCATGAAAGAGCTCTTTAAACTCAATCAATCGGTTTTGGTTATCCAGTAGCAGTAAAGCAAATACTTCGCGTTCATAGCTGCCGAGTTTGCAGCGTACATACTCTTTGGTCGCATCAGGACTAATTAAGGCATCACCACGCACATAGCGCGTGGCGAGTATCTTAGCTGCATGCTCTAGGATTTCATTCTCCTGATAGCGCAGTTGTTTTTGGTAATCAGAATTAGGGGTAGTCATTACAGGCTCCTGTCGGATTCAATGATGGTTATTCACATTGATGACATATGCCTGAATATTTTTGGTTTTAGAGTGAGATATAAAGGGAATAGGTGTGAACTCCGACGGAGCACGTGAGTGGGAATTTGGCCTGAGAGGAAACTTGATGACGTTAGGGTGGGGGGCGATATGACAGAGTCGTTTGGAGATTAAACGTACACACTTATTGAAACTCTGAAACACCTATTTCTGGCATAACTACATTGGAGTTTGACCAACTCCTAAGATAGTGAGCCCATACATAGTGCTGATGTTCATTGTCAAAGGTCACGGCTACTTTTGTTTATCGTACCCGCCTAAAGGATTGCATTTAGCAATCTCCAAAGCTTTCTTTTCGAACTAATTAAAGTCATAGAGTGTCTCTTCAGTGAACTCCCGAGACTCAGACCAGTGGACAAGTACCGTGAGTGGTTTGATTTTTTTTGCCTCTAACGTAGGTAAAGAATCATGTTGGTCTATGGAGGAGCTGTTTGGTTGTGTTGTTTGCATGAGTGCTTCCTTTTTACGGATAAAATAAAAAGACCACCTTGATAACAAGGTGGCCTCTAGATGGTGGGTTAACGTATTTGTGGGTCGTTAAGCTGGTGGGTAGTGCTTAACGTATTAGATAGAATGCTTCTTTACAGCGTGATAGGGCGGCTCTGAGCTATTTATCCAGCACTTGCCTTGGTAGCTATTGATGAGCTGCTAAAAGAGCCACATCTCAAAAGCAGACTTGGGTTTTATTGCGACATCAAAGCCATCGCCATAAAATCGTTGCCGTTCTTTCCAAGTCGCCTCTAAATCAGAAAGTCGTGTTTTTAACTCATCTAACTGGGTCTGTTTGGATTTCTCTAATGGCGCTTTAAGCCATACATCCAAAGTATGGCAATACGGCATCACGGTATAGTCTTTAGCGAGGTTCGAGTATGATGTAATGTTCGAATCCAACCCTCTGCTTTGGTATCGCGACCATTAAGTTTGATATCTCCTGATTCAGCGGCTGCTGACCAGTCACAACCCCATATCCATGGTCTTCTGCCAACCGTGAAACTGCCACTGGCCTTTTCGGTTGATGAAGTATTTTAGGGCGATCCAAGTTTTGGACTTTGTTGGATAACGCCTTTTAGCCCAGTGCCATAACGTATGGAATAGCTTGTGACCGACATATCCGAATACCTGTTTAGCCACGCAGTGCCGATAATAGTTCGATCACCCCCTGAGTTTCGGATTTATCAGTTTGATAAGATCATTCACTGGAAGGGTTACGTGCTTTTTGATGAGTTCCCGCAGGTTACTTAAGAACCTCAACGTATTGGATTTACTCGGCTTAATGAGCATTTTTCCAGACCTGTGATTCCGCACTGCTTATACCATGATGCCACGGTGCTGACGGCTCCCCTCATATTTCCCCTAGTCCTGCATTGTGTGTGAGCCTCTGATATTCGAACATTCCCCATTGATATTGTGATTCGTTAATTTGATATCGCCGATGATTTCGTACCTCTCTCTAGACGAGGTATGGATAGAACTCGGCGGTGTTTAATGCTGTTGGCTTGGAAGTCAAAATGCCATTTGGCTTTTACTGCAATGAGGCCATTCCACCACATCAAGATTTCAGCGAGCAAGGCAATAAAAAGTAGGATATCCAATCGCTTAGTACAACGAGTTCTGTTGTGACGAAGTGCGATTCCATAGGCGGTACTCTTTAGATCGCGGAAGGCTTCTTCTATTTGCATGCGCTTGGCGTACAGATTGGTAATTTGTACTTCATTTAAGATATGTCGAGGGACATTAATCGCGAGCAGCCACGGCTCCTCGTACTGCGTTGGTAGAGATGTGTAGCGGAGTGTTTTTGGCTGGTTCTACTATGGCGCTGGGCTTTTCGGCCTTTTTCTAATCCCTTATAAACATAGGCTTCACAGAGTGTCGGTGCTCTCTTTGCCAATAAGCAGTGGCCAAGATATTTGGGTTTATGAACAGCGGTTGGATAAAAGGTCTTATTTGAGACCCAAGGTTTATGAGGCTGTTTGATTGATACTTCACCTCGGACACGACCTAACCAAAATACTCTGCAATTTATCGAGGAATGTTTAGGGCGTGTTGATCTTTGCTGTACATTTCGCGTTCAACAATACAGCGGTAGCCACATTAACATGAATGCCAGCGATAACATGCTGGCATAATTCCTTTCTAGCTTGTCATATCTACTTGAAATAGCTCGATAATGCTTAATTCTCCCAAAGGCATTTTCGACCAAGTGACGATACTTGTATAGACACCAATCCATACTGTCTTTGTCTATATCTTGTCCGTAATTGCGTTTAGCAATGACCGTTTCTCCACCACGTTCCTTAACAAAAGTACGAAAAGGTTCGCTGTCATAGCCTTTATCACAAACGATGGTATTAACTTCATCGAGTTGTTCAACTAAGCTTTCGGCATGCACTATATCGTGGCGTTGTCCTTCTGATAAATCAAAGCAAATCGGCAGGCCAGCACTATCCACAGCTAAGTGAACTTTGGTTGAGTTGCCCCCGCGACTTTTTCCTATTTGCTCTGAGCTTTCAGTAGCTGCACCTGTGCTATGCTGATGCGCTCTAACTATAGAGCCATCAAGAAAGACCCATTCAAAATCAGCCATGCTAGATAAGCTTCTGAAAAGATTATCTAAAATCCCTTTCTTTGACCAAAGATCAAATCGTCTGTAAACGGTACTCTACTCTCCGAACTCAGAGGGTAGAGCTCGCCAAGGAATACCTGCCCTCATTCGATAAAGTATTCCTTCAAATGTCATTCGATGTTCAGTTTTATCGTAAATACGACCTGTACTTTTCATAACTTGGAGTAGCAGTTCCCATCGAATATCAGTTAGCATTGTTCTTGGCATGGTATTGGTTATGGTTTTACTTTTGGCGAAGCAGATTATAACTCTTTACCATGCTGTTCAAAAAACACTCACGAAAGATCAACACGCCCTAGTGACTTTTCGGTGAATTGTATTGGCCATATTCAAAAACTTGTTCAAAGATTGTGATGGCTCGACCATCAAGTGCAACGGATGCTCTTAACGTCATATAACGAAGTTGTTCACGAACATCAGACCAATCAACAAGGATGACAGGACATGGGTTGGCGCCCGTTATTAAGTAGGCATGCCATTTATAAATAAGGTCTTTTTCACGGTGTAGTTGGCGATTTCCAAGCCGTCTATCAACGCGTTTGATCGCATGTTTTACCGTGGTATTAGTTTCCAGTTTGCGACCTAGTTTAGTCAGCGTTAAGTCTGAGCCGTCAAGTGCACTTTTTGTAGCAAGTATCAGAAAATTAAGGCGTTTTTGTGAATGGAGGGGCATTGATTTTGTATGGTTTGTTGTAAAATCTGAATATCGCGCATCGTTAGTTCACTTGTTCAAAATGTGTTCAGCGATACTCATTAGATCAAAGACGGCGATGCGCGTCTATCTCATTGTTTTTATGCCTAATTATGAGGGGATTCGCAAGGCCACGGTGTAACGTCGGTCTGGAAATACCAAAGCAGCATACAAGGCCTACCTCATAACACTCCTCATACAATTTTACCCATGGTAATCTTTGTTTTCAGCCCTAAACCACCTACTTCAGTAGGTGGTTATCATTCAGTTTGGCTTTGCCTGTAGTTCTACCCATGTTAAATGCTCCCTTGATTTTTAGCGAAGTCAAAGAGGACAAATAACATGAGTAGATATAATCAAGCTTCCCACGTATTTTGGAGATGTCAATATCACATAGTGTGGACACCAAAGTATCGATTTAGGATTTTGAAAAACAATGTAGGTAAAGAAGTTTATCGGTGTATAAACGTTTACTGTAATCAACTTGGATGTGAAGTCGTTGAATTAAACGTTCAAGTTGACCACGTGCACTTGGTAGTAAAAGTTCCGCCTAAGTTATCGATATCCAAGTTGATGGGCGTATTGAAAGGCAAAATAGCTTTAAAACTCTTTAGTAAATTTCCATATTTAAGGAGAAACAAGCTCTGGGGTAACCATTTTTGGCAAAGGGGCTATTTTGTCGATAGCGTAGGGGTTAATGAAGAAATCATTCGACGCTATGTAAGACATCAAGAGAAAAAAGAGCGCGTGGAGCAGCAGCAACTGGCGTTGGACTAAACAAAGGCCCCCTTTTAGGGGGCTCACACAAAGCCACCTTCTTTAGAAGGTGGTAATTTACTGGATTTCTCTTTTTATAGACATCCCATGTAGTTGAAATAATATCTATGAATCACACACTTCATTAAACTTTACATTTTTTCAACCTTGTTTTAATTGGTGTTGAGTGTAAATTGTGCGGTTGATTTGCCTGTTTAACTTGAGTGAAATGTAATTACCCACCAATCAATACGGTTGGCATCCCCATCACTATAGTTCCGCCATGGGCAGTTAGATCGCCCATGCGCGTCGCGGGCTTATTGTTAATCAGCACGGTTGCACTTCCTTTAACAACACTATCTGGTGGGCCGACACAAACACATATCTGCCCTAGAGTAGCGGCTGGTAGATTGCCGATCAATACTGTTGTTGGTAGAGGGAGTAATGGCCCACCTACGTGAGGGATTGGCACTACTGCTGGTGTTTGCATCGGACACATGTGCATGTCTGTTGCTCTGGCTGCTGGTAGCATGTTCTTTCCCTATTGTTGACCGTTTCCGCCAGAGGCGATGTTTAGACCCATTTCTACAAACTGTTGATAACGTTCTTTTGCTTCTTCACCGTCAGGTAAGACTGCTGAAAGGTTAATACTTCCTGCGACTGCTTGTGCGTACAAGTATGGGGGAGGGGGAACTGCAGGATCCTCTGGCTTGATCATACTGCCACCGCTCCAAAAGGCCGCTTGAGCTGTCCAGCCGGCACCGGTTTCTAATCCCGCTTTTTCTGCCATTTGCTCTGCAAATCGTCGGCTTGTTTCATCAGGTGTATAGACCCAAGCCTTTGTTGCGCGAATGGCATTGGCTTCGTCTTCTTTCCAGTGATGCAGGGAAGCGGCGCAGGTTGCGCTCCACCAAATGGATTCACGAACTGGGAGAGCATGTGCAAGAAAAGTCACAGCATCGGCAAACAGCTCTTGCTCCATCGCTACAGAAACCAAATCGATAGGTGTAGTGTTTGCGTCTGCTAATTCTGCGAATGCGGCATTCGGTTCGTAGACAGTTAGGATATCTTGCGCGGCTTGGTGAGGAACCTTTATCAACATCATCAATTTACCTTTGTAATTGCGCCTTGAATTTGCACCATGGCTCCGGCTTTTATTTGTGTCATGGCGCTGCCGTTAACCGACACTAACGCTGCTTTTACATCGGCCTTACCTTGGCCTTCAATATTTATCATTGCGGCTTTCATCTCTGCTTTTGCTTTACCTGAAACAGAGACTTGAGGGGCGTCGATCTTAATACCACTAGCGCTGATCTCGATTTTACTCGCACCCACTTTGAGTTCGATCTTCGATTTACCACAGATCGACACTTGGTTGCCATCAACGCTGACTGTCGATTTAGCCGCAATATTGATGTTGGAAGCGGCATTGAGGTTTAGATCTTTCTCACTGTCACCAGTCCAGTTATCTTTACTTTTAGCAGTAAGTGTTTTATCGCTTTCGACTTGAATGTCTTCTTTAACGTTTAAGGTCGCACTCTTCTCAACTTGAGTCATTTTCATGCCTTTAATCGTTGACTGGCTGTCGTTATTTACGTCCAGTAGCCAATCTTTTTCAGCCCGTAAGTATACTTGCTCTTTGTCTTTTTGATCTTCAAAACGTAGTTCGTTTCCTTGCTTGCTGCTGCCCTTAGGCGTTGAACGAGTTTTGATACCATTTTGAGTATCAGAGGTGTATGGGGCTGAGCTGTTTTTGTTGTATAGAGAGCCAGTCACGATAGGACGACTGGGGTCGCCATCAATATATTGTATAATCACTTCATCACCAATGCGTGGTGTGAATTGAGAACCGAAGCCTTTACTGGCAAGCCCTTGCGATACGGGCAACCAACATGAACTGTTTTGGTCATTTTTTCCGACTCTATCCCAGTGAAACTGCACTTTTACTCGGCCCAACTTATCTCGGTAAATCTCTTCTCCCTTCGGCCCGCTGACGGTTGCTGTATGTAAGCTATGGACACGCGGTTTATCTAATATTTCTGGACGAAAGACCAGTGATGAAGGGATGCAAGAAAACTGATTTTGATACGCGACCTCGTTTTTTGATTCTTCTCTGGATATGCGATGTGATAGATGAGTGACGATGTACTCTTGGTTCATTGAACCGAGAGGATGGTTAGTTAGTACAAATTTATAGCCACAAGCTAGCGTCGCTAAACTGGATGATGAGTGAGAGGCTGACTTCTTAAGATCTAACGCTTCCATATGCATTTTTGCTGCGTCGCGGACTTCATTTTTATTCTCGTGACCAAATGCAAAGAGTTCTTGTGTCAATGAAGTTGACGCGTAACTTTCGGTGCTTTTACGGGTGCCGCTATCAAAAAATTCAGCCAGTTCTTGAGTATGATCGGCGACAGATACCCTTCCACTGCCAACATAATGGGATTGACTCCACGTTGTTAGTACGTGCTGCTGATTGTTGCCACCTATTTGATAGCTTAACTTTGGATCAGATATTTTCTCAAATCGTTGATTTGAATCGCCAATGCAGACTGTCGACTTATTGGATTGATGCTGTACGTGGTAGTGCCAACCTTCGCTTGCTAACAAGCGCCGTATAAAAGCTTGGTCGGTTTCATCAAGTTGAACACAATACTCATGCTTTCTCCCATTTCCGGAAAGGGAAAAGTGAAAATAGCTTTTGAGAGCAGCTTGTTCTAACAGTTTTTCAATGATCTGTTTCGTTGTCATGTTTTGAAAAATCTGACGACTTCGCTTGTATTTTAGCAAGCTAAGATGATCAAGTATTTCTATTTGATAATAAAACTGGTGCTTGTCTTTGCTATATCCTGTGAATTGCAGAGTGCTACATATGCCTGAAAAAAAGCGCTTTCCGGCATTAAACTCGTAAGACACACAAACTGCTTTGCCAAGGTTTTTGGTATCGATCTCCATGTTTGCCGCGATGGAAACTGAAAATTTGCAACCTCCAGATATGCTTTCCTCACCAATTAACTGGGTGACAATATAACTTTTGCTATCTGAAAGCTTGATGGTGAGGGAGCGGGTTTGGTGCTTTAATTCATTACTGCTCATATTCACTTAATTCACTATTAAATAACAATTGATACCATTATTACTTGATGTAATGACATCAACGTTCAGGATTTACGCATCTAATCTATTTCGAGTTAGAGCTTAATTCAAGGTAATTTGTTTAACATATTGCTATTTGAATGTGATGAAAGCGATTGCTTTGAGGTCATTCTCAAAGATGTTTAACTTTAAATGGTAAACTTTCTCGCTAATTCTTTATTGGTGCATATCTATTTTCTAGGTATTTAAGAGATCGTTAATATATTTGTTTATAGCGTTATCTTGGGCTTAAAGCCTTTAAATCATGGGTTTATGTTTTTTCTGGTTTTAAGTTATCTATCAAAAGAGGTCTGATGACCTAAAAATGATTATAAAAAAATATCATTTTCAATTAATATATATCACTTATTGTTAATTGATTTTAATAAGATGTTATTTCTCCATAAAAAGAAGAATTTGTCAGGCTGAGATAATTCAATGCCTCTAGCTTTTTTCTTTCAGGGGGAATAGCGATTGAACTTAATTGGAACTTGAACGGATAGTTGAAATAGAGTGGGAACCTATGCCTTTTTCAAAGCATCAAATTGAGCAACTTTCTACACCTCTGAGTGATGATTCTATCTGTGGCGTTTATCTTAAACTGGATAAAGGTGCTTTTCGCCCATTACGTAATGAATTTAATGTCGCGCAAACTGCGCTGCGTAAGCTAATTCAAAACCCTAGTGCTGACGAGAAAGACGCGTTACAAGAGGCATGTCTAAGTAGCTGGAAGACTCTCTCAGACAGTTTGTTTGAACAGTTTTCAAATACAACCAGAGATATCGAGCTCATCTCATGGTTTGTTGCCGCTCAGCTCCTTCTCGATAGCACGTTAGAAAGTGCTGCGAATAGCCTTGAGTGGTTAGCCGATTTAAGTGAGAAGCACTGGGATCACCTAAACCCTGTACTGCCAATTGAAAAGCTGAAATCTGATGATAAGGACAAAGAGAGAGAGCAAGCTGATGCAAAAGTTAAAGCATTTTTACAATTAGTTGGTGATAGCGAGGAAAGCTCGATTCTCTATGCACCGATGCTGCAACTGCCCTTAGTTGGGGAAGTGACGTTTTTTGATTTTCAAAGTGCAGAGAGAAAAGGCGAAATCAGCCAACTGAAATCTACGCTTACGACCACGGTGGCGCAAGAGCGCTACGCGATTCAATTCAAGATGGAAAATGCCAAACGTTGTATCTCCCAGTTGGAGCGTTTGTCAGCGTTAGTGAGCACTCATTGTCAGTCTGTAGGCAGTCAAAGTACCAACTTTGGATTTGCGAAGTCACTGCTTACCCGTGTTGAAAACGCTTTGGTTCATTTAAGTGGAATTAAGCTAGCCCCGAAAGCGGAGGCCAAGACAGCAGAGCAAGAGGTTACCGAAAATTTAGTTTCTGACGGTGATCAGCCAAGCCATATGGATGCAAAACCGATAGAACCAATACCTATGGCATCAGAGCAAGCTCAGACCGTAAGTCAACACTTACACGCAGGAAATCTCTCTGAACTGGGTAACTTAAACAACATGAACCGAGACTTAGCTTTCCATTTGCTGAGAGAAGTCTCTGATTATTTTCGCCAGAGCGAACCGCATAGCCCAATTTCATTCTTGTTAGAAAAATCGATTCGATGGGGATATTTATCCTTACCAGAGTTGTTGCAAGAAATGATGTCGGAACAAAACGGTGACGCTCTTAGTACGATTTTTAATGCCGCCGGATTGAATCATCTCGATCAGGTTTTGCTGCCGGAGGTGAATACTCCAACGGTGGACATTGAGAGCCCCCAGACACCTCAAGCGACGCCTCCCGTTTCGGGGCCGCCAAGTGTCGAAGAGCATGTATCTCAGACTTCCCCTGTAGATACCCAATCTAAGCAATATGAAAAACCACAACCATCCGCTACGTCGGCTCTGAGTTGGTAATTGTGTTAAAAAAAAATAAGGAAAAATCATGGCAAGTATTTACATGCGTGTAAGCGGTCTTCAAGTTGAGGGCGCAGCGACTATCGGTCAGCTAGAAACGGCTGAAGGTAAAAATGACGGTTGGTTTGCAATCAACTCTTACTCTTGGGGTGGCGTTCGTAACGTTGCTATGGACATTGGTAATGGCACCAATGCGGATTCAGGCATGGTTGGCGTAAGCGAAGTTAGCGTAACTAAAGAAGTCGATGGTGCTTCTGAAGATTTGCTGTCTTACCTATTCAACCCAGGTAAAGAAGGTAAAACAGTTGAGGTAGCATTTACTAAACCTTCTAACGATGGTCAAGGTGCAGACGTTTACTTCCAAGTTAAGCTAGAAAAAGCACGTCTAGTTTCTTACAACGTGAGCGGCACTGACGGTTCTCAACCGTACGAAAGCCTATCTCTTTCTTACACTTCTATTTCTCAGAAACATCACTACGAGAAAGAAGGTGGTGAACTACAAAGCGGTGGTGTTGTGACTTACGACCTACCGACCGGAAAAATGACTTCTGGTAAGTAATTCTTTCATTAGATATGTCACGTTCAGTGGCATGTCTATTTCATGAATATCTCATTTTAGGACACCGTTGTTATGGCATTGAACTCACAACATAAGCGCGTTAGTAAAAACCGTGTCAGCATCACCTATGATGTTGAAACGAATGGCGCTGTAGAGACGAAAGAGCTGCCGTTTGTTGTTGGCGTAATTGGCGATTTTTCAGGCCACAAACCAGAACCAGAAAAAGTTGATTTAGAAGAGCGAGAGTTCACGGGTATCGATAAAGACAACTTCGATACAGTGATGGGGCAAATTCACCCACGCCTTTCGTACAAAGTTGATAACAAGCTAGCTAATGATGATAGCCAGTTTGAAGTGAACTTAAGTTTCCGTTCGATGAAAGATTTCCACCCAGAGAACTTAGTTGATCAAATTGAGCCGCTTAAGCAGTTGGTTGAAACACGTAACCAGCTAAAAGTACTCCTAAGCAAAGCCGATCGTTCGAGAGATCTTGAGCGTCTACTGAAAGAAGTTCTGCAAAGCGCAGATGCCATCAATGGTTTAGCTCAAGAACTAGGTTTGAGCAAAGAGGGAGCGGAATAATGTCTGTAGTAGAACAACAAGCAGTACAAGGTGCTACTGAAGCAGAAGCAACGCAGAGCTTTCTTGACCGAGCGATCAACGCAACAGCACAAACACCAGTAGATACGACAAAAGAGCTATTGAGCATCATGGCTTCTCAAGCGCTGGAAGGTACAGTGACTTGGGATAAGAACCTAACGCTGACGATTGAAAAAGCAATCAGTGCGCTAGACAGTAAAATCTCTGAGCAGCTGTCAACGGTGATGCAAAACGGTGAGTTCCAAAAAATGGAAGGCTCATGGCTAGGTTTGCAAAAGCTTGTGAAAAACAGCGAGCTAGGCCCAGATCTGAAAATAAAACTGGCGGATTACACCAAAGATGAATTGCTAGAGCAATTTGAAGATGCACCAGCGATCGATCGCAGCCGTTTCTTTAATATGGTTTATCAAGAAGAATTTGGTACAGCTGGTGGTCAGCCATACGGCGCACTGCTAGGTGACTACGAATTTGGTTATGGTGATGAAGACGTAGCTCTGCTACGTTACATGGGTGAAGTTGCTTCTGCATCTCACGCACCTTTCGTTGCTGCGGCGAATGCAAGTATGTTCGACTTCAACGCATTCAGTAGCTTTTCTGAAGGCAAACCAGTTGCAGCGGGCTTTGATTCGCCAGCATACGCAAGCTGGAATGCATTCCGTGAAAGCGATGATTCACGCTACGTTGCTCTGACTCTACCGAAAACGATGGCTCGCCTTCCTTACGGTGCAGAAACCGTTCCAGTTAAATCATTTGCATTTGAAGAGCTTCAAACTCGCGACAACGGTCAGCAAGTTGTGTCTTCAGACGGCGATTTTGTATGGAGCAATGCAGCGTATGAGTTTGGTCTTCTGATGACTCAAGCTTACACCAAGTACGGTTGGTGTACGGCGATCCGCGGTACTGAGAACGGCGGTAAAGTTGAGAACCTGCCAAACTTCACTCACTACTCTGATGCCGGTGACTTGCTACAGCAATGTCCGACAGAAGTTAACCTAACGGATGAGCGTGAGAAAGAGCTGAGTGATCTTGGCTTCTTGCCACTGGTTCACTACAAAAACACCAACTACGCGGTGTTTATGGGGGCTCAGACTGCGCATAAATCAAAAACGTACACAGACCCAGATGCAACGGCAAACGCGGCAATTTCAGCACGTCTTCCATACACAATGGCAAGCAGCCGAATCGCACAGTACCTAAAAGTAATGGGCCGTGATCGTATTGGTTCAAACCTAGATCCAAACGACGTTGAGAAAGAGTTGAACTCTTGGATCAACCAATACGTTAACCCAAATGCGATTGGTAACGATGCGAAAGCAACACATCCATTGGTTGAAGCGAAAGTGACAGTAGAAGAGCAAGCTGGACGCCCAGGTGCTTACTCTGCAGTGGCTTACTTACGCCCTTGGCTGCAAATGGAAGAGCTAACCACTTCACTACGAATGGTTGCGAACATTCCTGGCTAACTTCTATTCGGGGGCGCTGTCCTCGAATGTTTTGAACTGAGTTGCTGATGTATACAGATTCCGAATTTGACCGCATTTTAGCTGAGAATCCTGCCTGGCAGGAGCTGTTACTGTGCGCGAGAAGTCAGTCGGTGACTCAATTCAAAGCATTGTTGGTTCGTTTGATCTCCGAGATTGATACGTCAATAAGTGAACAGTTGTCGGACGTTATCCAACACCCTAACTATAAGCAGTTAGAAGCCTCTTGGACGGGGCTTAAATCGTTAGCGCAGCTGCAAGTATCCCAACGTCGAGTCAAAATCAAAATGCTCGACTTGAGTTGGAGTATGGTTTCGGCAGATCTCAATTACTCTTTCGATCTAAAGCAGTCATCCCTATACCGAAAACTGTATTCAAATGAGCTGGATACCGCCGGTGGTAGCCCATTTGGCATGGTGATGGTCGACCACAAGGTCTCGGCTGATTACCCCGATGATCAGGAGTATGACGATCTCTACACCCTTCAACTGCTCTCTGAGCTGGGGGAGCTCTCTTTTTGCCCAATGGTGCTCGGAACCGACGAGTTTTTCTTTGGTGATGAACCGAGAAGGCTGCTTCACGACAGTGCGAGAATTAATCGCATTCTTACTAGTCGAGATTTTGTTTCATGGCAGCTGCTACGAGAAAAAAACTCATCACGATTTTTGCATTTGGTGATGCCAGAACATTTGATTCGTCAACCATATCGTCAATATCAGGCTGGATTTGTTTTTAACGAACGCCAGCAAGAGAAATATGCCTTATGGGGCAGCAGCGCTTACCTCTTGCTCGGTAATGTAATGCGAGAGTTTGACCGAATCAGTTGGTTTGGATTCCTGCGTTCTTACGATGAGACAGGTTCATATGGGGCTATCGTTCAGGACTCAAAAGAGCTTAAGACCAAGGTAGACATCTACAGTGAAGATGATGGCTTTTGGTCATCCCAAGGGTTCATGCCTTTAACCAGTATTTACTTAAGTGGCCATAAAGGTTTCTTTAGCAATCAATCTGTTTGGCAAGCACCTGATGAAGCTCAACGTCAGCTCGGTATGCTCCAAACCAACCTAATGGCTTGCCGATTTGCCCATTACATCAAGGTTCAAATTCGTGACCAAGTTGGTCGATATGACAGCGCAGAAAGTTGTCGACGTAGTCTAGAACGATGGCTAGAGCAGTTTATTAGCAACGTCAATTATGGTGAGGATGCCGTACTTGCCCGATACCCGCTGAGGTCTTGCTATGTAAGCATTGAAGAGGCTCCTCATGATAAAACCCGCTACCTATGCGAGATCATGCTTCAGCCTCAATATCAATACGAAATGATGGATGCGAAAGTGGTGTTAACTACCTCGGTATCTGGCACTGAGGTTGGAGAGACATCATGAGCTTAATGGCTAAGTTAACCCAAAGCTGGAATGACGATATCGACAGCGTTCGAGATGCAATTGTTGATAACGTCTGTGATCTTATTTCCAGCCGAGCACCTCTGTGCTCAGAGATGTTTTTATCGGAAAAAGGAACGATTGCCGAGTTCGGTATGCGTAACATGGCTCGCGCTCAAAGTAAAAACAACACCAGTGATATTGTCGCAGAAATTGAGGTGCTGATCCGAAACTTCGAACTTCGCCTGAGCCAGGTAGAGATTGATGTTCAAGAAGGGGAATTGGGTAGCAATCAATTGAGTTTTCGCCTTTCCGCCGTGGTGCATTCAGAGCTCGGTGATGAGGCGATCGTACTAGATTCTTTTTTGGATTTGAGCAGCAACAAACTAGATGTAAGGAACTCGAATTTTGTCTGATTCATTGCTTTCCTATTTTGAACAGGAACTGCGCTTTATTCGCAATGAAGCCTCTCAGTTCGCGGAACGTCATCAGGGGACGGCTCGTGCGTTGGGAATGCGTAAAGACAGTATTGATGATCCTCAGATCGCGCGTTTAATTGAAAGTGTTGCCTTGATGAACGGCAAACTGCAGCAGCGCTTGGATGAGTCTTACCCAGAGCTGACAGAAAGCTTGGTGAACTTGTTGTTCCCGCATTATCTAAGGCCAGTGCCGTCATACAGCATGTTGGACTTCGCTATTTTTGAAGAAGCGAATGCAAAGCACAGTATTCCTAAAGGCACAGAATTCGATGTCGCGAGCGAATCTGGTGAGCCAGTGGTGTTTCGCACTTCCGAAGATATAGCGCTGCTTCCAATTCAAGTTGCTTCGGCTGAAGTGCTGTTTGCGCCATTTGAACTGGCGAAGCCTGCGGGTGCAGAAAACGCAAAAGCGATGTTGGAGCTGACGATTAAGGCAACCGACAGCGGTATCGAGTTGCGTGATCTGGATATTGATCAGTTGAAACTGCATCTCAAAGGTGAAAGCCACTTCGCGTTGCGTTTGTATGATGTACTCGCCCATGGGCGCTGTCAGGTGTGTATCCAGAATAATGGCAAGAGCTACTCATTAGGTAAGTTTGCACTACAGCCAATTGGTTTCGATGTGAATGACACTATTTTACCGTATCAAGCAGCAAGCTTTGGTGGCTTTAAGTTGCTGACCGAGTTCTTCATGTTCCCTGAAAGATTTCAAGGATTCAAATTAGACCTTGGCAATGTCATGCAACATGCAATCGGCTCAGAGTTTCGTATTCAGATTTTCTTGAATGAGATGAGCGTGGTGCAAGCTCGTAGCATTCAAGCACAACATTTTTCTCTGTTTTGTACACCATTGGTGAACCTGCAAACCAAAGTGTCAGAACCCCTGCAAATCGACTTGACCCAAAAGCAGTACCCAATTTATCTTGATGCAAGCCAGGGTAATGATTTGGAACTGTTTTCTGTTGATGAGGTGCTAGACGTGACGGAGGGCGAACCGTTTAAGGTCTGTCAGATCTACGGAGACAAGTACAACAGTACAGAGACTGCACTTCGTTGGCAGCTCGAACAGGATACCCACGAAAGAGGCGTGCTTCGCAGTGGCTTAAAAGTGGCTGATATTGGGCATGTTAGTGCCACAATGTCGTCGAGAGTTTGGTCGGTGACGACAACCGCTACTGACGGCATTCGAGCGGGCTCATTGCCTGTAAACAGCCAAGTGACATGTCGGGAATCTCTTACGATTCCAGCGGCTATGAACTTGCTGCGCCGCCCAACCTTGCCAGTGCGTAGTCGTGATGCAAATAAGAATGTATGGGCACTGCTTTGCCATTTGCACTTTAACTATCACGCAATTCTAGGGACGGATGACCCAACCGCTACGCTGAAAAATGTGTTTGATTTGTATAATCACAACCAAGCGGTGCAAAACCACATCTATATCGAGTCCCTGCAAAATATCGAGCAGGAGCAAGTGGTGGCTCCGATCCGTGTGTCAGGAAAAACATGTTTTGCTTACGGCACAAAAATTTCGGTGACGTTAGACGCAAGCAATGTTAATGGAGGCGTATCGCTCTTTGGTCATTTGCTTGACTACTTCTTCGCTTATTTCGCAGGCTTCAACAGCTTTACTCAAGTAGATATTTATTTGGAAGGCCAAGACGGTGTTTACCTGTCCTTCCCGAGGAGAACTGGGTGCAAGAGTTTGTTGTAAGCCGTTTCGCTTATGGTGCGTTTGAGGGGCAGCTAGAAAAAGCGTGGCAGATCTTCAAGCATCAGGCTCATTTAAAGGGTCAGCGACCTGAAGTGAGGTTCAGTGCGGAAATTCTCCCAGCTTACTATCAAGCAGAAGTCTCTACGGTTACTTCGGAGCGAGAGGGTGAATTTACGGTAAAGACATCATTGGCGGCTTTGTCTGGCAACTCTGGTTCGATGCCAAGAGCGATGTATGGCGATGCACTAAAAGCGCGTTTTGAACTTGGCGATGAAGCGCCACTCGACTTCTTCGACATGTTTAATAACCGTTACTACCGCTTGTACTGCGAAACAAAGCAAAAGCACGAGCTGACGTATCAGATTGAGGAAGAGGCGTTTCATTGGAATCGTGACCGTCAATCTATTACTGAAATGCTTTCCAGTTTGGCTGGACAGACTGGAGATAAGGCACCAATGTCGGAATATCATTTGGTGCAATACACCGGCTTATTAGGGTTGAAATTAACCTGCCCATTGGCGCTTAAGTCGATGCTAGAAGATTACTTCGAGTCGGAGTTTGAGGTTGAACGCAGTGGCCTAGAGTATTTGCCTCTCACAGAGTGTTCGTTAACTCAAATTGGCCAAGCTGGAAACAATCATCAATTGGGAATGGGCGCGTTGGTCGGGACGTCGACGCCAATGACGGGGCAGAAACTCAACATAAAAATTTGCCCTCAAGACTATCAGCATTACTTAAAAATACGCAGTGACAAAGAGATGGTTCTTGCGCTGGACCATATGGTTAGAAGCTATATGGGAGTGAATACCAAGTTTGCACTCTATATGAAGGTAAATAGCCAGTATCTACCAAGAGTGAAGCTATCAGGCTGTCACCAAAAAGCGTTAAGAATTGGTCAATCCGCGTGGATGAGTCATCAATCAGATCGTCAACAGTTTGTTGAAATGCCACTGACGAAAAGTTAGGAAACAGAATGATAAATATTGAACTACAAAGCTTGGTCAAAAGGCTTACTCCGTTACTAAAAAGTGCCTTGGAAACGGCTGCTGGAGATTGTGTAAGTAAAGGACACTTTGCGATAGAAGCTGAGCATTGGTTTGTTCAGTTGTTACAGCAGTCCAAAGACTGGGAGGTCGCACTGCAGCAAGCATCAATGGCCAAAGAGTCGATGTTGGAGCGTTGTAATGACCGTCTGATGCACTTGGCTCGTGGTAATGACTCTTCACCTTCTTTGTCACCTGAGTTGGTTGAGTTGCTTAAAGATGCATGGATGCTTGCTTCATTAAACAATCAGCAATCGGTGGTGAATGAATTTCATCTGCTGATGGTGCTGAAGCAGCGTCTGGACCAAAGCGCTTACAACGGCGTGTTGAGCTCGTGGGTGTCAGTATTGTCTTTTGAATGGTTACGCAGTCAGTCGATGGTGATCAGCGGGCCCAGTGAAGTCTCATTGTCTACCGAGAGCATGGTCCCAACCGGTGGTGACTCAGCGACGCCAGCTTTGGACAAGTTCTCGCAAAACCTGACAGAGGCAGCTCGTAATGGCGAGTTGGATCCTATTACAGGGCGCGGAGATGAAATTCGCAAATCCATTGATATTTTGTGCCGCCGCCGTCAAAACAGCCCGATCCTCGTTGGTGACCCAGGTGTAGGTAAAACGGCCATTGTTGAAGGTCTTGCCCAAGAAATTGTGAATGGCAATGTCCCACCTGCGCTTGCGAACGTTGAGCTGCGCAGCCTCGATTTGTCCCTTTTGCAAGCAGGTGCGAGCATCAAAGGTGAGTTTGAAAACCGCCTTAAAGATGTGATCAATGAGATCAAGCAGTCAACGACGCCGATCATCATGTTTATCGATGAAGCACATACGCTGATTGGGGCGGGTGGCGCAGCGGGCCAGAATGATGCAGCTAATATTCTGAAACCAGCGCTTGCGCGTGGCGAGTTTCGCTCACTTGCAGCGACCACATGGGCAGAATACAAACAGTACTTTGAATCGGATGCCGCGCTGACTCGTCGTTTTCAAGTCGTTGCAGTTAATGAACCTAATGAAGAAGATGCTATCCACATGCTTCGCGGCGTGAAGCGCAGCCTAGAAAAGCACCATGGCGTTAAAGTCATGCAAGAAGCCATTGATGCCGCAGTCGCTCTCTCTATTCGTTACCTTCCTGAGCGTAAGTTACCTGATAAAGCAATTAGCCTGTTAGATACAGCGTGTTCACGCATTGGGTTGAGCCAAAGTGCGGCACCTAGACAGTTGGAAGCCATTGCAGAAAAAATCCGCTACACCAACAACGAGATCGAAACGTTACATCATGAGTCGGCATTGTGGTCGATTGAAAGCGTACGCTTGGAAGAAGCAAAACAGCGATTGGCGGCTTTAGAGCAAGAGCATCAGTCACTTGAGTGCTCTTGGAACGCAGAGCGCCTCTTGGTGGAAGAGATTATTGAGTTGCAGTCTGGCTTAGACGCTGAGCTAAAAGAAAATGGCTCGGTGATATCGCATGAAGCGAAAATCCTGTTAGCAGACAAAATGGCAGCCCTGCGAGAGATCCAGGGTGAGCAGCCATTAGTCTTGCCACAGGTAACAGAGCAAACCATCGCTGAAGTGGTGGCGCTATGGACGGGTATTCCAGTGGGCAACATGCTTAGCCAAGAAGTTGAGAAGTTGATGCACCTAGAGACTCGTATCGGTGAGCGAGTGATTGGTCAGACAACGCCGATAGCAGAGCTTTCACAAGCAATTCGCTTGTCGCGTGCAGGTTTAACTGACCCACGTAAACCTGTTGGGGTATTCCTGATGTGTGGTCCAAGTGGTGTGGGTAAAACCGAAACTGCATTGGCGCTTACCGATTTGCTATACGGTGGTGAGCGAAATATCACCACCATCAACATGACGGAGTTTAAAGAAGAGCACAAGGTGTCGATGCTTTTAGGCTCTCCTGCGGGTTATGTTGGCTACGGTAAAGGCGGTGTCTTAACAGAAGCGGTACGTAAGAACCCATATTCAGTACTGCTGCTGGATGAAATGGAAAAAGCCCACCCTGGTGTGCACGACATCTTCTATCAAATCTTTGATAAAGGCTCTATCTCGGACAGTGAAGGTCGACACATCGATTTTCGTAATACGATCATCATCATGACATCAAACGCGGCAGACAGTGCTGTTGTTAATGCATGTGAAAATAGTCGACCGGATATTCCGACTCTGACTCAGTCTATTTTCCCTGAGCTGCAAAAACAGTTTAAACCAGCATTTCTTGGCCGTGCGACCATCGTGCCTTACTTCCCTTTGAACGATGAAGAAATGGCGCAAATTGCAACCTTGTCTCTGAACCGCATTCGCAAGCGCGTTCAATCCCACTACAAAGCAAGTTTTGAATTTCACCCTGATGTGATTGACCTGCTGGTCAATATGAACGATTCACCTGAAACAGGCGCTCGTGCCGTTGAGCAACTGATCAATCGTCAACTTATGCCGGATTTAGCGAATCAATGCATTGTTCGCATGAGTGAGAACAAGCCGATAGAAGCGGTCACTGTTCACGTTGAAGAAGGCAGATTTAAGATTCAGATTCAATAGCATTAAGAGGCGACAGACCTCAAAAAAAGCAATGGGGTTGTATATAAACCCAACTAAAACAATAACGTAATTTTATTAACGCTTTTTGTTGCAGGCCGTGTTTAACGCGCCCTTTTAGCAGCACAACATTATGAGTACTAACAGATGATGCATTCAGTCTTTTCTACGCAACAATTGGAATGGATTCGCAAGAACTTAAAAATCGCAGTGATTCACGGTGGGGATAAAGAGCAGGACGGCAGTTTTATCTTTGAAAACTTGAGCCCTCGCTCAACCAAAACGTATGCTCCTGTTGCACACGATATTGCTAATGCACTGCGTGAATCTAATTTCCAGTTCGTGGAGGTGTTAGCTGAAGACATCAACTTAGCGCAGTGCCTGAAAGATAAAGGTATTGACTTGGTGATTACGAACAGTGGTGGTTTGCAAGGTTTTGACTCCATGTGTCATTTGCCTTCTACATTGGAAATGCTGGGCGTGCCTTATGTAGGGCACTCGCCAATGACGGCAGGGATCTTGGATAACAAGCACCTGTTTAAGCATGAAATTAAAGCCGCTGGACTGCCGACTGCACCATTTATCACCATTGGTATTGATGAACATTTTGAAGATGCAGCAAAGCAAGATGCGATCGATCAAATTGAAGCTCAGTTCAAAGATGGTTTCATTGTTAAGCCAGTGTCTGGCCGAGCTTCAATCCATGTTTATCCTGTTTTTAACCGTAATGATCTCACGGGTGTTGTAGAGCATGTACGTCAAGCGACGGGGAACACAGTAATGATTGAGCCTTTCCTTGGGGGGCGAGAGTTTGTTGTTGCTGTTGCGGGAGAGTATGTCTTTAAAGAAGGCAAACTGACGCAGTCTGAAATGCCGATGGCTTTCTCAATTACTGAACGTGTACTGGATGCTGACGAGCCGATTTTTACTTCTATGGATGTAAAGCCGATCACTCAAGACCGTTTGGTTGCTGTTAATGAGGAGGGGTTACGCAGTCAGTTAGCACTGATCGGTCAGAAGATTTATCGCCAGCTTGGCCTTCAAACCTTAGTGAGAGTGGACTTACGAATGGACAAAGAAGGCAACCTTTATGTGCTGGAAACCAATCCAAAACCGGATCTAAAACGTCCGCAGGGAGAGAAGGTAAGTTTGGTCTGCCATGATTTGGCTCGTGAGGGTATCGATTACACAGACCTAGTTCAGTCGTTGGTGTTTAACCGATTATCTTTCCTTAAGCAAAAACGACCAATGTCGGTTGCGCATTGCCTCAATGAGCAATTCGACGCTCTAAGTGTGTGTTAGGAGTGAACTTTGAACTCTTTTAAGCAATATAGCCGCTTGTTGCTCGGAGCATTACTGGTTCTGTTATCATTAATGCTGATCTTTGTCGTTGGGTATGCACAAGCATTGAAAAGCTATCAACAGCAGAGCCGTGATGCGATTTTAGCCCAAACAGAAGCCGCCCGAATTGGTATAGAACAAGTTCTGAGTTCCGGCGTGCCGCTTCAGGACTTTGCTGGTCTTGAGAAAGTGCTATCGCCAATCGCGAAAGCGGATTCTTCTGTGGTTGATATCCGAGTGATTTCTGGGCAGCAAGAGCTATATCGCTACACTGATGACAACTTTATTGGCAGCTTAGTCACTATCCCTTTGAGCAATAAATTCGCTCAAGTTGGTGCTTTGGAGGTTTGGCTGAGTGGTGAAGAAATCGAAAGGAGCATCGATAGGCATTTCCAGCCGATGGTGCTGCTGGTGGCTTTACTGACCGCTGCGTTTATCTTCTTTGTATTGCGTAGCCAAAATCCCAAGATTTACTTCACTGCATTTGGTGGTGTGTTCTTAGCCATGTCGGCGAGCGTGCTATTGATGGTCGGTGCATTGTACAAATCCGGCTTGGAGCACAAGGCTGACTCCATGGCGAACATTGTTACTCAACGTTTGGCCCCAGTACTGAATGCAGGGATCAGCTATCGTCAAGTGAGTGGCATCGATGAGATGCTAGACAGTTTTCGTCAGTCAAACCCAGAAGTCTCTTCCATTTCTGTTGCTCAGGGATCTGAGTTGATCGCCAAAAGTACAGCGCAGAACAGTATGTCAGTTGATGAAATGGCCAAATTTCTGGTCAGCGATACGAAAGGGAATGAGGTGACGGTCGCTTTTTTCCCTAAAGTACTGTTTGCGCAGTTGGTACGCATTCTAAAGAACTTTGCCATTCTATTTACAGGTTGTGCGTTCATTTGCTTTGCTTTTATTCGCTTGCTGAGCCACTCAGAGCAACAGCCAAAAAACGATATTGTACTAGCACAGGTTAAGCCGTTGCTTTTGGTTACGGTGCTGATGGAATCGTTAATGGCACCGGTTTTACCTCAGTACTTAACGCAAATCGCGGTAGAGAATGGCGCGGGTGAAAGTTGGTCGTCTTACTTCTTTACACTCTACTTTGTCGGTTTTGCTGCAACGCTATTGCCTGCTTCGCGTCTAGTTGAAGTGTTTGATATTCGCAAAGTACTTGGCGTGGGTATTCTATTATCCGCGGCTGGTTGTCTGTTGCTCGCGTACGAGTCCCAGTTAGCGATGGTGCTTATTGCTCGATTCACCTCTGGCGTTGGGCAAGCGACGATCTTTATTGCCGTTCAAGGTTACATTCTGCGTTGCAGTGATCAATCTAACAAGACACAAGCCGCTGGCATCATCGTATTTTGCTTCAATGCTGGATTTATCTCTGGTGCGGCAATCGGTGCCTTGTTGGCTGATACCGTAGGCGTGCAAGGTATCTTCATGTTGTCGGCTTTAGTTGGTGGCCTGATGTATTTGTTCGCGTTGTCGCTACCGTCGATGATTCCTCAGGGGAATGCTCAAGGTTCACTCAAAGAGAACCTTGCGATGATGTTAAAAGATTCCGCTGCTTTGATGCGTGTACCGTCATTCATGCGCACCATGTTGCTTGTTGGTATCCCAACTAAAATGATGCTAACTGGTGTCGTATTCTTTGCTGTGCCAATCCTTCTTTCTGATGTAGGCGTCGAGCGCGAAAGTATCGGTCAGGTGCTGATGGCTTATGCATTCTCTGTGCTTTTCATTAGTGGCAAGGTCTCGCCAATGATTGACCGTATTGGCTCTGCAAAATGGGCGCTTTGCTTGGGAAGCATCGTTGGCGCTGTTGCTTTGGCCATTCTTTCTTCTGCCTTCTTATTTGAAGACATAACCTATCTTGTCCTCGTCGCAACGTTCGCAATGCTAGTCATGGGTGTTTCACACGGCTTTATTAATGCCCCAGTTGTGACTCATGTGGTGACCACAACTCAAGGCGTAAATGCCAACTCAGTTGCTTCTACTTACCGATTTTTGGAAAGGCTAGGTCATGTGTTGGGTTCGGTTGTTGTCGGTGCTTTGCTTACTCACCTCGGAACGGACTACGCATTCTTTGCGCTTTCAGCATTCTTTACCTTAGCTGGCTTGTTGATGTGGTTGTTTGACCGTGGTGCACAAAAGGAGACGAAAGCATGACTCGATTGATTTTACTTTTGGTACTAGCTGTATCCTCATCGGTGAGTTTGGCGGATTGGCCTGAGTGGTTGGGTGAACACTTACAAGCTGAGAAGGCGGTACAGTGGGAAATCAATGCCAATGACAGTGATGTATTGTTCGCCCCACGTGGTGAACATCCGATGGTTTGGGTCTTAGTTTCTCGAAAAGCGGACTCGTATGATGTTGCGTTGTCGACCATCTTAAAAGTGTTTCGCAGAGAAATACCTAACGTTTCATTTCGTGCTTTTCGTTTACCTACAAGCCAAGAGGAACTGGTCGCTTGGACGAAAGCTGCCGATAAAAAGGCGAACATTATCTACACGGTTGGATCTCGTGCGACCGTCTCACTGCATAAGGTTTACGCTGGAGGTAAGCTGCCGGTTGTATCGGTGAACGCAAAAGATCCGGTGTTACTGGGCCTGACGGATAACTATCACTCAAGCGGCAACAACTTTGCTTACACCTCCTTGAATTTGCCTGCTGATATTACGCTGAGCTTTTTACGTCGCTTTAAACCAAGCCTGACTCAAATTGGTGTGCTGTACGCCAAGTCGAACACCAGCGCTTATCTCACACAGTTTTTGCCACTTCAAAAAGAGGCTGAGAAGCAAGGAGTGACAGTCTTTCCTATCGAAGTTGACGAGAATAATCCTGAGCTTGCTCTTCAACACGTGATGCAAACCACCGTTGAATCGATGAAGGTTAACGATGGCAATTTACGTCAATCCTTGCTTTGGCTAACGGGTAGCTCAAGTCTTCTTAACCGACTTGATGAGATCAACCTGTATTCAGAGCAGCTTCCTCTGTTAACTGCAGTGCCTGATGCGGTTAATGGTACGCAACAAAGTGCGCTGATGTCTGTTGGCGTAGGGTTTGAGAACAATGCCCACCAAGCGGCACTTTACGGCCTTGAAGTACTTAAAAAGGGTGCAGATCCTGCCTCTCTGCCTGTGGGAGTGCTGTCGCCACCAGACATCTCGATTAGCTTTAAACAAGCAGGTCATGTTGATACGCAGCTTCCGTTTGTACTGATTGAAATGGCCAGCGATATCTATTCGCAAGATGGCAAGCTAGTGCGTTCTGCTGGTATGAGCATGGAGAGCCATTAACCATGATACGTGTCGTTTTTAGTGCCGTTATGTTGACCGTGCTTAGCCAACCTGTTTTGGCCTATCAGCGCCCTGAGCGATTACTACTCGCAACCCAAGAATGGTTTCCTTATCAGTACCAAGAAAACGGGGAAATGAAAGGGCCGGGGATAGAACGAGTGAAGTGTGTCATGAGAGTGATGGACCAGCCGTATCAGCTCACGATGACTAAGTGGGATAGAGCCCAGCTCATGACAGAGGTTGGCTCACAACATGGTTTCTTTCTTGCATCTCGTAACAGCAAGCGTGATGAGTATGCCGATTATTCTGCGCCACTTGAGCAACAGAATTGGAGTTGGTTTTCGCTCTCTGATTCAACAGAGTTAGACAACGCAATGTTCAAATCTCAGGTTGAAGTCGCGGCACTGTTTGGCTCAAATAAATGGTTTTGGCTACAGAAAAACGGTTACCGCATGAGTAAAAAACCAAGGATGCCAAAAGCCCTAATTGAGTTAATGCTGAACGGGGAAGTCGGAGCGGTATTGGGCAATGACGCTGTCATTGACGAGACGATAAAAAAAATGGGTATCAGTTATCGAGCGATTTCTCGAACACGGGTCAAATCGAATCCATTGGGGGTGTATTTCTCCAAAGCATTTACTAAGAAATACCCCCACTTTTTAAATGAATTTAACGAGGCGGTTTCTCAGTGTCGTTAACTCCAAATATTGAATTTATTGAAGGTCAGTCAAATGCCTCTATCGATTAGAATTATTAGCTCTCCAGATGGTGAAAGCATCGCCCAATGGAATCAAGCATTTCCAGAGGATGGTGGAGATATCGGGCGTGCGTTTGGCGCGACGCTACAACTTAATGATGTAAGTCGTGAGATTTCAAGTACCCATGCGATGATTCGTAAGACCTCGCGTGGATACCAAATCATGGACAACAGCACCAATGGCCTTTACATCAATGGCTCTGATGCGCCATTGGGCAATGGTAACCAATCGACATTAAGTGATGGTGATGTTCTTGATATTGGCCGCTACCGATTGCTGGTTTCTTGTTTCTTCCCTGAATCAGCGAAAGCGCAACCCCAGCAGCATCACTCTGATAGCTCTCTATTAGGTGATGATCCGTTTAGTACTGAATCAACCCCTTTTATTAAAAGTATTCCTGAAGTAGATGAAGCGCCAGAGTTCACCATCTCGACGACAGATGTGGTGGGGGATGACCCATTTGCGAACGATGCCTCAATTAAGCAAGAGCAAGCGCCTCACTTTAATCTTGATTTTCAGACGGATGAGGATGACCCACTGAAAGGCAGCGATTTTCGTGCGTCATTTCCAAACCATGAAGTGATGGCAACCCCCTCTTTCGCTCAAGAAGAGTCACCAGTTAAACAATCTCAGTTTGCTATCACTGAGTTTAAGAAGCATGAGCAGCGCATACAGGAATGCACGGACAAAGCATTAGAAATGGCATTGGCAAGGTTGTTGTCTGACATTTCTCCGAATGCGATGGAGTCGATGTTTGATGATTTGTCGGGCAACGGCTTTTGGTCTCGTAAACCGAAGTACTGGGATATGTACAAACGCTATTTCAACCGACAAGTGGAGAATCGCGATTGGCAAATTAAGTTTCAAGCGTACTTCAGAGATGCAATGCGTATGCAAAAAAACTTCGAAGGGGATCAGTAATGGTACGTCGTTTATGCCTGATGTGTATCGCCCTTATGATGTCAGGGTGCAGTTTATGGAGCGATGAGCTGGTTGAGCCAAAACTGGTCGTTGATATTAAAGCTGCGACCAATATTAACCCTAATGTTGAAGGTAAGCCTTCTCCGGTAGAGCTCCGAATCTATCAATTGACGAATAATAATGCGTTTGAACTCTCTGATTTTATTAAAATTTATAATGATGACCAAGGCGTATTGAAGGCCGAGTTGGCCGTTTCTCGCCAGTTACCAAGCATTTTGCCGGGTGAAACTCGTCAGGAAATTATCCCACTTGGTAGTGGTGTTAATTACATCGGTGTGATTGCGGGTTTTGCTGATTACAGAGAGGCGAAGAACAAGGTGATTTATAAGCCGCTAATTGTGAATTCAGCGGTTATCAGTATTGAAATTGATGGCATTAACCTGTCTGTGTCAGGGGAAGAAGAATAATGGATAATAATAAAGTCGTGTGGAGTGAGGGGATGTTCCTTTCCCCTCAGCACTTTCAACAGCAAGAGCGCTATGTTGAACATTTTACTCGCGAGTTCGCCGGACAAATTAGCCCTAATGCTTATGGATTGACCTCGTTAGAGCTTGACCGCTCGATGTTGAACATTGGTAAGGTTTCGGTGCGTCGTGCTAAAGGTATTTTCCCTGATGGAACGCCATTTGAAATTGAGCAAGCACTGGTGCTCGATGTGCCGAAAAATACCAGTCATAAGAAAGTGTATCTGGCCCTTCCGGTTTCAAGACCGGGCACTATTGATGTTGGAGAAGGTGCGCGTCTTAGACACTCTTCACAAGAACACCCCGTTTACGATACCAGCCGAGAGCACAGTGACCCGGTTCAGTTAGAGCTAGCAACATTGAACATTCAGCTGCGTTTAGAAGGTGATGAGCTAAAAGATTTTGTGTTGATATCCGTTGCTGAAATCAGTGAACACAAGTCTGAAGGTGTTGTTGTGTTGAACCAAGCATTCGTTCCCCAATGCTTGCAGTTTGCCGTATCTAACTACCTAACCGATAACGTTGCTGATCTATTTGCACAAGTACAATACCGTTCCCGAGCGATACATACTCGTTTACAAGCGGAGTCCAGTAGTAAAAGCTATCAGTCATTGATGCGTGACTACTTGTGGCAGCAAGTACTGGGTGCTTGGATGCCAAAGCTTGAACAATGGAATCTAGATGGCTCGTTGCTGACACGTCACCTCTATTTAGAGTGCGTTTCGATGGCGGGGCAGATGCAGGGTTTAGAAGGGAAGATGCCAAAGTCTTTCCCTGCATGGAACCAAGATGCGTTATACAGCATTTTCTCGACCGTGTTTTCTGAGTTATTGGTGTTACTGCGTGAGGTTCAGATAGATAACGTATCAACATTGAACTGGGACAAACAGCTGTTCGTTAGCCGCCGCTTACTACGCACACTGGTTGATGATCGCAGCCTATACAATCAAGGGCGCTTTGTGTTGGCCGTTTCCTCGTCTATCGGTGTCACTCGACTTAGTGAAGAGTTTCCTCGTGCTGCGAAGCTAGCAGGGAACAGTGATATTGCCGGTTTAGTGCGTAATGCACTTTCAGGTGTTCCTTTGCGCCATCTTCCTTATGCACCTTCTGAGCTGAAGTCTTTGAATGACGCCGCTTACTTCGAAATCGATACTAAGTCTGAGTTGTGGCAAGCGTTGATCAAACGTGATGAGGCGATCGCTCTTCATATTGATGAAAGAATTGATGATATCCACGTCGATTTTCATGTGATCAGGTAGGTAACTGATGGGCGGATTATTTAACGAAGAACCGACGGTTCAAATTCGACGAGTGACATCGACCGAATCACCTCAAAAGCAGCATCAGTTGCCACCCAAAGCGGATACTTCGGGTACTGAGCGATTGATTGAGAATCTTGCCATTTATGGTAGCCCTTTAATGAATGCGGCAACGGAGTTGTTGGGTATTTTAGTGACGATTAAGCGTCAAGGTGCACCGAGAGACATCAACCGTTTTCGTCAAAAACTTTTGTACGCCATTGATGCGTTTCGTTTGCGTGGTCTGCACTTGGATTACCACCCAAGTGTGATTGAGAAAAGCTGCTTTGTGTTGTGCGCGGCATTTGATGAAGCTGTGCTGTACACCGCTTGGGGAGAGCGTGCCCGTTGGGAAAATCATTCGTTGTTGAGCAAGGTGTTTTCACAGCGCGATGGCGGAGAGGCCTTTTTTGTGTTGTTAGATAAAGCCAGCCAGCAGCCGAATAAACTTGTTGATTTTATTGAGCTTCAGTACGTGCTTTTGGCTTTGGATTTCAAAGGGCGCTTTCGCCATGAAGACGAGAGCCAATTGCATGATATTACCGCTCGTGCGTACGGCCTCATTCGCCACTATCGTAGTGAAAGTCCTTTTCCGGTACCGCAAACACCAACGCTAATCGAAGGTAAACGCCCGTGGCTAATGATCAGTATGGGCAAAACGTTAGGCTTGGTTTGTTTGGTTCTGGCATCCGGGTATGGCTTTACTGAATATTGGTACAACAGCCGTGTCCAGCCATTGTTGGCACAGTTTAGCGCGATCGATATGTCAGACGTCAACCTGAAGAAAAACAGCAGTGACTTAGTGTACTTGAGTTCCGATGCGGATTTGGGGCGACAGAGTGAAAGCCTAGAGGAAGAAACGGGAATGCAAGGAAAAGTGGTCACTCAGCAATGGGAGATCATTCTCGCGGTATTTTCTCGGGCGAGCGACGCACTTCGTTTATCGACAGAACTCAAACAAGCAGGCTATGAGTCTTTTACTCGTGAGACGGAACATGGTGTTGAGCTTTATCTTCACGCAGGCGACGACTTAAACACCATTCGTAAGTTGAAAAATGAACTCAATGTTCGCTTTGGTTTGAACGCTACGATTAAAAGAGCGCTGAAATAAGATGTTTAAAAAGATATTTTCTATTTTCTTGGTGATTACTGCCATTTTAGGGACGCTCGCATTTTGGCTTACAGCATCAGAAGAGCAACCAGTCTGGATAAAGTGGGGAATGCTCGCCGTCACCGTCGTTATTGTCTTCTTTACATGTGTTTGGTGGTGGAAACAACGCAAGCTTAATCAAACAGAGAAGGAAGAGCATGACCAACACGTGCTGCTTAAACAGGACACGTGCGTGATTCAGCAGCTGTTTCGTATCGCAACGAAAAAGATACAGGGACAAGCTCGTAACAAGCTAGAAAGCCTTTACAGTCTGCCTTGGTACCTAGTTCTAGGTGGTGAAAAAGACGCGAAAAGTGCCATATTGCTACAGAATGGTTTTGAGCCAGTTAACGAGCGCTACTTGGATGAAAGTGATACGGAACAGTACCTACGCTTTTGGAGCAACGATAACGCAGTCGTTGTGGAAGTCGGTCATCGTATATTTGATAACGACGGTATTGACGAGTCGCTTTGGCAGGTACTGGCGAAGCAACTACTCAAATACCGTCCGAGGCAAGGACTGAACGGCATTGTGACGGTTATTGGGTGTGATCGCCTAATAACAGGAGACAAAAAAGAACGCGCTAGGCTCTCAGGTATCTATCAGGAGGCTGTGTTGTCGATGGGCGCAGAGCTTAGCTTAAACTTGCCTGTTTACGCCGCTTTCTCTAAAGCTGACTCGATTGCAGACTTCACGGGTTTCTTTGAGAGCTTCACTGCATGTGACTCAGAAAATCCTTTTGGTATTACCTTTGAGTGCGATGTTTCACGCCGTTATGACAAACAGCAATTTGAGGCGGAAAGCCACGCATTGATTCAATCCATTGCGGGACAGCAGTTTGAGTTACTGAGAAACGTCAGTAGTGACAAGTCGGGCTCCATTATCGCTTGGCCTTATCAGCTAAGAATTTTCCTAGAGCGCGTCAACGAGTTTTTGAGCGACATTGGTCGCGAGAACCGTGTCCGAGAAGCCGTATGGATCCGCGGCGCTTATTTAATGTCATCCGGACAAAAAGGCATTGAGCACGATTTACTAACACAGGTAGTGGCAGAACGTGCTGAGTTCAACACCAATAATCAAGTTGAACAGCAGCCAAATCGTCGTGGTTTCTTTACACAACGTTTGTTCAATAAGGTCATCTTGCCGGAGAAGAATATCGTCGGTGTCAATGAATGGCGTCATGCGGGTTATCTTGTATTTCGAACCGCTGTTCTAGTATCCGTAGTGGGGCTGATTTCTATTGCAGGTCTGAAGTTACAAGAAAACTGGAATGTTGATGAAGATTGGCGCACAACGGCTCTGTCTCAAATTCGTTTTTATCAAAACGATGTTCAAAAGCTGAGCAATGACAATTCGATGTCGGAGGTTGTGGCGGTATTAAAAGAACTCGGCGACGTGGTTGCTGAGGGCGTTCAACCTAAACCGTGGCATGAGAAAGTCAGTATTAAGCAAACAGATACGGCCGAGAGTGTTTACTCTGCTTATGAAAAACAGTTGCACCAGATAATGCTGCCAAAGCTAGAAGAGCTGATCAGCAGCGAGCTGTATGTTTATGTGAACCTTGGTAATCCAAGCCGAATCTTTGAGATTTTGCGTTACTACCAGATGTTGTTTGACCGAGAGCAACTGAACTTTGCGGAACTACAAACTTACTTACTTGATAACTTGAAAGACCAAGGTGAGCTTTCTCCGGACGAGCTTTACTCTTTTTCTCTTTTAATCGAAGACTTGTTTAAAAGTCATTACGACAAGCAGCTACAACCGAACCTAGACCTGATAGCTGTTGCAACGAACAACCTTGAAGGCTTGTCACCAGAGCGACTGATTTATGCGCGTATTAAAGAGATGCCAGAGTACCGTACTCAAGTTGATCTCCGAAGCCAGCTCGGTGAGAAGTTCGATAGTTTGTTTGAGTTTACTAATGATTTCCATGGCTACCTGATCCCAGAAATCTTTACTAAGCAGGGCTATAGCCAAATTGATTTGACGACAAAGTCACCTCTGCTTAGAAGTTTGATGAGCGAGTTTAAAGCGATTCAAGGTGATATGTCTGGCGCATCAGTCATTGAGCTTAGAGAACTGAGCAAACAGGTTCAACGTCTGTATTTTGCCGACTACATCTACTACTGGAAAGACTTGGTCAACAACATTCAAATCAAGCAGTTTGGTGATGCTTCAGGACTCAGCTATGCACTAAGGAATACACGTTCTCCGGCTACGAGTTCACTACTTGATGTATTGGATGCAGTTGTGGTGAACACAACATTAGCTGTCGCAGATCAACCAGATACGAAAGGACAAAAGCGTGTAGCTGGTCAACTAGGATTGAAGAAAGCGAAAAAGGTGTTGAACAAAGCCGACAAGGTGAATCGAGCAGTTGGCGATAATCTGTTGAGGCTGCAACCTTCATTTGTCGTAAATGAAGCATTTTTGCCTTTTTCTAGGTTTGTGAATGGGAATGGTAAAGACAAGGATACACCACTGGAGCAGTTGATCGTTCAAGTTGATGAAGTTAACTCGTTTTTTGATGCCGCATTGTCTAGTTCAAACCCAGGTAAATCATTCCATGCTTATGCCATCGCTCATGCGCAAGGTAGTAGCGACCCTATCGTGAACTTCCGTCAAGCTGGCAGCAAGGCTCCAAACATCGTCGCGTCTTGGACGAAGAGTCTCAGTGAACAAGTTTGGAAACAAGTGGTGAATGGCAGCGTGGTGTATCTAAATACACAGTGGGATGAGCAAGTTTACCAGTTTTATGTGTCTGCCATTGAAGGGCGATTCCCATTTGATCAACATGGCCGTGGAGAAGTGAGCTTAGATGACTTTTCTCAATTCTTTAAACCAAGTGGCCGTGTGGCTCGCTACATAGAAGAAACCTTGAAGCCGTTTGTTTACTGGGATAACGGCAGGCTCAAGCTAAACGAAGTTGACGGCCTAACGCTACCAATAAACTCAAACACTCGTAAGCAACTTGAATTAGTTCAAAAGCTGAGTGGCATTTTCTTCGGTTCTTCAGGTGATGATCTTGGGTTAAGGCTTGAAGTAAAAGCGAGCTCAATGAGTACTGACGTGACGGAATTCCGCCTACGAGAGGCTGAAACGATTTACGACTACAAACATGGTCCAAGAGTGTGGCGCGAGATAACTTGGCCAACCGCAGGAGTGGATGGCTATTTGAGTGCAGAATTCTACAGCGGTCAGAATCGAGTCGCACAACAATCATTTACCGGTCAGTGGGCGTTGTTGCGCGCTATTTTTGCGAATAAGAGCAGTGCTACATCGAGCCGCTTGATTCGTAAGCTCAACTACAAAATTAACCAAAACAACATTGTATTGGATTACACGTTGCGTGATTCCAAACAACCATTGGATAAATCTTTATTTGTTCAATTCTCGTTGCCTAAGCAGCTTTAAGGTTGTCGATGTTGAAAGCAGTGATTGAACCGCAGGAACGAGTGCGTTGCCAAGTTTTGGCGACTCACTCCCGTGCACACGAAATCAGTAACGACTTGACCCACTACACTAAGCATTTTGATTCGGCAGAGAGCCTGCAAAGAGAATGGGTTGCTTTGCAAGAGTGTCAGGGTGCTCAAATACAAAAAGTAGTGGATGTCGACTGGAGCAAATTGCAGCTAACGCTGGAGTTTGATCAAAGTGCGATACCGCTGATTGAGTTTGAGCCTAAGGATCTAGCGTTATTTGCTTCGCTTTTGCCTAGTGTGGTTCAGGCGATCAAACACTGTCATAGCAAGGGGTGGGTACATGGCGATATCAAGCCATCTAACCTGCTTTATGTGCCTAAATTACAACATATTCGATTGATCGATTTCGGTGCCAGTTGTCGGGCTGGAACTTCTCGGGAAGCACTCTCCGAATGGCAAGCAACGCCTATGTTTGCTTCGCCAAATCAAAAGGGTGGGGAAGGTCTGGTCGAAACGGGGGACGACTGGTTTTCACTGATTAAAGTCATCGATCAGGTCATGTCATATGCGCATGACTACTCAATAAACTCAACGCTTATCCAGTGGCGAAAAGCCCTGAGCCTTGAGATTTAGATAGAAGGAAAGCTAATGAATAAAAAACAGCTTGCTGCGGCCAATCTTGACTTCGATGTGTCATCAATCAAAGGGACGGATGGAAAATTAATCCCTAACTTAGGATGCGCGATAGAAATTGAGCAATGGTTGAAAAAACTGTCTCTCGCATGCGGGAGAAGGCACTCGAACAGAGCCTTACCTTATTTAGAAAAAGCGATAGATGTTATCTATTCTGAGGTTGAGGCGGAATTGTATCGCCAGTCGGGAAACAGCAGTAGCGCCTACGAAGCTAGCGCAGTGACTAAGCATCCAGTATGGCAGTTTTTTGTAGAACGAGTGACGAAAAAATTTGGTAGTGTCGTTAAGGTGATTCAACCACACCGTTCACCAACGGAATCTGTCCGTTCGAAACTGATTAACCGTACTTTCTTCCAAATGCTGCATAACAAGCATGAAGTTTTGAAGCGTTCTCATAGCAGTATCTTAGCATCCGGTGAGCTTGGCCAAGCCAAGGTGGAAATTCTTGATGCGCAAGTTAATGCTTTGCGAGATGCCTACTTTAATCATGCAAAATGTAATGCTGAACTTTGGCCTGCTATCAATGATCTGTTCCAAAAAGGAAATACCCGCTCTGTTGAGGGCAAAGTAAACCTTGAAGACAGTTCACTGACATTTGAAGCCTCACAAGCACTATTTGCCGAAGCAAAAGTCGAGTTTGAAAAAACTTGGGACTTCGGAAAAATGAAAAACCAAATCAAAGCATCCGCTGAAATTAGTGCCCGTGAGAGCAGCAAATTTAGTGCTCATGCTAAATTTGGACAAGGTGGTGCTGCTGGTTTCCGAGAGAAGAAGCTTGGAGAGGAAGCCGGTAAGAAGACCAGTACGAAGTTCACTCTAGATAAGTCACCAGGTAAAGCTTGGGAGACTAATAAAAAAGAGGAAGCGGACGACGGATCGTTTGCTGCAATGCAGCTGATACCGGGTATTGATTTAGAAATTGATGCGGTACTTGCTGCTCAAATGGGTATGAAGTTAACAGTCTCTCACGAACTTTCTGTGGCCGACTTTATGGCCCTAAAGAGTGAAGGTGAGTTATTTGTTGGTGCGACTGCTAAAGTGCAATTTACGAGCACACTAAACAGTGCCAATATCTTTGCCGGTGATGAAGTAATTAAAACTAAAATTGGTGCAAGTGCCTTTGTTGGTGCTAAGGCTAGTGGAACAAGCACCTTTACCCTGAAAGCTCGCGGCATGAATATGTTGTCTGGTAGTGTGACTGGTTCTGCATCAGTTGGCTTGGGCGCATCCGCTGCTTTGGAAGCCATTGTTAAAGGTTCTGGAGACTTCACATTTAAAGCGGGTGCAGGTGCAACGATGGGGGTAGGTACCAACGTAGAATTTGGAACTATGGTTAACCCGATGTTACTCAAAGTGCTCCTGTGGGATTCATTTGCTAAGCACCTACGTTCGAAGCATACTAAGCGCAGAACGGGCATTAAATACAACAGAAACGTTAACCAGGTTGCATTGTGCCGTTGTGAAGAAAGTATCCTGTCGTCGTTGAACATGATTGAAGCGGACTACCGAGTCTTAGCGGAAGAGATCTGGCGTATTCCAACCTTCACAAATATTTCTACGAAGGATGAAGTCACCACGATGCATGATCGTATCGCTAGTCCTGATAGAAATGTTATGGATAAGTACCTAGAAACGCTTGGCGTCAATGATGCTATCAATATGAGCCCAGAGGACATTACTCAAGCCGCTGTCGATATTGATAATCAAGCGCGCTTTAATCAATCACAAAACATGCTTCTTAAGCAAGCGAAGAAAGCGGCTTCGAAGAGGGGAACTAAATCACTTTCTGGCGGGATAGCTTTAGCGGGAATGAATGTTATGAACCCAACAATGGGGCTATTGGCGGTCAAACCTTAACCAATAAAAAATGGCGAGGTGTCTCGCCATTTTTTGATGTTTCTATAAGAATAGTTAAATTTTATGTTGACACTTCTTTCGGTTTCTCAACGAGTGATCTGCCCCAGTTGTTTTGGACACTGAGTTAAGTGAGTAAAATCACTAGCGAGGTGAATCATGACAAACAAGAAAAAACGTATTATCCATTCTTCTGAATTTAAAGCAGAAACGCTCAAGTTTACGGAGAAAGTGGGCGTTGCTGCTGCCGCTAGACAACTATCTCTCCATGAATCTCAAATCTATGGCTGGCGTCCAGTATCACTGAGCGGGAAAAAGAGTTAGCGGCAGAGGTGGCTAAACTCAAAAGGCAGTTGGCAGAACAGGCAGAAGAGCTAGAAATAGTAAAAAAAGGCCGCCACCTACTTTGCGAAGAATCTAAAGTAGCTTGCTACGAATTTATGCTTGAACACCTGCTTCATTTCCATGTATCTCACATGGTTAAGGTGTTCGGTATGTCGTGAAGTGGGGTTTACTACTGGATCAAGCATCGTCATAAAGACTGCATGCAAGAACAAGCCCGTCAGGTATTAGACGACAAGATCAAATAGGTGTTCTACAGCTGCAAAGGCAGGGACGGTGCTAGGCGTATTCAGATAGAGTTGGCTGATAACGGTGACAGGCACAATGTGGAGACAATTGCCAGTAGCATGAAATGATCCGCACCAGAAGTTTTGGACACTGAGTTAAGTGAGTACAATCACTAACGAGGTGGACAATGACAATTAAGAAAACACGAATCAAACATGCTCCTGAATTTAAAGCCGAAGCACTTAAGTTAGCAGAGAAAGTCGGTGTCGCTGCTGCTGCACGGCAGCTATCGTTATATGAATCTCAAATCTATGGATGGCGTAAAGCCGTAAAAAAAGACGCGAAAATCAGCGATAGAGAAAGAGAACTCGCCACTGAAAATGCCAAGCTCAAACGATTATTAGCAGAGCAAGCTGAAGAGCTAGATATCGTTAAAAAAGGCCGCCACCTACTTCGCGAAAAATCTAAAATAGATTGCTATGAGTTTATGCTCGAACACCTGATGCAATATAGGATTGTCCGTATGGCTAAGGTGTTTGGGGTTTCTCGAAGTGGGTTTTATTATTGGATTGATAATCGCCATAAAGTCACTCAACACAACGAGCACCGCAAGCAGCTTGATAACAAAGTTCGAGAAGTCTTTGATGATAAAAAGGAACGCGACGGTGCAAGGCGCATTCAAAAAAGAACTTGAGGCAAATGGTAATAAGCACGATGTAAAAACCATTGCCGCGAGCATGAAGCGCCAGAACTTAGTCGCAAAGGCCGCCCGTAAGTTCAAATGTACGACAGACAGTAAGCATAGGCTTCCTGTTGCCCCAAACTTGCTTGAGCAAGATTTTAATGCAACAGCACCGAACCAAAAATGGGCTGGAGATATTACCTATCTAGCGACAAGCGAAGGTTGGATGTATTTAGCCGTTATTATCGACCTGTACTCACGGCAAGTCGTTGGTTGGTCAATGAGCACCAGAATGACCGCAACTCTGGTCTGTGATGCACTATCAATGGCATTGTTCCGCAGAGGCATGCCAGAAGACGTGATCATCCATAGTGATAGAGGTAGCCAATATTGCTCAAAAGACTACCGAGATTTAATCGCAGCTCATAATCTAAAACAAAGCATGAGTAGGAAGGGTAATTGTTGGGATAACGCCTGTGTTGAAAGCTTTTTCCACTCAATGAAAGTAGAAGCCGTTCAATACGAGCCGATAATGACCCGAGAAGAGATGCGCCAAGCGCTTTTTGAATACATTGAAGTTGATTATAATCGAACAAGAAGGCACAGTGCTCTTGGGTATCTAAGCCCAGTTAACTTTGAAAAACAATATGTCGCTTAATGCGGTGTCCAGTCTAACTGGAGCAGATCAGAAGCTATGCTAAATAAAACTAAACGACCGGCTATGACAACGGGCCGAGCGGCTGTGCTTGGCTTGATAGAGCGCTATGTGTCAACGGGATTTGGTTATCGCTTATCTTTACTTGAAGTACAGAAGCTCGTGTACTTTCTAACAGCGGTTGGTGAGCCATTAAACAAGGTTGTCTTTCAAAAGCATCACTATGGTCCTTATGCTGATGTACTTCGTCACGTGCTCGATAAAATGGAAGGCCATTTTATTTCAGGTTATGCCGATGGTCTAAATAAGCCTGAAACTCCGATTGAGCTTAAAGGCGATGCTGTAACTGAGGCTCTTAATTACCTTGAGCAGCATACAGAGACTAAACAGCGCTTTGATAAGGTTGCCAAGCTAATAGAAGGGTTTGAGTCTCAAAATGGTATGGAGCTACTATCAACTGTTCATTGGGTAGCAACTCAGGAATATGGTGATAAAGTTCTAACGAGTGAAGATGTGATTAATGGTGTTCATGGATGGAGTGCGAGAAAAGCAAATATGAAATCAGCTCATATTTTGGCTGCTTGGAATCGATTGCGTGAACAAGGGTGGTTGGACAGTAAAGCGCCAACGTTGTGATGTGAAAACCTATGCTCTCTTTTGTATTTCGATGAGCAATTTATTATGCGAGTTATGTTCTTAGTTAATGAAAAAGCCCTTTCAGCCATATCGGTTGGAAGGGTTTCATTTTTTTAGCGATAGATAATGCAGCAAGGAGTTGGCGCGTCATCCAAAATATTTTAGATATATGTCATTACCGTGAACATCAATATTCAGGTAAGGCATGACATGAATAAAATTAAGTTAATAAAATTAGAAGCTGTGATTGAAATGACGACTTTGAGTCGCTCTGCTATCTACAGGGGCATAAGAGAATGTCGGTTCCCAAAGCAAGTACGTTTGAGCCGTCGCTCAGTTGCTTGGGTTGAAAGTGATATTCAGAACTGGATAAAAGCACAAGTCGCGGAAAGGCAGAGCATATAGATTTGAGAGGGGCAGGCTAAGGCCCTCTTTTTTTGTTTTGAGGATATAGGATGTCACGGTTTTAGGTTTGCCGAATACTTTAGTTTGTAACTGGAAACTTTGCAGGTGCGGACAAAAAGCAACCGATTGGAATTCGAGATAGAGAACTAAGGTTTCTTTTCTATCAATGAGTTAGCTTTTTTGGTTAGTGTAGGTAAAAGTGTGGTTTTTAAGTGTGTGTTACTTTAAGTTGTTGTTTCTAATGTAATTACATACTAATGCATCAGGAGTATGTTTTTGATCGGCTTTCACAGTTAACTTCTTTCGTTTATTTCTATTGCGGCTTAGGATACGTCAAAGCGTTTCGTGCGAAAAGCGACACATGCGAAAAGATGCAAATCCAAATGATATACATCTAGATAAGGGAAGCCAAAGATGCAGACGACTCAAGCTCTTAGTGAAAAACTCGGACACTTACTTGCGAAACATAAACATGTATTGGTGACGGCTGAATCTTGCACTGGCGGTGGTGTTGCTAGCGCGGTAACGGATATTGCTGGTAGCTCAGCTTGGTTTGACCGTGCTTTTGTGACCTACAGTAACGAAGCAAAGCAAGAGATGATTGGTGTTCAGCTTGAAACCTTAGTTGAGTTTGGTGCCGTGAGTGAGCCGGTGGTTATAGAAATGGCTCACGGGGCGCTGCAACATTCAAACGGCACTATTTCTGTATCGATCAGCGGCATTGCTGGCCCTGGTGGTGGCACGGAAGATAAACCGGTAGGGACCGTGTGTTTTGCTTGGAAGGCTGCAAATGGATGGAACAAAGTAGCAACGCATGTATTTACAGGCGATAGATCACAAGTACGCCAACAAGCCACGCACCATGCCCTGCAAGTTATTTATGATTACCTATCAATGGAAGACAAGTAACATTTGTACAAATTATTTTCATACAGGTATAGACACTGTATGAATCAACAGTATAATAAAAGCCAATTAGTCACCCCTTTGTGGGTTAGAAATAGATTCTAAGTCGCTTGTTGAGACAACCGATTATGTGGAGATAGAAATGGACGAGAATAAACAAAAAGCGTTAGCCGCAGCCCTTGGTCAGATTGAAAAGCAATTTGGTAAAGGTTCGATCATGCGTCTTGGTGATAACCGTACAATGGACGTAGAAACTATTTCTACAGGTTCTCTATCTCTAGATATCGCACTAGGTGCTGGTGGCCTACCGATGGGACGTATCGTTGAAGTTTACGGTCCAGAATCATCAGGTAAAACAACGCTAACGCTTGAGCTTATTGCTGCAGCGCAGAAAGTGGGCAAAACGTGTGCATTCGTTGATGCGGAACACGCACTTGACCCTATCTACGCTCAAAAGCTGGGTGTTGATATCGACGCTTTGCTTGTGTCTCAACCTGATACTGGTGAGCAAGCTCTAGAAATCTGTGATGCACTGGCTCGCTCAGGTGCTATCGATGTTCTTGTTATTGACTCGGTTGCTGCACTAACACCTAAAGCTGAGATCGAAGGCGAAATGGGCGATAGCCACATGGGTCTTCAAGCACGTATGCTTTCTCAAGCAATGCGTAAGCTAACAGGTAACCTTAAGCAGTCTAACTGTATGGCTATCTTCATTAACCAAATCCGTATGAAGATTGGTGTAATGTTCGGTAACCCAGAAACAACAACAGGTGGTAATGCACTTAAGTTCTACGCATCTGTTCGTCTTGATATCCGCCGTACTGGTGCAATCAAAGATGGTGATGAAGTTGTTGGTAACGAGACTCGTATCAAGGTTGTTAAGAACAAGATTGCTGCACCATTCAAACAAGCTGAAACTCAAATCCTTTACGGTAAAGGCTTCAACCGCGAAGGTGAGCTTATCGATTTAGGTGTTAAGAATAAGCTAGTAGAGAAAGCGGGCGCTTGGTACAGCTACAAAGGCGACAAGATCGGCCAAGGTAAATCGAACTCTTGTAAGCACCTACGTGAAAACCCAGAGATCGCTCTGGAACTTGACACTAAGCTTCGTGAATTGCTACTGACTCCTGCTGTTCTTGAAGAGAAAGGCGCAGAGAAAGAAGAAGAAAACGAAGAGCTATAAGCTAACGTTTTATAGAGCGGGTGTTTTAAAGAAACATCCGTTTTGAAAGAGTAGAAAGCCTCGCATATTTTATGCGGGGCTTTTTTATTGGGGCGGATTTAGTTTTGAGTTGTATCGTGCGATTTCATTTCTTCATTCCCTAAACCTTAAACCCTAATCACTTTTGAGGCTTACCCTTACAGTAAAAAGAGTTCAGTAACGGTGTAATGATGGAGTGATAGAGATTGATGTTATCTAGCTTCTGCTTAAATATGTTTTGGCTTTTTCTATTGTTGGTAAAGACAAAGGCATACATCGAAACAATGTTGTCTCTGTATGCTGAATTGCTAACTCGAATGTAGATACTTTTTACATTGCATTGCGACAGTTCTAAGCCATCTATATAGATCTTCATTTCAGTTGAAGATACCTTCTGTGAATCGTCACTGAGGTAAAGCGTCGCACTGCCGAATTGATAGGGTTGGTAGCGCTCTTTATTCAGGAATGGCGCTTGTTCATTGCTGTAGTGAATAAAGTAATAGGCGATCAGAATGATGCCAAACCATAGAGCACATAAACTTATCGCAAATTGATGAGGGAATCTTGGGTTGGCTTGTTCGTTGTTGATTGGTTGTCGTGGGTGATCAGTTCTATTATCAACTTCTACTTCAAAACCAACTCCTAACGCATTACCTAAAATACCAGCCTCAGGCATTGCTTCTGACACATCTCGGTTTTCAGTTTGAGGGGCATTTGGTGCTTGAGATTGCTTATTTGGGATGACTGAAAGTGAGTATCCTTTCTTACTTATCGTTTTGAGCTCTAACTCATCAGTGTCTAAATTTTTGATGACCTTTCTAATGTAACTAATGGTGTTGGTCAGGGATTGATCAGTGACCAGTACACCTTGCCAACACTCTTCAAATAACTCATCTCGAGATATGCACTGACCTTGGTGCTCTAAAAGATACACAAGAACCTTAAACGGCAACGGGCGCATGCTGATCGTGGTATCAGACAGAATCTGTGTGATCGTCCTCATTTTGTTGTTGATAACGATGTGGTCAGTGATATTGCTTGTGTGATTCATGGGCTTGTATGCAGTGTTCATGTTGGCTTTTGCGGGCGGTACTTTAAGCATAGGAGGCCAGTCTGTAACTGTAAAACGTCATTGGTTATATAAAAATTACATTTAGTTATCTGGTTATATTTTTGTTTGGCAATGGTTTGTAGCGAAAGCCAAAGGTGGTTGCTAACGTTATGCCGCCACGAGTTTTGATGATAGCTCGATTACTAATCGTTGTTTTATAGGTAAATAGGATGCCCGAAATTAAACAGAAAAACTCTGAATCAGTGAAGACCCTGTTAGAAGAGTACAAAGAAGTGACCTCTGTTGAGTCTTTTCAATTAGATGTCGTTAAGTCTTTAATAAAGATTTTTACCGACACTGATAAAAGCCTTGAGCAAGACGATAAGGTGACCTTAGTAAAGGTTGCACAGCAATATATCGATGAAGAGATCGATTTTTCACTTTCTGTTGGTTTTGATGATGCCGTTCCTATCCTAACTTCAATTAGAAAAGTCATTGAGGTTGTCTAAACGTAGATTTTGAATTTGAAGGTTGTCAGATGTTTACGCTGACTCCTGAGGTTCAATTTCTAAGTGAAATATAAATTAAAGATGTTCATGTTTGATTTGAATGTCTTTAAACAAAGGCAACACAGTCAGCTAGAGCAGCAATATTATAATTACATTGAAAGGAAGAAATAATGAACACAGTGACATTTTTAGGCGACAAGATTGCACTAGCGGGTGATTTCCCACAAAAGGGCGAAGTACTGACAACACCTTCGATGACAACAGTATCGTTAGCTCCGCTAACTATCTCAGACAAAGCGGCTGAGTTTAAACTGATTTACTTGTTCCCAAGTGTTGATACGCCAGTATGCTCAAGCAGCACTAAAGCTATCTCTGAGTTAGCGGAACTGAAATCAGATTCTGTAGATATTTACACGGTTTCAACAGATCTGCCATTCGCACTTGCTCGTTTCCAAGAGAAAGAAGCAGTGACAGGTGTTGAGCAGCTATCAGTATTCAAGAACCCTGAGCTACTAAAAGCATTTGGTACTCAATTCGAAGAGCATGCTTTGTCTGGTTTGTCAGCTCGCGCAATTATCTTGCTCGATGCAAACAACGTTGTTGTACACAGTGAACTGGTTGCTGAAGTAACTGAAGAGCCAAACTACAGCGCTATCATTGAAGCTTTAAAGGCTTAATGATGATTTGAAACCTTGGTGAATTTTGGGCACCAAGGTTTCATGATTTTACGGATAACGATAACACGTTGATTTCGTTTTTAAGAACCCAAGCTCAATTCGGTCTAAGCTTATAATTCAGTTGCCTGTAGAACAATGTCCAACGAGTGAATTGGATTATTGAACTGGATTGTTGAATTAGATATCGGTGTTCTTCCTTGATAAAAGTAAAGTTAGCCATTTTTGTTACGCTTTCAACGATAGGGGGGCTTATTCTCGCCATCGTGTTGCTCACGCCTCCAATAGCTTTGCGAGGGAGCCAGTGGGCATGTAATTTCAAGCAAATGGGATTTGTCACACCATCGTATGCGCAATACTCCGAATTAAATGAATTTATGCTGTATTCATTTAGCTCGGATGAAGATTTTTTTGTCAGCGATAGAATTCAAACCATGAATCAACAGGGCGTTGTTGAAACTGCGGAAGTTGTATTTGTAGGGAAATACACGCTGAATGATAACCACCTAGAGATGGTTTTCAATGAAGTGAACTTCAGACATAAACACCCAGATGACATGATTAATCGTAATCAGTCTTTGTATAAAGGGTTCACTATCCAATATGACATTGAGCTGGACGGTGATTTTCTTTACTTGTATTCATCCAGCAATAGTGAAGAGTTCAATCACATTTGTACCAAGCGTTAAGCCTTCCGAGTTCCTTAGCCTTTAAGAGCAAATCTCTCTCTGTCTCATCCATTTTCTTTGTGTGTTCTCTACCTGAGCTAGTGGAATATTCTTCATTTTATCGAATTCCAACTAAAATCCTGCCCAAGGGTGTCTTTTCTACAAGAAAACTAGTCGAAGCCTTAACCATGATCTACAATACGGCAAAATTCTAACTCGACTATTTTCAGGAAGAGCTGCATGTACATGAGCACTGATGAGGTTCGCAACGCGTTCCTTAAGTTCTTTGAGAGCAAAGAACACCAAATCGTAGACAGTTCATCGTTAGTTCCACATAACGATCCAACCCTGCTATTTACTAACGCAGGTATGAACCAATTCAAAGATTGCTTCTTAGGCGCCGAAAAACGTGCCTACACTCGAGCAACTACGGCTCAGCGTTGTGTACGTGCGGGTGGTAAACACAATGACCTTGAAAACGTAGGTTTCACGGCTCGTCACCACACATTCTTCGAAATGCTAGGTAACTTCAGCTTTGGTGATTACTTCAAAGAAGAAGCGATTGGGTTTGCTTGGGAATTCCTGACTGAAACACTAGGTCTGCCAAAAGATCGCCTGTTAGTAACGGTTTACGAGACAGATGACGAAGCATTCGAAATCTGGAACAAGAAAGTGGGCATCCCAGCTGACAAGATTGTTCGCATCGGCGACAAAGAAGGCGGCAAGAAGTTTGAATCTGACAACTTCTGGACAATGGGTGACACTGGTCCTTGTGGTCCATGTACTGAAATCTTCTACGATCACGGTGAGCACATTTGGGGCGGCCGTCCTGGTACACCTGAAGAAGATGGTGACCGTTTCATCGAGATCTGGAACAACGTATTCATGCAGTTCAACCGTCACGCTGACGGCACTATGGAACCGCTACCTAAGCCAGCTGTAGATACTGGTATGGGTATTGAGCGTATCTCTGCAATCATGCAGGGCGTTCACTCTAACTACGAAATTGATGTATTCCAAAAGCTAATTAAAGCGACAGCTGAAGTGGTAGGTCATGACGACTTATCTAACCAATCACTGCGCGTTATTGCTGACCACATCCGTTCTTGTTCATTCCTAATCGCTGATGGCGTAATGCCTTCAAACGAAGGTCGTGGCTACGTTCTACGTCGTATTATTCGTCGTGCAGTTCGTCATGGTAACAAGATTGGCGCACAAGGCGTGTTCTTCCACAAACTTGTGGGTGTACTGGCTGAAGTGATGGGTTCTGCGGCTGAAGAGCTTAAGAAACAGCAAGAGCTTGTTGAAAAAGTACTTCGCATCGAAGAAGAGAACTTTGGTCGCACGCTAGAGCGTGGCATGGTTATCCTTAACGACGCATTAGACGCACTTGAAGGCAAAGAGCTTGACGGTGAAACAGTCTTTAAACTTTACGATACATACGGCTTCCCAGCTGACCTTACTAACGATGTAGCTCGCGAACGCGACTTTACTATCGATGAAGAAGGTTTTGAGAAGGCGATGGAAGCACAGCGTAAGCGTGCACGTGAAGCGGGTCAGTTCGGTACTGATTACAACGCGACGATCAAAGTAGACACTAACACTGAGTTCTGTGGTTACACAGGTACTGAAGGTGCTGGTGAAATTTCTGCGTTATTCGTTGACGGCGAAGAAGTATCTTCACTATCGGCTGGCGATAAAGCAATCATCATCCTTGAAGAGACACCATTCTACGCTGAGTCAGGCGGTCAATGTGGTGACGCTGGTACGCTAAGCACTGCGTCGGGTCTGTTCAAAGTACAAGACACTCAGAAGCTAGGTAATGCATTTGCACACCACGGCGAGCTAGTTGAAGGTGTATTTGCTCAAGGCGATAAAGTAGAAGCGCGCGTTGATGCTGAGCGTCGTGCTGCTATCTCACTGAATCACTCTGCAACTCACTTACTTCACTCTGCATTGCGCGAAGTGCTAGGTGAGCACGTTGCTCAGAAAGGTTCTTTAGTTAAGCCTGACAACCTACGTTTTGATTTCTCTAACCTTGAAGCGGTAACACCAGCACAGATTAAAGAAGTAGAGCGTCTAGTTAACGCACAAGTTCGTAAGAACCATGTGATTGAAACCAACATCATGGACATCGAGTCAGCGAAAGAGAAAGGTGCGATGGCACTGTTTGGCGAGAAGTACGATGATGAAGTTCGCGTTCTGTCGATGGGCGATTTCTCTACTGAGCTTTGTGGTGGTATCCACGCGAGCAACACCGGTGATATCGGTCTATTCAAGATCACTTCTGAAGGTGGTATCGCTGCTGGTATTCGTCGTATTGAGGCGGTAACGGGTGAAGCTGCTCTAGATGCAGTTGATGCTCAAGCTAACGCTTACGAAGAAAAACTGGCTGAATCGGCTAAGAAAGCGAAATCTCTAGAGAAAGAAATCCAACTACTTAAAGAAAAGATGGCTGCAGCTGAAGGTGCAAACATCATGGGTAAAGTGGAAGACATCTCTGGTACTAAAGTTCTGGTTGCTGCAATTGAAGGCGCAGACAACAAGAACCTACGTACTATGGTTGATAATGCTAAAAACCAAGTGGGTAGCGGCATCATCCTGATTGCGAACGTAGCAGACGGTAAAGTTGGTTTAATTGCTGGCGTAACCAAAGACCTTATCGGCAAAGTAAAAGCTGGTGACCTCGTTAAGATGGTTGCTGAGCAAGTTGGCGGTAAAGGCGGCGGTCGTCCAGATATGGCTCAAGCGGGTGGTACAGATGTTGAAGCACTACCTGAAGCGCTTAAGTCAGTACGTATTTGGCTAGAAGAGCGTCTTTAAGCTTAAGTAATTGATACAAAGATGCCCAATCAACTGATTGGGCATCTTTTATTTTGCCTATTGGAAGAACGTCTGAAAAAGGTTTGATTGAGATTAACCAAGAAGTCTAACGGTAACGTTAGACTCCTTGGTTAATTTTTTATTGCTTCGCCATGACGCGGAGTATGTGTTTTTTTGTCATATATAGACATTGGTCTTGGGAAGGTGAGGAAGGGTGAAAATGCCTCTTATCGTGCAGAAATTTGGTGGAACGTCGGTGGGTTCAATAGAACGAATCCATCATGTAGCAGAAAAAATCATTGAAGCGAAAAATGAAGGGAACCAGATCCTGGTTGTCGTTTCTGCTATGTCAGGTGAAACAAATCGGTTAGTTAACTTAGCTTCACAAGTTGATAGCGTACCAAACGCTAGAGAGTTGGATGTGCTGTTAACGGCTGGAGAACAAGTTTCCATGGCTTTGTTAGCGATGACGTTGCACAAGTTGGGTTATGAAGCGACATCGATGACTGGCTATCAAGCCAAGATACACACCGATTCTAATCATAATAATGCGACGATTGAGCGTATTGATACCGCTCCTATTAAAGCGCTGTTAGATGATGATCAGATTGTCATTGTTGCAGGTTTTCAAGGCGTTAATGCGAAAGGTGATATCACAACCTTAGGGCGAGGTGGTTCAGACACCACGGCCGTTGCGTTGGCGGGTGCGCTTCAGGCGAAAGAGTGCCAGATTTATACCGATGTTGATGGCGTATATTCCTGCGACCCTAGAGTGGTTAAGCAATCTAAGAAATTAGATACCTTAGACTTCCCCTCTATGGAAGAAATGGCTCGCAGAGGCGCTAAGGTTTTGCACCTTCCATGTGTACAGTATGCGTGGCGGCACAATGTACCATTGAGAGTGCTTTCGAGCTTTGAAGAAGGCGAGGGAACTCTCATCGCGGGTAATGACTGTTTGAATGATATTGCTGGAATAGCCATTCAAAGAGATATGGTTCGCATCGAGTGTTTGAATCAAGATTTACCGTCTCTCATGTCGCATTGCCAGTTGTTAGGGATCGAAGTCTGTAGTGTGATCGAGGAAACAGAACGGGCAGCGCTCATTATCAAACCGGACATAAGTGCTAAATTAAAATTAGTTTTTGCTGAAAAAATCCGTAATAGTGAATATGTTAGTTTGTTAACTGTGGTAGGAAGCCGAACACAAGAAATTGTGGTCAGTTCACATGGATTGTTGTCTGAAGGCGAAATTGATGTACAACATCACTTATTGCAGCAGCAGTCTTTAACTTTGGTGATATCACCAACGCAAGTCGATATGGCTGCTAACATATTACACAATGCATACATCGTAGCGCGTGAAACACAGGGTTATCTTAAAAAAGAAGTGCATTTTGGTTAAATAAACTCAATCGATAGTTTACGAAAATATAACTTTTGTTGGATAATGCTCTCGTAGCTAGATAAATTTAGAGATTACTCAAGGAGCAAAGAATGCTAATTTTGACTCGCCGTGTTGGCGAAACACTGATGATTGGTGATGAAGTAACAGTTACTGTACTAGGCGTTAAAGGTAACCAAGTACGTATTGGTGTTAACGCACCTAAAGAAGTATCTGTTCACCGTGAAGAGATCTACATGCGCATTCAAGCTGAAAAAGGTAATGGTAACGTTGCATCTGGCAACTACTAATACTTTTGCGTAGAAGAGGGGCTAGCATTGTTGCTAGCCTTTTTTGATCTTGGGGGAGCATAATCACAACTTAGTGATTGGTTAGTTCAATAACTGGCTTAGTTCTAGATGCTGAGCTGAATGCTTGATATAGAAAAGCCACACCGCTTGAGTTAACTCTTATTGAGGCAACATGATATTTGTTTGCCGCAGTTCAAGTTTTACTGACTTTCCCTATGGCGAAATAGAGCATCCCGTAGTATGGTGCAAACAGCAGTGACACTTGCTGCGAGATAAATTAGATAATTGTTTTCCGCTGTTAATTATTGCCAATCTTTCACCTTAATTTTTAAGGGAAAAAGCGCTAATTGGATGTTATAAGTTCAATTTGCAAGCGCTTTGATTAAATTGCAAACGGTTGAATGTTTTTGTCCGGTTTTTTTCAATAAAGTGTTTGACATATTTTCGGTAAAACGTAATATGTGCCTCCGCAAGACGGTGAGGTGGCCGAGAGGCCGAAGGCGCTCCCCTGCTAAGGGAGTATGTGGTTTGTAGCCGCATCGAGGGTTCGAATCCCTCCCTCACCGCCATTTCTTGCACGTTTGAATTTGCAAGCAAACACAGAAGTAACAATGTGCGCCCTTAGCTCAGCTGGATAGAGTACCTGGCTACGAACCAGGCGGTCGGAGGTTCGAATCCTCCAGGGCGCACCACTATTTAGATTACTTTGTTAAAAAGTAATGGATAAGAATAATGAATTAGGTGAGGTGGCCGAGTGGCCGAAGGCGCTCCCCTGCTAAGGGAGTATGTGGTTTGTAGCCGCATCGAGGGTTCGAATCCCTCCCTCACCGCCATTCATTACAGGCCTATGGCCTTTTTTTTGTTTCGTAGAAACAAGAATGTGATATATTTCACAACTTCTTCACTTGAAGATACCGTGCGCCCTTAGCTCAGCTGG
>NZ_MCZK01000117.1 GCF_002875945.1 Vibrio lentus
GAATTACGCAACAAAGCCGTTCAAGAGTTGCTTAATGACTATAACATTGATTCTTCGCATGTGACCAGTTGGGTGAAAACAAGCTCATGTCAGTTACTAAAAAATGAATTGGAAACCAACGGTACGATTCTAATATTTCCTGAGTGGTCGATATGCCATCACAATTGTAAAACAATACCTTTACGTCAAAAAGTGAATATGTATGTCTGGTGTAGCGATGAGATTTCGCAAGAGTTGGAGACGTTAGGCATTAAAGATAAGATTCAACAGCTATTTCAAATTAGTGATATTTCAACACCAGTATTGAATCATAATATTATGTAATCAGTTTGATAATGTTGATATTGTGCTAAAAATAAAGCAACTCAAAGCAATAGGTATTCCGTAAGGAATGCCTTTTTTGTAGCTATCAAAACCTGCTGCTTTTCCTATTATGTACATAATAGAGACTAACCCTCCACCAAAAAAACCTATAAAAATCAGTGTTATTATTGCAAAGTCGGGTTGTATACCAATGATTAAGGCGCCGATTAACTTCACATCTCCAGCGCCTATAACCTTTACATACCAAAGAATAAAAAACACAAAGAAGCATAGAATAGCAATGGAAATCGAAGTCATTAAATAACCGTTATACAGTGCGACGAAAATGCTAAATATTAAAGCAGTCTTACTGAGATTGTTTGGTATCTTTCTATGCTTCCCATCGAAAAAACACACGCATACTAATATTAAAAAGTTTATAAAAATTAAAGTGGTATAAAATAATAAATCTATATTCATAAATATAGGGTATAGGTAATAGTTATCTATATCAATACAAACCATATTGTTAATTATTATAGGCTCATAAAAAACATTTATGCGAGCTAAAATAAGTTTATGTTATGCGATCATAATAACTATTAATTGGATGTATGTTTTTGTATCGGGTAAATTTTACTCGCAATTTCAATTAGACCAATGGTCAATATACTTTTTATAGGATTATTATGTATTACAAAACTCTAGCAAAACTAGCTGAACTAAAAATGAAGTTCGAAGATGATGTACGTGGTGTTACCGCTGTGGAATATGCAATTATTGCTGTTGTAATGTCGGCTCTAGTATTAGCAGCATTTCAAACTGATGCGCTTAAAAATGCTATCACTGGTGCATTAACTAAAGTGACCACTAATTTGACTACAGCTACTACAGGCAAATAATCAGCCACTAAGAATAATATATAAAGGGGCTTTTGCCCCTGTTTTAGGCTTAATATGAACAGAATTATCATTCTCCTTCTTGTTGCTTTTTCCATTTTCTCCACATTGATTTATATCAATATGAACTATATGTCATCTGATGAAGAACCACAGGAAGTACAGGAGCAAGAAGAACCTAAGGTCAGTATTTTAGTCACTCAGAAAGCGATAAAACGTTCTCAACCGTTAACTCCTAATTTTTATGATAAGAAGTTTGTCCATATATCTGATTTAGATGGTTACTACTACACGCTAGAAGACGATCTTATTGTTGAACCTGGTGCTCTTTTTAAAGATGACATCGGAGCAGGCACCTATATAACACAAGATATGATCTCTAACCCGGGTGACCGAGATTATATGTACCTGTCATTAAATGACGGTGAATTACCTTATTTTTATGAAGTAACTGGTATCGGAGTCGTACAAACCGCAACGCTTACCCCTGGTGATAAAGTGAGTTTCGTTTCCACAACCTCATCAAAATCCAATCTAGTTGAGAATGGATATGGTGACATCGGTGATCTCGTTAGCCGAGTGATTATTAGTGGAGCTCGCGTGCTGCAGGTAATAAAAGGCAGTGAAGATACTGATTCAGAGGATGCTGAAGATAAAAAATACAGTTTAGTCATTGCATTAAATATGCGCAGCGTTTTGAAACTCGAAATGGCTCAAAAAATAGGTGATGTGAATATCATTCCATCTGAAATCGAGAATCGCTATTTATCTATCCGCAGTAGTGACCTTTTAGAAACTCAGTTCGGTGTCAGAGAATTACGTGGTAAGGAATAACATGACTTTAAAGAAGAAAAATATAGCCTTGCTATTGTGCGGGATTCTTTCTTATCCATTACTCGCATCAGAATTAATGAACTTGGATCAAGGCGCTGCGAAAACCATTAATTTGAAGCGACAGATATCAACGGTATTTGTGGCGAATCAAGAAATAGCTGACTACAAAATTATCGATGAAAACAAGGTTGTGGTTTACGGCGTTGGCCAGGGCACTACCTCAGTGATTGTTTATGATCGCGGCGGAAATGAAATTTACAATGCGGAATTAGTTGTCAATCAAAGCTTAAGACTTCTTAAGCAAACGCTCATTGCTCGATTTCCTGATGAAAGCGTTATGGTTTCCAATGTCGGTGACCAAGTGGTCTTAGACGGTATTGTCGGTAGTGAAGAGATCAAACAAAAGATTAACCGTCTCGTCGGAGAAATGCTGAAGAAAGATCGTCGCCGCGCTGCTTATGAATTAAGGGATGCTGACGGCGAGGCTTTAGACGAACTGGAGTACACGGCACAGTACAACTACGACCAAGTCATTAATAATCTCAAAGTTCTCACCACTGAACAGATAAATGTAAAGCTGACGGTTGCAGAAGTTTCGAGTTCTTTTCTGACCGAGTTGGGTGTGACATACAGCGACAGTGGAGAGCCGGGTACTTTTGTTAATAAGCTCCTTGATTTTACGGCTCAAGATATCGTTTCTGTTATCTCTGCAAGTGGTGATGACAAAATCGGTCGAGTATTGGCCGAGCCCAACCTTTCTGTTATTTCGGGTGAACAAGCCAGTTTCCTTGCTGGCGGTGAGATCCCAATTGCGGTACGAGACGAAGACGGCATTACTATTTCCTACAAAGAGTACGGCGTTAAGTTAGCCATGGTTGCCAAGGTTACTGACACGGAAAACATCCGCTTAACCTTGATCCCTGAAGTCAGCTCTATTGATGAATCGAACAAAACGACGACGGGTTTAATCTCTGTGCCTTCTTTGCGAACTCGACGAGCTCAAACGACGGTTCATTTAAAAGACGGCCAAAGCTTTGTACTTGCAGGGTTACTTACGTCAGAAGAGCGTGAATCGTTAACCAAGATCCCAATTCTGGGGGATATCCCAATCTTAGGGGCGCTATTTAGCCACACTTCCACGAACCGCTCTAAAACGGAATTGATCATTGTTGCGACTGTCAATCTCGTTGACCCTGTCGAGCAAGAACAAGTTAAGTTGCCAAGTTTTAGACGTACCAGTGATCTCGAACGATTGCTAAGAATAGACCTCTCAGATCTCGATGAACCTGAGTTGGAAGACACGATTAATCAAGGAGGGTTCAACTAATGAGATGGATCGTTATTACCTTAATAGCTTTTTTCACTTCTGCTTGCACTCATCTTGATACCAGTAACTCTAGTGTTATTGAACAATTAGAGGAACGCTTTGAATTTGACATGACGACTGATGAAGATTCGATGCCTCGTTCTGTGGCGTTTATTCGAGATCTCAACGTAAGAGAGCCAAAGGCGACGTTTTTAGTTAGATATAAGCCTGATGCGAGTGAGTTTGTCGCGAAGTTAAGCGATCGATTTAAGTCAGAATCCATCTCGAAAGATAGATACAAAGTCGAGCTTGCCGATCATGACCAAGAAAAAAACATCCTAATCATAGGTCGATATGTCCGAATTAAAAGCAGTGACTGTGGCGTGATGGTGTTCTCTAAAAGGGAAGATTATCAATTTGGCTGTAGTGTCGAACACAATCGTAATATTAGCTTGGTCAATCCAATTAAGAAGGCGAAATAGTTATGGACTTGGATATCTTGTTTCGTAATTCGTCTTCGAAAATGAAGTCGGCAGTTGAGGCTACCGATCTCATTGTTTCAGACGATAGCGCCTTAACTGAATCGATTAATGATCTATACGCGATTGAAGGCTTTCCCAAACCACTTGAAGTGACCGATATTGATTTAGATGGTGTTTGGAATCAGTCAAACATCAAGCTCAATCATGTTGTGCTCGATCTTCGAAGTGCTTCTAATGTTATTGAGCAAGTGTCCGAGATTTCGATTCGCCTAGATGTGAATATATCTTTGCTTGTTCTCTGCGATGTCGACTCTATAAAACTGCGTAACCAAGTGCATTCTCTGGGTGCTATATATGTCTTGTGGGATTCTGAGCTTGATGCGTTACTCGCGGCATTAAAGGCGACGCAAGAAGGTGAAAGCACCGTTAAAAAAACGAGAGTAGCTAAACGTATATTGGTGTTAGGAACCAAAGGCGGCATTGGAGTATCTTGCGTAAGTTCTGTTTTAGCACATTCCTTAGCAGAGCAAGCAAACCTAAAGACACTCTTAGTGGATCATGATTCAGGAGCGCTAAACAGCGACATTTATATTGGTGTAAAAGGCTTGAAGGCTAAGCACAATAGTATCGATTTAAATCAGATCGATATCGACAGTGCGATAGCAAAAACCTATGTGCATGGCGTCAAAGAGAAACTTGATTATTTGGTTCTAGAGAAGAATGTTGCCTGTCTTTCTGATCACGCATCTACGCTGTACAACCTTTCGAGTCAACTTATTGATCAGTATAACTTTATTATCGATTCAGCGCCGCTTTCTTGCTACGAAGAGATGCACGATCAGGAGTTATCAGATAAGTATCACCGCATCTTTATTGTTTGCGAACCTTCGGTCTCTTCATTGCGTTCATACAACTCGTTAAAGAAGAAGATCGGTAAGTCTGAACACCAGGTTATTTTCAACCTGAATAGACCAGCGAAAGACTTCATGGTTACGCTCGCAAGCGCAAAAGAGAGGATCAAAGCCAAAGATAGCATTGATTTTATGTATGAGCCGTCACTTGAAAAAATAGTGGTGCAGCAAGGTATTAATGAGTTGCTTAAATCTAAGTCCTCGACTGCCGTTCTGAGTATGGTTGCCACGTTAACAGGCAAGAAAATTAAAACCAAATCACGTTTCAGTTTGTTTAGAAAATGAATCAATTAAAAGAAATTTACATCCAGCTTCGAGATGAAATCTTCGATGCTTTGGACGCCGCGACGCTTGTTGAAATCAGTAATCAAGAGCTAGAAGAACAGCTTAAAGATTCAGTTAATATATTGATCGACAAAAAGCAATTGCAAGTCAGTTCTCTTAAGCGCGTTGATCTAGTCAAAGCATTACTCGATGAGTTGAAAGGTCTTGGGCCGCTGCAAGCTTTGGTCGATAACGATGACATATCGGACATCATGATCAACGGGCCTTCCGATATCTTCATTGAAATCAATGGCAAAGTCGAACAGTCACCCATTCAATTTGTTAATGAAAAGCAACTGAACACCATAGCTAAACGAATCGCTTCGAATGTAGGTCGTCGTATTGATGAATCGAAACCGCTTTGTGATGCTCGTTTGATGGATGGCAGTCGTGTAAATATTGTAATTCCACCGCTTGCAATAGATGGCACATCTATCTCTATTCGTAAGTTCAAAGAACAAAAAATTAGGCTTGAGAATCTAGCTGAGTTTGGTGCCATGTCTGTGGAAATGGCAAAGTTATTGTCTATAGCCAGTCACTGCAAGTGCAACATATTGATCTCTGGTGGTACGGGTTCAGGTAAAACGACATTGTTGAATGCGTTGTCTGGGTTCATTGGTGAAACTGAACGTATTGTTACCATTGAAGATGCTGCTGAGCTACAACTTCAAAAGCCTCACATCGTAAGACTTGAAACTCGACAAGCCAGCGTTGAGGGGACGGGAGAGATCACCGCGCGTGACCTTGTGATTAATGCCCTTCGTATGCGTCCTGACAGAATCATTGTGGGTGAGTGTCGTGGTGGTGAAGCCTTTGAGATGCTTCAAGCCATGAATACTGGCCATGACGGGTCTATGTCAACATTGCACGCTAACACACCTCGTGATGCCATTGCTCGTACTGAGAGCATGGTGATGATGGCAACAGCCAGTCTGCCGATATCAGCAATACGTAGAACCATCGTTAGTGCAGTGGACCTTATCGTTCAAGTAAAGCGCCTCCACGATGGTAGCCGCAAGGTGATGTACATTTCTGAAATTATCGGGATGGAAGGGGATAGTGTGGTGATGGAAGACATTTTTCGTTATGAAGCTACTTCAAATTTCAAAGATGGAAAGATGGAAGGTGAGTTCAGAACACCCGGTTTATCGACTCGTTCTGTGATTTATGAACGCGCAAAATTCTTTGGTTTAGAACAAGCAGTGAAGGAGATATTTACATGACCTTAATACTGATTGCTTCATGGAGCGCTTTGCTACTTTACTTTCTTATCCATCGCTCTCGTCAAAACAAAAAATTGAGCAGCTTAATTGAGATGGAAGCTGAATTTGAAGGGGTTAAAGGTGTTCGCTCTGTTATTGATTCACAACAGTTTGAAGAGAGCTACAAAGCCCGGTTAAGGAAAAGTTACAAGAAGACCATCAAAGTCTTTCAACCTAATATGTCTTTGAAGTTAATTCTATTTGTATCTGTGACAGCATCGGCAGTCTATGCGGTCAATGAGTTTTTCTTGCGTCAGGATTATTTCGTTTGTTTACTCCTTGCTGAACCAATCTTGTTCTTTGTTTTTTACACAAAGTTAAAGCAAAGACAGATGGATCGTTTCAAAACTAACTTCCCAGACGCTTTGAACATTTTGAGCGGCGCTATTTCTTCTGGTCAAAGCATTATTCATGCGTTCGAGTACGTAGGTAAGCAGCTTGATAATGATGTGGGCAAAGAGTTCAAGCTTATGGCTGAGCGATTACTTATTGGTGAAGATCCTGATGATGTTCTTGAACGTAGCAGCAATACTTTTCCTTATTTAGAGTATTTCTTTTTCGCTTCAACGATAAGAATCAACCTAGCTCGGGGTGGCCAGCTCAAAGATGTGATCAACAAAATTAATCGACTTATGTTTGATTCTCGAGCTGTTGAGAAAAAGAAGAATGCATTGACCTCAGAAGCGCGAGCTTCTGCCAAGATTATCGCCTGTTTGCCCGTGATTTTTCTTATCATCTTGAAGTTTACAAGCCCTGAGAACTATAGCTTTGTTATGTTTGAGGAAGCGGGACAACCTATTTTTTATTACGTTCTAGTAAGCGAATTATTAGGTTTCTTTTGCATCTGGCTGATTTTGCGAGGTGTCAATTGATGGACTTTGAAACTGCTATTGTTTGGAGTGTCATATTTATTATCTCTATGGTTCTAGCTACGTATTGCTTGCGTTTTTGGGATAACACGAGAGCAAATATAGAAACTCGAAAAATAATTGGTTCAACACGCGAAGAAAAAAAACGAACGGATTTATTCAAGGCTGTTTTGTCTCGGCTTAGTTTCAATAAGCATGAAACTAAAAGGAAGTTAGTCGCAGCTGGTTTTTACAATGACTTCCTTGCTGATGCTTACTATTTATTGAAAATAATCCCTTTTAGTATCTGCCTAGTATTAATTGGTCTTGACTTCTTTAACGGTAAAACCGAAGTAATATTTGCTTTGCTGTATTTATTGGGGGCCTTATTAGCGTTTGTCATCGCGCCGGATTCCTATGTGTCAGCTCGAGGCAAAGCCAATATAAAGCACATCAGTTCAAGGTTACCTTTTTTACTCGACCTTATGAATGTTTGTGTCCATACCGGCATGACTATTGAGTCTAGCCTAGAGTACTTGGCGAAAGAACTTCACTCAGTAGACAGTAACCTTGCTCATGTTGTGAGAGTGACTGTCGAACGCTCGCGCTTGGTGGGCCTTGAAAAAGCATTAGAAGAATTTTACGAGCTCGTGCCGACCAGCGAGTCACAAAGTTTCGTAATGACAATGGTACAGAGCCTCCAATTTGGTTCATCTGTTGGTCCCGTATTATCGACCTTAGCTACTGATATTAGAGAGCTAAACATGATGGATTTAGAAGAACGGATTGGAAAGATGGGGGCGAAAATGTCAATCCCGCTTATCGCTTTTATCATGGTTCCTATTGTTGTGCTAATTGCTGCCCCTGGTATTTTGAGGATGTTGATGTGATAAGAAAATATATATTAACCGTAATTATGTTGGTTTTAATCTCTGGTTGTACAACGGTTAATAATCAACTTGATACCAAAGAACAATTGCTCATTGGATCGGGTGATTCACAAAAGCTTATAGAGTTTTATAAGGCGAATATCCAATCTGACCCGGTATATAAAGTAAAGCTTGTTAATTTGTATCTAGATCTTAAAGATATCAAATCGGCTGAATTATATCGAAGTACCTATAGTGAAAGTGACCTTGATGATCCAGAGTTTATTCTAACCAATGCTCGAATCTACTATCAGAAAAAAAACTTTGAGTACGCATTAGAAGAGCTTAAAAATTATCGGGATGAAGGTGGAGCAGAATATGAATATCAACTTTTAACCGGAAAAATATTAGCGCAACAAAAGCGATTTGCCGAAGCTATTGAGCATTTTGAAGAAAGTCGAAAGCAAGGAGCCTCAGACAGAGAAGCCGGAAACAATATCGCCGTTGTAAAGATAATGCAGTCTGATTATTTAGGTGCGACGGACATTTTATATGACCTTTACCTGTCAAATCCAAACGACCAGAGAGTGAGTTCTAACTTGATTCTATCTTCGGTTAAATCTCAGCGACCGGATATCGCATTGGAAGTTTTGAAACATTCGAATAGCGATGAGCTGGCTCACAAGCAACTATCTGCATTGATGAGGTCAATATCTAAAAGCAAAGGGAAGAAGGCCGTGACACAGTCAACGATAGAAATGGAACAACAGCTTATTGGTTCTCAAGTTAATTCAGGTGGCTTTGTAGCACCGACATCGCGAGTCAGTAAATTGGATACGACCGCAGAGTTTCAAGCTTCTAGACACAGTGTCGATGGTTCGGTGCTTGACCCAAGAAAACTTAAACCCGGTGCGAAACCTATTTATCGAGTACAAGTGTTGGCGACGTATACGGCGATTCCTTCGGATTTTTTGAATTACTTAAAAACAAATTATGGCTCTGTTTATTCGTATACACATGGACTGTGGAAGCGCTATTGCATTGGTGATTTTAATGACCTAGATGAAGCGAAAGCGTTCTTAAACAGTATCGATATCAAGGGAGCATTCGTTGTTGATTACACCAAGAAAAGGTATGTCCGACTATGAGATCGTTTAAGCGAAAGCAAAAGGGGTCGTTGACGGTTGAAGTTGCTATGGGTATTCCGATTTTTCTGGCGATTGTCTTTGGATGGGTTGAAATCTGTATTTTGACCTTCTCAATGAGTATGACTGATCACGCATTAACGACAGCGGTGATGCGAACTAAAAAAGCGGGTGACTCGAGCAGTAGTAACTCCATTAACTACGGCCAAATGATCAAAGACGAGTTGAACAAAGCGGGCGGCTCTTTGTGGAGCAACGTAGTCAAAGAGGGGAGTGTGATCATCCATGTTAACTATTTTCGAGATTACGAAGGCTTTCTGAAATGCACGGATACTTATGCTTCTGCAGATAAGTGTCCAGATAAGAAAGATGAACCGGAAGACATGGCATTGGCTGTTTACGCTTTGGAATACACCTATGATCCGATTGTCTCCATATGGTTCCCAGACATGCCTATCAAGCGGGAAATTATCACTATTCAAGAATATGAAAGATGCTCTTTCAAAATTGGTCAGGGAGCGGGTTGTGCAAGCTAAACAAAAAGGTGCATTTGCAGTTGAGTTGGCGATGGTATTGGTCTTTGCGTCAGGGATCTTTGTTGTCGTCGTGAACCATATGTTGGCCATCAATAAAAAAGGACAACTCGACAGAGCTTCCTATTCATTGACCACAATCTTTGCTGAACGAAAACAATTGTTTAATGCCAATATGGATATCTGTGCGGGCGATTGTCGGAAAACAGAACACAACGCGTTTGTGATTGCTTCTGCTTCGATGAAACGAATGATTCCAAACTTTGATAAAACCAAATTTGGGATGCGTATCGACGAGATAAGGCTTGAGGAAACCGCTTTATCTGGAGGTAAAGTGAATTACCGAAGGGTTCAAAAGACTCTGACCAAAGGGAGCATACACGGATGTGATTTTCCAGACATGAGTGATATCACCAAAGAAAAAGCGATAGAAATACTCCCTCTGACATCACGAGGCCGCAGGTTACCTATGTATCAGGTTTCTCTTTGTTATGAAATCCCGACTAATTTGATTGGTATCGCTAACGGAGAGGTTTTTCGCCTTGTGAGTACATCTTATTCATTTGCGAGGGTTTAAGGTGAAATCGATAAAGAAAAACCGAGGTGTCGCCGGTATTTTATTCGTTGGTCTATTGCCTATGATGGTTATTTTCATGGCATTTTCGATGCAGATGTCTCAACAGATGCTGGCGCATACAAGGTTATTGGAAGCCGCAGAGGTTGCTAGTTTAGCACTTATTGCGAGTCCTAAAGAGGACGAAGAAAAGAACGTAAAGTATGCACGCTATTTAGTCGATAGATATGTTGTTGATAATACGGATGATGTTGATGTTGCGGTGTTTACAAGCCGTTGTGAGTACAGAGATGGTTGTGTTCAAGCCAGTGGTGAACTTGCTCCGTTTAGTGACTTTGTGGTCAGTGCGACTGCCAAATATACGTCTTGGATCGCGTACGAAGAGATGAACTTAAAACCGGAATTTTCGGTGAGTGGGCGAGCAGTCACGCGTAAGTATCTGCCTCAGCCTGTTGATGTCTACTTTATCGGTGATTTTAGTGGTTCTATGGGTTACTCGTGGAAGAACGGCAAAATGAAGCTCGATGTCGTTAAAGAGACCATTAAACGAGTCGTCGATGATATTGAAGAGTTTAACACGGAAGAAAAAAGCCGAGTTGCTTTGCTCGGGTACAACCCGCTCCATGTTAAACAATCTGATGAGATAGTAAGACTTAATGCTTATGGCTATCGTGCTTCATGGCGAAAGAAATACGTTTATGATTACGCTCGGAACTCTCCTGCGACAACGGTTAGACGAATGTTTGATAAACCAACCTTGTATAATGAGATCATCGAACCATCGTATGGAATGAGTCGATATGAAGTAGAGAGACTTTATAAGCGAAACAATGATTTTGATGATGACTACAAGTTTTATGATATTCCACTGACTGAAGACTATGACAACTTTCGAGCTCAGTTGATGAGCGCTCAGTTGAAAGCTGGTGGAGGCACCTCTTCTTGGAATGGGATCATTGCAGCGGCACAAGAAGCCAATAAGGCGACCAACCTTAACCCTGAACAAGTGTTTATTGTGTTATCCGATGGTAGCGACAACGACAAGACTTATTTACAGAAATTAGTGGATCAGGGGCTATGTAAAAAGCTGCGCTCAACTATTTCAGCGAAACGAAATCGTTTCCAAAGTAACGCACCAACTGAAGCTGAGAAAACGAAAGTCACGATGGGCGTCATTGGTATTAATTATAAAGTGGCAGAAACCGATGGCTTTGGAGATTGCTTTGGTAAGAAGAACATCTATCACGCTAAAGATGGCGAAGATGTATACAAGTACATTTTGAATTTGATTAATGAAGAAACCGGAAAACTAAAGGATTAACATGAGATACCTAGTAATTTTATCTACGATGCTAATGTCTCCATTGGGCTACGCGAACTGCTTGGGCAATGTCGGCGAGTACGTCACTTCGAAAACGTTGGTGTCTTCTCATACTGTGACGACACAAGTGACTGGAAAGCTGATAGAGCTAGATGAGAAACCTCAAAATGAGGTTATCAATAGAGAAAGTGAAGTTATTCAAATCGCAGCTCAAGATGATGTGTGTTTCTATGATAAAGCGACGCAATCCTTGGTACTTAATTATCCAATTAATGTGTACCAATTGGATGAAAGCCATAAACAAGTATTAGGGCAGTACCTTAGCTTAGTTGATGACAAGTCGAAAATTTATATAGAAGGACATGCAGATAGCTTAGGCAGCAAAAACTACAACAAAGCATTGTCATCTCGACGCGCTGGGCAAGTGGCGAGCTACTTGAAGAAAGATCTTCACCAAGGAAGTCGCATTGTTGAATATGCGTATGGTGAAAGCGCGCCAATTTGTAAGGTTGAAGACAACAAGGAAACAGGTTGTAACCGACGAGTTGTGATCACTGTTAAGTCGTAATGGGCTTGGTTGTCGTTGTCTGTATTTTTATTTTTTGGGCCGCGATGTTAAGCGGTGTATAAACAAAGGGAGCCCATTTGGACTCCCTTTTTTAATTCATCGCTAGATAGATAACCAAACATCTATACCGTTGGTTCAGGTAGCTCTTTTGTCTCAACCTGAGTCGGTGTTAGATATTCACACAGCTCATCGTAAGGAATAGGGCGAGAGAAGTAATAGCCTTGCATCAAATCACAGCCACAAGCCTTTAGAATCGAGAAGTGCTCGTTTGATTCTACACCTTCTGCTAATACCACCATGCCGAAGTTTTTACCGATTGCGATAATGTTTTGCACCATGGTCAGCGACTGTTGGTCTATTGCAATGTTCTCAATGAAACTCTTATCAATCTTAAGTTCGTCGATAGGGAGTGCTTTCAACATGCTCAACGATGAGTAGCCAGTACCGAAGTCATCCAGAGAGATCTTAATATCGTTTTCTTTGAGCGCTTCAAACAGTGGTTTCACTATAGCCACATCTTCAATGAACAAGCTTTCGGTAATCTCTAGCGTCAAGCAGCTTGGAGAGAACTGATACTTCTCAAGCGTTGCGAATAGGTGTTCTGAGAACGACTTATGTGAAAACTGACGCACGGATATGTTGATCGAAAGGCCGATCTTTTGTTCTGTTGTTCGGTGCAAATGAGCGATTTGCATGATGCTGGACTCGATAATAAAGGTACCGAGTTTTTGCATTAAACCCGTGCTTTCCGCGACCGGTATAAACACATCGGGTGGAACAAACCCTAGCTCATCATCAATCCAACGAACCAGTGCTTCTACGCCATGAGTACTCTCATCAGCGCGAACCAGAGGCTGGAAAGCCATGAATAGCGTTTGTTTCTCAATAGCAATACGCAGCCGTTGTTCTACTTTCATTTTGTAGAGGTGAGCGTCTTGCATGGCTGTGGTGAAAATGCTGTATGAGTTTTGCTGCTGCTTCGCTTTATACATCGAAATATCGGCAGAGCGGAGTAGGCTATCGAGATCTTTTCCGTGTTCAGGGAAACGTGCAATACCGATGCTACAACCTAATAAGAACTGAGAATCTTCGACCTCATAAGGTTGGGAGAGGACTTCGATAAGGCGTTCTGCCAGTCGTTTAATCTCGGTTTCACTCGTCATCGGCGTTAAAAACAAAAACTCATCACTAGACTCGCGCACTAATAAGCTGAGTCGAGAGCGGAATCGCATCAAACGTAATGCGATCTGTTTGAGCACCTTGTCTCCGAAGTCGTGCCCGTGGGTATCATTGACACATTTAAAATTATCGATATCGATAAACAACAGCGAGAATTGCTCTGACTCATCCTCAATCCATTTGCCAATGTTTCGGCGCATGTATAAGCGGTTTGGTAGAGAGGTTAATGGGTCGTGGTTCGCTTGGTAAATCAACTGACTCCGAGTTCTTTGCTCGTTCTTAGCGATCGACGTAACCAATGTATAGAAGCCAAACTGTAGAAAGATAAAGGCAACGAATAGAACGCTGAACTCAGAAACGAATATTTTATCAACATGATCGAGGTCGGTTCGGCCAATAACCCAAAGCTTATAGTTGTTGATGTATTTTGCACTTAATAGCGCGTGATAATTGCCGTCATCGACAACAAAGGAGTACGTTAAATCTTCATTTTTAGCGTTATCAACACTCAAGCCAGTTTGTTGAACAAAATTTTCAACGGCCAGTTTCATGGTGCTATCGCTGATAGGTTTTAAGTACGAATCTAGATTGTTGATGTCGCTAGAGTGAAACTGTCGATAGCGATCTTCTCTGACCAAACTTAACGTGTTGTAACTGCCTGCATGGGCATTGTTCTCGAAGACGATAGTGTTGTCTAGGCGTAATCCCGCTGTCATAACCGCATCAACGTTCTTGCCATCGATTGAAATTGATTTTCTTAACGGGATAACCAGGCTATTCAGCGACTGTTGAAAATAAGTGCGTCCCAAAACCATTTTGTCACTGGACATGGCTTCTAGAAATGAGTCTCTAGTGTATGGGTATTGGAGTAAGTTTCGCTGGTCAGACAGTTGCATGTTGGAACTGATGGCGAGATAGTCCCCTTTAGGATTGAGTAGCCCAAAAGCTGCAATCGCAGGGTGAGTATCTAGCAGCTTATCCAGTATTGGTCGAATTTGAATGGAGGCAGTACGAGTGAAGTCAGACTGCTGGGCCAATTGGTGGCCAACCACTTCAAGCAGGGCTTCTTGACTGGTCAACAGCGAACTTACAGAGCTAGAAAACAGCTCGACTTGAATATGTTGTTGTTGAGTGAAGTCGTCTCTATTGGCTTGCCACTTGGTTACGCCCAACACGGCGAAAAGTATCAAGGTAAGCAGTACGATCAGAGCGTACAGCGACCAGATATTTTTCTTAAATAGAGCCATGAGATGCCTTTTGTAGGTGACTACTTTTAACAGAGTGCAAGCGACAAACTATTAGGTTGTCAGCGTGATTCATGCAACGAAAGATACAAACATCAATGATGAAAGTATCAGTGATTAAATAGTGTAACGACTACGAGCAGAGATTCTTGAGTGAAATATTATTATTCACCACATTGATAACGATTTGCCCATGATTAATCACGGTTTATGGTCAGTAAATCGCTATAGATTAAAAGCAACTGAGTCAATCCAGATTTGTTTTCAAACGACGTAGCATTACCGCAAAGCAAAAAGCTTACTGTGTGAGACGTTAAGTCATCACTACGAGTAAGCTCTTTATGCATGCGCAGTCTATTCTAACAGTAGCATTAAGCTAAGTTGAATTATTTTTTGGTCACGGCGATAGGTAATTGCTCGTTAGCACCCCATTCAGTCCATGAACCATCATAAATGCCCATTTCACCTGAATACCCAGCCAGCTTAGCGGCCAATAAGATGATGCAAGCCGTCACACCAGAACCACAGCTAAAGAACATCGGTTGAGAGGGGGTTAAGTTTAGGGTCGAGAAAATATCGACTAACTCTTCTTGAGGCTTCAATTTACCTGCATTTAAGACTTGTGCAAATGGTAGGCAAATTGAGTTCGGAATATGGCCGCTGCGCAAGCCTTCACGTGGCTCTGGTACTTCTGAATCGAAACGAGCTTGTGAACGTGCATCCAGAATGTTTGCACTCTGATCATCGGAATAACTTTGGACTTGCTGAGCATTTACAAAGTAGTAGTCTTGAATATGACCTTCGAAGTTACCTGGTGTTACTTCAGTTCTGTACGAAGTGTCTGTGGCGTAACCCGCTTCAATCCACGCAGGTAGACCACCATCTAAGATGTAAACGTTTTTGTGTCCCATCGCCATAAACATCCACCATGCGCGAGGCGAAGCAAAGGTACCAGAGTTATCGTAAACCACAACCGTACTGTCTTGATTGATACCAATTTCGCGAGCACGAGTGTTGAAGTGTTTTTCAGAAGGGAACATATGAGGAAGCAAGGTGTGCTTATTACAAAAGTCTTTGTCGTAATCAAAACGAATCGCACCAGGAATCATTTGTCCTTTGATCTTTTCTGACTCACTTGGAATCTGAAATTCGATACTGGCGTCGAGGATTACAATGTTGTCTTCTTCTAGCAAACGTTGTTGAAGTTGTTGCGGTGAAATGAGTGGCTGAGTCATTCTTATTATGTCCATTCTTGTTGTTATAGCTATTACGGAAGTTATATAGATTCGTCTCGTTATATCGACGACTAAGGCGCAGTCCGGCAGTGTATGAACTGATAACTGCTTTGTCCGGTTATTTGATTGTTTAATGTATCAAGCGCGACCACAGAATCAAGAGGGCAGTCTGTTGTTGGTGGAATGGAAACGCGAAATATTTCGTTGTCTTGAGTTTCAACTGTGAGGTAGCGCCTATGTCCGTCTAGAGATTGAGTGAGAGTATTAGAAATCACTTTGGCTTGAATACGTTGCCCTGTCTCTGAGGTCAAAGGGAAGTAGGTGAGAGCCAACAGTACAGCGACACCACACATTAAGATAAATAGACCTATTTTTAACTGTTTCATGAGAGTAAGTCTTTGAAGGTAATCTTGAAAAGATAAGTCAGATTGGCAGTAAAGTGAATGTAATCAATCAGAAAGTTTGAGTGGCTATCCATTCTTATGCGATCAAAAAGTGAGCATCGCTGCTCACTTTGGATTGATACAGAATCAGTTTTTCATCTGTTGACGACCAAACGGTTTCTGTCGATTACCAAACGATCTGGGAATCACTGCTTGATACCACTTGTTGTAATGGCGGTTGACCATCATAAAACCAAATTTCGACTAACAATGAGTCGTGATTGACTGGAGCCGTAAAGTTAGACGCGAAGACTCCGTTGTTTAATGAGCCAGCAATCACTTTACTTGAGTAGTCTGGTTTTAAGGTAGAGTCATCTCGTGTGCTGAAACGGCTATAAACAGTGACAAATGAGCGAGCGGTAGAAATGCTACTGATGTCGATGTCGAGATCAAACTGCTCAACAGAGCTGTAATCAAAGCCATCGGGCACAACCACATCACTCATTGTATAGATTGGTGCCGCTGCTGCACTTGTCGCTGAAGATGTCGTTCCTGTTACTGGATTTGAAGGCGCTGCTGGCGTCGACGGTGTTGCTGGAGATGGTGTCGATGCACTGCCGCCACCTCCACCGCCGCCTCCACACCCAACCAATATCAGTGGAGTGGCAGCGAGAATAACAGCCAACGATTTTTTCATGTTCCAAGTTCTGTGTGCAGACATACCATCTTCCTTAGCTAGATTGTGACTCGAATCAACGCTGTGAGTTTCTCGATATTGTTTATTGTGAGTATTCATAACGTTTCTCCTTATGGCACGTAGCATTGGTTGTCTGCAGGTGATTCATACCATGTTTGGTTCGTGTCACCACCGGACTCAGCGTATTGTTTGAACTCAGGGTAAGCGGTAACAATATCCACGTACTCTAGCGGCCATTCCCACTCATCGGTTGATGTAATGATGAGTGCCCAAGGATGGTTCTCTGCCGTTTTGAAATATTTACCTGTTGATGGATTACTGTCATCGACACCTAGCCCAGCTTCAAAGAGGTTATCGGTATCAAAGGCTTCCGTTGGTGCTTGGTCTGGCAGGTGAACTTCCCAACTGCGTCCTGGGTGCAGAGGTAGATTTTCACCGTGATAGTAGCCAGGTGTTGCAAAGATAAACGGGTCGTAAGGCATATCTGTCCATGTATCAGTACTAATTCCATCGCCTGATAAGCTGATACCTATTTGGAAAGAAAACTGCTCGTTGTCTTTGCATGAGTTACTGGTTCGATAGAAGGTACATGATGTGTCGGTTTTTGACGTTAAATCCTCGGCGGCAACAAAGATAGCCTCGCTGCGTCCGTCTTCCATATCTAAGTCAGTAAAGACACCATTGTGTTTCATGTAAGAGTTACCGCTGTCTACCGAGCTTGGTGCAAGGTTTGGTAAGCGAACGGCGAAGCCATTTCTGTAGGTTGCACCAACAGCAGCTAGGCGACCGTCGATGGTGGATTTCACGACTTTTCCGTCTTTTAAGATTTCTGTGATTCGATACATAATCACGGCATCATTCATATCGTAGTCGGCTTTATAAGGCCAGTTGTCTTCATACGCCAAGGTTGCGTAACCAGAAGCACTTGGGAAGTAACGGGCTGTGGCACCGTCATTAAGAACATCGACTTGAATATCGACCACCTCACCAGATGTAGAACCACCAAAGTAGCTCAGGTTGGTTTGTTGGCTGAATCTAAAGCGAGCCCAAGTCGTCCCCGTTAGTGCGTTGATATCGACATTTAGGAACAGATCGTTTTCACCCGCATCCAGTTGGTAGTCGGTAAATACTTGTTCGTTAGCACCATCAAAGCTGCCATCTTGGTTCCAATCAATCCAAGCTGAAAGGTAACCGGTTGTTGAAGCTTCAATCACCACTTTTGAATCAAGCCCGGCTTCAAGTGCGGTAACAAAACCGATACCACCATTTGCCCATTCATCATCCACTCCAACGGTTTCATCTGATTGTGGTGTGACATAACCATCTAAATCCGCATCTGGAGGCGTTGTACCTAACCATGTGACGCCATCAAGTTCATGTCGAGGGCCGTTGCTAGCGAGCAGAGTCAGGTAGCTATCTGGCGCGTCACCGAAGTCGATGTTTGAATCTTCATCTACAACAGGGGCATTGGCACAACGTGCACCATCGTTTTGGCCAGAAGCCGGGCCATTCGATACAAACTCAACGGCTGGAACAATCCCAGCTGCGATGTTGGCTGCGTTGTCTGGTGATAAGTTGATACGGTAGATCTTACCATCTTGATTTCGTGATACGTAGTAGTAGCCGTTTACATCGAAATAACCCGCACCGAATGTGCCTGTTTCGCCTGTGTCACCAATGTAGGTTTCTGCACCCGTTGTAGGATTGAAGCTGTACAAGCCACCAGAGTTATTGTCGATACCATATAAAGAGCCATCACTTGGGTGGAACGCAAAATCAGTCAACCTGACAGTTGCTGGGCTGCCTGCGATTTTGTTGACCGTAACGGTTGCATTAGGATCGGAATCGAGAGGGGACAGGTCAACAGTGAACAACCCCTTACCGGTGCGGTAGAGGTAGTAAACGTGGTCGTAGACATCACCTACATAGAAGGTATGGTCGGTTGGTAAGCCGCTAGCGCTAATTACTTCGGCTTGGAAATCCTGGCCAAGGCGGACTAATCGTTTGTTGGTGGTGTCGTAGCCATAGATATAACGGTCTTGGAAATCAAATCCGACACCATTGATATTAGCATTCATCCCTGTATCGTCTTCTAGCAGGGTAGTTGAACCAGTAACGAGGTTAACTCCCCAGACTTGAACTGGAGTGGATTGAAAGAGGTATGCCTTACTAGGGCAAGTATCGAATGGCGCTGCGTTGGCGACCAATGGCGCGCTCAATAGCAAACTTAACGTTGTAATTCTCATATCTACATCCTTGTCATGGAAGGTCTAGATACTTAATCAAGTTACATGCCAGCTTTAAGTTGTTGATTTTTAATGTTTTTATTTTAATTGGTTCGGGTTTTTATTGTTTTCTCAAAATGAGAACTCAAATGAAACTAATCTCTCATCGAGTATTTCAAATTGATAAAGCGATTTGAGAAACGGGTGTTGAGCTCTAAAAAAGCCCTGACTTTTAGTCAAGGCTTAGGTTTTCTATAAGATGGGATACGAGTGAGTCTATCCACACACCGAACAATTAGGCATCTTCATCAAATTCATCTCACGCCAGCTGTGTGACATGGCATCGAGAATCAAGAGCTTGCCTTGTTTTGGCTGCCCGAACTTAGCAATTACCTTAATCGCTTCTAGAGCTTGAGCTGCGCCTACCATGCCAACAACAGGCGCCATAACGCCTGCTTCAACACAGCTTAGAGCAGCATTGCCGAATAGAGCACTCAAGCACTGATAACACGGTGCGTCGGCGTCTTGATAAGTGAACACACTAATCTGACCTTCCATGCGAATCGCAGCACCAGAAACCAGTGGTGTTTTCGATGCATAGCATAAGCGATTGAGTTGATTGCGCGTTTCCACGTTGTCACTGGCATCAAGAACAAGCGAGTGAGCTTCAATCAACTTGCCAAGTGCCTGGTCATCAAGTCGATTAGCAACAGTTTCAATCGTCAGATGAGGGTTCAATCTTTGCAGTGATTCTGCAGCCGAATCCACCTTTTTCTTACCAATATCCGCATCGGTGTGCAGTACTTGGCGCTGCAAATTAGAAAGCTCGACAATATCATCATCGATGAGCGTGAGCTTACCAATACCCGCAGTCGCAAGGTATTGGACAGAAGCACAGCCAAGGCCGCCAGCACCCAAAACCAAAATTGAGCTCTGTTTCAGCGCTTCTTGGCCTTCAAAATCAAACTGTTTAAGGATGATTTGGCGGTTATAACGAAGCATCTCTGCGTCAGACAGTATTTCCATCAGTAAGCCTCGTTAGTAAAGCGTCGAGTTAAACAGTTGGATCTGAACTGTTTCGCCCACTTCTACGCGACCACGTTCACGTTCTAGCACTACAAAGCAGTTTGCTAAACTCATTGAACGGAAAGCGCCTGAGCTTTGGTTACCAGTTGTCTCTACAACAAATTGACCGTTTTCAATCGAGTAGACACCACGCTGGTAGTCAGTACGGCCTGGGCCTTTTTTGAATGCAGACTTGGTGATAGCGGGAATAGACTCCGGAGCTGTCCACGCGGTGTGACCCGCCAATTTAGCCAACATAGGTTGAACCAACACGTACATGGTCATCATCGCCGATACAGGGTTGCCCGGTAGGCCGCAGAACCATGCGTTATCGAGTTCACCGAATGCGAATGGTTTACCCGGTTTGATTGCCAGTTTCCAAAAACCGATTTGCCCCAGTTCTTCAAGAATGTCTTTGGTGTAATCAGCTTCGCCAACACTTACGCCGCCAGAAGTCACAACCACGTCTGCTATTTGCTGTGCTTTCTCGAAGGTCTCTTTAAGCGTTGCAGGGCTATCTGGGATGATGCCTAAATCAATAGCTTCACAACCAAAAGCCTCGATCAGCGGTTTAATGCCGTAGCGATTGCTATCGTAGATCTGACCATCTTCAAGAGGCTGGCCTAATGGCTTTAGCTCATCGCCAGTAGAGAAGAACGCGACTTTAGGCTTGTGTAACACCGTCACGTGGCTTACACCCAGTGAAGCAATCATCGGAATATCACGAGGTGTTAAACGTTCACCTCGGCTAAGAACGATATCACCTTGTTTGATGTCATCACCAGTAGGGCGAATATTGTTGTTCAGCTTGATGTCGTCTTGTTGAATCTCAATACCAGTGTCAGTTTCGACCGTATTCTCTTGCATGATGACAGCGTCACAACCTTCAGGGATTTTTGCGCCAGTCATAATGCGAATACAGGTATTGCTTGGCCATTCACCTTCGAACGGTTGGCCTGCAAAAGATTTGCCTGCCAATGGCAGTACTTTACCGTTCTTTAGGTCTGCTAAGCGTAATGCATAGCCATCCATTGCTGAGTTATCAAAAGGAGGTACGAAAATAGGGGAAAGAATATCTTCAGCAAGGACATAACCTAATGCTTCAGCAAGAGGCAGAGACAAAGTCGTTTGGATTGGTTTGATTGGTGATAGCAGCTTATCTAGTGCTTCTTCAATTGGCATTAAGCCGGGAGCGTCGCAACAGCCCATAATTGAAATCCTTTGGTCGTTATTATTTTGATTTGGTGGCTGGCAGTAGTGATTCAATAATGATCAAATTAACACTATTCGCCAACGAAATTGCAGCCACTTTAGCATAGTTTAACCCCCGTAAATAATGACCTCCCTTAAAATATGGGTGTATTTATTCAAAATTCCGAGTATCCTTGTTTGCCATCCAGAAGGGGCAATAAAAGAGGAAGTTCAATGTCAGGTCTTAGCGAATCAGCGAAGTTGGTTAAAGATGCGCTAGCAAGCCGCGGATTAGAGACACCAATGCGTCCTAATCAGGTTAGCCGAGAAGAGAAAAAGGAACGAATCGAACACCATATGCGTGAGATTCTAACTCTCCTTGAACTTGATCTTGCAGATGACAGTCTGGAAGAAACACCACAACGTATTGCGAAAATGTATGTGGATGAGATTTTCTCAGGTTTGGATTACGCCAATTTCCCTAAAATCACCGTGATCGAAAACAAGATGGGTGTTCGTGAGATGGTACGAGTAAAAGACATTACCGTAACCAGCACATGTGAGCATCACTTAGTCACCATTGATGGTAAAACTGCAGTGGCTTACATTCCGCAAGGTAAGATTATTGGTCTTTCGAAGATCAACCGAATCGTTCGTTTCTTTGCTCAACGCCCTCAAGTTCAAGAGCGCATGACACAGCAAATCCTTGTTGCATTACAAACGCTACTAGAAACGGATGATGTTGCTGTAACCATGGATGCAGTTCATTACTGCGTAAAATCGCGTGGTGTGATGGACGCAACCAGCGAAACGACAACAACAGCACTGGGCGGTATTTTTAGATCAAACCCAGCAACGCGCCATGAGTTCTTACACGGCCTACGTTAATTCGCTGCATTATTAGATGAATTCAATTTAGCCTCTGTAAATTGAAGTTCGTTGAAAATATTCTAAGCCTCGCTTTATGCGGGGCTTTTTTGTACTTGTAATGAAGTTAACTGTAATGGCTGCGAATGCCGTCATTCCCTAAAGCGAGGAACGAGCGTAATAGGGTATTTGCTTTTCGAGGGGGTTTGTTTGATTGGAACGAAATTAGATGCGCTCTACAGAATCTATAAAGCGCAAATTTGGGTACAGCAGCTGGTGGAGTGTCTAAGTAAGATTAAACAAACGCTTAAAACGATGAACAAAGCCTGATGGTTTGTTCTCGGCTTGATAGAGGTTCAAGCCATCATAAAAGCTACCCATGAACTCGACTCGAATTTCGTCATCAGTACTTCTCGAAAGACGAGACAGTAATGTCGCGGTCGCAGCCGCATGATCATTCGCTAGGCTGTAATCCATTCCTAGTCGTCCTTGAATGAATAACCACAAATGCGTCACTAACTTTAATTGCTGAGCATTGGAGTTTTGAAATTTGTCGCCGTGTTCACTGCCTACCGTGTTATCGAAAACGCCTTGCATCGCTTCGCTGGCTTCTTTATTACTTTCAAAGCGGTAGCTCACATCGATATGCACTTTGGTTAACAGCCCAAGTAAGGTTTGTCGTTCTGAATTCTCAGGCTTATTTTCACTCGCGTGTTTGAAAAGAGCGTGGTTTTCATCAGTAAATGACTTTAACTCTTTTTCATAGCCTGTCGTCAGCGCTTTCACTGAATCGAGACCAGCGAGCTGCAAACAAACTTCGAGCTTAGTTTGGCGCTGAGGTTCAGTCTGAGTTTGGATCTCAGTCATTACTCTGTAGCTCTTCCCACGTTACTTCAGCTGATTGCGTGTCGCTATTTACGAACGCTGAATTGCCCGTCAGCATCACTGAAAGATCCATTGTGCGTTGCGTCATTGCGGCTAATTGCTCGATACCGTCGTTGTCTAAACGAACGATTTGAGCTTTTAGGTAACCGAATTTGCCTTTGTTCTGTTCCCACCAAACATTTGATTTAGTGTTGAAGCTGAATACGCGTACAGATTTAGATAGACGAGTTGCCTTTTTAACGCGTTCAGGGTCCGGTTCGCCCACATCAACCCATTCTAGGATCTGATCATCTAAAGACTTCTGCCATAAATCTGGCTCTTCAATGCTAGACAACCCTTTAGTGAACTCAAGTTCAGGAGAGGCATTGATACAAAAAGCCATGATACGAGCCATCATTCGCTGTTCTGTTTCAGAGGGATGTTGTGCAACCGTTAGATTAAAAGAGTCGTAATAGTCGCGATTCATATCGGTTAGAGAGATACGAAACTTGTAGATTGTCGGTTTAAGAGCCATTGAGGGGGTGTCTTAGGTAGAAATAGTGAGGGGGAATATTACCTTAAATCTCTGAATAGCGGGTAAAAAAATAGCCAGCAGAGGCTGGCTATTTTTAGAAAGCTTTAAAATACTAAATTAAAGTACTTTGATGCTGTCAGCTTGTGGGCCTTTTTGACCTTGAGATACTACGAACTCAACTTTTTGGCCTTCAGCAAGAGTTTTGAAACCGTCGCCTGTGATTGCAGAGAAGTGTGCGAATACGTCTGGACCGTTTTCTTGTTGAATGAAGCCGAAGCCTTTAGTTTCGTTGAACCATTTTACTGTACCAGTAACTGTGTTAGACATGATGATATCCTAAAATTAAATTTTTATTTTGAGCCAATTGTGGCACTGATAGCGCGGAAAAGTTTATTGCTATTGCGTACAACACAACGGGGTTACTAGTAATCCAACGAAATGTTTATATACAAAGAACTTTCTTTCTAGCCGAGATGAAGTCTAAATCAAATCAAGGGATAGTCAATCGAATCCATAACGAAAGGTTGCAGAAACTTGGGGGCAGTCAAACTTTGCATTCCTTAAATATCATGGAGTTACAGTAGTATGGTGATTTGTTGTCGTTTTTGTGAAAAACGTGGGTGAAATTGATGACAAATTTGGAGTAATTACACTGGTTTTATACGTGTAATCACTAAGTTGAAACCCCTAAAACAACTATCTCTAGCGTCAGATTTCCAAACCGCGAGTTTGGTAGAAACGTCGTTAAATAGTAGCTATAAATAGCGGGAAAACTGACGCAATCAGACCTTATATCGCGGTGTGATTGCGTATCGTGTTACTTCTTCAGGCGATATAGATTGCCATTGTCAGTGCTGAAGAAAATGTCGCCGTCGGGAGAGGTTTCAATGTCTCTTATTCTTTCACCTAAGTCCTCAAGAATACGCTCTTCTTTGATTACCTCACCTTGTTCGTTGACCGTCACAATGTTGATGTGAGTAAGTTTAAGTGCGCCAGTCATCAGCTTGCCTTGTAACTCTGGGTATTTGTCACCTTGGTAGACGATCAAACTACCCGGAGCGATTGAAGGCACGTAGACTTTTTTAGGTGCTTCAATACCGTCTTTGGTTTCAGATTCTCCCACGCTGATAGGGCCCCAATACTCTTTACCATGTGAGGTCACTGGCCAGCCGTAGTTAGCGCCTGCTTTTATTAGGTTAATTTCATCTCCACCGCGTGGCCCGTGTTCAATAGACCAAAGCCTTTTGCTAGGGAAATCGTAAAAGAGTCCTTGTGGATTACGATGACCGAAACTCCAAATCTCATTGAGAACTTGGTCGTTATCGGTGAATGGGTTGTCGCTAGGTGGGCTTCCATCGGCATTCAATCTCAATATCGAGCCTGCATGGGTTAAGGTGTTTTGACCATTGTCTCGGTCACCACGATCGCCGATTGAAAAATACAGATGACTATCATCAAAGGTTATGCGGCTCCCAAAGTGACGACCTGTATCCGTTCTTGATTTAGACACAAACACATCTTGCCAGTCAGACACCTCATCGCCTTTGTACGTAGCAGAAGCAAGCGTGGTTACGCCTTCGCCGTCGACATCTTTACTGTAGGTAACATAGAACTTATCTTCTTCAAAAGGAGAGATCGCGATATCCAACAAACCACCTTGGCCTTTCGCCCAAACATTGGGAAGCCTGAACAGTGTGCTTTGTTCACCAGTTTTTAAATCAACGTGTTTGATAACGCCTGCTTTTTCTGTGAGAAGCATAGAACCGTCATCGACATAAGCGAGACCCCATGGAATCTCGAGGCCGTCTGTGATTTTTTCTGCCTGCCATGCAAAAACTGGGGTTGAAGCAATTGGACCTGATACGATGAGTGCCAAAGCACAGGAAAGAATACGATGATGAGTGTTCATTGAAGTCCTTGAATGTCATGACGTTGTATTAGTTTAGCTTGTGGCCAGCAAGTCGGTAGCTAGGGCAAATAAATAGTTAAGGCAAATAGATAGTTAGGGTAAATGAAAAGTTAGGATAAATGAAAAGTCACTATTCACATATTTAGTTGAGCGAGTATTGTATGATTATACAAGCTCACGTATGTTTACCCTGCCATCTTCTATTCGATTTTTTCGGAGCACAATGAATACTACTAACCCTGCAACCTTTTCGTTATTTTCTCTGTCTTTACGTTGTCAGGTAGATATTCAAGCGATCCATTCTCAAACCACCCGATCTCAAAACCACTGTTCTATTGGATACTTTACATCATGAGCCGTCGATTTGACTTTAAATCGATCCTACTTGCGTGTTTGGTCATCAGTATCGGCCAACTCAGTATGGGTTTGGTGTTTCCTTCTTTACCTTGGATCGCGAAAGATTTCGATGTCTCGCTAGAGCAAGCTCAGCTCTTGGTGAGTGTCTATTTGCTAGGCTTTGGTCCTTCTCAGTTTATTTATGGTCCCGTTTCAGATGCGCTAGGGCGTAAAAAGGTATTGTTAACCGGTTTGTTGATTGCCATGCTGGGCTTGTTGATGATTATCTTCTTTAGCCATTCATTTACTAGCATGGTGATGGGACGTTTTCTTCAAGGCTTAGGGACTGGCTGTTGCGCTGTACTTGCTCGCGCTTCAACACGAGACCGATTCAGCGGGGCCGATTTACCTTTGGCGATGTCCTACATCGCGATGGTCGCGTCGATTACACCTTTGATTGCGCCAGTAATCGGCGGCTTTATTAACTTCCATTTTGGCTGGAGCATGGTGTTCATATCGCTACTTGGATATGTGTCATTAGCTTGGGTGGTATTGGCGTTCAAGTTTAAGGAAACCGTCACTCAGACCTCCGCAATTCCTTCGCCGAAGAAAATGGCATTGCAATACAAAGAGCTACTTACTTCTCGCTACTTTATGAGTTTTGCGAGTATTGGTTGGCTTAACTTTAGCTTGATGATCACCACGGTATCGGTGATGCCGTTTATCATGCAGAACCAGATTGGTATGACGTCAGACGAATACGCGATGTGGGCAGTGATTCCCGCATTAGGGATGCTTGGCGGTACCAGTCTGTGTAACCGTATTCGTCCGATATTCGGCAATAAGAAAACCTTATTGTGTACGCCTGTCTTGCATATCTCGGCTGCATTGTGGCTTTTCTTCTGCCCACTTGAACCTCTGTACCTAATGATTGGTCAGTTTTTGATGATACTGGGCAATGGTATCGCACTGCCTTGTGCTCAAGCCTTGGTGATGTTGCCATACAAAAAGAATGCGGGCGCGGCAGCGGCGATGTCTGGCGGTGGCCAAATGGTGGTGTCTTCCATGGTGAGTATGGGACTGGTTCAGTTGGGGCTAGGAGAAGCATGGCACCTATCGATCGTGATTACGGTGTTCACACTGATTACGCTGTTTAATATTTTGCGTGGTTTTAGTAGTCAAGAAGCAAGAGAGTCCCAGCTTAACTAGCGATAAATATTAGAAAAAGGCCATTGAATTTCTACGATTCAGTGGCCTTTTTATTGTTGGGTATTGGGTATTGGGTATTGGGTATTGGGTCTTTGTACTTGACTTGGAGTGCTTAAACGCTTGATCTATTCGCAGACCACTGCAACTTTTTCACTCGCGGCTGTGTTAGCGGGAACTGGATGATCGATCAGTCGGATAGGGGATTCATACAGTGCAGACAAAGCTTTTTCATCGAGTAACTTATCCGCACTACCTTCAAATGCAATCTGCCCTTTTTTCAGGGCGACAATGTGTGTCGCGTAACGCAGAGCAAGGTTCAAATCGTGCAAGATGACGATCACTCCAACGTTTTCCTTCTTATTGAGCTCAGACAGCAAACCCATAAGTTGAAATTGGTGATGAACATCTAATGCCGATGTCGGTTCATCGAGAATCAATACTGGTGATTGCTGAGCCAACAACATAGAGACCCACGCCCGTTGACGTTCACCACCAGACAAATCATCCGCTAATGCCTGTGAAAACTCGGCGACACCGGTTCTTTCCATTGCTTGTTGGATAATCGATTTATCTTCAGAGTTCCAACGGCCTAATGCGCCTCTCCAAGGAAAACGGCCCAGACGAACCAGCTCTTCTACAGTTAAACCCGCAGAAGCAGGAAGCTTTTGCGGTAAATAAGCAATCTTCTTTGCTAAGTCTTTGCTTTTAAATGAAGAAAGGGAAGAGCCTTCGAACTCGACGGTGCCGTGGTCCGGAGATACTTGTCCTGATAGCAAGTTTACCAGTGTGGATTTACCTGAACCATTGTGACCAAGAACCACGGTGAGTTCATTGGTCGGAATAGTAAGCTCTTCTATTGAGAGGATGGTTCGGTTGTCTCGAACGATGTTGATGTTTGAAAGCTGGAACATGTCGGTCCTGTATCGAGACCAGTAGCGATGCTTTATGAAAGCAAGTTTGTCGCACTGATCTTTAAAATAGTGGGTGTTATTTAGCGGTTTTCTTGTTGTCAGGGTGTCTAGGACAATCGTCGCAGTACTTTCCTGAATCACACTTATAAACAAGGCAGCAACTGACTCTGATCAGTTTTAGCATGCCTGAATGGGCATCGATCTTAAGGCTGTCTAAATGACTTTCAGGTAATTGGCATGCTTCTAACCAAAGCTTAGCTTGCCCAGTGATATAATCATTGGTCAGGCTTGGCTCGTGCTGTTGCAGCTTGATTAAACTACTTAACAGTAGATCGGCCAGTAAGTGGTTGGTAAACCCTGGGCGAATGCGTGTCCATTCACTGATCTGGCTGCGATAAAATTCAGTCAATGCAAGAATGGCTTCACCAGCCTGTGGGATAAGCTCCTCAGGTGAACCATGCTGATGATCACCATTAAAAAAGCGATAGCCAGTAATGAACTCTTTGTATCTAAACTGACCGATATTCTTGATGTCGGGCAGTGAGTGAAGTCCGTAGATAGAAATGAAAGTCACATAGATAGGCTGCCAGCACACAAGATCCCACGTTCGCGTTAACCAATACGCTTTGCCTGCTTCTGGGTGGCTCTGCGCAAGGCCATCGTAAACTCGTTTGAGCTCTTTATGGCTATTATCATTCGTTACCGCAATGCTCTTGCTATTAAGTGCGCCAAAGCTTCCGCTTAGATAAGGGGAGACTTCTTTTGAGTAAGCGAAGATTTTCTGATGTAGAGACGGGGCTTTCCGACGAGTGATAATATTGTGCAGTTGGGGAAGCATCTTAAATCAATAAATGAGAATCAGTTGCGTTATCATAACGGACATAATCGAGGATAACCATACAAAATGGAGCATCTACAGGGTGCTTTTGACGTTTTTGAGATTTATAAAGTGTGGGTAGGCTGTACATTTTTAAGTGATAAAAGCCTTTTTAAATGATAAAAGTATTGGTGAAACTAATGTGTCACTGCCAACTATAGAGAATATGAAAGCTTGAATATGAACACACCAGCATTTGATCGTATCAGCCGCGTCTTGGCTTATATTCATGCGAACCTAAGCTCGACACTATCGCTAGAAGATATCGCGAAACAAAGCTGTTGGTCTCGCTGGCAACTGCAAAGAGTGTTTCAAGCGGAAACCGGGCTGACTGTAGCAAACTATGTGAGAGAGCTTAAGTTAAGCCAAGCAGCAGAGTACTTGTTAGATGGTAAAGAGCGCGTCATCGACATTGCGCTTGGCCTCGGATTTAACTCCGAAATTAGTTTTAGCCGTTCGTTCAAGCAGATGTTTGGAGCGAGCCCAAGCCAATATCGTAAAGCGGGCAAAAGGGTAGGGCTGAGAAAGCCAATACAAGTGTCTGACACCGCAAGTGCTGCTGAAAAAGGGGTACTCAGCTTTGTGGAAGTTCGCATTGATGAAAGAGAGTCTTTCCTTGTTAAAGGTATGACATCAGAAATCAGTGGTTTGTTTTCATTAACACAAGATTTTGCAGAGAAAGTCCCTCAGCTTTGGTCTCGCTTGGAGCAGGAAGTGACGATTCCAAACGACAACGTGCTTCAGTTTATTGGCGTCGTTGATCTTACTCAGTCTTGTTTCGATGGCACGAACATTCACTATTGGGCTGGTGTGGAGCTTCACGACGGAATCTCAATCCCGCAATTACCAAGTATTATCTCTGATAAATTGAAAGTATTGACCATCCCTAAGCAAACTTATGCGGTGGTGAAACACTGTGGGCCGATTGAAAACTTGCGACATACCTTGAGCTGGTTTGTGCTTAACTGGCTGCCGAGTTCTGGTTATCGTGGTGTCGATGGTTATGAGCTCGAAGTGTACCCATTTGGCTATCAAGCCCATGCATCAGATGCTGAAATGGAATACTGGGTTCCTATTATTAAATCGTAATCATATCCTCACAAAATCTCTTCCTTTAAAACCTCTCCCAAAATAAGGTCAATTGTGTTTTTAATCAGTAATTGACCGATTTACATTAAAAATAGGCCAAGTTCTTTATTAATTTGCACCAAATTGTTAATTATCCCATCTCTAGATACATACAATGCAAATGAGATTTATTATTATTTATATTAAGCATTGGTACCGAGGGAATCATGACCACTCACACTCGTTTTAAGTATTCATCATTGGCAGTAGCGTTGCTCACTGCGTTTTCAGCGCAAGCGTTGGCGGAAGAAACCGTTACAGCGGCAGACTCGAATATCGAGACTGTCACTATTATGGGTAAAGCCTATCGTAATACAGCGACTAAGTCGGCACTTGAGCCAGAAGAGACACCTCAAGGTATTACTGTTATTGATGAAGAACAGTTAGAGCAACGAGGTGTTCAATCTTTGAACCAAGCCCTTCGTTATGCACCTGGTGTTGTAACTGAAAACCGTGGTGGCTCAGTAGCCATGTTTGATTCTTACTCTATCCGTGGTTTTAACACGAACAACGTTAACTACTACGATGGCCTTTCGCTTCAGTTCTTGAATGGTTGGAACTTACAGCCACAGATTGATCCTATCGCAATGCAACAAGTTGAGATTTTTAAAGGTCCAACATCAGTGCTGTACGGTGCAATGCCACCAGGCGGTATGGTGAATATGATCGCTAAAACTCCACAAACTGAACAGTCAACGAAGGTTGGCGTTGCAACGGGTTCTCGAAATCTACAAGAAGCTTCTATTGATACGACGGGACAATTTGGTGACAGCGATTTCTCATACCGTTTAATAGCACTTGCTCGTAAACAAGATAGCCAAGTTGATAACGCTGAAGAAGAGCGCTACTTAATTGCTCCTTCTGTAGATTGGCAAGTAAGCGACAAAACTCTAATCAATTTCAACCTTTACTACCAAAACGATCCTTCAATGGGCATTAATTCATCAATGCCTTTAGATGTTTTAAAAGCGAGTGATCCATCGGTTTCGATGGGGGATAAGAACTGGAGCAAGTTTGAACGTGAAGTTTTGATGGTTGGTTATAAAATTAACCACGACTTCAATGATAATTGGACCTTCTTACAGAATGCTCGCTATACCGATGCATCTCTGTATCAAGAGAACACCTACCATCTTAGTTATGATCCGAGCACACCAAATCAATTATCTCGTGCGTTGTACTCAACGGACGAGAGCTTTAAAGGTTTTGTTATTGATAACCAGTTGAGCGGTATCGTTGATGTTGGTTCAGTAGAGCACAACTTATTGCTTGGTTTAGATTACCAAGACCTAGACGGTAATGTTAACTACTCGTCGTACAGTGCGAATGGCAGTGGTTTCAATAGCTTCGACCCGTTGAACCCTAACAATGATCTCCTCGATCGTAGCGATGTAACAAAACGGGTGAATATCTTGATGACACCACATCAAGCCAGCTTGGTTTATACCTTCAAGACCAAGTTCGTTTAGATGCTCTTGTCCTAATTGCAGGCGCTCGTTTTGATCACTACAAATCAGAAAGTGATTACTACGCTCATGAATCTGATCACAAGCAATTTACTTATCGTGTAGGTGGTCTATACGAACTTGATAATGGGCTATCTCCATTTGCGAGCTACGCGACCAGTTTCGAGCCAGCGCCGGGTGTTGATAAGAGTGGTAACGAATTTGATCCTGAAATGGCACAGCAGGCTGAGATTGGTGTGAAGTACCTTTCTGATGATATGTCGAAAGAAGCAACGGTTTCTCTCTTCCATATCACTAAGCAAGACATGCTGATGACTGACCCTAGTAATGTTTATGGGCCAAGGATTCAAGTTGGTGAAGTTGTATCCCAAGGTGCTGAAGTGTCTGGTCGTTGGTTTGCTACTGAAAACTTTGATATCGCCGCAGCTTATACCTACGTGGATATGGAAATAACGGAAGACACGAGCAATGGTCTAGAGGGCACCACGCCAATCTATGTACCGGAACACTCTGCGAACTTATGGGCTAACTACAATGTATTTACAGGAATGTTAGCGGGTTCTCGATTAAGCGCAGGCGCTCGTTATGTTGGCGAGATGCAAATGGATGCGAGTAATACACAAGGCAAAGTGCCGTCTTACACCGTGGTTGATCTATCTGTAGGTTATGACTTAGGTGCCGCAAGCGAGACTTTATCTGGTGCGACTGCCAATCTAGCCGTGAACAATATTTTCAATGAAGAATATTATGCGTGTTACGACCAATCGAACTGTTGGTTCGGTGCGGAGCAGTCTGTAGAACTAAGCGTGAACTATGAATTCTAACTAGGTTAGGGTTATCTATTTTAAAGCAGCCTAGTTGAGGCTGCTTTTGTCGTTTGAAGAAATATAGAATTTAGATTAAGTAGGCAAATATATGAGCTTAAAACCAATAGCTTCTCATTTTTCTAAAGTAAAACATTTGAATACAAAACTCGTTCTAACGATGCTAGCGAGTGCGTTATCGTTTAATGCGGTGGCAGATTTCCAAGTAGAAGACAGTGAGGGGATTAAAACCCTTGAAGCTCAACCTGTTAGAGTGGCAGCGCTTAACTGGGACATTGCAGAACAAGTGATTGAACTCGGCGTTACGCCAGTCGCGGTGCCTGATATTGCAGGTTATAGCGATTGGGTTGTTCAACCGGCGATTCCTGAAGGCGTGGCGGATATTGGCACTCGAACTGAACCTAACTTTTCGGCGCTTAAAAAGCTAAACCCTGATGTAATTCTTATCGCTTCTCCTCAGAAAGATCTTCAGGATCGACTTTCAGAAATCGCGCCAGTACTTTACTACCAAACGTACAGTGAGCAGCACAGCAATGCGGCGGCGGCTATCGATAACTTTAAGAAGATAGGTCAATTGCTTGGCAAAGAAGAGCAAGCGAACAATAAACTGGCTGCGATGGATGAACGTATCGCGGTTTTAAAAGCTGAACTGGATAAAGCGTATCCGGGCGATAAGCCGAAAGTCACCTCTTTCCGTTTTGCGAGCACCACATCGGTGTTCATTTACGGCGATAATTCGATTCCGCAATATGCGCTTGAGCAGCTCGGTTTTGAAAATGCGATGGATCTGCCTGCAAGCCAGTGGGGCATCAGTCAAAAGCGTATGACCGAGCTTAAGAACGTCAAGGGTGGCATTGCGCTTTACTTTGAACCTTTTCCATATCAAGAAAAACTAGATCGTTCACCTATCTGGAAGAGCATGCCTTTCGTTCGTAATGGTCAATTTAGTCCAGTAGTGGCAAGTTGGAGCTACGGCGGTGCAATGTCGATTTTGTATAACGCAGAAGCGATGGCGCAATCGTTGTTGACGTTAGCGGAGCAGTAATGAAATCCAGAGGTTTAATGATGGGGGCAACTCTGTTTTTCGCTGCCCTTGCTCATTTATGGTTAGGGCAGTCTGAATTTGGCCCTATCGGTGAGCTGTTCCAGCAAGTCTCACAGATCAATGACAGCGCGACATTCAACTCAATGGTCGATGAATCATTCGAGCTGATGGCGCTAATCTATGTCAACTTGCCGCGTTTAGTGATGGCGATTTTGGTCGGAGGAACACTCGGGACTATAGGTAGTTTGTTTCAACAGTTAACGCAGAACCGCATGATGTCTCCACTTACACTCGGTACATCGTCAGGGGCGTGGCTTGGTCTGGTCATTCTGAATGTGGTCGCACCAATGTTGGTCGCTCAATATTCAGTTTGGTTTGCGCTGATTGGGGCGCTGCTTGCAATGGGGCTGATTGTCTCCATTGTTGGTATCAAAAATATGAGCGGTTTACCGATTGTCTTGGCGGGCATGGCGGTGAATTTATTACTAGGGGCATTTGCGACTGCGATTATCTTGCTTAACGATCAGTATGCGCAGAACTTGTTCGTATGGGGAGCGGGCGATCTCGGGCAGAACGGTTGGGAACAAGTGCTTTGGTTAATGCCGAAGTTACTGCCAATCTTTGCTATCTTCCTGTTGGCGCCAAGAGTCCTGACTCTGCTTTCGATCGGTACTGAAGGGGCTGCCGCGCGTGGTCTTAACATCGGCACGACCTTCTTTGTGTTGATGGCGATTGGCGTTTGGCTGGCTTCTGTATCGATTACCTCAGTGGGCGTGATCAGCTTTATTGGCTTGATTGCTCCAAACATTGCGAGACATTTGGGCTTTTTAAAGGCGAAATCTGAACTCATCGCAAGTTGTGTATTAGGTGCGCTGTTGCTTTGTGTTACCGACAGTTTGGCGATCTTCTGGGCACAGTGGTCTTTGGATATGATTCCTACAGGGACAGCAACCGCGGTGATTGGTGCTCCAGCTTTGATCATTATTGCTCGCAAGCAAATGTCTGCTCAAGATCAGCTATTTTTCTCAATGCCTAAAGGGCCGAAGTCTATTTCATCTTTGGCTTACTTTTTGTTAGGTACGATGATCGTCGGGTTGCTGGCGTTGAGTACATTGTCTCAGCCTTCTTCAGATATGGGCTACTTCGTTATCCCAGATGCATTTGAATGGTCGATTCGCTGGCCGAGAATGTTAACAGCGATATTTGCTGGTGGCGGCTTGGCGGTGGCTGGCGTGATTTTACAAAGATTGGTCTACAACCCGCTTGCAAGCCCAGACATTCTTGGTGTGTCAGCAGGTGCGGTTCTGGCGTTGATTTTCAGTAGCTTATTCATGGGCTATTCGATTCACTCACTAAGCCCGTGGGTGGCATTTTTGGGTAGTGCTATTGCGCTTTGTTTGTTGCTGTTCCTTGGTAAGAAGCATCAGTTCGCTCCGTCTATCCTAATTCTCACAGGTATCTCGCTGACTGCAGTGTTAGAGGCTTTAGTGCAATTCTCTCTAACGCGAGTAGGTGAGGGGAAATACACCTTATTAGCTTGGTTAGCAGGGTCTACCTATCGTGTTGAACCTGAGTCAGCAACCATCATGGCTATCGTGATCACAGTTTGTATTGGTGTTGCTTTACTGTTGAGCCGTTGGGTGACGTTAATTGCGACTGGCCGTCAGTTCGCGAGTGCAAGAGGGCTGAATATCAACATCGCTTACGTGGCATTGCTGTGCATCGTGGCGGTTTTATGTTCGGTCGTGACAACCACCATGGGGCCTGTCGCTTTTGTAGGCTTACTCGCACCGCATATTGCGGCCATGGTTGGCGCTCGCTTGGTTCGAGAGCAGATCATATTGTCGTTCTTAATTGGTGCAGCACTGATGCTATTTGCAGACTGGTTAGGGCAAGTAGTCGTCTTCCCTGCACAACTTGCGGCAGGCACATTAGTTTCCATAATTGGTGGTAGTTACTTCATCTTCTTGTTGCTGAAATCTCGAAGAGCGTGAGTTAACGGCTAGCAAGTTAAGCGCTAAGTTCTTTGGTCACCGAAACAAGTATGAAAGGCAGTGATTGGAATCATCCATCACTGCCTTTTTTGATTGGGCTCTGTGTTTCCTAGATCAAGTGCTAGCCAACACAGATCTCGCTTCTAAAGTGTCAATTTTGCATATGTGGTTAAGATGGCTACGATAAAGGTCTGACCACTTAATTGGATAACCAAATGCCTGAACTCGAACGCCTCACTTGTTCCATTGATGAAAACCAGATCGCAACGGTTGTGTTGAATCGCCCCGATAAGCTGAATGCCATTGATATGGCGATGTTCCAAGGGGTGAACAACATGGTGGATCAACTGAAAAAGAACACCGAGATTCGTGCCGTGATAGTGAAGGGCAATGGGGCAGATTTTTGTTCAGGGCTTGATATTAAGTCTCTGTTGACCAGTAAGTCTGGAGCAATGAAGCTTTTGTTCAAATGGTTTCCTACATTGCCAAATGCAGCGCAGCGCTTTTCGTTGGGCTGGCGAGATATTCCGTGCCCCGTTATTTTTGCGATTCATGGTCGTTGTTGGGGAGGAGGTTTGCAATTGGTCAGTGGTGGCGACTTTAGAATCGCTAGCCCAGACGCCAATTTCTCGATACTAGAAGCGAAATGGGGTTTGATTCCTGACATGGGCGGTGCAATCGCCTTTAGAGAGTTGATGCGCAAAGATCACACTTTAGAAATGGCAATGACCGCCAAAGTGATTGATAGCGAGACAGCAAAGGAATATGGACTTGTGACTAAAATTGCAGAAGATCCTTATGCAGAAGCTTATGCCTTGGCACTTGAGTGCGCGAACCGATCGCCAGATGTGGTCGCCGCCAATAAAAAACTCTACAACAAAACGTGGTGGTCTAGCCCCGGTTTCGCCTTGTTTTACGAGACTTGGTATCAGATTAAAGTGGGGTTAGGTAAGAACAGGGCGATTGCCGCTCAGCGTGAAATTCATCGCGACAAACCACGCGCTTATGTTTCGAGAAAGTTTAAGTAGCGTTTGTACAGGAATAATCGATATTCCCTTTGTTTATCGGGCTTTGCGGTAACCTTAGCGCAATTTAATGTCTAAGGCTGAATGAGCACCCTGATGAACAAAACTTTTACCTACTCTCTAGCTGCCACCGCAATCTTTACAAGTTTAAACGCTTTCGCAAGTGGCCTATTTTTACAAGAGGCCGTTGTTGCCAACGCTGGTACTACTGGCGCTGGTGATGGTGTCTATACTCGCTCTGCTGCGGCGATGTGGACGAACCCTGCCACCATGTCTCATATGGGCGAAAGCAAAACGACCATCAATACCATGGCGTTTGATCTTGAGATGAAATATCAAGATAACGGCGATAAGCAAGACGGTAAAGCTCATTCAGTAATGCCGTCATTTGGTGCATTCCACGCTCACCAAGTGACTGACAAATTACACCTTGGTATTGCGCTTGGCGCCGTTGGTGGCTCTAGCCTTGATTACGGTAGTGAATGGGCGGGAGCTAGGCTTCTAGAGGATATCACCCTAACCGCAATGCAAGTGAACCCATCACTCAGCTACAAATTGAACGATCAGTGGTCTGTAGGCGCAGGTGTGCAATTCAGCTGGGGTGCATTCCAACAAACAACATCTGGATTCACAGCAAAACAAGACACTGATTGGGCATACGGTTATAACCTAGGTGTGATGTACACACCTACAGATAAACTTAAGCTGGGTGCTAGCTACCGTTCTAAATTGGAACATGAGTTTAACAATGACTTAAGTGGAAGTGCGTTTAACTCGTTGTCGACAGATCTCGCACTGCCTGAAATCGTTGATTTAAGCGCAAGTTATGCATTGAACTCTCAACTTGATCTCTTGGCTAGCATTCAATTTCACCGCTGGAGTGAGTGGGATGAGACAGTATTAGATTTTGGAGTGACAGATAGAGACGGAATCCCAATTAAACGTGATTGGGACGACGTATGGAAGTTTGCTGTTGGTGCTGACTACCAACTTAACTCAGACTGGCGTTTAAAAGCGGGTTTCTCTTATGAAACTTCGCCACAAGACGATCCATCAATGCAGTGGGTTGATCTACCTGTTGGTGAGCAGTACCGTTACTCAGTGGGTGCATCTACTTATTGGGACGACATCTTAATTGATGTGTTCTATGAGTACGCAGATTTGGGTTCAGTTGAAATGAATCGTGATTTACAGGGGCCTTTAGGTACTAACCTACTTAATGGTTCGTTCGATGGCCGTATCCACTTCGTTGGCGTTAGCGCGACGTTCTAATGACATTACGTAATTTATTAATTATTACTTCGGTAATACTGGGCTCAACGGGTGCTTTGGCTGACGAAAAGCACCCAGATGATCCGACGAAGATCGTGACCAAAGCCGGCGTTGCTTATAACGAAGATTTGCAGTTCTCAGGCTCTATCGGACTTGATGAAGCTCGAATGATCAACGCTCGCGTTAACGCAGACGGTGAAGAGTGGCGAGTGGGCGGTTCATGGCTATTGCCTTTGGGTATCGTCAATTTCAACTTTAGCCGCTCTGAATACGACAACGATGCTTATAAGAATAACTACAGTATCGGAACATTTGTTCCACTGAGTTATTTCGATATCGAACCCTTAGGTTGGCAAATCTTCCCGATGGCTGGCTACAGCTATAACGATGGTGAGGTGGCGGTATTTGATGATGAGAATGTGGGTTCTGATTTTGTGCTGATGCCGAGTTCAACACATGGTGGTTATATCGGCGCATTTGGCTTAAAAACAATCACTGATGAGTGGTCCATCATGGGCTTTGGTGGTGGTTCAATGGGTTCTGATGATTATTCAGGTTATTGGACTGGAGTTGGCGCTAGCTACAAATTGAGTGACGCCCAGTCGTTCAATTTCTTCACTATTTTTGCCGAGGATGACTTCGGTGAGAACAACAGTGTCGGCGCTTCTTATACCTACGAGTTCAACTAGTAGTTATCCCGCTTCTACATAAATAAAGAGCTGAGTGTATGACCACCGATTTAGGTGAACTTACACTCAGCACTTATTACTTCTCTATCAGATTTTCAACTGTTAAGTAGCGTTAGCAAATAGCTTCGTAACGTTCTACGTAGTTTTGCATCACGGCATTCATCGCTTGAGTGATGTTGGCGTATTGCTCTTCTTCTAAGTTAGCGAGAGAAACACGTAGCGACCATGTTGGAGCATCAAACCCTGCGCCCGGCATCACAATCACGCCATGCTCTTCTGCAAGACGAACCAAGAAGTCCAAAGGCTCATACGTTTCTTCTAACCAAGAGAAGAAACCATTGCTATGAATCGTTTGAGCAATTTCTTTCAGGTCAATCTCTACATAGTAAAACGCACCTGTTTGATCGCCCTCTGCAATGATTGGAGCCGCCAAGTTCTTCTGCATCAACGTATGGTAACGACGGCGTACAATCTGCTTAGCCAAGCGTTTATACTCTTCACCACCTTGCATCAGAGACAATAATGAAAACATCGTCATCTGGATTTGTTGAGGTGTAGAAAGACCCGCAGTATGGTTCAGTGCCACTGCTCGACTGTCTGCAACCAATCGATCAATAAATTTAATCTTGCTTGGTTCAAGGGAAATACCTTTGTATCGTGCCGTCAGCGTGTCTCTGGTTTGTTCTGGAAGATCAGCGATCATACGATCGAAGTTGTTGTCTTCATGCACGCCAATCACCCCTAAACGCCAGCCTGTTGCACCAAAGTACTTAGAGTATGAATACACCAGAATCGTATTCTTCGGAGCAAGCATCGCTAACGAAGTGAAGTTATCCGCGAAGGTACCATATACGTCATCAGTCAGTAGAATTAACTCAGGACGACGGTTAGCAATTTCTGCGATTTTGTAGAGTGTCTCATCACTCAGTCTTACCGATGCTGGGTTACTTGGGTTCACCAAGAAGAATGCTTTCACGCTTGGATCATTCAACTTCTCTAATTCAGAATCAGGTATCTGCCACGCTGATTCTTCCGTTGCCATGATTTCTACTTTGTTTAGTGAATAATCTTCAAGCTCTGGCATCTCGATGTAAGGCGTGAAAATCGGTGCTCCAATTGCAATCGTATCGCCTTTGTTTAATAAACGGTTACTCTTCAAGGTGTTGAAAATATACACCATGGCTGCGGTACCGCCTTCAACAGCAAACAAGTCAAACTTGCCAGCAGGAACGGGTTGAGAACCTGCCATCTCTTGTTCAATGTATTTACGAGCGATCAGTTCTGAATACTTGAGCATACGGTCGGGAACGGGGTAATTATTCCCTAGAATGCCGCCAACCCACTCATAAATCAGCTCATCGCTGTCTACTTGATATTGGTCGGTAATGAACTGGAAAGCTTCAATTAGGAATTGAACACCTTCTTGCTCTTCGTGTTTTTCACAAAAGTGAAGAAAACGCAGGCTAATGTCTTGTTTAGCGCCCATTCCACCAAAGCCTTGGTAACCAGAGAAAGTCGCTTTCGACTCTTCAAGAGCAAACATGCCGAGTTGGAAGAAAGCTTCTCGTGGTGCTGTCGCTACCCAGTTAGGGTTGCCACGGCCAGCGTTGATCATCGTTTTTTCATGTGAATGCTGAGCAAGGTCGATCAGTGTATTTTTTACTTCAAAAGGGCTCAGTGTTTCTAGGCGTTTTTCATCTGTGCGTTTCATATTCGTTTCTCTCTAAATTGTTTATTGGTTAGCTATTGTTTGGATTGAATAGCTAACGTTTGATTAATGATCTTTTGGGGTAAGAGCCAGGCTCTTGATTAAGCTGTTTTGTTAAGAAATCTTGGTAATTAGGTTGATGATTACTGGCCCCCATAAAGTGAGGAAGATATTGGCAACCGCGTAAGTCATCGTGAAACTTGGTACGGGTGTGCTGTTCTGTGTTTTTTCTAGAAGCGATGCGAAGGCTGGGTTAGCGCTGCGGCTACCTGCGACAACGGCTAAGGCTTCTACCGGGTTCTTGATTTTCAACACGTAGTAGTTGAATAGGAACGTCAGTATTTGAGGGATCAGAGTGACTAATACACCGAGCAGTAATAGCGTTACGCCATTCTCTTTGATTGCAGTCAGTGCTGGAGCGCCTGCGTTGATGCCGACAACTGCAACAAATACTGCGAGTCCGAATGTCTGCATAAAGTTGGCAGCGCCATGGTTAACGCTTCCTAAACGCGGTGTGCGCATTCTTAGGTAACCAACAAGTAGACCGGAAACCAAACAACCTAAACCAGAACCAAGCGCAATATGAGAACCACCGATTGAGAAGCCAATCTCTCCAATCAGGTAACCCAGCACCATACCGAAAGACATGGTCACAAAGTCCGTCACACTTGGAAGAGGGCTGTTGTAACCGATTTTCTTCACGACTTTGGCAAGGTCTTCTTTGAGACCCACTAACGTGATTTCGTCGCCAAGGTGTAATTCAGTTTCTGGTAATGTTGAAATGTCATGACCCATACGAGACAGCTGAGCGATATAAACACCACGGCGAATACGTGCGTTGGTTTCATCGTGAAGCTTACGTAGAGTGATGCCTGCTAGTTTCTTGTTGGTCAGTACGACTTTTTGCTGTGTCTGAATAACGTTGTTTTCTTCGCTAAATTCACCCAGTTCAACCCCAAGGGATGTCACTTTCGGAAAGGCACGCGTTAAGCCAGTTAGGTAAACCTTGTCTCCAGCCGCTAAGATAGGGTTCTTAGCAATATCTAACGTCGACTCTGCTTCGTCCTTGGTGCGATAAATAGCTTCGATGGTTAAATCTGTGTCGAATGCTTCTTCTAGTTCAACAACGCTTTTTCCGACAAAGATCGAGTTGGCGGTAACCTGGTAAGCGCGTGAAGATACGCGGCTTAGTGCTGAGAATTCACCCTCGTTTAACTGCTTGTTACCAGCGCCCATTTTCTCTGCGAGTTTTTTTGCTTCTTTAGTGATGTTCCAACCCATTACCATAGGAATGAGTGACATCATTAAGATTGGGCCAAGAGAGCCGAAGATGTAGGTGATTGAGTAGCCGACAGCCACGTTTGTCTTAAGTGTTGATGTGACATCGGGAGCTAGGTTGAGCTGATCAATTGCGTTGCCCGCTGTACCTATGATTGCCGATTGCGTTAAGCCGCCAGCCGCAAGACCTGCCGCTAAACCTTTGTCTAGTCCTGCCCATTTAGAGAGCAACACAACCGTCACCAATCCTACAAACGTCATCACGAATGAAGCGAATAAGCGTGTTAGTGATGAAAGGCGGAATGATGAGAAAAATTGCGGTCCGCCGTTGTAACCCACCATGAATATAAATAGCGCAAAGAAGATGCTTTTTACTTCGTTGGAAATCGCGATTCCGCCGATTTGACCAAGCCCTACCGCAACCAAAAGTGAACCTGCGATTCCGCCTAGTTCAAATTTACCGATTTTAATTTTACCGATTAAGTAACCAAGTCCTAATGATAGGAATAGAGCTATAAATGGATAGTCTCTTAATTGTTCAATAATAAATGACATGATAAACCTTTAATGAAATGGTTTTTATATTTCATAATTAATAATATGTTGATGTTAAATTACAGAGTGTTTTCGTTATCTGTAGTTATTTGAACCTAAGAGTTGTTTTTCTTATGGTGTAATCGTGAAGCCTTTTTATGGTCGTGAGTTTTATCTTTGTGATGCTTATTATGATGACCATCCGGGTGGTGATTAACTAAATGCTTATGACCTTCAGGTTCTCCGCCATGTGGCTGACCTGAATGAGAAGGCTGATGCGCTCTATACTCTAGATGGTCCTTGTTATGTTTATGGTCGACTTCTTCTCCATATACACGTTTCATTTTTTCTTTAATAGCGACTTTCGTGTGGTGTGCTTGATTAGACATATTAATCTCAGTTAGTTGTTTAAGGAACGATGAGAATTATATCTATCGAGAGGGAATATAAATCATGTTCAAATAAAATCGACATAAAGGATTAAAATGATTTTTACTTGATAAAAATTTATCAAGTCATTGTATTTGTTGGTTTTATTTTTATTTTATATAGCTTTACTGCGATGTTATATCAGTTTGATTTATTGACGGTGTCGATAGATAGAATAGCCGGACTTTAAACACAAGGTGAACACATGAGTAAGTATAAAGGCGTAATCGTCGGGTCAGATTTATTTATATTATTGTCTTTTGTATTCGGCTTTCATTACGTGAAAAGCGAAATAATAAAAGAAAAGGTAGCAAGTTTTAAATTACCAGCGACATCAGTAACAACGGAATTAGTAAATAAAGAAGTTTGGAATGAGAGTTTGCAAGTGATAGGTAACATTCATGCAAATCAATCTATAGATGTGACAAGCCAAATGTCAGGACAAATAAAAGAAGTGCTTTTTAAATCAGGTCAATTTGTCAATAAAGGCGATGTTCTTATTAAATTGGATGATGCTTTATTGAAAGCTAATCATAAAAGCCAGTTAGCAAAAGTTGAATTGGCAAGAACGGAATTGAAAAGAAATAAAAAACTACTTAGAAATAATAGCGTCTCTCAGAATTCGGTCGATAAACTTGCAGCTCAATTTAATGCTGAATCCGCGAAACTCGAATACATCTCTACTCAGGTTGAATATATGAAAGTTAAAGCGCCTTTCTCTGGCAATGTTGGAATTAGAAATGTAGATGTGGGTGATTTTATTAACTCAAGCACAGCGATTGTTGACCTTGAAGATAGCTCTCAACAGTATGTCGATTTTTCTATTTCGGAGCTTTACCTTCACAGCGTGAAAGTGGGTCAGGATCTCCAGTTTGAATCTGACGCAGCTAACGATGCTGAGTATCACGCAACGATTACGGCAATTGAACCAAGCTCAGACGCCAACACACACAATATCGAGTTACGTGCGGTGACGACTCAGCCTGTTCCGTTGGAATCTGGCATGTATGTGGATGCGACGCTGACCACTTCAGATTCAAACACGGTGATCAGTGTACCTTCAGTGGCAATCAGCTACACCTTGTCTGGCGATACCGTGTTTGTTCTTGATACGTCAACGAAACAAGTGAGCACGAATTCAGGCAGCGCAAGCTCTGACGACAAAGATTCAAGCAGTCAAGGTTCAGAGAAAGCAGAGACACCATTTTATGAATACAAAGTGGTGCAACGTACTGTGGAAATTGGCCCGAAACAGGGTGGTTATGTGGGTGTTATTTCTGGTTTAAAAGAGGGCGATGTGGTGGTGACATCGAATCAACATCAGCTTAAAAACGGCGGTCTGGTTTTGGTGAACAATCAACGACCTCTTGCTTGGTTGCCAACCTAGATGAAGTTGGTGAACACAAATTAATATTACTGGTTCTTGGTGAATATGAGTTGATCTCCGGTCATTTAGAATCGAAGCAGTTTGTTGCCTTTAACGCGAATGAAGACATTACCGATGTCCCGCAGTTTTGTATTGTTATAGATGGTCCACCATTAGAGAAGGCTTCTTCTGATTGGGTTGGCGAACGGCTACATGCATTTCGCCCCATCATCCCTAAATTACTGCTGGTCAGTTTTATCACTAACTTGTTTGCGCTTGCCGTTCCATTCATCACGATGTCGATCTATGACCATGTGATTGGCGGTGACGCAGGGCATGAGTTGCAAGGTATCGCCATTGGCGCGGCTTTGTTGTTTGTGATGATGGGTTGGTTAAGAACATTGCGCAGCCGAGTGTTTGCTTCGGTGGCAAATCGAGTCAGTCGCGAGATCTCTCAATCTCTCGTTCAGCGTCTGCTTCGAAATAGCTATGCTCAAAATCAGCAAACAGCGTCGTCTAGTCAACAAAACCAAGTGATGTTGTCTGAGCGTATTTCAGGTGTGCTATCAGGGCCATTAGGAAATGCGTTGTTTGATCTGCCATTCATTCTTATCTTTGTACTTGCGATTGGTGTGTTAGGTGGATGGTTGGTGCTGGTTCCTATTGTCTCTTTGATTCTTTATTACTTGCTAGCAAAACGCTCGATACGCTCTAGCAGCAAACGCTCCATACAATCAACGGTGGCAGGAACTAATCGTCAAAACATGACCAATGAGCTGTCATCTAAACTCGCCTTTATTCGCAGTGCTGGATTATCAGAGCACTGGATTCAACGCTTCCAAAAGGCCAACCTTCTTGCGTCTACAGTGACGTTCAATCAATCAGTTCTTCAGAGTCGATACACCTCGATTTATTACTTCATTGGTGTGGGCTCGACGTTAGCGGTTATGGGGTTAGGAATAGGGCTTATTTTTGAACAAGTAATGACGCCTGGTGGTTTGATTGCTTCAATGATGTTGATATCTAAAGTGACAGGCCCTGCTCAGATATTGGCGAACAGTGCGATGCGTTTTAATAGCTTTAATCAATCCAAGTTGCAGGTGAACCGTATTCTGTCTCAACCGTCTGAGCGTGAATTTAGTTACCAGCATCACCCGCTGCCAACGTTAGCACCTAACTTGAAGTTGGAGCAGGTAACTCTGCGTTATCCGAAACAAAGTCGCCCTGCATTGAGCGGCGTGAGTTTTGATATTGAAGCTGGCGAAATTGTTGCAATTACGGGACCTTCGGGAAGCGGAAAATCAACGTTGATCGAAGTGCTGTCTGGTCTACAACCAATTCAAAACGGCATGGTTGAGCTTGAAGGCGTTAATCTCGTTCAATACGATCCGCAGCTCTATCGCCACTGGTGCTTTATTCGAGCGGCTTATCCTGACTTGTTAACGTTGAGTATTCGCGAATGGTTCAACGACGGACATAAAGTTGAAGATCAGAAAATGATGTCTGCGATTGAACTTGTGGGGGGCAAGCGTTGGTTCGCCACGTTACCTGATGGGCTGGATACTTCAATCAGCAGCATTCAACCGGATAGCCTTTTTGACATGTTGTCAGGCAGTGTTGCGCAGATCCTCATTGATGCGAAAGCGCTGGTTTATGACTACCCAATGTTCTTAATGGATAACCCTGTGCCTGATGCACATCCAAATGCTAAGCGTGTATTTGGCGAGTTTTTGGCTTCGAAAAAAGGAAAAGCAACGGTCATCTACACCTCTCACGATCCGGATTTAATCAAGCTTGCCGATAAAGTGGTGGTACTAAATGAAGGTGCCGTGGTTTATGCAGGCCCATTAGAAGCTGAACAACCTTTAGAGCCTCAACCTTCTCAAGATCAATCGTTATCTCAACAGCCCTCTGCTCAGCAAGATGCGGCCCAACAAGAACAATCAGAGTCTAAGCAAGGAGTCGCTAATGGCTAAACAATCTATCGAGAAGGGCAAGCGCTACGGTGAACTTGTTGAATCACAAAACACGGCGCGTACACTGGCGCTGGCCACATGGTCGGTTGCTTTGTGTGTCATTGCTTTTGCTACGTGGTCTGTAGTCACTCAAGTTGATGAAATCGCGAAAGCGAAAGGGGCGGTTATCCCTGAAGGAGAAAAACAAGTTCTGCAAAGCGATATCGGTGGCAAACTAAAACGACTTCTAGTGAAAGAAGGGCAACTTGTTGAAAAAGGTCAGCCATTGGTGGAGTTTGATGCCACCTTTCAGAGGACCGCATTAGAAGAATTACGGTCTCAACAAGTCACCTTGTTGGCGAGTATAGAGCGTATGAATGCTTTGCTTGATAATCGTGAACCAAACTTTGGAGAATTCGAAATTGATTTCCCAGAGATAGTGAGCCAGCAAAAAGCACAGCTTAATGCTCAAAAGGGCCTCTATTATCAGAAACGCATTGTTCTTGAAAAAGACAGCGAACAGATTGCAGAGCAGCTCCGTAGTTTGGAGAAGTCGTTGCCGAGTTATGAGAAAGAACTTTCTGCGACAAAACAAGAATTGAATATCCTAGAGAAAGGTTACAAGTCTGGCAATATCTCACGATTAAGAGTGTTGGAAATGCGTCAAAAATTGGCAAGCATTGAACAGAAGATCGAAGAGGCACGTGGTAAAAAAGCGGTGTTGATTAAACAAGCGGATGGGGTAGAACAAAAAATTGGACAACTACTCGCGGAAGCAAAAGTGAAAGTCAGTGATGACCGTTCTAAAGCGGTGTCCGATTTATCTGCACTTAACGCCAGAGTACGTTCAAGCCAAGCTAAAGTAACCAACACGACGTTAGTCTCGCCATTACAAGGGTTAGTCCAAAGTCTTCCAAGCACCAAGAATGGTGGGGTAATTCAACCGGGCGGCACAGTAGTTGAAATTGTTCCTGTTGGTGGGAAGGCTGATTTTAAGGCTCGATTATCCCCAAGGGATATTGGTTTTGTGAGTGTAGGGCAGCCGACTCGGATCAAGATTGATGCGTTTGATTATAGCCGTTTTGGCGCATTGAAAGGTGTGGTTGAGAGTATCTCTCCAACTACAAGTCAAAGTGAACGCGGTGAAATCTATTATGAAGTCGTCGTCTCGGTGGATGTTCCTTATTTCCGCGATAATCCGGAGAGCTTTTCTATCTTGCCAGGTATGACGGGCGAGGTGGATATTACAACCGGCGAGAAGTCCGTTTTCCAATATCTGTGGAAGCCAATTTACACGAACGTGAGTGTCGCGTTTGGTGAAAGGTAATCGCTATAGAGGTTCGCAGAATAGTAAACACATAAGAAAATAGAAAGCAAAAGGGAGCATATCATGTGCTCCCTTTTTGATCGTCGTTTTCTCAGTTATGCCTGTTCCTAGAATAAGTGTTGGGAGCATACAACACTCCCAATCTTACTTACTTGATGTTGATGTTGATGTTGATGTTGATGTTATGGATTAGGGTCTATGTCTGGCAGCCCGTCTACGTCGTTGTGATGGTGATGCTCATCATCTTGGTTGTGGTTGACATTCGCATCATGGTGTTCAAGCGCGTCTGACATATCCAAATGCGTTTGGTCATGTGTTGCTGCATCTTGTTGGTCTACTTGTGCTAGTACGATATCCATGTCCGCAGGTTTATCGTGCACCGTTGTCGATGTCGCATCGGGCTTAATGCCCAATGCATCTAAATAAGCGGCCGCACCATGGTGGCTGGCTTTCTGGTCTGGTGCTTGGTGAGCGTGCTGAGTCAAATCTAGATAGCTGTCATCGCTTTGCGTCACGGTAAAGTCTGCTTGCGAAGCAATGTCTGGCTCGTCATGCAACACCGGAGGCGGCGGTGGAGGAGCTGGGTGTGAAGTATGGGTGATAGGGGTTATTGTCATATCAACCACCTCGGTACCTATATTCAATTTACCGCTATTTCCTGGCCCGTGGCTGAGTATTTGAATATTCACATGGGCAACCACTTCATCTTGATTTGTTCCTTGCAATGCAATTTCGAACTTGTCTTCATGTTGGCCAATACCAGAAGCGCTGCCATGTGGCCCTGTGTGTACATTTGCCTGTTCTTGATAATCTAAATCACCAGTCTGAGGGTCAATGGTTAATGTTCCATATTGACCGTGATGGCTTGTTACATAACTCCCATCTGGAAGATGAATCCGCCAACCATGTTGTACGGTTGGTACAGGAGTTAAAGATGGAAGTTGTTGTGGGACGCCCAGTGTTCCAGATACTTGGTGACTTCCCGGTGGCGCTTTGACAACGATGGGTTCAGGTATGGCACTGGCAGCAAAGCCTTGGCTACCCGCGGTATTACCGTGTTCGTCAGTCATGGTCGCTTGTACTTGAGTCCCCGGCCGAACTTCAATTTGAACTCCGTGAGCGAGAGTATTTGCATCGAGCACATGGTCTTGTCCATTAACGACAAGATGCTCGCCAATTTTAGCATCACTAGGAGGCGTAATGGTTGCTGTGATCGTGTTTGCATGGCCATGGGCAATTTCAGCTTTGCTGTATAAGTTGTCTGCGCCTGCGCTTTCAAAAGTAATCGTAGGGAGGCTTACCTGAGTGTCGACTTGGTAAACCACATCGGTGGTGGCGTGCGCGCTATTACCTGCTCTATCGGTGACTGCTATTGAGGCTTCAATTTTCTGGTCAGCATCTGCAGTTAACTCACTACCAGGAACAGCAATTGAATAGTGCCCATGTGAATCGACAGCGCCAGTATGTTTTGTGCCATTTACATTTAAAGTGACAACATCTCCAGCATTGAAATCACCAGAAACGGATCCGGTGATATCAACGGATGAATGGGATTCTTGATCGCTAATCACGTTATCAACAGTGACAGGGTCGGTATGAATACCGATGTGTATTTGTGTATCAACATGTACTGAAAGCAGTGACGACGTTGTAGGCAATACTGATGAAGGAGCCAGTGCTTTGGCGGATAGATTATGATCGCCATCCGTTAAGTTGCTGACTACGGCACTGTATTGACCAGATGCGTCAGAAACAGCATGTCCAATCGGTGTTGAACCATCGTAAATAGTCACTTGTGAATAAGGAATATCAGTATGGCCGGTTATCGTTGGCGTATTGTCGTTTGTAAGGTTGTCAGTATCCGATTTTCCGTTATCACTTGAAGCCGCCAAATCTACAGTAACAGTATTACTTGGTGGCGTGTTATTGCTAGTTGGAAGACTTGGTTGCGCCGTCGTAACGACAGGGTTTTGCGGAACTGTTGTGGTGATAGTTGGTTGTTGTCCTGCAATCAGATTGACTTTTCCATTGGTATCAAAGGTTAGGAACCTTGATGATTCACCGCCATGATTGTCTGCAACTTTAACTTCAAACACATCAGCGCCATGGTAGGTGTGCGTGGCTGAGTTGTAGCTCATCCCTGCAACCGAACCATTCGCTGTATATACATAGGCACCTGAATCAGTGTCTACTGAGATCGAGCCGAATTGCCCTGTTGAATTGACGACAGAAAAAGTATGACTATCTTTAACATCAACATCGCTTTCTGTCAGTATTCCCGTTGTTGAAGTGGTTTGAGTTACCGATAATACAGGCGCATCATTGGTGCCTTCTACATCAATATTGAGCTGATAACTGGTACCGTCGAAACTTTGTATACGATAGGTAACCGTTTCAGTTTGACCTGCGGCTAAATGCTGTAACACGGCATTATCGACGGTATATTGCCAACTGCCGGATCGATCTATTCGTAAATGGCCGTTGAAAGGATCATGAATGGCGGTTTCACCAAATTGAGAAAATTGGAAGCGAGATTCACCTGGGTCAGGATCAACGACGTCTAATTTCCCCGTTGCTATCTCAGACGTGATACCTTGATTAGTAGAAGCATGTGCGCCATCTTCGGTGATACTGCCAGTGCTAAATTCAGTAATCGTGGCTCCGTCACGAACGGGGTTAATTGTAAAACGTCCGATATGCGGTGTTGAATTTCTCAATCCATCGTTGACCATAAAGCCAAATTGCACACCACCGTTATAATCTTGTGACGGTTCAAATGCCAGCTTATCAATATCTGATGCTTGTACAACTTGCCCCATGGCAATGCTCACACCATTCAAACTAAAGTGCCCTTTAGCCGGATCGGGTAATGCAGAAATCGTCACACTGTGTAAGGTGTCACCATCATCAACATCAGTAAAGCCAAAGTCAGTTGCCGTAAAGGTGTGGGTTTTATCTTCATCACTATTCCCAAAGTGACTATTGGTAACCGTTGGGCGATCATTACTACCAGTAATGTTAATGACCAAGTTTTGTGTATTACTAGCATTCGAACTATCGGTTACCGTTACTGGGATAGTTAGCGTTTGAGTATGTCCGTTCGTTAAATGTTGATACGCAGAATTTGCTGGATCAAAACTATAGCTACCATCTGCATTAAAGGTTAAACCATCAACGGCGTTGGCAATTTGATAAGAGAGCGTGTCATGACTATCGATATCTGTCGCTGACATTTGCCCATTAAGTTGTGCGCCATTCTCAGTGACTGATTGCGTTTGAGCGATTAAGACCGGTGCATCATTCGTACCGTGAATCACTACCTCTACATCATAATGCCCAGTACCATCCATAGAGTTAACGGTAAGGGTTTCTTTTATCGACTCATTCTCCCCTAACTGCTGCACGGCAGGGTTGCTGTTATCGATGTGATATTTCCACTCACCAGAGCTCGGGACCACTTCAAAAACACCACCAATTTGGGTCGTATGTGTGTCGGCTTTAAGTACGGATTCACCTGTGTCGGTATCGTGTACATACAATACGCCTGAAACGCGCAAAGCATTAGCTAAAGAGGCAGGGCCGGAGTTACCGGAGACTTGATCTTCGTAAACATCTTCATGACCACTATCACCCAAACCACCACCATAACTATGTGCGGTAATCGTCGCGTTATCATTAACTGAGGATAAGGTGGTTACCGCGCCCGTTTGCGTCACACCGCCATGAGCGTCTTTTACATCATAGGTAAAATGTACATCGCCGTTGTAGTCTTTATCTGGCGTGAAAGTAAATGTTCCATCATTATTATCGCGAATTGAACCGTGATCGGCCTGCAAGTTTGCAATGGTGAGCTTGCCTAAGTCATTAGCATCCACATCCACGGTATTTGCCAACAGTTCAGTGGAAGTAATGGTCTTAGCTAAGTCTTCTTTTCCTGAACTGAGTTGTACTTCAGAAGAGCAATAAGGACGATCGTTGTCGCCATGAATAGTAATTACTATGTCGTGAGTTGTGCCATCTTTAGATTGAATGGTTATTGTATCGGTGAGGGTCTGTCCTTCACCGAGTTGATCTATGGTAGTGCCGGTTGTTGTTTTACGATTATTAACCCAATCAACACTGCCTACGGTGACATCGTAATGCCAAGTGCCATCTGTATTTAATAGCAAATGCCCATATTGCCCGTGATAGGAGTTATTCCAAGCTCTACCTTTAGGATCAAACTGAGATTCACCAGTATCTGGGTCAACAATATCCAACTTGCCATCAGCAGTTAATGCATCTTGCCCTAGTTTCCCTATGCCAGCGTGAGCGTAATCTGGAGACCTATCTCCAAAAGTGCCATAGCCTTCATCAACATCACCGTTTGATTGGCCTGTGATTATTGCTGCATCAGCAACGGCGGCCAAATCAAGACTTGCCCTTGTATGCGTTACCCCACCATGTGCATCTTTTACATCGTAATTAAAATGGACGGGACCGTTATGATCTTTAGTAGGGGTGAATGTATACGAGCCATCTGCATTAATAGCGATTGAACCATTGTCGGCATGTAGGTTCTCAACCGAGAGTTTACCAAAATCATTGTCATCAACATCGACGGTGTTTTGTAATAACTGATTTAACGTTAATACTTGAGCAATATCTTCTTTGCCAGAACTCAGCTGAACTTCTGATGAGCAATACGGCTTATCGTTATCGCCATGAATTGTCACGACAATATCATGCGAAGTGCCGTCTTTTGAGTACACTGTGATGGTATCTGTTAATGATTCACCATCTCCCAATTTATCAATAGTTCTACCAACACCTGAAGCTTGTTGGCCTATTTCGAGCGTATAGTGCCAGGTACCATCGTCGAGTAACATGAGATTGCCATATTGACCGTGATAATTATATCCCGGACCTTTGGTATTAAAAGTACTCTCCCCCGCATCGGGATCTGTGATATCGAGTTTTCCGTCGGCATATAATAGGTCATTAGTAATTTCGCCCATTCTGGGCTGTGCATGATCTGGAGATCGGTTTGGCCTGCTACTTTCGTGAATATCTCCCGTGTCTAGCCCTGATATAATCGCTTTATCATCAACAGCGGTTAATGATGTGCTAGCGCCTGTATGGGTGATACCACCATGAGTATCTTGAACATCGTAGCTAAAGTGCACATTCCCGTTGTAGTCTTTATCGGGATGGAAGGTATAAGTACCATCTTTGTTATCCGTTATCTGACCATGATCCGCGACTAAATTAGCGATGCTGAGGTGACCTATATCGTTATGGTCAATATCGGTAGTGTGGCTCAGGAGTTCCGATGTGGTCAGTTGAATATCGGTATCTTCAACGCTAGGTGCAAGCTGTACTTGCGAGGAAACAATCGGCGCATCATTGGTACCATGTACTGTTACCGTTAATAGTTGCGATGCTGTACCATCTTTTGAGTGGACAGTGTGCGTTTCGGTAAAAGACTCACCTTCACCTAAGCGCTGCACTTCATCAATTGTATTATCAATCTTGTAACTCCAACTGCCACTCGCTTGTATTTTAAATTCACCATGATGCGCAGTACTGATGGTTTCAGGTTGTAAAAAAGCATCATCATGATCTGGGTCGATAACTTTTAATACCCCACCAGCATATAAGTGGGTTGTGCTCGCTGGTACAAAATGCTCTTCTTTAATATCTTGCGTGGTAGGCAATAACTTAGGCATAACAACATCAATGCGTGCATTATTGTCTTCGCCATGTATCGTGACGGTAATCAGTTTAGTTTGCCCATCACTGGTTTGAATTTGGTATTGGTCAGTCAGCGTTTCACCTTGCTTTAATGCCGCGACTTTATTATGTGCATCATGATTTCTTGCCCAGTCTATAGAATAGCTGTAATGCCCATCAGGCCAAACATCAAGTTCACCAAAGCCCTGGGTGCCTTGTGTTGAGGTGTGAACAAATTGGGTTTGGTCGTGAGTATCCGGATCGACTAAACCAATATTGCCTTTGACAAAGGTAAGGTCATTATAAGTATGTAATGCTTGCCCTTCGGTCATATCAATCGTGGATGATTGCAACTGTGCTTTATCATCAGCACCGACAACCGTGACTGTCGCCGTTGCAGCGGACTGCCCTCCGTGGTTATCATCAACCATATATTGAAGGGTTATATCAGATTTCTCACCAGCACTAAGGTGTTGAAATGCCTGGCTGTGACTGTCAATAATAAGGGTATGCCCGTCTGCGGCAATACTAACACCAGTTGGTAGTGGCCCTGTTTTACCTTCAAAACTAACTTGGATTTGGCTGATAGATAATGGGTCACCTTCAGGATCGGTTGCTGAACCTAATAAATCGACACTATGGTGTGATTCAGTATCTTCGGTTACGGAATCCGTTACCGAAGATACATCAGGATTATCATTCACTGATGCTAGACTTGTCGTTGCCCCCGTATGCGTCACACCGCCATGTCCATCTTTTACATCATAGGTAAAATGCACATCGCCGCTGTAGTCTTTATCAGGCGTGAATGTAAATGTGCCATCGGCATTAATAGCAATTGAACCATGATTGGCATGAAGGTTTTCAACGGTTAGTTTACCAAGATCATTGGTATCAACATCAACGGTGTTTTGTAATAACTGATTTAACGTTAATACTTGAGCAACATCTTCTTTGCCAGAATTCAGCTGAACTTCTGAAGAGCAATAAGGACGATCGTTATCGCCATGAATCGTAATCACGATGTCGTGAGTTGTGCCATCTTTAGATTGAATGGTTATTGTATCGGTGAGGGTCTGCCCTTCGCCGAGCTGATCTATTGTAGTGCCAGTTGTTGTTTTACGATTATTAACCCAATCAACACTGCCTACGGTGACATCGTAATGCCAAGTGCCATCGGTATTTAATAGCAAATGCCCATATTGCCCGTGATAGGAGTTATTCCAAGCTCTACCTTTAGGATCAAACTGAGATTCACCAGTATCCGGGTCAACAATATCCAACTTGCCATCAGCAGTTAATGCATCTTGCCCTAGTTTCCCTATGCCAGCGTGAGCGTAATCTGGAGACCTATCGCCATAGCTCCCATGTCCTTCATCGACATCACCTGTGCTAACACCACTGATCGTCGCAGAGTTGTTGGCACCCGTTATTGTGATCGAAAGGTTTTGGGTGCTGCTAGCATGGTGCTCATCGATCAAGGTTACAGGAATTGTGAGTGTTTTTGTTGCTCCCGACGCTAACGACAAATAGGAGGTATGGTTAGGATCAAAGCTGTAACTACCGTCAGGGTGGAACACTAAACCATCGATTTGTGGTGCACTGTAAGTTAGTGTTGCCCCCGTATCAATGTCGTGCCCAACCATTTGTCCATTTAAGAGGCTACCTCCTTCAACAACGGAGTGAGATTGAGCATTAATGGTTGGAGTATCGTTAGTACCATGAACCGTCAATTCAATTGTGTGAGTGGTGCCATCAACAGAACGAATGACAACTGAGTCTTGTTTCACCTCACCCTCGGCAAGATTTTGGATATTACGATTGTCTAGTGTATAGGTGTAATGGCCATCTCGCATAAGCAATATGTGCCCACCCAATTTGGTGTCGTAACCAATACCTTGATAGGTCTGTGGGCCAATGTTTGGATCAAACTGCGCTTCACCCGAATCAGGATCTTGGATGTTCAACTTACCGTCGTAATGTAATTGGTAGTGGGTATCTATGTAACCACGATCCTCTGTAACACCACGTAGATCTGCATTCGTTTGTGCATCGGTAATGACGGCATTATCTGGGCTGGCAATAAGGTTAAATTTCGCTTGTGTGTTAACGATACCACCATGTGTATCTTCAACTCGATAGGTCAGACGAACCTCGCCGTTGTAGTCTTTGTCTGGAGTAAAGGTATAGGTTCCGTCTAAATTATCAACGATTGTTCCGTGATTTGCTTGCAGATTGGCAACAGACAGTATGTCTCCGGAATCTACATCGGTGGCATGGGTAAGCAGATCTTTGGATTGGATAGTGACAGCTTTGTCTTCCATGCCATCGGTAAGTTGCGTCCATGAGGAGACTACTGGTTTATCGTTGGTTCCATTGATCGTAACTTTGATGGTCGAGGGTGTGCCATCAATGGAAGATACGGTGAAGGTTTCTTCGATCTTATCGCCGACATTCAACTGATTAAAGGCGTTGTTGGCGGTGAACGTCCAGTGGCCATTGGCATCAATGGTTAAGTCGCCGTTGGCTCCTGAAATGGAATCTGGCATGAATGTGTTGTCTGGATTATCGACGTCGGTGCTAGTTAACGTTCCCGAAGTCGAGATAGCCGTATCGGTTTCATCTACAGCAACGGTTGCTGTGCTGACCATAGCTTTATCATTAGTGCCATTGATCGTCACTTTAATGGTCGACGGTGTGCCATCAACAGACGAGACGGTGAAGGTTTCTTCGACTTTATCGCCGACATTCAATTGATTAAACGCGCTGTTGGCGGTGAATGTCCAATGGCCATTGGCATCGATGGTTAAGTCGCCGTTGGCTCCTGAAATGGAATCCGGAGTAAACGTATTATCTGGATTATCAACATCGGTGCTAGTTAGGGTTCCTGATGTGGTGACCGCTTTGTCTGTTTCATCGATAGCAACGGTTGCGGTGCTGACTGTCGCTTTGTCGTTGGTGCCATTAATGGTGACCTTAATCGTCGAGGGTGTGCCATCAATCGATGACACAGTGAAGGTTTCTTCAACCTTATCGCCGACATTTAACTGATTAAAGGCATTGTTGGCGGTGAATACCCAGTGGCCATTTGCATCAATGTTGAGGTCGCCGTTGGTGCCTGTAAGTGAAGCCGCGGTAAAGGCATTGTCTGGGTTATCAATATCGGTGCTGGTTAACGTTCCCGAAGTCGAGATAGCCGTATCGGTTTCATCTACAGCAACGGTTGCTGTGCTGACCATAGCTTTATCATTAGTGCCATTGATCGTCACTTTAATGGTCGACGGTGTGCCATCAACGGAAGATACGGTGAAGGTTTCTTCGACCTTATCGCCGACATTCAACTGATTAAATGCGCTGTTGGCAGTGAATACCCAATGGCCATTAGCATCAATAGTTAAGTCGCCATTGGTGCCAGTAAGTGAAGCCGCGGTAAACGCATTGTCCGGGTTATCAACATCGGTACTGGTTAATTTTCCTGAAGTCGAGATAGTAGTATCGGTTTCATCCACAGCAACAGTAGCCGTGCTAACCGTGGCCGCATCATTAGTGCCATTGATCGTCACTTTGATGGTCGATGGTGTACCATCAACGGAAGATACGGTGAAGGTTTCCTCAACCTTATCGCCTACATTCAATTGATTAAACGTACTGTTAGCGGTGAATTTCCAATGCCCATTGGCATCAATAGTCAGGTCGCCGTTGGTGCCTGAAATGGAGTTTGGTGTGAATGTGTTGTCTGGATTATCGACATCGGTACTGGTTAACGTGCCTGAAGTGGAAATGGCAGTATCGGTTTCATCGATGGCGACGGTCGCACTGCTGACAGTAGCTGCGTCATTGGTACCATTGATCGTCACTTTAATGGTAGAGGGTGTGCCATCGACCGAATTGACGGTGAAGGTTTCCTCAACCTTATCGCCGACATTTAACTGATTAAAGGCGCTGTTGGCGGTAAACGTCCAGTGACCAGTGGCATCAATGGTGAAGTCTCCATTTGTGCCAGTAATGGAATCTGGCGTGAAGGCATTATCTGGATTATCGATATCAGTACTGGTTAGAGTTCCCGATGTGGTGATCGCTTTGTCTGTTTCATCGATAGCAACGGTTGCGGTGCTGACTGTCGCTTTGTCGTTGGTGCCATTGATTGCGACTTTTATGGTCGAGGGTGTGCCATCAACAGATGACACTGTGAAGGTTTCTTCGACCTTATCGCCGACATTCAACTGATTAAAGGCGCTGTTGGCAGTGAATATCCAGTGGCCATTTGCATCAATGGTCAGGTCGCCGTTTGTGCCTGCAATGGAATCTGGCGTGAACGTATTGTCTGGGTTATCCACGTCGGTGCTGGTTAGCGTGCCTGAAGTCGAGATAGCCGTATCGGTTTCATCTACAGCGATAGTGGCCGTGCTAACTGTGGCAGCATCGTTAGTGCCATTGATCGTTAACGTAATTTGGTGTGGTGTGCCGTCAGCCGAGTGAACAGTGATGATGTCTGTTACTGTGGAGCCTTTCGATAATGATTGTACCTTCGGATTGGTATTGTCTAAATCATAAGTCCATGTACCGTCTGGTTGAATGGATAGGCTACCCCAGTGACCTTGAAGTTGTTCGGATTGAAAGTGATCTTGGTTTAAATCCGGATCAGAAACCGTTAATTGTCCATGAGCGTGTAATGTTGAGTCTTCGATCAAAGTCCCAGTATCTAACCCCGTGACCACTGCGTTGTCGTCAATGCCGCCAATTGTCATTTCAAGCGCTTGAGGAGTGCCATCTTTGGTGTGAATGGTAAACGACTCATGGAGGCTAGAGAGTGAGGTCAGCGCTTGGATATTGGGAAGTGAATTGTCGACTTGGTAGTGCCATGCACCGTTAGAGTCGATAGTTAGTGTGCCATATTTTCCGGTAATCGTTTCAGCAAGCACAGAGCTTTGATCATGGTCGGGGTCGACGACATCAATCTTACCTGCTGCATTCAATAAGCCGTGAGAATCTACGTTGCTATCTTCAGTCACTATGCCGTGCAAATCTCCAGAAATGGTAGGAACATCTTGCTTACCAGTAACGGGGATTTGAACGACAACGCTGGATCCATTTGATAAGTGAAGCACGAACTTATCTGTGCCGGGTTGATTTTGGTGTAGCAAAACGTATTGGGGGGAGAGAGGGTTCAATACAAAGGTGTATTTACCACCCGAATCAACGTGTAGCTCGCCATATATTCCCTTGATCACTTCCGGAGTAAAGGTTGTTGGTAGGTTTGGTGTCGTAGGAACATTGTTGGACGGTGCGGTTACGCCACCCGACTCAATAGAAGGAAGCGAACTTGCGGGGATGTAATGTGCTTGAGGGTGTGATGAGCTAGAAAGGTGATGTGACGGTTTTAGCGTCGTTTCACTTTCCGGAGAAGAGGACCCTTGACCAACAATAGCATCTGAATCGTGAATATTTCTTGTTATTGGTTTTTGATTTTCGTCTTTAGAAATATCAGTGCTTTGATGAACTGCACTTTCTTGATTGTTGGTGGAATCTTGATGAATCACAGTTGTATCATCAGTTGGTGTCACAGCTTCGGCTGACGCGTGTTTTGCTAGCGAAGGCAGAATAAGCATTAAAGACTGAGTCAGAGGTACATTGATCTTGAGTTTCGAATGTAATCTAACTTTCTTCTTTTTTTCCTGTTTTACAGCTTCTGAGAATTGAGCTTTAGGTTGCTCTTTTTTATCGAGCTTTTCGCTTTTTTTGACGTTGTTTTTTTTAGTCATCTTTTCATCCGTGAATCTCTATTATTCTTATTTAAGTAAAATACACAGATCGAGGTTTGGCGAGCTAATGAGATAATTTTTAAAGAAAATTTCTTTAAATCAAACGACTCTCTCACTTTAGTGTAAAGCGTGCTGAATATTCACTTGTCGATTCACTAAAGATATTGAGTAATGAGCTTGACCTTACCCTTAGGGGAACCTTTATAGTTACCGTATAAATTTAAAGGTTAGCTATGACAAACACACTCCGAACAACTTGGATTACTGTTTTCAGCATCATCGCGATGTTGATGTCTAGCTATGCCTCAAGCTCATCAGCCATGATGACTGAAGTAATGATGATGGAAATGAGCTCGAGCAAATCGGCTTGTTACCACAGTGATACGTCGGTTAATGATTCAATGGCGGGATGCCATGAGGCGAGTCAAGATACACACACTGAACACTCTAATATGAGTGGCCATGACTTGATGGCTCAATGCGATATGTCTTCAATGAACGAAGACGGCGGCCACATGATGGGTAACCATTGTTCGAGTGCCGATTGCTGCGCCTCAGTGTGTTCTGCAACTTCTTATCCAATCCAGGCTGTTCAAGCCGCCAACCCATATGTCTCTTCTTTAGCTCGTTTTCAATCTGTCATTATCGGGCAGAAAGTCGCACGCGCTCAATCTTTGTTACGCCCACCCACCGTATAAATCTATATCTAAAAACATAGCGATATTAGAGTCATAAATCTGATACGCCAATCTTTTATATGCGTTATTTAACGCTAGATATGGACATTCATTGTGAATATAAAACCAACAACCTCCGTGTTTGGAATAAACGCGAGTGCTGTGGTTGCTGCTGCTTTTGTTTCGAGTGCTGCTTTTATTTCAGCCAGTGCTTTGGCTGCTGCACCTGCTTCAACACACGCTGATCAACAGAGCTCAACACAGCAACTCAATACATTGATTGAGATAGCATTGAACCAAGACAGCGATCGCAAACAGTACTTTGCTCAGTCTCAAGCGGTGCGTGAAAGCGGTATTGCGAGCGCTACCCTGATGGATCCGAAACTCAAAGTCGGGTTCGGTGGCTTGCCAGTCGATAGTTTTCAGTTTGATGAAGACCCGATGACCAATATCTCGGTCGGTCTGATGCAGCAATTTGAGCGTGGCGATACGCTAGACCTCCAGCAGAAAAAGGCGGGGCAGCAAGCGGACGGGTTAGCGCTTCAAGTTGATGCTCGTGAGCTTACCGTTGCCAATAGTATGACGCAGATATGGCTTGAACTGGGCTATCAGCAAGTCGCAGAAGGTGTGATGCGTGAAAACCGACGCCTTTTGGTTGAGCTAGAGAACTATGTGCAAACCAATTACTCGATAGGTAAAAGTGAAGCACAAGACCTGCTTAATGCTCAGCTTCAAGTCAGCAAGCTTGATGAGAAACTGCAAGCCAACCAACAAGTTCAACGCCGCCTAATCTCTCAGCTGTCTGAGTGGCTCGGTTCTGACTGGCTAGGCTCTCAGGTTCTTGATTCTCAGGGCGTACTTAATGCAAACAATCAAATTGATTGGACAAGCTTGGAGAGCAAGCTGGCGACTAACCGCAATTCAACCAAGCACTATCAACTGTTGATGGATCATCCGCTCGTCAAGATCACAGATGCGACTATCTCATCTAATCAAACTCAAGTAGAGCTAGCTGAGCAAGCGTATACACCTCAGTTTGGTGTGGAAGTGATGTATGCCCATCGACAAGCGAACAACATGGCTGGCGAACCTGCTTCTGATCTTGTCAGTGCATATCTAACAGTCGACATCCCTCTGTTTACGGGTAACCGACAAGACAAGAACTTGTCTGCCGCTCAGTACCAAGTTGGCGCAGCTAAATCACAGAAAGACACCTTACTTTCCCAAATGAACGCGCAAGTGAATACGTTATTGGTGGATAAGGCGAACCTCACCCAACGTTTAGAGCGTTACCAAAGCACCTTGCTTCCTCAAACTGCCGCTCGTATCAGTGCGGTGGAAAGAGGCTATCAAAACAACACCGCGCAATTTAATGACGTTATTTCAGCAACGGCGGATGAGCTTGCTTTGAAACTAGAGCAACAGCGTTTGATTACCGATCTCAACATTGTAAATAGCAAACTGGCCTCACTGGTCAGTGGTTTTGGCTATCAAGTCAATCAACCGCAACTCAACTCCACCGTATCTCAAAACAACAGCCAATCAATAAAGGAATAGACAATGAATACAGTAAAAGTAGCGACTATCGCTTTGTTGGTCGGTGGTGCATTGGGTTTTGGTGTGAATCACTTTGTCGTTGGATCCGCGCATAACATGTCAGCGATGGCAGGCATGGAGGGAGTAGAACCTCAAGCTGACGAAAGCAATGAACCTCTGTATTGGGTTGCGCCAATGGACCCAAATTATCAGCGTGACAAGCAGGGTCAGTCACCTATGGGGATGGATTTAATTCCTGTTTATGCGGATGACTCAAGTGGGGGATCAGACAAGGCAGGAACCGTATTTATCGACCCGTCGGTAGAAAATAATCTTGGTGTCAAAACAGCGAAAGTTAAATTCGAAGCGCTGTCTCCTCGGATTGAAACCGTGGGTTATGTGGCGTTCGATGAAAGTACATTGTGGCAAACCAACGTAAGAGCAGCTGGCTGGGTTGAGAAGCTTTATATTAATGCTGTTGGTGAGAAGGTGAATAAGGGCGATGTGCTGTTCACACTTTATTCTCCTGAGCTGGTTAAGGCACAAGAAGAGTTACTAAGTGCGTACAAAACGGGTCGCAAAGGATTGATAAAAGGTTCCACCGAGCGCTTGATCACTTTGGGTGTCGATAAAGCTCAGATTCGTTCGATCACTCGCCGAGGTAAAGCCTCGCAAACCATAGAAATCAAAGCGCCTGCGGATGGCGTTATCGCTAGCCTCAATATTCGTGAGGGTGGTTATCTTTCGCCTGCGCAAGCGGTAATCAGTGCCGGGCCTTTAGATGAAGTTTGGGTTGATGCTGAAGTGTTTGAACGTCAAGCACACTGGATCTCATCGGGCAGCAATGCAGAGATGACACTGGATGCGATTCCCGGTAAGGAGTGGCAGGGTAATGTAGATTATGTCTATCCAATCCTAGATCCGAAAACTCGAACGTTGCGTGTTCGTTTGAAGTTCTCGAATCCTAATGGCGAGCTCAAACCGAATATGTTCGCCAATATTGCGTTGAAGCCAATCAGTGATGATGCCGTGCTCACCATTCCAAGATCATCGGTTATCCATTCAGGTGGCATGACTCGAGTGGTGTTGTCCGAAGGAGAGGGCAAATACCGTTCAGCACGCATTGAAGTCGGGCGTGAAGCTGGCGAGAAAATCGAGGTGTTGCAGGGGCTCACACAAGGCAAACACATTGTTACTTCCGCGCACTTCATGTTGGACTCTGAATCTAGCCAATCCGCTGATTTGTCACGAATCAATGGCGTTGAAGAGCAAGCCGAAACGGTTTGGGCAAAAGGTGAAATTGCAGATGTGATGCAAGGCAGCCGTATGGCGACCATTAATCACCAACCTGTTCCTGAATGGGATTGGCCGGGCATGGTGATGAATTTTACCTTCGCAGAAGGCTTAGATATGGCTGACATGAAGCGTGGGCAAGTGGTTGATTTTGAGATGATGAAAACAGAGTCAGGCCAGTATGAAATTGTTGATTATAAGGTGAGCGAGCATCAAATGGCGGGCGAAGTGTGGGTGAAGGGAAACATCACTATGCTGATGGCAGACTTCGGAATGATCACTGTAAATCATAAGCCAGTGCCTGAGTGGGATTGGAAAGCGGGTGAAATGAACTTCCAAGCCAGTGATGACCTCGATTTATCTGAGTTTGCCGAAGGTCAAACCATTCGGTTTCTAGTGGCGAAGCAGGGTTCTGATTATGTGCTCAAATCTTTAGAAGCGGGTGAGGGCGAACTATGATCAATGCAATCATTCGCTGGTCCATCAGTAACCGATTTTTGGTTCTGGTCGCGACGGTCGCCATCGTGTTTGGTGGGTTATACAGCGTAAAAAATACGCCCGTCGATGCTATTCCAGATCTGTCTGATATACAGGTGATCATCAAAACCAGCTATCCGGGTCAAGCGCCGCAAGTGGTTGAGGACCAAGTAACGTATCCACTCACCACTGCGATGTTAGCCGTGCCGGGTGCCGAAACGGTTCGTGGTTATTCGTTCTTTGGCGATTCCTACGTCTATATCATCTTCAATGATGATACTGATATGTATTGGGCACGCTCTAGGGTATTGGAATACCTAAGCCAAGTCGCACCTAACTTGCCATTAAGTGCCAAGCCAACATTAGGGCCAGATGCAACCGGTGTGGGTTGGGTTTACAGCTATGTACTGCAAGATAAAACCGGTAAGCACGACTTAGCGGATCTTCGTAGCCTGCAAGACTGGTTCTTGAAGTATGAATTGCAAACCGTTGAGGGCGTATCTGAAGTCGCGACTGTCGGTGGCATGGTGAAGCAGTATCAGGTTCAAATAGATCCTGCCAAATTACGTGCTTATGACCTAACGCTTCAGCAAGTTAACAAGGCGATCCAAGATGGTAACCAAGAAACCGGTGCCTCAGTGGTTGAGATTGCTGAAGCGGAGCACATGGTTCGCACTACCGGTTACCTCACAAGCATTGAAGATATTCAATCACTGCCATTAAAAGTGACCGACAAAGGCACACCGCTGCTATTGGGTGACATTGCCGACATTAACCTTGGACCGCAGATGCGTCGTGGCATCTCTGAGTTGAATGGTGAAGGTGAAGCCGTTGGCGGTGTAATCGTGATGCGCTTTGGTGAAAATGCCAGTGAAGTGATTGATTCAGTAAAATCTAAGCTAGCTGAACTGCAAGCCGGTTTACCCGATGGCGTTGAAATTGTCGCGACTTATGACCGTTCAACTTTGATTGATTCAGCCGTTGAAAATCTATGGAAGAAGCTGGCTGAAGAGTTCATCGTGGTTGCGATTGTGTGTGCATTGTTCTTGTTCCATATTCGCTCATCATTGGTTATCGCACTGAGTCTGCCTGTCGGTATTTTGGGGGCGTTTATCGTTATGCATTGGCAGGGCATTAATGCCAACATCATGTCTCTCGGTGGCATTGCGATTGCAATTGGTGCCATGGTCGATGGCGCGATCGTAATGATAGAGAATGTTCACAAACACATAGAACGAACGCCCCTGACTGATAAAAACCGTTGGCAAGTAATTGGTAAAGCGGCAGAAGAAGTTGGCGCACCACTGTTCTTCTCGCTGATTATCATTACCTTAAGTTTTGTGCCTGTGTTCGCGTTAGAAGGCCAAGAAGGCAAGATGTTCTCGCCACTCGCGTTCACCAAAACGTATGCAATGGCTGCGGCTGCAGGCTTGGCTATCACACTGGTTCCTGTGCTAATGGGTTACTTCATTCGCGGAAACGTGTTGCCTGAACACAAGAACCCAGTGAACCGCAGCTTAGTTGCGATGTATAAGCCGCTGCTCAACCTAAGCCTTAAGTATCCGAAAGTGATGATTGTGATTGCATTGGGTTTGATGGCGTCTGCGTATTACCCAACCAGCAAGCTTGGTAGTGAGTTCATTCCTCCTCTGGATGAAGGTGATTTGATGTACATGCCGACTACTTATCCGGGGATCTCGATTGGTAAAGCGCGTGAGCTGTTGCAGCAAACCAACAAGTTAATCAAAACCATCCCAGAAGTTGAAACCACATGGGGCAAAATCGGACGTGCGGAAACGGCAACCGATCCTGCACCGCTGACCATGATTGAAACGGTTATTCAGCTAAAACCTCGCGATGAATGGCGTGACGGTGTCACTACGGAGTCGCTGCGTAAAGAGTTCGATGATCTGATTCAGTTTCCGGGTTTGACTAACGCGTGGGTAATGCCAATCAAGACCCGGATCGACATGTTAGCGACCGGTATTAAAACGCCAATCGGAATCAAGATAGCAGGGCCAGATCTGAGTGTTATTGAGGATATTGGTTCTCAGCTTGAGCCTATCTTGAACGGTGTTAGCGGTACGGCTTCTGTCTATGCCGAACGTGTGGCTGGTGGTCGTTATGTGACGATAGACATCAAGCGACGCTCTGCTGCTCGTTATGGATTAAGCATCAAAGAGGTTCAACAGGTTATCTCGACTGCGGTTGGTGGGATGAATGTCGGCGAAACGGTAGAAGGGCTGGAGCGTTACCCAATTAACGTGCGCTACCCGCAAGATTACCGTGACTCTGTGGTGAAGTTGCAGAACTTGCCACTCGTTACGCCAAACGGTGCTCGTATCGCGCTGTCTGACGTCGCTGATATTCGTTACGAAGATGGCCCACCAATGATCAAAACAGAGAATGCGCGTCCTAATGGTTGGGTATTCGTGGATATTGATGGTCGTGACCTTGGTTCTTACGTGGCAGAAGCACAGCAAGTCGTTGCTGACCAAGTTGTATTACCTGCGGGTTACTCGCTCGCTTGGTCAGGTCAATATGAATACATGGAGCGCGCAAAAGACCGTTTGAGTGTCGTTGTGCCAATCACCATCGCTATCATCATGCTGTTACTTTACTTGAGCTTCCGACGAGTCGGTGAAGTGATGATGATCATGGCAACACTTCCTTTGGCTATGGTGGGTGGTTTGTGGTTGATGCATTACCTCAATTACAACTTCTCTATCGCAGTGGGCGTTGGTTTCATCGCATTAGCCGGCGTTGCGGTCGAGATCGGTGTGATCATGTTGGTGTATCTCAACCAAGCTTGGCATTACAAAAAGCTCGATGCAGAACAGAGCCAGCAGACGCTGCAACAAGCTGATTTAACTGATGCCATTCGTGAAGGGGCAGGGCTTCGTGTTCGTCCAGTAATGATGACGGTTCTTACGGTGATCATTGGCCTAATTCCAATCATGTATGGCGAAGGAACAGGCTCTGAAGTGATGCAACGAATTGCCGCGCCGATGATAGGCGGAATGGCGTCTGCACTGCTGCTTACTCTACTGGTGCTGCCCGCAATCTTTAAGCTCTGGAAGCAGCGTGAGATAACCCGCAGCCAAAACGAGACAAACAAATAACGTATTGATTACTAGTCCTTACTTACCAAAACAGAGTGGGTAAGGGCTTAACACATGAACACTAAAATCTGAATTAATCTAAGGAACGACCATGAAAAAGACACTAATTGCTATCGCTCTAACACTGACTACTGCAAGCGCCTTTGCTGAAATGGATCATTCAGCTATGGATCATTCAAAGATGGATCACAGCATGATGAAGGGTGGAAAGATGGACCATTCCAAGATGATGAATATGGATGGAATGATGGACATGGAAGGTATGTCGGAAGTTGGAATGCCAGCTCAAGGCGCTAAACCCGATAAAGTGGTTCATGTTTTACTGAGTGATGACATGAGAATCACCTTTAAGAACAAGGTCGATATTGAGCCGAATGACGTGGTGCAGTTTGTTGTGATGAATACAGGCAAGATTGATCACGAGTTCTCAATTGGTTCTGCAACTGAGCAGTTAAAGCATCGTGAAATGATGAAAAATATGGGTAATCACGCTCATGACTCGGGCAGTACAGTCATGGTTAAGCCGGGCAAAGCGAAACAGATGCTTTGGCATTTTCACGGTGACAATCACGTAGAATTTGCCTGCAATATCCCAGGACACGCAGAAGCGGGCATGGCGAAGTCGATAACGCTTTAGGCACTAATTAATATCTAGATACCTAAATAGATAAGGGCGACAAAGCAGAAAGATTAAAGATAAGTCTAAACTCACGTATATGTGCTGTCTGAGACTTATCTTTCTTGTCCACTACTGTAATAGGATCGATGTTTCCAGCAGGTGGTGAGCCTCACCGCTCAGGTGCGGTAGCTCTGACATGATCTTCTTAAGTTTGTCGTCGATCGAGTCCACTTCATTCAAAGAACGAAACGCAAGCACGGCCTGTTCTGGTTCGCTGCTCACATAACCCTTCAACGTATTAAGCTGAATTTTGTTCGCATTTTCGACTTTTGACAGTGCGACATTGATTGCTTCGATGTTGATTGTTAACTCATTGCTTTTAAACATTTTTAATTATTTTGGGGTTGTTGCTAATGCGCGCACATTAACACAATCGTTTTTTTGGATATTGACCAAGATTATTAAATTGGAACAATTTCGAAAATCAACAAAGCAGAACAATGAGCAATAGGTACAAAAATGATAAGCAATAGAGAGAGTTAATGGGTTTATCTAGAGACAATAGAATTTGTGTTGAAGAGGTTTTGTTGGGATATGAGTTTCGGCTAAATAAAGCCTAAATAGGATTGGAGCGTGCAGCGGGAATCGAACCCGCAT
>NZ_MCZK01000118.1 GCF_002875945.1 Vibrio lentus
GGTAATAGCCATTATACGATGTACGCACATCGTCTTAACGAGTTTGATAATGCCACATCTAACTGAAAACGAAACCTTTTTCTTTCATTTTTATTCTAAGTGCTCGCATAACCACCACTACGCTAGTTTTTCAATCATATCTGCCAGTTTGAGAGTGAATAAAATGTGACTAAACTCTCGTTAAGCTCAAGGTCTAACGTCGCAGTTAGTTTATTATTTTTTGAGAGGGAGTTTGGGGTGAATTTATAAACCGATATTGAATGTTATTTCCTCAGCAATGCAGGCAAACTCTGAGGTTGAACGTGTTAACACAATCGAGATTTAAGCCAAATTTATAAGTGCGTTTATAACAATGAGGATGCATCGATTTAACTTACGAACGATTCGTATTATTCATTAAAGTAATCCCAAATGAGTAGAGTGATACACGCCTCTGTGCGTTCGCAGAAAAAAGTAACGAATTTAGTTGATAATTCACGCAAAAGTCTCGTCATTCCGTCTGTCGTTTGGTACATTTGCCGCACATTTTGTCTCGCCTAAAATACCCATGCCTTCTCAGTTCAGAATTAACAAAATTGTTGAAATTGGTGACACTCTTCACCGCAGCGGCTGTGCTCCCTATAAGCTTGAAAAGTACACACAATTCTATGCAAAAAAGCATGGTGTGGATGTGATGATCCAAGCAACGCCAACCGCGATTAATTATCAATTTCCAGACGATAACAACGCCGTTATTCTCAAGCGCCTAAAGCCTGCTTCAATTAACCTGAGTTTGTTGGCAAATACCATCATTCGTATTAACCAACCGAGCAGTGAGCCAGTGCCAGAGCCTGTCGGCTACTCTAAGTTTGTGACCGCACTAGCTAATATGGGCATTCCACCAGCGTACTTGATGCTAGTCGGCAGTACGTTGGAAGCGGTTGGCTTTTCTGCGTTATTGGGCTTGATGGTTTGGGTATGTCAGCAAGTCCTGCATTCACGTCGCGCAATTGCGGTTGAATTTATCTCTGCATTATTGACGGGTATCTTTGTGGCGTTTTTGGCAAGCACTGGTTTGCCAATCCCTGTGTGGGCGTTGTGTATTGCGTCAATCGTCTTGTTTGTCCCCGGATTATCGATAGCTAACGCATTAGAATGTTTGGCGTTTAACGATCTCGTCTCGGGTACCAGTTTGCTAGGGCAGAGTGCCTTAACGCTGATCAAGCTGTTTGTTGGAATTATCATGGGTCTCAATATTGGTGAAGCGATATGGGGACAAGCAGTTTCTATCGACTATACCAATGCGGTGCCAGTGTGGATGCACATATCAGGCTTGGTGTTGATCTCTGTGTCTATCGGTGTGATGTTCAATGCTCGCCCTAAAGACATCTTACTTGGCTTGCCAGTTGCGGTTCTGGGTATGTGGGGGCCATTCTATCTTGGTTTTGATAGTGGTTGGGTTGTGGGTACTTGGGTAACCACCGTTCTTATCACTTTATATGGGACTTGGATTGCTAAAAAAATGGAGCTCACAGGGTCTATTTATATCGTGCAAGGGATCATCATCTTGGTTCCGGGTAGCCGTGTATTGGTGAGTGCGAGCCAATCGGTGTTCGAACAATCTATCTTGCCGATCCCTAGTATCGGTTTATCGGCGCTGTTTATGTTCTCTGCGATTGTGGCAGGGCAAATCACAGCGTACTCGATCTATTCACCAAAAGTGGAACGTTAATCTGACTAGATTACTGCTGCCGTTCAGGCACACTCGTTTCCTCAACAAACACAGCTCGATGGCTGTGTTTGTTCGTTTTAGAGCCGCTCTTTTCCGACGTTAGGTTTATCTTGAGATAATTGGTTGGATTTGTGCTCGCTAAGCCTAGCAAGAGTCATTAAAATGGACGTAAATTCTATTTAAATGAAGTATTAACGTATGTCTTTACCTCCTTGTCCGCAATGCCAATCTGAATATGTCTACCCAGACCAAAACAACCTAATCTGCCCTGAGTGTGCCTATGAATGGAATCCGGAAGAAGAACGTTTAGAAAGAGAAGCTGCGCGTGTTAAGGACGTGAATGGTGTTGTATTAGAAAGCGGCGATAAAGTTACCTTCATTAAAGATCTAAAAATTAAAGGCAGTTCTTCTGTACTGAAAATCGGTACCAAAGCGGTGATTCGACGCATCAATGAAGGTAAAGATCACCAGCTAGATTGTAAGCTTGATGGCGGCGGTGAAATGTTGGTGACTGCAAAGTACGTGAAAAAGCAGTAACCATTCTTTCGGACGGTTGTCGTAAATGTTCAATGCTTTTGGGCCGTTATTGAGCATACTGACTGGAAAACAGAGTCAAACTCAAACGTTAGAGAATCAAAATGATCAGAGAATACAGCGCAGCCGACACCGAAACGGTTCTAGATATCTGGCTTACGGCTTCCATTAAGGCGCACAACTTCGTGGCGCCTGAATTTTGGGAGTCGCAAGTGGGTAATATGCGCGACATCTATCTTCCTGCATCACGAACCTACGTGTTTCAAGTTGATGGTAAAGTTCGCGGGTTTTATTCACTCTATGAAGGGTTATTAGCGGCTATCTTTGTCTGCCCTGAGCATCAAGGGAGTGGCATTGGGAAGCACCTCATGCAACATGCCAAGCTTGAATGCCCGAACTTGTCTTTGAATGTGTACAAAGAGAATCAAGCGACCATTGATTTCTACCTTTCTCAAGGCTTTAACATCGTAAGTGAACAAGCCGACGAGCACACAGGGCACCGAGAGTACACCATGCAGTTAGCCTAGCGTTGGGCTTAGTGAATAGTCAGACGAGCATTAGGCAGGAATAGAAGTTATATGGATATAGTCAAAGCCGACATGGCGCACTCGAATGCGTTCCACCATTATGTAAACGCTTGTATCGATGATGGACTGGAAATCTATACCGGTATTTCTGATGGTAGCGATACGTATTTAAAAAGGCGAATAGCTTATTCAAAAGGTGAGTGTTTGCCTGAAGGGTGGACGCCAGCTTCAACTTACTTTTGTATCGAGTCTGGTCAGATTCTTGGCGTGATTAGAGTTCGTCACGGCACCAGTGAATATATTCATGACGTTATCGGGCACATCGGCTATGAGACTCTGCCACAAGCAAGAGGGCGAGGTATCGCCAGTCATATGCTGTCTTGGGTTCAGCGTCATATACTTACAGAAAGCGCTATTATTACTTGTGAGTACGGCAATATTGCTTCGCAAAAAGTGATTGAGAAGTGTGGCGGCCAGTTCTTAAATACCTTTTATTCAGAGCAAGATCATCAAGAGGTGTTGCGCTATCAGCTAGACCCAAAATGAACACTAAAGTATGGCACTTTCTTAAGTTCACCTACTTTCCGTTAGTGAAATTTTATTAAATAGAAGCCACCATTGATGGTGGTTTCTTTGGTTATAGTTCATCGATTATTGTTGGGTATATTTTGAAGTATTCGACAAGACCCGCTCAGTCACCAGATTATGAATTTCTGTTCGAGCTAAAAAAGGCGGCTGAATTTGAGCCAATCAAAGCTGTTTTTGGCTGGGATGACCAAATTCAACGAGATATACACGCTGAAGAGTGGGCAGAGGAAAGGCCTGAAATCATTGAGTATCAGGGCAAAGTGATTGGCAGTGTGTTGCTGCAAGACAAAGGTGACTACTTCTACTTTTGCCGATTCTTCTTGTTGCCTGAATATCATGGCAAGGGCATTGGTAGCCAAATCCTCACCGATTGCTTAGCTTACGCAGACAAGCTCAGTAAGCCAGTTGAGTTGTGTTACCTGAAAGGTAATCGAGTTGGAGAACTGTATTTAAGATTTGGTTTCGAAATCACCTCGCAAAACGACCAGTTTGTATATATGTGGCGTAAATAGACATTCATTCAAAATGATCACACCGTGTCTGTAACTTGATAGGCACCTGACACCCATCTAACGTAAAACCTTGTAAAGCTCCATATGCTTGATGACTAAGTGATTACACTTAGAACAGATCGAGCGTAAGGGAGTGTGCAATGAATTATTACCCAACTTCAAAAATTGTGGGTGAACAAAGGTTTGGTTTTGGGCCTAGATTAGGTCAAACAGCCTATTATTCGCCTTTAGAACAGTTGGATAAAAAGCCATTTATTCATCAGTCCATTCATGCTTTACCCACAACCGAATCTATCCTGATAACCGTCGGCGAGAATCTTGAACAGCGAAAGAAAGCCAAGGGTGATGAGCAAAAGATGCAAGCAATGAAGAAAGAGGTACAGTCTTTTCTTCGTTCTCACTACCGACAACAAGCTCAAGCTCGCCATCTGCAAAGCGTTGAAACGCCTTATGGTTTTCAAGAGCGCATCATTCAGTTTTGGAGTAACCACTTCGCCATCTCGGTCGATAATCGAAAATTAATGCCCTTGGCCGCCAGCATTGAAAACGATGTGGTTCGCAAGCATTGGAATGGTAATTTCAGCGACATGCTGATGGCTTCTTCAAAACATCCAGCCATGCTTCTTTATCTAGATAATCAACTCTCGATTGGGCCCAATTCCAAAGTCGGTAAGCGCCGTGATAAGGGGCTGAATGAAAACCTCGCTCGTGAAATTCTAGAACTCCATACCCTAGGTGTTGATGGTTCCTATACCCAACAAGATGTAATTGCCTTGGCGAAGGCGATTTCGGGGTGGGGCATTAAATTCCAATCCCCAAACGCTGGTTTTCGATTTGCTAATAACCTCCATGAGCCCGGCAGCATTACCTTACTTGGAAAATCCTACTCCCAATCCGGTATCTCGCAAGGGGAGTCGTGTTTGCAAACCTTAGCGACTCACAAAGACACAGCGAAACATTTGGTTGATAAGCTTTGCCAGCATTTTATTGGTGATACGCCTAAATACCTTTCAGAAAAAATGGTCGCGACCTATCTAAAAGGTAATGGTGAGTTACTGCCCGTTTACCGCTTGTTACTGGGAAGCACAGAGGCAAATGAACCCAAGCCCAATCGATTTAGACCGCCGAAAGAGTGGCTATTTGCGGTACTTCGCAGCGCTGACATTCCACTTAACGACAAGCAAGCACTGAATACTCTCAACACATTAGGCCAACCACCTTTTAAGCCGGGTTCACCGGCAGGGTGGTCGGATCAAGACAGAGACTACAACAGCCCTTCGGCATTAACTCAACGTATGCAAGTCGCTAATAGGCTCGCCTCAATCGCGATAAAATCGGCTAAGACCTCGGGTACAAAACCAAAGGCGGTAGTGGATGACGTGATCGCAGCTTTATATGGCGATGCGATTGATGAACATACTCAAATTGTATTGAGCAAAGCCGACAGTGCTGCAATGCAACTTTCCCTGTTGTGGTTAAGCCCACAGTTTCAATATCGTTAGGAGTGGGTATGAAAAAGACAAACGGTTCGCAGAATATGAAGTCGCAGAGTCATGAGCCACACGGTCACGGCCTAGAAAATATTAATCGCCGCCAGTTCATTGGCATTGCTACAGCTATCGGTGTGAGTGCGATGTTGCCATTTCCAAGCTTTGCCAAAACACGTTCAGACAATATCTTTGTTTGGATCTCACTGCGTGGCGCGATGGATGGGTTAAACGTTGTGGTACCTCATGCAGATCCTGATTATGCAGGTCTAAGACCGAATATTGGTTTAAAGCCTAATCAGCTACTTAAGCTAGATAGCTTCTTTGGGTTGCACCCATATCTTAAAAGTTGTCATCAATGGTATGAAAATAAAGAACTTAGCTTTGTTCACGCTTGTTCAACCGCTTATCGAGAGCGTTCTCATTTTGATGGGCAAAAGATATTAGAAAACGGTACTTCCGATCCTTTTAATACAGAAGGGTGGCTTAACCGTTTGCTCACGCTGAGCTCAGGACAATACGATGGAATCGCGATTGATTCCGGCCTGCCGCTCATCATGCAGGGTGAATCTACCGTGGCAAGTTGGTATCCAAACCGCTTGAAAACACGCGATAAACAAACAGAGCTACTTGAAGAACTTTTTCAGAGTGACCAAATGCTGTCTGCTAATTTAGAAAGCGTCATGAAGATAGATGAGTTGGTGGGTGGCCAAGGTGTTGGCAAACAATTTAAGTCATTGATGAGTAAAACGGGCGACATCTTAGCTGCTGATAACGGGCCAAATATTGCAGCACTCGAACTCGGTGGCTGGGATACTCACGCCAATCAAGGCAGCGTCAATGGTAGGTTGAGTAACCAACTTAAAACCTTGGATGCAGGGTTAGCGGCGCTTAAGGAATCGTTAGGTTTACGCTGGAACAACACAGTGATAATAGCCGCCAGTGAGTTTGGTCGAACTGCCAAGGAAAACGGTACAAAAGGTACCGATCATGGTACAGGTAACGTCATGTTGGTTGCTGGTGGAGCGATGGTTAATAAGGCTTCAAACACATCGAGTTCAGGCACTTCTGGGGGACAAGTGATCGCTAGCTGGCCGGGGTTAAGCTCACAAAACCTTTATCAAGGGCGAGATCTCAAACCAACCACTGACATGCGAGGCGTAATCAAAGGCGTGCTAAGTCAGCATTTGTCGATAGAAACGAAGCAGCTCGACACCATCTTCCCTGATAGTGAAATGGTAAAGCCACTTCAAATGATATGAAGTGGCTAGAAACTTAAATCAACGAGACTTTTAATATGAGAACTGTCAGTTGAATTATAAAATAATGCTAACTATATCAATATTTTATCAATCTGTGTTTTCGGTCTGGATTTTTAATGATAGGGTCGCCGAATAATTATATTGATAAGAATAAAGGCTTTATATGAATAAGTTTCTGATTGTTGCATTATCTGCGGCTGCGAGTATTTCAGGATGTAAAAGCGTTCCTACTTCGGCTACAGACACATTGTCAGAACCGCAAGGTAACGGCGCATTAGCTATCGCGACCGATATATCAAAGTACGATTCAACTTACCCGTGTGTAACATTCTCGTTTGATATACAAGAAAAAGTCGATGGTAAATTGGTTGGTTCTGAACCACAGACCTTACGTTTATTTGTGTATGAAGATACAAAGTACGCACTGTTTGATGGTATAAAACCGGGAAACTATGTATTAACACAGTTTCGATGCAATATGCGTCGTGGTCTTGTTGCCAACGATGGAAGATCGTTTCTTAGTCTTGATCTAGAAACTGAACATACCATTAAGGCTAATACAATAACGATGTCTTCTAACTTCATTCACGCGACTCAAGATGAAGATCGTTCCTTTGCTTTACAGGTTGGTATTTGGCAACCGAATGATGCTGTGCATTTCCAGAATCTACTGACGAACGAAGTGAGTAACAAATGGGAAGTGAGTGACTTTGAAGGTTAGTTAAGTACATCACTATGGCAGTCTCCATTGCTGCCATAGTGACTGTGACTGTGACTGAACGAGTTATTTTAATGCTAACGCTAAACCAAAGGATATCAATCCAGCTCCACACGCCTGATTGAGCCTTTTCTTGGCTTTCAACAAGTGTTTTTGCAGCGTATTCGAAGTAAATAACATCGCGACAATTCCGAACCATAAGCCGTGAAGAACAATCATGTAAAGTCCATAGCCGAGAGCGACATGTTGGTTCGCAGCATCGGGTGAAATGACTTGGCTGAAGATACTCAAGAAGAACAACATGGTTTTGGGGTTGAGTACGTTACACAGAAAGCCTTGTGTCAAATAGCGCCAAGTACTGATGTTCTCAGACGTTCCTTCCATTGGTGCGAGTTTGCTGTCTGCGCTTAAGATGCCTTTTATGCCGAGGTAAATAAGGTAAGCGGCACCAGCGTATCGAATGATGTCGAAAATCTGCTCATTCTGTGAGATTAAGTAACTAATACCTAGCATTGAATAACTGATGTGAACGCAAATCGCTAGGCTGACCCCTATTGCTGTCCAAATGCCTGCTTGTCTTCCTTGATTGACGCTGTTCTTCAAAACTAAAACGAAATCAGCACCAGGGCTTATAACAATCAATAGTCCTAATACCGCTAAGCTCAACCACTCCATAAATACTCCAACTCTCTTATTTGATGAGCCGTCATTGTATGGTTTTTATTTGCTGCCTATAATCGAAATGAATTCCATTAACCTGTGAGAAATAATCACAAATGAGGCACCTTAAAGCATTTCATGTTTTCCATGTCGCAGCTCATTCTACGAGTTACAGCGACGCGGCAGAAAAACTCAATATTACCCATGGTGCGGTGAGCAAACAGATCAAAGTTCTGGAAAACTATTTGTCTCAAACTCTGTTTTATAAGCAGGGTCGAAATGTGTGTTTGACCAAAGAGGGTGAGTTACTTAAAGGTTACACAGAGCAAGCGTTTCAGGCGTTGGATACGGGCGTTAAAAAGCTCAACCAGCTTAATAACCATGCGTTAGAAGTTTCGTGTGAACCGACTTTAACCATGCGTTGGTTAATGCCACGTTTAGGTGAGTTCTACGCCGAGTCGGGCATCGATGTTCGTTTATCCACAGCTGGTGGGGCTGTGAATTTAGATGCGACTGGCCTCGATATGGCGATTCGCCGAGATGACTTTAAATTGACCGAGAGTTACAAACAGATACCGTTAGTCGAAGAGTGGGTAGGCCCTGTGTGTTCCCCGGATTACTGGCAACAGGTTAAAGATTATCTAGGTGATGTGAAATTACTGCACAGCAGCACACGACCAAATGCTTGGAGTCATTGGGCGTCTATCACTGAAGGCACAAATAATAGCGGAGTATTGTCACAAGCTGCTTCCAACCAGACATTTGCACACTTCTATTTTTGCTTTCAGGCAGCTGTCGATGGGTTAGGGGTAGCACTTGGGTCTTATCCACTTGTGGCCGATGATCTTGAAAGAGGTAACTTGATCGCGCCGTTTGGTTTTGTACCTTCTGGTCACCAATACATATTGCTCACACAAGATAGCTATCAGGATGAGTCAGCTAATTCATTCGTAGCTTGGTTAAAGAGCGAGTTGTCGCAGTGTGTTCCAGTTATCAAAAACACATAGACTCCTTACATCAGGAGCTAGTTACCCCTTGATACAGAGTGTTTAGCAAGCGCATGAGGTGGAACACCAAACGCTTTCTTGAAAGCACTAGTGAAGTTAGAAGGGTGTTGATAACCCGCTTCATAGGCTGCCTCAGTTATTGAAACTAAGCCACGCTCTAAGTGTTGGCGCGCGATATCTAGACGTCGGTGGCGAATATAACCGTTGATAGTGAGGTTGTAAGATTGCTTAAATCGACGCTGAAGGTTAGAAATGCTCATCGAGAATTTACTCGCGATGCTTTCAAGACTGAGTGGCTGATCTAGATTTATTTCAATGTAGCTGATGATATCTTCTATTTTGGCGTCGAACCCCTTTGCCACTGGAACGTCATCATTGTTTTCATCCAATCCAACGTCCTGAAATATGCTGTTTGCACTGGTGCTTGTATCTTCCGAGGTACACTCTTGGCAACATTGTATCGGCATCTGAGAAAGAGTTTGAGCGATCAATTGTTGGGTCAACGTCTCGACGACGAGCTTGTCTTGAAAGTTGGTCGGTGTCGCTTGGCTGGTTAATCTGTTCGTTAATTGAATGATGTCAGGGTTTAGCTCTAACTCGTAAAACGCTTTGTGTGAATCTAGGAATGACTTGCTAGAACAGTGGTCGCTTAAACGAGGCTCTATCCATTGTGGCTTAACCAAGATGTTGACCTTATTCATCTTGTTGTCTTGGATTAACGAGCGCCTAAAGTTAGCTGGTTTGGCTAAGTTTACCACCACGCCTTGTGGCTCATTGCTGGCATCGAGATCGAACTCAAGATCGTCGTAGCCAAAGGTGAGTTTCCCTTCGAGAAGAATGGTAATCAAGATAGCGGAGTGAGCCGTCGATACGATGTTGCTGTCTACTAATTCAATACAACGACCGCCATGCACAAAGATTTGGTCATTGTATTGGTAAGAAAGGAATTTGCCTTCAGCAAGTGATGTCTGCTTGGTTTGACCTTGTGTCACGATAATCTGCTTTTCAGTCTGTTCTAGCTTCTTGGTCAGAGCGACTTTTTTAGTTAACGCAGGTTTTTTCGTTAGCATAGATTTGTTTGTTAACACTGGTTTGTTCGTTAACACAGTTTTCTTGTTTAATTCGACTCTTTCGGCCACAGCCGTTTCGGCAAGTTTAGTTTGCTTTGATGTTACTTCACTCATTTGACCGTTCCTCATAACACCTGTGCGTTTCTGCATAAGCAAATCATCTGTGCATTTATAAATTACAACTCTATCATATTTGCGAATTATTATCATTTACATCTAGGATTGAATTTATGGAAAGCCCAGTCAACTCAACAATCAAGCTTTCAGCCCTCTGTATTGCAATTGCCAGCGCGTTTAGTAGCCCGGTGATTGCAGAGGAAAACACATCGCACTTTGATGAAGTTGTGGTGTGGGGAACGAGAGTATCAAGCAACACCGAATCTATCATTGCCGATGACATGTCACTCAAGCAAGCTGACCATATGTCGGATCTACTGCGTGAAATTCCCGGTGTTGATGTTGGGGGAACGCACTCGGTCAACCAACGAATTACCATCCGTGGCTTAAGCGAAACTGACTTAGATATTCGACTCGATGGTGCTTCTCAGCACGCGAACATGTTCCACCATATTGGTAACCTCACTCTTAACCCAGACATCTTGAAATCGGCCGATATCCAAGTAGGTAACAACTCGGTTACGCAAAATGGGTTAGGCGGTTCGGTGCTGTTTGAAACTAAAGATGCGAAAGATCTGCTTCGTTATGATGAGAGCTTTGGTGCTCGTGTTTATGGCGGCTATGCCACGAACGCAAGTCAGCAAGGTTCTTTAACTGTGTATGGTTTGTTGTCGGATAAGGTCGATGCCATGCTCTACAGCCATTACATGAGTAGAGATGATTTCGAAGACGGCGACGGCAATGAAACCTTCGGCTCAGAAGGGGACGTGTATAACATTCTCGGTAAGATTGGTTATGAACCGAGTGACTTACACCGCTTTGAACTCTCTTATGATCTCTACCGCGATAGTGGTGATTACAGCCCGCGTCCAGATATGTCTGGCGGTGCGAACGAAGGCTTGTCTAACGATATTCTCATTCCTACCGATTACGATCGTGACACTATAACGGCTAGCTATGAACTGCGTGGCGAAAATCACCAAGGTAACGTGACTCTGTATAACACAGAGACAGAGATTCAGCGTGATGAAAGCGTTATGGCGCCACGTTGGCCATCGAATCGATTGTCTAACAACACCGCGAAGAACCAAAACTTTGGCTTGAATGCTAAGTTCCAATCGGACTATCGCTTGATGTCGTTTGATAACATCGCGACCTATGGTTTTGACTACATGGACAAGTCATCGAGCAGCTATTACGGCAGCAGTAAGTTTATGGACGAGTCAGCAATTTCTACCGCCCTTTTTGTTGAAGACCAGCTCTACTTTACCCAAGCCTTCTCTATCACTGCGGGTGTCCGTTTTGATGATTATCAACGCAAAGCCGAAACCGGTAACGACGACTTTGACGACATGACGTGGTCGTTGGCAACGCAATGGGATGTGACTCAAGATTGGACCTTGTTTGCCAGCACTCGCTCGTTGTTCAAAGGGCCTGAGTTGATGGAAACCTTTATCGCTTATCAAGATGCTGCATTTTTAGCGGACGATATTAAAGCCGAAACCGGGCAGAACACGCAAGGTGGCGTGCGTTTTGATAAGCGTTTAGATAACCACTTCATCGGCGCAAACCTAACCGTGTTCCAAACCAATATTGATGATTATATAGCTGAAGAGTATCAACCCGCGAACCAGAGCTATTTGATTTACAATTTAGGCGACGTCGAGATAAAAGGCTTCGAGGCAAGTTTGTCTTATGGCTATGAGATGTTTAACAGCAAACTGTCTTATGCGCGTTCAGATACGAAAAATAAAGACACAGGTGGTGCTGTTGCGGGTGGTAACGGACGCAGTATTGATATGGGTGACAGCATCACGCTAACACTGGATTATCAGTCTGAAGCGCTAGAAACGATCTTTGGTTGGAACTCAATGTTGGTGAAAGACGAAGATAATGTATTCGATGGTCAGCCAATCAAAGAGGGTTACGATGTTCACAACCTGTATGCTCAGTGGGTGCCATCAAATGTGGATGGGTTGTCTGTCACCTTTGGTATCGATAACGTGTTTGATGAGCAATACACGTCACACGCATCTCGTTCAGGCACAGCAAGAGGCTTTACCTTGGATGACTATGAACCTGGCCGTAACTACAAACTGTCTGCCGCGTATCAGTTCTAAAAAAGACTTAAACTTGTGGTTTAGTTAGCGCGATAGACTCACGGTCGTAGGGATCCGCAAAGTTTATTGTTCAAGACTGAAGCTATTCTTTTAAGTCGGTCGTTTAAAGTATTCATTTAAGTCACGCGTTTTAGTGATTACTTTAGGTGACTAGTGAAAAGAAAAGCGCCTCTCGAGCAAGGAATCGAGAGGCGCTTTAATTTTTGGAGAGCTAGCAGTTTTTGGAGAACTAGCCGTTTGGGTGATTCTAGTCATTTCATGAAAGCCAAATAGCTCTATTCAATTGGTAGACACAAAACACCGCCATTGATATCGACTTGGTTTAGCCATTCCGTTGGAATTGCGCCGTCTTCTTCGTAGAAGCAGGCTGCTAATACCGCGCCAATCACGATCGCACGTCCGCAACTATCACCGCCACATAAGATGTTATCTCGAATGCCTTGTTTAAAGCTTTGAGCGCCAGCAATGATGCGAATCAGCAATGGGAACGCGGCACTCAATTCACAATGCAGTCCAAACTTCTTCGCGGCATCTGTTATTGAAAGCTCAGGTTCAGCCAGTGCTTCATCGATTTGATCGTGTATAAATTTGCTGCAGGTTTGTCTTACCATTTCTACCGATTGTAGTGGTGAGTTACCTTGTATTGCGGCTTGAATCAGTAGGGTGATGGCTTGTGCCCACTCTACGGCTCTATCATTATTATTAGTGACTCGAACCGCACTCTCGACCATAGCCGGTAAGGTGTGAGAAGTGTAGGTACATGCCACTAAAGGTATAAGCTTTGAAACCGCAGGTAATTGGGTGTCATCAGCGCCACAGGCTGTGATTGGGGCATCGGCTAGCTCTAATTGATGTATGTTCAGCAAGCTCATACGAGTCGCTTTATCAATGTAGCCTTGCCAACTGCCACCAAAGTCAAACCAGAAACGGAAGTGCTTAATGTAACTCGCTTCATCGTAGTGTTGATTGTCGACTAGGCTGTCGACCATCGCCAATAACTGAGCACCGTATTGCGATTGATCACCTGCGGTTTTTCCTTGGTGCGCGAAATACCCTTTGTCTTGATAATCGAACTGGTTTGGTGAACGAAATTCTGGCTCAAAACCAGCAACCTGTAAGATCTTCTCTTGGTCATACAGCCAATGTAGCCCCATTGAAGCGGCGTCTCCAACCAATGCGCCCACAACGGCGCAAAAAGCTCTTTGTTTATGATTGTCCATGCTGAGTGAAGTCCTTGAGAAGAATCAATGAAATTGGGTACTGAAAGTATAGTGTTTAAATGAGGGGTTTGCTGTGTTTCGATAGAGAGTTTTTAGCGAATTAATCCTGATTGGTCAATGAGTTAAACCAATCAGGTTAAGTTGATGAATATTATCAATTAGGTGTTGGTGCTGGCCATCGAACCGATGCTTGAATTCACGTTCAAATAGCCAGTGATGTTAGCGGTTTAGATAAACACTCGATCGTTGCTCGATTACTTTGAAAATTCTCGAAAGAGTGAAACATAGTGCGAAGTAAACCGCGCCTACAATCAACCAGATCTCGAAGATCAAACCGGAAGAGTTCGCCATTTCGGTGCCAACAAACGTCATCTCTTGAATGGAAATCAGCGACACAATCGAGGTGTCTTTTACTAGCGAAATTGCCTGACCTGCCAAAGGTGGCGTAATCGCCGTTAATACCTGAGGGCCAACCACAAATCGATATTTAGAGAATGCAGACAACCCGAGCGAATCAGCCGCTTCCCATTGCCCTTTAGGAATGCTTTCTAAACCAGCTCGAATCACTTCAGCGATATAAGCGGAAGAGAGCAGGCCAATACAGATAACACCAGAGGCTAAGTTTTCCCATAGGTTTGCGGGCCCGAATAGGAAACCTTGAACAGCGTTAATTTCGCCATTGTGTTCACGTAAAATGCTTTCTAAGCCAAGCAGTGGGATCAGCTGGTTAGACACAAAGAAGTAAAAGATAAACACAAATACCAATGGTGGAATATTTCGAACCAACTGGATGAAAATCAGCGCCGGTGTTTTGAAGAAAGCGATCTTAGAGTGTCTTGCTACTCCTAACAGTGTGCCGAAAGAGAGCGCTAACACCATGCTCCACAAGCTCAAACGCAATGTTGCGACCAAGCCTTGGAAGAAGTAAGGAATACTGCCTTGAGAAGGTGGAATAAAAATTAATGTGAACGCGTCTTCCCATCGCCACTGATAGTTAATACCGACAGAAGAACGATAATAAAGCCAACCTGCGAACGCACAAATAATGGCAAACAACACACCATCTAAGAGATTGAGGCGTTGATACCAAGGCTTCATGTGAAGGTTGGGCTTGGGCGTTGATAATGCGCTAGTACTACTCACGTCATTCCTGTTTAAACATTAATTATTATTAGGTTATTGCTTAGCTCTAAAACGAATCCAATCAGGCTACTTAAAGGCGATTTAAGTTGTCACTCAGAAGGCAGTGCAAACAGTGCACTGCCTTGATTTAGATTCGACAGATTAGCCCATACTCAAAAAGTTGAGCTCAGCTTCGGATTACTGACCTTGAGCAATCTGATCTTGCCAATCTAGAGTAGAGAACCAGTACTCGTAACGCTCTTTCAACCAACCGTCTTCAGTACGTGCTTTGATCCACGCGTTGAAGAATTCTGTTTTGTCTGTTTCGCCTAGGCGCACAGCGAACGCTTCGTTACCTTTTGACAGACGCTCTTCAAATGGAATGAATAACGTGTCTGCGTTTTTAATCGCTTCGTGTTCTGGTTTCGGGCTAGATGCGATAACCGCGTGTGCATTACCGTTTAGCACTTCTTGGAATGCTTGAGCATCGTCATCGAACTGAAGTACTTTTGCTTTCGGGAAGGTTTCACGAGCCACTTGAACTGTGAATGCACCACGACGTGCTGCAATTTTCACTCGACGAGAATCGAAATCAGAGATCTGAGTAAAGCCTTCCGCTAGTTCTTTGTTTGCTGCTAGTTGAACACCTGAGTGAGAGTATGGTTCAGTAAACAATACACTCTTAGATCGCGCTTCAGTGATAGACAAACCGCCGATGATCACATCAAACTTGTTCGATAGTAGAGAAGGAATGATGCCGTCCCATGCCGTCGGTACGAACTCAACTTTCCAGCCTGAATCTTCAGCGAGGCGTTTTGCCACATCGATTTCAAAGCCAACAAGGTCGCCTTGTTTGTTACGCATGGCCCAAGGTACAAAAGTCGACATACCAACACGAATAGAACCGCGTTCGTTGATTTTGTCTAGGTTAGGCGTTTCAGAAGCAAGTGCAGGCAAACTTACGGCAAGCGCAAGTAGAGCTGTAATTGCGGTTTTAAATAGCTTCATGCTGATAAATCCTTATTGTGTTCGCCAGTTAGCTCCGAGCTTATGCTCAAGCCAAGCAGCAACGGCAGAAAGTGAAAGTGTAAGTGCAAGATAAATGATCGCCACAGAGAACCAGATCTCAAATGGCATCGCGGTTTCAGAAACAATGTTTCTGGCTTCGGTTGTCAGGTCGAAAATAGCCATGACACTCACAATCGAAGAGTTTTTAATAAGAGAGATAACTTCATTTGTTAGAGGCGGCAACGTGCGTTGAATCACCTGAGGAAGAATCACATCCCAATAAGTATAGGTCTTTGATAAGCCCAAAGATTGAGCTGCTTCAAATTGTCCTTTAGCAATGCCATTTAAACCTGCACGAAATATCTCGGCAGTGTACGCCCCTTGGAAAAGTGCCAAGGCTAAAACAGCGGTGCTAAAGCGGTCTAGCCCCAATACAGGGCCAAACACAAAATAGAGCAAATAGATTTGTACTAATAACGGGGTGTTACGAATTAACTCGACATAGCTGGTGGCTAGGGTACGTCCGACCACAGAGTTAGAGTTGCGTAACAGGGCTGTGGTTAAACCAATGATTAGCGTAGCGACTAAAGAAATCAGAGAGATATTGATGGTGACGAGTAAACCTTCCATCAATTCTGCAGGCCACCATTCACCGTCTTCATAAAAGGCGATGTAGTCAGGCACTCGTTCCCATTGCCAGCTGTATCCCATGGCTTGAGCACCAGAATCGAGGATCCAGATAACAGCTGCCGCGAGCACAACAATTTGTACCAATGCGGATAGGGCAGGTTTCACTATTTTAAGCAGCATCAGTAAGTCAGAATCTGATTTAGGAACGCTTGAGTACGCTCGTGTTGAGGGTTTTCGAACAAACACAGTGGCGTGTTGGATTCCACGATTTGTCCTTCATCCATAAAAATGACACGGTCGGCAACACGTTTTGCAAAGCCCATTTCATGTGTCACACACACCATGGTAATGCCTTCACTCGCGAGCTCAACCATCACATCAAGTACCTCGTTGATCATTTCCGGATCAAGGGCAGATGTCGGTTCATCAAACAACAGCAGTTCAGGTTTCATACAAAGAGAGCGAGCAATTGCCACTCGTTGTTGTTGGCCACCAGAAAGCTGAGCTGGGTACTTATTCGCTTGCTCTGCAATGTGCACACATTCGAGATAATGCATCGCCGTTTTCTCTGCTTCTTCTTTGCTTTTCTTGAGCGTACGAATCGGAGACAGAGTCAGGTTTTCAAGCACAGTAAGATGGGGGAATAAATGGAAGTGCTGAAACACCATTCCAACTTGGCCCGGTGTGTTGAACTTACACGGGAGTGTTTGTTCTAGCACGGAAAGCTCGCCACTTTCGAAGGGTTCTAGCTGATTGATACAGCGGATTAAGGTTGATTTCCCCGAACCAGACGGCCCGCAAATCACCACTATTTCTCCCTGTTCAATCTTTAAATCGATATCCTTTAGGGCATGAAAATCACCATACCACTTGTTAAGTGACTTAAACTTAACCATTTCCTTGAGATTGTTCAAATCGTTGTTCATACCTAGTAAAGAGACAGGTTTACCTTAACAATATAGAAATATGATTGCACATAAAATTAGGGACTTATGAGAATTTAATAGCATCTTGTAGGGCAAATAAAAAGCAGCGCCCAAAATGAACGCTGCTTTTGATATACGAAAGACCAAAGAATTTGGTTCAGTGTAATGCCATAAATATTATATAAGGCATTTCACTCGTTCAATTCACCTTTGTATTTCGATCTGTCTTTTGCTTTCTTTAAGTTTTAGCGAATCTTAGTGAATCGCAGACTCTAGAATCTCACGCGTTTTCTCTGGCGTGATTGCTTGGTTCTCACCAAGTTGTAGGTAACCGTGTGATTCAAGTTGAGCAACAACGTTGTCGATTGCTGCCGCTTTAGTTGCTTCGTAGCCGTCGAACATAGTTGCAACGTCTAGGCTGTGGTAGAACGCCTCGATTGCAGTGATTGTACGTTCTGCTAGGTCAGCACCCGCTTCTAGGCCAAATACGTTACGACCCATTTGCTCTAGCTTGCCACGCTTCGCTTCGATTTGGTTACGAAGTAGTGAAGGTTGAACAATCGCAAGTGAGCGTGCGTGGTCTACGTGCCATAGTGCTGTGAACTCGTGGCCAATCATGTGTGTTGCCCAATCTTGAGGAACGCCAGTACCAATCAGGCCGTTAAGCGCTTGGTTTGCTGTCCACATTAGGTTTGCACGCCATGCGTCGTTGTCACGCTCATCGTATTGCTTACCCAGTACAAGTAGGTTTTTCAGCAGTGTTTCTGCGTAACCGTCTTGAACCATCGCGTCTGTTGGCATTGTGATGTATTGCTCACACACGTGTACCCAAGCATCAACTAAACCGTTGATCAATTGGCGTTCAGGCAGAGACTTCATTACATCTGGGTCCATTACCGCAAACTTAGGCTGTACTGCAGGGTTCATGAATGCCAGTTTCTCTTGAGTCGCTTTACGCGTGATTACTGCACCCATGTTAGATTCAGAACCCGTAGCAGGAAGCGTAAGTACTGCACCGATTGGTGTTGCTTCTGTTACTTGGTGTTTGCCCGCTAGGATGTCCCAACCGTCACCGTCGTATTTAGCTGCTGCAGCAACATATTTAGAACCATCGATTACCGAACCACCGCCAACAGCGATAATGAATTCTACGTTTTCTCCTTTAACAAGAGCGACGGCTTTGTCTAGCGTCTCTTTCGTAGGGTTTGCTTCAACACCCGCGAACTCAATCCAAGCGTGATCTTTAAGAGAAGCGACTACTTGGTCGTAAACACCATTGCTTTTGATCGAACCGCCACCGTAGATGACAAGTACTTTCTTTGAAGTATCAACCGCTTGGCTGATAGCGTTGATTTGACCTTGGCCAAAGTGAATCACAGTAGGGTTAACATAAGTAAATTGCATTGTAGGTTCCTTGTGTAAAGCTAGATTTTTTATTCTGATGTGTTGCTCAATTTCTATATTTGCATATTAGTACAGGAAACTAGGGTGGTGAAGACCAGTTTCTCCAAATTAATTGCCTATTTCTACAAAGTTGTTATTCTTTTTAGGCTTTTGTGCAAATACACTCCGCACCTTGAATGGAATATCACCCGTTATGAATACACTCGCTCAGTTAATGCAGTCTTACGCCGAATACAAAGGTTTGAATGATCTCGAAGGGATCAGAGAAACTGAGATCGAGGGTGTCTGGTTTTACCGAAGCAGTGGTGGTAACCAGCGCCAACCTTTTACCTATCAGTCTGGCATCATCATGCTTGGGCAGGGTAAAAAGAACATCTATATCGGTGAACGGCCTGTTACTTACGCCGCGGGTGATTACCTTGTCGTCGGTGTGCCAATGCCACTAGAGTGCGAAGCGTTGCCTGTTGATGGTGAACCCTTGCTTGGTCTGTCTATTAATATTGATTCTCAGCGTTTACACAGTTTGGTGAAAAAGCTAGAAGACCAAGGTTTTCTCGAAAGCTACTGCAACAAGCATAAGCAGAACTCGAGTGGTTTAGAGTCGACACCCATGGAAGAGCAGATGCTAGATAGCTTTACTCGACTGATCAAAACGCTTCACTGTGACATCGAAGCCAATATACTGGGCGATGCGCTTGTCAGTGAAATTGTTTATCGCGCACTGACAGGCTCAGAAGGGCGTGTGTTGTTCGATCTTGCCCATCACGACGGCCATTACGCACGTGTTGCCAAAGCACTGTCTAAAGTACATGAAGAGTATGACCAAACCATTACCGTTCAATCGTTGGCCGATGAAGCGAACATGAGTGTGTCTGCTTTCCACAATGCTTTTCGTAACGTCACCTTTGAATCACCCCTTCAATACCTCAAGAAGGTAAGGCTCAACAAAGCTAAAGAGCTGATTCAGTCAGAAGGCCTGCGAATCAATGACGCTGCACGCCGAGTCGGCTACTCTAGCCCATCCCAATTCAGCCGCGAATTTAAGCGCCACTTAAATACCACACCAAGAGCTGTTTAGTGTTCCTTTATACGAATGGCTGGAAAGTGCTCTCTGTCTGATAGGTTGTTAAATATTTAGTTGGGAACGTCGGAATTAATATGGATAAAGATAGACTTGAACTTGTTCAGAATATCATCGAGCGCGCTCTATGGTTGGGCAGCGAAAATCTAAAAAATCATGGTTGGTGTATTACTTCAGACCTTATAGAAGATGAGCTATTCATGTTCGTACGCGAAAGTGGATTAACTGATCTTGAGGCGATATAAATACTTTTAAAGGAAAGGTTCGATACTCTAATTTTGTTTGAACTGGAAAGAGAAACTGAGTTAATAATTTCACCTCACAGCGATATGTTGAAAGAATGTATTAAGGCTTTTGAGTTAGGTTTTTATAATGTTTGTATACCTAGTTTGTTTAGCATTATTGAAGCATCCCTTATGTATCTTGCCAATAGAGGTGACTACAAAAGTCTTCGCTACGTAACAGGGATAAGGAACAGAGTTAATTCAGAGCAGTGCCATTACTCCCTAATATATAAGCTAAATGATATTGCAAACGTTACGGAAGCTCTGTTTTCTAAGGTGAATTTTGATAGCAATGAATGCGATACCTTGTTAAATCGGCATGTATCAGTTCACGGTCGTAGGGAGACACCGTATACCCAAACAGACTGCCTCAAACTGTTTTTGCTTTTATCATCTATTAAATCTTGCTATTCAAATTAAAAATAACTCACGAGTATGGCGTCAATAGTCAAACGTTGACGCCATCTTGATTCCAGAAAGCGCTACTTCCTAGTATCTAAACCATCTTTCTCACGCAGTTATCCTGAACCTCTCACTTGTTTAATTATATGAGTAAATGTATCTAATCATGGGCTTTGGCAGATTATTGGCATTTTAGTATCGAACATATTTTTAACGTATTTGTATAAAATAGACTCTTAAAAATAATTAGTTAAATTGATTAAGAGTTTATGCAGAATATTTTAGTGGTAGTTCAATGGTTCTGATAATAAGGCTGTTTTATTGTGAACAACCTATCAAACAACATCTAAACTTCGGGAATTTCTCATCACATTATCTGAGATAGTATTCATTATTATTGGATATACCCAAAAATAAAGATACTTTGGCATTCGATAAAGCCCCTTATCACGGATAATTAGTCGTTTGATGACTAATTATTCTGTAACTTGCTGATTTATAGTCTACTTAGACTCTGATGGATATCACGTTTACCCTAAAATAATTCACTTAACATGGCGCTACTTTAATCATTCTTTCTAATACGATTGTTAAATTTAAATACGTATTACTATATTATTAAAAGGATAATTCCGATGAGTTGCGATATCATTAAAATTTCAAGAAATACTGAAAACGCACCAATAAATTCTGTATCTACACAAACGGTCGCTTTTTCTCATTATAATAACTTTTCAGCTCAATTACCTGTCGATCCTAAAACAGGTGAAGTTGTGATTGGTGATATTAAAGACCAAGCTGCACAATGCTTAAATAATATTAAGGCTATTGTTGAAAGCATCGACCATGTTATGGATGATGTGGTGAAGATTAATGTTTTCGTTAAGAATATTTCTGATATCGATGCTATTGATGAAGTTTACAAAAGCTTCTTCCAAAACAGCCTCCCTACACGCACAGTCGTGGGCGTAGCTGCGCTACCGAACAGTGACGCTTTAGTTCAAATGGATGCGCTTATTTCTAACGGCGAAGGTACTAAACCACAAGCACCTTGTGCACTAGTAAAGGTATCGAGAAACACGGATAATGCACCTCAAAGTGCAGTGTCCACGCAGACCGCGGCTTTTTCTCACTACAACAACCTTTCGGCTCAATTGCCTATCGATGTAAATACAGATGAGTTGGTTTCAGGCGGTATCACAGAACAAACGACACAATGTTTAGTAAATATTAAAACGATTCTAGAGAGCATCGGTCATGTTATGAATGATGTGGTTAAAACCACTATTTACCTTAAGAATATTGAAGATGCAGAAAAGGTAAATGAAGTTTGCACTAAGTTCTTCCCAAGTTATGTACCAGCGCGAACGGTTGTTAATGCCGCTGAACTACCAATGGGCGCTTTAATTCAAATCGATACATCCGTTTCACATGGCGACGGTACACCGCCACAACTGCCAGAAGACACTCGTTTACTGGTTATTGAAACCAATAATACTAGTGCTGCACCATTCATGCCTTATTCGCACACCGTTGCTTTCTCTCACTACAATCATATTTCTGGTCAACTACCTGTAGATCCGAAAACCAATGAAGTGGTTGCTGGTGGTATAAAAGAACAAGCTGAACAGTGCCTACAAAATATTAAGACGATAATCGAAAGTGTCGACCACAGCATGGACGATACGGTGAAAATTAATATTCAGCTTAAGGATATTTCAGATATTGATGCGGTGAACGAGATTTACACCACATTCTTTAATGCTGATTTACCGGCAAGAACGGTAGTAGGAATTTCAGAAATTCCTATGAATGCTTTAATCCAAATTGATGCCGTCGTTTCTAACTGCGAAGGCACACCTCCACAAGGCGTGGTTGCTTAATTCACTGAACCCCTTCGATAAAAGCAATTAAATTTAGGCTCTAGTTCCTAACAAGGAACCAGAGCCTATTCTCTGATTAGCGAACTCTCCCCCAAGACGTAACCCCCATCATTAAGCCTTGCTATACCACTCACTGTAAACAAGCTTCTGCCCGACATGTGGTGTTTATTGATGCGAAGTGTTTTAATATTAAAAACAGACGCTTAACGTAAGAAAACCAGTTTATGCAATTTCGAGTTATTTTAATGCTTTGCCTAGCCTTGATAGGTTGTTCATCCAATTCAGAGTTAGCTCCTGACCCAAAAACTATCACTCTTTTTTATGGTGATACGTCGATCTCTGCGGGTGTTTTAGAAGATAAAACATTTAGTTCAGTGCTCGCGGATAGGGTTGAAAGCGTGACTTTTTCAGGGTCAATACGAAAGCAAGATTCTGGCTACTACGTCGATATGTTAGTGATTCGAGAAACGAAAGAGCCACGTTCAACACGACAACTAAACGCCTCGCTTGTTATGAAGCCGGGAGAGTTAGTGGATGTTGGCGGCGTGAATAACGATGTCTTCAGAGTAATCCTCGAATAACAAAACTAAAGTGTTCAATTAATTTGAATTTTCACTTTACCTCAACCTAACTTCAAGTATTAAGCTTCTTTTATTCATTGAAAAGGAGCTTATTATGCAAAATAACTACGTAAAAGAACTTGCTGTCAAAACTTACCAAGAAGACCTTGAGAAAGAGTACGTAAAATCTAAAGCTCGCCCATTTCATGCCCCAAGTTTTATCGGAGGCATACTGTTGTCAGTCGTGTTGGTTGGCTTGTTTTAGCTGATGCAGAATCTTTGATCCATTACCAACTATCTACATCTCTATTTGCTGCACTTTAATGCTTACGGCACAATTGCTTAGGTCGAATTGTGACGCTAATGTCGAGAGGAAGTATGGCAAGTCCTAGAGTTTTAAAGGCGCAGATTACTGATATTACGTGTGGTGAGAATGTCACCATCATCGAGCCAAGCAATGTTTATGGTTGTGAGCTTAAAGATGACGTGTTCGTTGGCCCCTTTGCCGAGATTCAAAAGAACTCCGTGATAGGCGAGAGAAGTAAGATCCAGTCTCATACCTTTATTTGCGAGTATGTGACTATCGGAAGTGACTGCTTCGTAGGCCACGGTGTGATGTTCGCAAATGACTTGTTCAAAGAGGGTAAGCCAGATCCAAACCCAGACAGTTGGGGACGCACCGTTATAGCAAATAACGTTACCATCGGTTCCAATGCGACAGTATTGTCTGTCAGCATTTGCGAAGGGGTGGTTATTGGTGCAGGTAGTGTTGTAACAAAAAACATCACCGAGAAAGGTATCTATGCAGGTAACCCTGCTAAGAAGTTAAGAGACTTACCTTAGATTCAGAAGACAAGTTGAGATGTATGAATCATAAGGAGCGGCTTTTTAGATAAGCATCAGAGTATTGATTATGGATATATTTTTACACTTACTTCACCCACGCGATGTCAGTGCTTTATTAGAGTTTGAAGTTGAAAATAGAGAGTGGTTTGAGCAATTTGTTCCAGCTCGAGAAGACCGTTTTTATTCTAATGCGGGTGTTGCCGAGCAAGTTACAAACTTTCTAAAAGAGTATGACAATAGCGAGATGATTCCTATGTTGATCAAAGACGCTAATGGCACTATTTGTGGGCGAATCAACGTTCGTGATATCGACCAGAACGCTGAAAGTGGAGAACTAGGCTATCGAGTAGGTCACGCATTTGGCTCTAAAGGTATTGCGTCCAAGGCAGTGAGGAAGTTACTTATCTACTTGGCTGAGCACTCTTCCCTTAAATATGTTGATGCCTATGCGTTAGTAGGTAATGTTGGCTCAAATAAAATCTTATCCAAGGCCGGTTTTGACTTAGTTGAACGCGTTGAAAGTTACGCCGTGTTCAAAGGGGAGGATCAAGATGCTCATTATTATCGCAAAGCGTTATCTGTGTAACTGAATACTCTCAATACTAACCTCTCTTAACAGTAAGGAATTATTATGTTTATTGTTTCTCTCGAATACCAAGTGCCTTTAAAGGAAGTGGATCGCTTCATTCCAGAACATGTTGAGTTTTTAAACAAGCAGTATGAACTCGGGCACTTTCAGTTGTCGGGTCGTAAGAACCCTAGAACTGGTGGTGTTATTTTGTCCACACTTAGTAACAGAGAACAGTTAGACATGATTTTGACCGAGGATCCTTTTCATCGAGAGAATATCGCTAAGTATGAAGTCATCGAGATGTTGCCGACGAAGGCGTCTAAATAGTTCGAGTTTTTGTTATAGGTTACATTTATTCTACGAAGTAATTGGTATCTTAACTTGCTATTTTAATTAAACTTTATCATCTAGATTATCGCCTTATACATTAGAAGCTGGCAGCGTCCTTCTAGCCAGCTTCGAGTCTTTTTATTTCAAGGTTTAAGGTTACTTCTAGTTACGGCCACTTATAGATTTACGGTTACTTCTGAGGTTTGTTTCGTTCGATTACGCTAATCGCGATAGCCAAAAACAAGATATCTTTCACTAGGAAGAAGTTAGTGACTAAGATGCCATCCGATACTTTCCAAGCATTTGGCGTTGTAATCAGGAAGCTGAGTGTCACAACAAAGATAGCCGCTGCTGCAATGCCTGAATAGAAAGCAATTGTCGGTTTTTTAAATCCAACGATCAGTCCAATCGCAACAATGATCTCCGCGCCACCCACCATGTTAGACACAGCTTGCACTGAGAACAGATTGTAAAGCCAGTTCATTGCAGGATGATTTGCGATTAGCGGTTCAATGAGCATCGCTTCGGTTGGCGTAAATTTGTAAATACCAATCCAAGCGAGCACTAACGCTACGCCAACCACTCCAAGGTTATATCCCACATTACTCTGTTTTAAATCATAGGTTTGAACATGCATAAAAGTACTCCATTTAATAAAATCCCTGAATATGACCGCACTAGTGCAAAATTAATTTCGCTGTGAGAACAATACTTAATCTTTTTTAGCGAGCGCAGGTTCGAGCCCTGACAAATCGAGTCGTAAGATGCTTGGTAACAAAGGGGAGGTTTTAGGTGGGAAGAGGAGCTTTCTAATTTTTGTTTTCAATATTAGGAATTTGGATTAGATTACGCTGACATAAATCCTAATTATAAGAAGAGAATCGCCTGTGAAAATCCATAGAATTAACCCGACCAAACGTTGGTCTGATGTAACTGTATTTAATGGCATCGCAAGTTTTGTTGAAGTACCAGAGACGGATACCTCTGCTGGAATTAAGAGTCAGGTTCAGCAAATTTTTGATCAAGCTGAAGAAATGATGAGCTTGGTCGACAGCGATAAATCTCGCGTATTGTCGGTAACTATTTACCTAACAGATTTTGCTAACTTCGATGCACTAAATGAAGTCTGGGACTCGTGGTTCCCTGAAGGCAGCGCACCAAGTCGTGCATGTGTAAAAGCTGAACTGGCCAACCCAGAGTTGTTGGTTGAGATGTCGTTTATGGTTGCTGCGGGTGAGAAGTTTCAATAAGCCGAACTATCGGTAGAAATAAGCATTAGTCGATATAAACGTTAATCAGCTAATCAGTTAGACAGCGAACTGATAAAACAAAGCCACTCAGGTGAATCACTTGAGTGGCTTTTTCGTTTTTCACGCTACCCGAAATTAAATCGGATTAGGGATTAAGCGATGCCTTGATCTCTTGCCATTTGTTTCGCAATCTTCGGAGCGTGCCATAAACACGGCAACAAGATGAACGATACAGGAACGGCTGTGATCACAATGAACGACTGCAGGGCAGAGATGCCGCCAGAGCCCATTGAGATAAGTGCAATGGCTACCGCACCCATGATGATACCCCAGAAGGTACGTACCGCTGCGTTCGGCTCTGTTGTGCCAGTCATTACCACACTGATCGTGTAGGTCATTGAGTCACCTGTCGTCACGATGAACGTGGTTGTCAGGATAAGGAACAGAATCGCTAGCAGAGTTGGGAACGGCAGTTGCGCTGTAATTGCTAGAAGAACAGCTGGAAGGTTAAAGCCTTCGAACGCACTAGAAATCACGCCTGGGTTCTCTAATTCAAACGCTAAACCACTACCGCCAACGATGCTGAACCAGAAACAAGTTACAAGCGGTGCAACGATGCTGATAGAAACGATCATCTGGCGAATGGTACGGCCACGTGAGATACGAGCAATGAAGATTGCCATCATCGGGCCATAACCTAAGAACCAACCCCAGAAGAATACCGTCCAGCCACCTAGCCACGCTGTATCTTGGCGGTAAAGTGCCATTGGGATGAAGTTATCGACCATTTCGCCCATGCCTTGTAGGTAGCCATCAATGATGAAGCTTGTTGGGCCTACTAGCAGGATGTAGCCGATTAGGCACACAGACAAGATGATGTTGTAACGGCTAACCAGTTGGATACCCTTGTTCACGCCACTTAGTGCAGACAGCGTGTACATTGCGATAGCAAATACGATAACAACACTTTGAGTCGCAAAGCTGTCTGAAATACCAAACAGTTCGCTCAGAGCGTAGCTGATTTGTAAACCAAGGAAACCAATAGGGCCGATAGTACCCGCGGCTACAGCGACGATGCTGCATGCGTCGACTACGTTACCAATCCAGCTATTAATTGCTTTGTCGCCAAGTACTGGGTAAAGCAGAGTACGAGGCTTAAGAGGAAGGCCTTTGTCGTAATGCAGGTGCATTAACACGATAGAAGACAAACCGCCTAAGATTGCCCATGCAAGGAAACCCCAGTGCATGAAAGATTGTGATAGAGCGTTGAACGCCATCGCTTGCGGATCAGCATTGCCATAAAGTGGCGGAGCCGAAACAAAGTGAGCAATAGGTTCTGCCGCTGCCCAGAACACACCACCGCCGGCTAACAGCGTACATAGGACGATAGACATCCATTTAAAGGTGGTCATTTCAGGGAGGGCAAGCGTTCCTAAACGAACGTGGCCTGTGCGTCCTAGTGCAAGCACTAAGCCGATAATGAAGTTGAGTAGTAGTAGGACTTGCCAGAAAGCACCGAACCACTTAGTTGAGTAACTAAAGCCGATGTTAACAAGTTCGGACAACACGGAGGTGTTGGTGAAAGCGAGGATGACAAAGAGGGTTAAAAAACTGCCACTAAGCCAAAAGACTGGGTTTCCGAGTTCCAGTTTTTCACCCAAAGATTGAGCTTTGTTGAAATCGATAGAAGTAGATTCTGCGTTGATGTTTTCGTTGGCGACTTGCGTCAAGTTGGACATTATTTCTTCGCTATATTTGGCTCTTTCAAGCCTATGTATTTCTCCCACACTTGCATAGAAATGTGAGGTTCGTCAAAAAAGCCGCAGATACTAACACATTTGTTATCAAAAAGTGGGCGAATTCCCAAAAGAAACCCAAATCATCTATAAATCTCTACTTTTTGGTTAGTTTTAATGCGAATTTTTTCTCAACGCTGAGTCACATTTCTGATTTTTGAGACATTATTTTTTAGCTTTCCGAAATAAATTAATATTAGTTGTTGGTGCAAAATAAGTGTCGACTCATTGCATGCTATAAACAAATTAATGCGAGTCATTTTATAAATACTGAATATTTTAGGTGTTTAATTGGCGCTGTTACCTACAGTTGTTTTGCGAAGAGATTTAAGTGGTGAGAAAAGTGCCATTTAAATTAAACATCTTGAAACAACAACTTAAGGGATAGCTAACATGCACCTAAACCAAGGAAGAGTGGCCAAGAAGGTTTTTACACTCAGTACTCTCACCGCGTCATGCTTGATGGCGTTCAACAGTTATGCGGCTGTTGATTGTTCAACGTTGGAAGCGTGGGACTCTGCCACGGTATACACCGGTGGTGATCAGGTTTCACATGACGGCAGCGCGTACTCAGCAAATTACTGGAATCAAAATAACAACCCGAGCCAATTTGAAGGTGACTACGCACAGTGGAAAAAGCTAGATGTGTGTAGCGGCAATGGAGGCGGTGGTACACCCAATGAAGCACCAGCGGCTTCGTTAACAGCACCAACGGCATCAGATGTGATTGTTGAAGGTGACAACGTCGTATTAAGCGCAACAGCACTGGACGCTGATGGAAATGTTGCTTCTGTAGAATTTTTTGTCGATGGTGCTTCGGTCGCGGTGGTGACATCGGCACCATTCGAAGCAGCTTGGTCTGCAACGTCTGGCAACCATCAAGTTTCAGTTGTTGCAACGGACAATGAAGGCGCAGCGAGTGTTGCAAGCGCGGTTTCTGTATCTGTTGATTCAGCACAGCCAGGGAATGAAGCGCCGACAGTTTCAGTAGCCCTTTCAGCGACGTCTGTGGATGTTGGTGGTGTAGTTACCTTTACAGCAATGGCAGCAGACAGCGATGGCACTGTCGATAAGGTTGATTTCTACGTAGCAGGTGCCCTTGTGGGTACAGCAGCGACAAGCCCATACACACTAGACTACACAACGACTCAAGCAGGCTCTTTAGCAGTTTACGCGAAAGCTACCGACAACCAAGGCGCTGCGGCTGATTCAGCACTGGCTTCTTTGACAGTAAATGGCGCAGCGACAGTGAGCACATGTCGTCCTGATGGCTTGTATCAAACTCAAGGTGTCGATGTACCTTACTGTACGATTTACGATGATGAAGGCCGTGAGAAGATGGGCGCGGATCACCCACGTCGTGTGATTGGTTACTTCACAAGCTGGCGTGCAGGGGATGACCCACAAGCCGCTTACTTAGTAAATGATATTCCTTGGGAACAACTTACACACATTAACTACGCTTTCGTGAGCATTGGCTCAGATGGCAAAGTAAATGTGGGTGACGTAAACGATCCAAATAACGCAGCGGTGAGTAAAGAATGGCCGGGCGTGGAAGTTGATCCTGAATTAGGCTTCAAAGGTCACTTTGGTGCGTTAGCGACAGCGAAGAAAAAACATGGCGTTAAAACGTTAATCTCTATTGGTGGTTGGGCTGAAACCGGTGGTCACTTTGCGACTGATGGCAGCCGAGTGGCTGATGGTGGTTTCTATACCATGACAACCAATGCTGACGGCTCTATCAACCATCAAGGTATCGAAACATTCGCGACTTCCGCGGTTGAGATGCTTCGTAAGTACCAATTCGATGGTCTAGATATCGATTACGAATACCCAACCTCAATGGCGGGCGCAGGTAATCCATACGATAAAGACTTTATGGAACCACGTCGTCAATATCTATGGGCTTCGTACCAAGTGTTGATGAAAGTGTTGCGTGAGAAGCTTGATGCAGCCTCTGCGCAAGATGGCAATCACTACATGTTAACTATCGCGGCGCCTTCTTCTGGTTACCTACTGCGCGGTATGGAAACATTCGATGTCACCAAATACCTCGATTACGTAAACATTATGTCTTATGACCTTCACGGTGCGTGGAACGATCACGTTGGTCATAACGCTGCATTGTTTGATACAGGTAAAGATTCAGAGTTAGCACAGTGGAACGTTTACGGCACTGCGGCTTACGGTGGAATCGGTTATCTGAACACGGATTGGGCTTACCATTACTTCCGTGGTTCTATGCCAGCAGGTCGTATTAACATCGGTGTGCCTTACTACACTCGTGGTTGGCAAGGTGTGACAGGTGGCGAAAATGGTCTTTGGGGCCGAGCTGCACTTCCAAACCAAGCTGAATGTTCAGCTGGGACAGGTGAAGGCGAGAAAAACAATTGTGGTCATGGCGCCATTGGTATCGACAACATGTGGCACGATACCGATCCGAAGGGCAACGAAATGGGCGCTGGCTCTAACCCAATGTGGCACGCTAAGAACCTAGAGAAAGGTATTTGGGGTTCTTACGCTGAGGCTTACAAGCTTGATCCTGTGAACGATCCATCGGATGTTTTAGCAGGTACTTACACGCGTAACTATGACAGCGTGGCGGTTGCTCCTTGGTTGTGGAATGCAGAGAAGGGCGTATTCCTTTCAACGGAAGATAAACAGTCTATTGATGTGAAAGCAGACTACGTTATCGACAAAGAGATCGGCGGTATCATGTTCTGGGAACTCGCAGGTGATTATAACTGTTATGTACTCGATGCGAGTGGCAACCGAACTTCAATCGATACGACCGAACAAGCGTGTAACAGCGGTAACGGTGAGTTCCACATGGGTAATACAATGACGAAAGCTATCTACGATAAGTTTAAGTCGGCGACTCCATATGGAAACAAAGTGGCGACTGGCGCTATCCCGACAGAAGCGTTAGATATTAGGGTTTCAGTTGGTGGCTTCAAAGTCGGTGACCAAAACTACCCAATCAATCCTAAGATCACGTTTACAAACAACACAGGTCAAGCACTTCCGGGTGGTACCGAGTTCCAGTTCGATATCCCAGTGTCAGCACCTGATAACGCGAAAGATCAATCCGGTGGTGGTTTAACTGTGATTGCTTCGGGTCATACTCGTGCGGACAACATTGGTGGATTAGATGGAACCATGCACCGAGTGGCGTTTACTTTGCCGACATGGGAAGAGCTTCCAGCGGGTGGTGTGTATGAGCTAGATATGGTGTATTACTTGCCAATCTCGGGCCCTGCTAACTATGCAGTGAGCGTGAATGGTGTCGATTATGCATTTAGCTTTGAGCAACCAGACCTACCTTTAGGTGATATCAGCACTGGTGGCGGTAACCCTGGCGATGGTGGTACAAACCCAGGTACATGTGATACAGCTGGTTTAGCGGTTTACCCAGACTTACCTCAGAAAGATTGGGCGGGAAATCCAAGCCATGCAAACTCAGGTGATCAAGTGGTTCACAACGGCAGTATTTACCAAGCAAACTGGTGGACAAGTTCTGAACCAGGTAGTGATGGTAGCTGGACTCAGGTTTGTTCTTAATCTAACGCTAGGTCATATATTTATAGATAACGAATGCGAATGATTTTAAGTCTATTTATCAGAGCCTTAGTGTGATTTGAATACATAACTAAAGCGTAAAATTAAAACGCCGAACTGAATCCAGTTCGGCGTTTTTGCTATAAGTCACAGATTGCGTATAGAAACCTCTCAGAATATCGACACTCGTTCAGTAAAAAAGATAAGTATGATATAAAACAGTCTGCCTATAACAAAAAATAGCGTTACCTAAAATTAGAAAGCTATGGGGTAATCTTGAAAGTCAGACGTAAATACATTCTTAGTTTCTCAATTGTGCTGGCCGTAGTTTCTCTGATCCTCTCTGCTGTTCAATTCAACCGAACGAAAGAATCACTATTAGAATCCAACCAATTTTTCTTTCGTACGATTGTGAACGCGAGTTACGACATCGTAGACACCACAGTTAACGAAGCGATCAAAACCTATCTCAAAGGTGTGACTGATACCGTCGCCTCTCACACACTGCGTGTCACTCCAGAACAAGAAGTCGAAGAAGTCATTCGAATTGCCAACGAATTGGTGATTGGAGAGTCTGGTTATATCTATCTGATGTCACCACAAGGTATTCATCTGTATCACCCGTTTTTACAAGGGCAAAATCGTGCTCATTTAACCCATATCCAACAACAACTGAGCTTACAGTCTGGAATGACCCAGTACTCGCACGCTAATCCACATGAAGTCGGAAAGCGTGCGAAGGTCGCGTACTCGGTGAGGCTGCCGAGCGGTAATACATTGGTGGCGACCACTTATAAAGATGAGCTGATGTATTTGGTTGATCTCGAAGCTCTTAAAGACAAACTGAGAAAGTACTCGTATGGCGATAGTGGCTATGTGTATATCGTTGATTTACGGGGCGAGTTAGTCCTTCAACCCAACTTTGAACATGAGCACTTAAAAGCCTTGATTGATGATTCTTCAGAATTGCTTATCGATAAAGTCGTCGCTGAGCCCGAAGGCCACTTCAGTTATTCAATCTCTACAGAAGACGGCACGACAAGTAAAAACATCTTCTACAAGTTTTATCCGTATTTGAATTGGGTGATTTCGGCGGGTGTGTTAGAACAAGAGCTCAACAAAAATCACAGTCTGCTGCTGGCAAGCTTGATGACGTTGGTCGTCAGTCTACTGAGTATTATCGTTGTTCTGGTGCTTTACCTGCGGCATCGTCATTTAAAGATCTTAGATGTGGCAAGCCTTGATTACTTAACAGGCCTACATAGCCGACGCAGTTTTATTGAACAGATAAAGCTGAGAATATCGGATAACTCACCTTACCCTTTGCAAGGCGTGGGTGTGATTTTGCTGGATATTGATCATTTCAAGTCGGTAAACGACCTACACGGACACGCGCAGGGTGACAGCGTGATTTGTGCCGTCGCAAAAACCTTAAAGCAGTTTACAAATAGTCATCGTTCGATTGCTCGCTATGGCGGCGAAGAGTTTATTTTGGTGACCTTTGATTGTGATGAGCTTCAGTTGTTTGAATTATCAGAAGCGTTAAGACATAGGGTTGAGCAGATAGAAGGTTTGGTATCACCTGTAACGGTGAGTGCGGGTTGTTGCTACGCTCAGGTGCTGTTTCAGATTGAAGGGACAATCGAAAAAGCCGATAAAGCGCTTTATCAAGCCAAAGAGAGTGGTCGTAATAACACTCAGATGTATCGCGAGAACGAATATCGCATTGCGTATACCTAATGCACTTTCAATTGCGTCGCCTCGAAGTAAGTCGGCCGCCTTGAAGGCGTCTTTTAAAACGATAGATAAACAACAGATAAAACGATAGATAGAAAAAAGCCCAAACTGTGCTTCTGTTCTTTAGTAGAACGAGAGGAACCGTTTGGGCTTTTTCAGAATTATTTGAAATGCGAATCGCTAATTTATGCTTTCGCTGCTTTCATCGCTTCCGTTTTTTTTTCCTTTTGCATTTTTGCAAGGAAGTAGATGTTTACACAAGCGATAAAGCCGTTGGTGGCTGCAACTGGCCATGCATCAATCATGATGCCGTATGCTGTGAAGAGAGCACAGCCAATAAAGTTAAGGACACGCAGACGAACGATGTCTTTCATTGTTAATGAAATTGCGACCATAATAGACGCAGCGTAACCTAAAATTTCAACCATATTGAATTCCATTGTGTGACCCTCTTAAATTTGCCGATACTTTGTCGGTACCAATTCTTCTCTTCATGAGATGATTGAGGAAGCTCCGTGCCCCGAATGGTCTGGTTTTGTTTAACGGGGTAAACTATACCAACTCTGTTTTTGTGATTAAACCCCCAAAACTGGCAGAAGTGAAGGTTAGCGATTACGCAAACGTTTAATGACCTTTCTATTAACATAATTACTAATTATGTTGGAGGTTGAATTGATAGTTATTCTTATATAGGAAAGGACGCCACGAATGATAAAACGTTCCATTTGTGCAACAAAAAGCATAAAAAAATCCGCTCTACTAGTGTTAATGGCAGTTGGACTGACCGCTTGTACGACACAAGAACAGCCAACAGTACATGACTATGGTGTGGTGACCAGTGGTGACTTCGAGTTCATGAAAAATGGTGTGAAGACATACTCGTGGCACCCGCAATCGGAACAGGTATACCTTTCGCAAAAATACGATGAAACTGTAGTGACCGATATGGTGCGTGACGCGATTGAAGATCAGCTGTCTGCCAAAGGATATAGCTTAGAGCAGGGAAGCGGTATTGGCGATGTGGTGGTTGGCTTCGGCTTAGCTGAAGAATCAGAGCTCAATGATAATTCGATTTTTGATGCGGTTCAGCTTTCTACTGGTGTTCCATTCTATGATGGCAAAGGTAAATTGGCTGAAAAAGGTTCACTGTACATTGTGTTCTCGGTGCCGAATTCAGAAGTGATACAGTGGCGGGCACTAGCGCAATCTGGTATTCAACCGAAACTGGGAACAGGTGAAAGCAAACAACGTATTTCGGGCTTTGTTGAGATGCTATTTAGACACATGCCACAACGTTCAAACTAAACGTCAAATATATTCATTGAGTCAATATTACTTGTTTAAAAAATGGACAGGTCGCAGATTATACTTTTTTATTTGTAACTAAAGGTACATTTGCGTAAAGCAACGTAAAGTTCGCGCTCCTTTTGCTAGCATTTGTCTATACTGGACAAAACGTTAACTTAGGTTTGATTCAATGAAACTGTTCTCCAAATACTCTCTCCCTCTATTAAGTATATTCATTGTAAGTAACGCAGCGATGGTTAGTAATGCAGCTATCGCGGCACCTTCTATAGTACCTACTCCACCTAGCTTAGGTGCGAAAGGGTATGTGTTAATCGACTTTAATTCCGGTGATGTGCTAGTCGAAAAAAACGCACACACTAAATTAAACCCAGCAAGCTTAACCAAGCTGATGACCAGCTATGTAGCCGGACAGGAGATGAAGCGAGGCAACATCTCTGCGGATGATCAAGTAAGAATCAGTGAGAATGCATGGGCGAAAAAATTCCCAGACTCATCGAAGATGTTCATTGAAGTGAACACCGACGTGGCGATGATGGATCTTTACCGTGGTTTGATTATCCAATCGGGCAACGATGCCAGTGTCGCGATTGCAGAACACGTAGCCGGTTCACAAGACGCCTTTGTTGATTTGATGAACTCTTGGGCAACGTCTTTAAAACTAGAAAATACCCACTTTGCTAACGCACATGGCCTAGACGCCGAAGATTTATATTCGACCCCTTACGATATCGCATTACTTGGCCGCGCAATTATTCGTGACCTGCCGGATGTATATGGTTTATACAGCGAACGCTCGTTTAGCTATAATGGCATCACACAGCACAACCGCAACGGCTTGCTACGTGATAGAAGCCTAACCGTTGATGGAATGAAAACCGGTTACACATCTGGCGCAGGCTACAGCTTAGCGAGTTCGGCAACACAGGGTGAAATGAGACTGATCGCAGTGGTTATGGGCGCATCGAGCGTTAAGAGCCGCGAATCAGACAGTAAACAGCTGTTAAGTTACGGCTTCCGCTTCTTCGACACACTAAACCCACATCAAGGCGGCGATCAAGTGGCGGAAGAGAAGGTTTGGTTTGGTGAACAAGACACGTTGAAGTTGGGTGTTGCGGAAGATACGTTCATCACTTTGCCTAAGTCAGACAGTAAAAAGCTAACGGCATCAATTGAACTTGATTCTGAATTAGAAGCGCCGATTGCAGAAGGCCAAACACTAGGTGTGGTTCATTACACAGTAGACGGTGAAGATGTTCAAACTCAACCATTGATTGCGTTAGAGGCTGTTGAACAAGGTGGCATATTCAAACGTCTGATGGACTACATTAAATTGTTCTTCGCGAGCCTATTCTAAATAGGCTCGTTATTCAGTTAAAACGAGAAAACTTAATGGGTGTTGTGAGTAAATCACAACACCCATTGTTATTTTTACCCGCCTGAAAACGGTGCGTCCCGCTTTCTTTATTAGCCCTAGCCAACGGTTTCGATTACTATACGCAAAATTTAGCAGTGTAGTCACTTATGACCATAGAGATAAAGAACGTAACCGAACCCGAAGTAACATGTGCCAATTGTCAGGCATGCTGTTGTCGTTTAGAGGTTATGATCATCACAGATACCGGTGTTCCTGAAGAGCATATTGCGTATGACGAATGGGGCGGCGAGACCATGCTGAGATTAGACGACGGCTGGTGTTCAGCTGTTGATAGAGAAACACTGATGTGTACGATCTACGAAAACCGACCTTGGATCTGTCGTGAGTTCGAAATGGGCTCTTTCGAATGCGTCGAGCAACGTACAGATGTGATGGGCTAAGTACCACCTTAATGTTTGATTGGTCGTTTATAGAGGCTTGATGACTTATTGATTGATCGATTGGTTGATTGATGACTGGTTGAGCTTTAATTGTTTGTAGAACTTAAATACTCCGCAATAAAATCGATAAATACTCGAATTCGTTGGGGCAAATAATCACTTGCATGATACACCGCGTACATAGGCAAGTAGTCATTGCTCCAATCTTCTAATAACGGCGTTAATTCCCCAGTCTCTACAAATTCTTTACCCATCCAATCCGGTAAAGCAACCACACCTAAACCTTGTCTAGCCATCTTAAGTAACATTCCTGGACTGTCTGAGGTTAAAATTTGGTTTACTTTTACGCTGGTGCTTTGGCGATCTTTGTCGGTGAAACGCCATTCGTTTGCAGGGTTCATCAGAGAATAAGTTAAGCACTATGCTGGCTAAGATCTTGCGGATGTTTAAGTTTTCCGTGATTTTTTAAGTAATCGAGCGAAGCAAAGTACTGAACTTTATTGTTGAAAAGAAAACGAGCTTTTAACCCTGAATCTTCAAGTCGTGATGCTCGAATGGCGACATCTATATTGTGCTCATTAAGGTTAACAATGCGATCGTCGACACTGAGGTTAATGCGGATACCTGGGTGCTGTTCAATGAAAGCTTGAAGTGGCTCACTGAGTAACATCGATGAAAAGGCACTTGGCGCAGATATCTTGAGCTCGCCTTCTACGGATTCTGTCTCACGCTTGAGCCTGCTTTCTATGGCAGACATCTCTTCGAGTAAACGAGAGCAATATTCTAGGTAGTCTTTTCCTACATGAGTGAGCGATATCTTGCGGCTGTTTCGTTGAAACAGAGTCATCCCTAAGTCACTTTCTAACCATGCGATCTTCTTACTAACCGCACCTTGTGTCATGTTTAACTTATTGGCGGTTGCGGTGAAGCTGTTAAGTTGCGCAGTTTCCACAAAGATACGAATACACTCAATCTTATCCATCCTACCCACCTTATGTTTATCTATTCCAGTTTGGAATCTTAACTATCATTAAATTAGCATTTATCATCTTAATTATGAATGATTAAATGGTCTCATTGACGCATGATTATTAAGAAAGGTGATGAAATGAGTACAGTAATAAGCATATTAATGGTGTTGTTTTTTTTGTTAGCGAGTTCAATTAAGACGCTTGGTTGGCAAAAGAAGGTCTTTGAAATCCAGCTTGGTTTCTTCAAAAGCTATGGCTTGAATCGAATGATGATGTTTCTGGTTGGGTTAGTCGAGTTTACTGGGGCTGTTCTTTTGATTTTAGCCTTGTGTGGTGTGTCCTCAGAACAGACTCAATTGATGGGTGGTGCAATATTGGGTGCGACTTCGATAGGGGCGCTTTATTTCCACTTCCGCTTTGATACTTGGAAAGATGGTATTCCCGCGATGGTCACTTTGTTGTGTTCAAGCTTTTTAGTATTAGATTTCTGGTACTAGTGTTTTGGTTTTCAGTCGAAGCTCGAGGGGTGAAAGCTTACTTGCAGGATATTCGAGAAGAGTAGGGCTCGAAAGCCCCACGCTAAAGATTGGGATTAAAACTCTGACGGCACCTCAAACTCGACCCACTTGCCTGTGGTCGGGTGAATCAGTTTTAGGTAGCCCGCATGAAGGTGCAGACGTTCACGTTTGTAGCCATAAAGGTCATCACCACGGATTGGGATACCAAGGCCTGACGGGTGAGCGCAATGTACGCGTAGCTGATGGGTGCGGCCTGTTTTTGGATACAAGTGAAACTTAGTCTTGCCATTGTTGGTGCTGACCGCTTCCCAATGAGTTTCTGCATTACGTCCATGTTCATGGCAAACCAATTGTCTTGGTCTGTCTGTTATGTCGCCGCGTAAGGGCAAGCTTATATCGCCAGATTCACCGTGGATTTCACCATCAAGCAGAGCGGTGTAACGCTTCTCTACGGTTCTCTCTATGAATTGCTTCTGAATGTGTTTATTGGACTCTGCGGTCAGTGCCAAAATTAACAATCCAGACGTCGACATATCTAACCTATGGATAATCAAAGGGCCTGTTGCATCGGGGTAACGTGCTTTAATACGTGTATAAACCGAATCTTCGATGAACTTGCCAGGAACCGACAAGAACTCTTCAGGTTTATTCACCACCACGATCTGGTCATCTTCATAGACAATATCAAACGATTTGCCAACCGCAGGGTTCACGATAAGCGGGTTATCTTCTAACTCGATACCATTTAGCTGGTGGTCGAGGATCTCGAAGCTTTTGCTTTGGCAAACAGGGTATAGGTTTCCGTGCTGGCGGATCACCGCCGTTGGTGGTAATCCCCACCAAAACTCAGATAAAGCTAATGGATTAAACCCGTGTTTAAAAGCAAAGTTAAGCAGCTTAGGCAGGCAACAGTCCCCTGAGCCTTCAAATGCGTCTTTGCCATCTAACAATTCAAGTAGGCTCTTTGATTCGAGAGCTTGGTTGATAAAGCGATAATGAGACAAACGCTGCGTTTCTAATTCGGCTGAGATCACTTGGTATTCTTGCTTGCGGCTTTTGAGTTCACTTTCAATGGCGTCAACTTGCGACTGGCGTTCTGCGATCTTTTGTTTCCACTCGATACGGAGCGCTTTTAGGTCGCGATTTTCTTGGCTGCTTTGGTTGCCTAACTGTTTAAGCAGGTCAGCGGCTGAATCAAGATTCCCCAACGCTTTCTCTTGATTGGCTTTTTCTCTTAGAACCGTACGTTCTGCCTTGTTGGCCGCCATTGCAAGTTGAAATGTTTCAACTGCTTTGCTCGCATCGTTTTTGAGTTCATTTAGGCTTGATGTTAGTTCATCTAGATTATGAGTTTGTTCTAGGTTCGTAATCTCATCAACCAAAGCAGTTTGCTGGGCTAAGCCTTGCGTGTTTTGGACTTGAAACTGTTGCCCATCAAAAGCAGAAGGCACAAAGTCGATGTCTATTAGCTGAGAGGCTAGTGAAGAATCTAACTGCAAACCTGAAAATGCAGAAAGGTAGCCTAGCTCTTGAGTTGTTGGATTCTGAACAAGAAGTACGGCATAGAGGTTGCCTTGCGAGGTTTCATTCACACCACAGTCGAGTAATGACTGTTGAAGCTGCTGCATTGCTAACTCACACATTGGGTGCGGAGTATAGTAATACGGAAACGTAAACCGAGTGGGTAGCGATAAGTCTTGGTTCGCTAGTTGGTTTAAAGCGTGCAGTGATGTGTATTGAGCAAGGTTTGCTGACATGAAAATCAAACTCTATGGCTGTTCAGTTAGAGTTCGGTATTGTTGTCGAAATGAAGGCAAATGAGAAGCCAAAGCGAAAGATAAATCGGCTTTGGCTTCATTTAGTGGCTCGTACTTATCCTAAAGACGCACGAGCTTGATTGAAACTCGATCAGTTCGAGTGGTCTAGCTCAAGTTGCTCGGCTTTTTGGTAAGCAGGGTGACTCGTTAAAAGATCACCGTATTTAGCAATGTTAGGGTAGAGAGCGGTTGCACCAAAGTTACCCACGATTTCTACGATGAACGACATCATGAAATCGGCACCCGTCAGAGTATCAGCAACAAGGTAAGTTTTACCTTCAAGCGCTTCGTTGACAAAGGTTAGAACCTTTTGGTTTTCATCGTCAGCGTAGCCGCCAAGGAAATTAGTTTCGCAACCGTCTTTCATCACAAAGATTTTAAGCAGCATTGGCAAAATGCCAGAGCTTTCAGCGAAGTGAAGCCACTGTGAATATTCTACATAGTCAGCTGTACCACGCACGGGGGCGAACTTACCTTGACCGTATTTGTCGATTAGATACTCGGTGATAGCACCAGACTCGCTGATCACAACGCCATCGTCTTCAATGACCGGAGATTTACCAAGAGGGTGAACGGACTTCAATTCTGGTGGTGCTAAAAACGTTACACTGTCTCGTTGGTACGGTTTGATTTGGTAATTAACCCCAAGTTCTTCCAGTAGCCAGATGATACGTTTTGAACGCGATTTGTTTAGGTGATGCAAAGTAATCATGATTCTGCCTATTTTATGTTTCAGCTGATTGAGCTATTTTGCTTCGTTAGTTTTGATAACAAGCTTACCGAAGTTTTGACCTTCTAATAGACCCATGAAAGCTTGTGGTGCTTCGTCTAGACCGTCAATCAAGTGCTCACGGTAATGCATCTTGCCTTGAGACAACCATTCTGTCATTTGAACAGCAAACTCGTTGTAACGGTGTGCGTAGTCATCAAAGATAATGAAACCTTGCATCTTAATACGCTTGACCAGAAGAGTACCCATAAGGCTAGACATACGATCTGGGCCTTCAGGAAGTGATGTTGCATTGTACTGAGAGATAAGGCCACATACAGGAATACGAGCACCTGTGTTAAGCAGAGGCATTACTGCGTCGAAGACCTTGCCGCCAACGTTTTCAAAGTAAACGTCGATGCCGTTGTCACACGCTTTAGCCAGCTGTTCTGCGAAATCATCCGCTTTGTGGTCGATACATTCATCAAAGCCAAGTACCTCTTTTGCGTACTGACACTTCTCTTGACCGCCTGCAACGCCAATTACTCGACAGCCCTTTAGCTTACCGATTTGACCAACAGTTGCGCCTACTGGGCCTGTTGCTGCTGCTACAACTAACGTGTCGCCTTCTTTCGGTTGACCGATATCCAGCAAGCCCATGTATGCGGTAAAGCCTGGCATACCCATGATGCCAAGTGCGTACGAAGGGTGAGTTGGCTGTTTACCCAGTTTGATAAGGCCTTCACCGTTAGACACACCAAGATCTTGCCAACCTGTGTAAGCCAGTACCCATTCACCAACTTCAAAATCGCTGTTGTTTGACGCTTCAACCTGACAAACGGTTGCACCTACCATCACTTCATCGATAGCGACTGGGTCAGCGTAAGATTTTGCATCGCTCATTCGGCCACGCATGTAAGGGTCGAGAGAAAGGTAAACCGAGCGAAGTAGCATCTCGCCATCTTTAATCGTTGGCGCTGCTACGGCTTCTAAGCGGAAGTTATCTTGAGTCGGTGCGCCAACTGGGCGAGAAGCCAGCACGATGCGGCGATTGTCTTGTTGAGTCATTGGATGTCCTTAATTTTATATTATGTTTATTTAGAATTAGACCAGTCGTCTAGTCTTGTTGTCTAAAAATCCCGCCGTCATCAAATTGATAAGAGGGCGGGTGATTTCTTTTAAGCTAAAGCAATTCAAAGCAAGAAAAAGCGAATAAGGCGCAGTGTGCGTTAGTGGCTTTCACCCTTTAAAATTTGTTCGGTAAGAGATAGCGCTGATTCTAAGCTATGTGAACTTTGGCTTAGCTTGCTCAACAAACTCGCGCCCAACCACATTGAATATAGGTTCTGAGCGGCTTGTTGGCTGTCTTTAACCTTGATGGAACCATCTTCAATACCGCCAGCAATACAGTGTTGTATCGTAGAGGTCACTTTCTCAGCCCCTTTTAGTAATGCTTGACGCATAGGATCAGAAAGATCAGAGACTTCAGCGCTGAGCTTAACCACTAAGCATTTATGAGCGTTACATGTGCCGTTTTCAATCTGTGCCCATCGAGAGAAATAACCGATGATTCTTTGGTAATGGTTGCCTTCACCATGAACTAAAAGGGTTTCAACGCGGTTGATGTAATTCTCAAAATAGTGCTGGATCAGAGCCTCGCCAAATTGCTCTTTCGATTTAAAGTAGTGGTAAAACGACCCTTTCGGGACGTCCGCTTCTTTAAGCAATTGCGATAAGCCAACGCCCGTAAAGCCGTTGTTCACTATTAATTGGTAGCCAACATCTAAAACATGTAGGCGTGTGTCATTCGTTTTTTCGTTCATGGGCAGTACTATAATTTAAATTAGACCAGTCGTCTAGTGATTGGTTTTTGGCTTGTTTGATCTTGGGTTTTGGCTGATTTGATCTTGGTTTGTGAATCATTTCACGACCAGTTGCTTAGAAACATCAAAAATCAAACAACACCAAAACAAACAGTTACGCATAAAAAAGCCCCAACATGGTAAGCATGTCGGGGCTTAAATCAAGGATCTCGTTTGTTTTATAGCGATGAGATTATTTGATAGAGATTAACTCAACATCAAAAATCAGTGTCGCTGCTGGTGGGATAGGGCCTGAACCGCCTTTACCGTAAGCCAATGTGCTTGGGATAAATAGACGAACTTTTTGGCCTTCAACCATGTAAGTTAAACCTTCCTGCCAGCCTTTGATTACTTGCTTAAGAGCAAATGAAATCGGCTCGCCACGTTCAACAGAGCTATCGAATACTGTGCCATCAAGTAAAGTACCGTGGTAATGAACCGTTACTTTGCTGTTCTTTGTTGGGTGTTCTGTACCAGTACCTTCTTCAAGAACTAGGTATTGAAGACCACTTTCAGTCGTTACAACACCTTCTTTAGTGCCGTTCTCGATAAGGAACTGTTGGCCTTGCTCGAAGTTTTCGTCACCAGATTTATGATTCATCCAAGTACGGTAGATCATGAAACCAGCCAAGATGAAGACAATGACCGGGATGATAAATTTAGACATAGTAAAACCTATTTATTGTTGATTCTTTATAGAGAAAAGCCGTTACGGCTGAGTCAAAAGGTAGTTGATTGTTTTCGCGATACCTTGAACATCTTGGTGGCCTGCAGTTAGGACTTGGTACTTACCATTGATGATAAAAGTCGGTACTGAGTTGATTTGGCCTTTCACAGAGATCTCTTCTGCTTTCTTGATAAAGTCAAAAAGCGCAACTTGCTGTTCTTTGTTCAGTTGGTATGGGCTCACCAGACCGTGAGAAGTGAACGCAGTCTCTAGAGCCTGTTGACGTTGTTCAGGAGTCGCATCTGCACCCATTTGAACCGCACCGAATAGATCATCCATGAATGCGAGGTCAGGTGTAGCGTCAAGTTGCATTACCGCTGTGTAGTAGATCATCGCGCTGATTTGAGCGCTTTCGTTGAAAGTCACATGAACTTTGCCAATCTTTTGGTCAGTCAGTGATTCAATCTCTGGAATTGCACTTTCCATTTGACGGCAGTGACCACAATTAAGAGAGAAGATTTCAGTGATCGGAGATAAGTTAAATTCAGTCAGAGCCGCTGGAAGTGCTTCATATTGAACACCTTGTTGTGGTTCATCCGTTTCACTACAGCCCGCGATAATAAGCACGGCAGCGATTGCTATAATGAATTTAGTAAATGGTTTAAACATAATGTTTGCTCTAGCGTTGAGAAGTCGTGAGATTCTAACTATTTAGTAAGAATTGGAAAACAATTATAAGGTAAATAAATGCAAACAGTTCGAACTAGCGGGTGACGACAGGCTAGTTGACGGTTAACTGTGATCAAAAGCACTTTTTTTGGATGTGTTTTTTTCGTCTAAAGTTTTTGTCTAAAGTTTTTCTCTCGGTGCCGATATAGACATTAGTGAATGGTTTATCTGCATGAGTGGTTGGTGAAGTAATGAGATATTTAGTAATAATGTTAAGCATAGCTTTGGCTGGGTGTGAAGCCACGTCACCAACTGATTTACTTGTCGGTGACATGCTAGAGACAGCACCACAAACCGACTACGACCTTATGCACCCAGAATGGGGCGTGGTTCAGACGACACATGTAGCAAGCAATCGCGGCTATTCGATGCAAAGCAATACTCGTCAGCAAACAACCATTACCACCAACTACGGTCGTGGCGTTTCAACCAATGATCCGCTAGAAGTTTTCCTAAGACAAAACCGTATCGATTTTGAAGTTCTGCCGGGTAACCATGTGATGGTTAAGCTTGAGCAACATGTGAACTTTAAAACAGGATCGGCATTCCCGGAACCGGCTTACAATCAATGGTTAGATACGTTGGGCAGTTATCTTTCTCAGCGCCAAGATATCGATGTTGTGATTGAAGGTCACACTGACAATACAGGTTCTGATCGAATCAATGATCCTCTATCAGAGCAGCGTGCAAAGGAAGTGAAAGCTCGATTAGAGAGTAACTATGTTTCTAGCCGTTCTATCTATACTCGTGGCTTCGGTGAATATGTCCCTGCGTGTACCAATGCGTCTCTACAAGGTAAAGCATGTAATCGTCGTGTTGAACTCATGCTGATTGTGGCTAAATAACAGTTGGTGCTTGTGCTCTAGTTTTGACAGTAAAAGCAGATAGAGCAAGTTGTATAGATAACAGACATAAAAAATCCCTCACATAAGAGGGATTTTTTGTATCTGACTTTCGCTGAGCTATATCAGAATCAGCTTATGCGAATTGCTTTTCTAGGTAAGTGACGATGTCTGAAGACTCGTACATCCATTCCGTTTTGCCGTCTTTTTCAATACGTAGGCAAGGCACTTTCACACGACCGCCGCCAGCTTCAAGCTCTGCACGGTGCTGTTCGTTGTTTTTTGCATCACGAAGTTCAAACTGAACCGATTGACGTTTCATCGCGCGGCGCACTTTTACACAAAATGGGCACGCTTCGAATTGGTATAACGTGTGCGTTTTTGCTTGCTCATTTACTTGGCTTTGTTCTTCTTGAGAACGTTTCACACCACGAGGGCTGAAAACAAAATTCAATAGCAAAATGACGCGACCTAAGAACCAACGGATAAACTTCATAACTCTCTCTACATATTTAAAATTAGCGTTACAATTTGCAGCATTATATACACAAGTTTTGTCAGATGCTCGCAACAAACCGCTAATATCTATTTTGTCCGTTCGATCGTGTGAGACTTAGCCACATTTAACCCCAAACGTTTTGATAGTCGGGTCAGGTTTGCGCGGTCTGTTTTCAGAATTCGTCCTGCTTGTGCCCAGTTAAAGTTCGCATCTTCCAACACTTCAGTGATTATCGTACGCTGGAAATCGTCCGTTGCACCACGTAAACCTGCAGTCAGGTCAATGGTTGGGGTTGATAACGGCGTGGTTTTCACTTGTGTCGTTGCGATAGGCTGATCTTGGTCGAGAGGACCACAATCTTCCTTAGTAATAGTTACGAGGTTTTTGTTGGTGCTACGAGCCAGCGCTTTGAGTGCTGAACGGCTGATTACATGTTCAAGCTCACGTACGTTACCTGGCCAGCCATAACGGTTCAGGAATACAAGCACATCAGAACGGAACTTAACTTGGTTGATACCAAGCTTACGGCGAGCCTGTTCAAGGAAGAAACCTGCTAGCAAGCTGATGTCGTCACCACGATCTTTAAGCGCAGGCACCGCGATAGGGTAAACACTGAGTCGGTGATACAAGTCGGCTCTGAATCGGCCATCTTCGACTTCTTGCTTTAAATCTCGGTTGGTCGCAGCCAATACACGAACATCAATGGTTTGAATGTTGTCTTGACCTACTGGTTGGATTTCGTTGTTTTGTAGTGCACGTAGCAGCTTACTTTGTGCCGCTAAAGGCAGTTCACCGATTTCATCTAGGAACAGGGTGCCGCCGTCTGCTAAAGCAAATTTACCAAGACGATTTTTATCTGCGCCAGTAAATGCACCGCGAACGTGACCGAAGAGTTCACTTTCTACTAAGTTTTCAGGAATCGCTGCGCAGTTAACATACACAAGCGGGTTACGCTTACGCTGTGATTGATGATGCAGAGTACGAGCCACTAACTCTTTACCTACACCCGTATCACCATGAATCAGGATATTGAATTCTGAAGGCGCGACAATCGCAATGTCATTCTTAAGCGCAACCATGGTATCGCTTTTACCGATCAGTTCGCCGCCATCGCGTTCCCACGCCTCAACGTTTAACTCTTCTAACAGTTGCTTTGATTGTTTTGCTTGATGCTCTAATTGCGAGAACGTCAGCGCCATCTGCATGGTTGAAGCTGCAATGGCTGCCAGTACTTCGAGATTACGGGCGGGTATATTCGCAAAGACATCTGGCTTTAGGCTGTCTAATGTCAGGATCCCCAGTAGCTTCTCACCAAATAACAGTGGAAGACCCATACAAGCGTGCATCGGTAGATCGCCGTCGTGGTCAATAAGCAAACCATCGAAAGGATCGGGTAGGGAACTGTCTGAATCAAAACGAACAGGAGAACGAGACGCGCAGATCTCTTCAAAGCGAGGGTGCTCTGAAATGATAAAGCGACGACCGAATGTATCTCGACTGAGCCCTTGCATTGCGATGGGTACTAGCGTGTCGCCTTGAAGGCTTAAAAGCGCGACACAATCACACGTGATGGTTTTGCGAATAGCATCGATTAAGCGATTGAAACGATCTTGATCGTTCACACCGCTAGCGAGACCGATGGTCATTTCCATAAGAGTGGATGCTGAGATATCTTGCATAAAGGGCTCATACTGTTTGTATTTTTATACATGGTAGAGTCTTTATGACACAAAAAAAAGGTCTTTTTGACTAAAGTTTGAAGTGAATTTTCGAAAGGATGCCAGACACAGCAAGCTTTCGCATGTTGGCATCGTTTGTGCAATGTGTCCATTACGTGTTGTCTATATGACTGAATATCTGACCTATTGTTGATTTGAATCAATTAATGCAAATTTATCAGTCCACGTGATTCTCATAACAAAATGTAGCCATAGAGCTCATTGAGAAAGAATTGGTATAAAGTCACCTTTAAATAAAACTAGTCAAATTGACATCAACGGTCAAAAGACTAAGTGTTCGGAGTAAATCAATGCTAAACAATCTACATATCAACATCATCAAATCGACGATTCCTCTTTTAGAAAGCGCAGGCCCTGCTTTAACTCAACACTTCTATCAACGTATGTTTAAACATAACCCTGAGTTGAAAGATATCTTCAATATGACTCACCAAAGAACAGGTCGCCAAGGTGTGGCACTGTTTGAAGCTATTGCGGCTTATGCAAAGAACATCGAAAACCTAGCGGCGCTAACCTCAGCGGTTGAGCGTATCGCACAGAAACACACAAGCTTTAACATTCAGCCAGAGCATTACCAAATTGTTGGTCTTCACCTGATTGAAACGCTACGTGAATTAGCGGCCGATGCGTTTACGCCAGAAGTAGAAGAAGCATGGACAGCGGCTTACCTGTTCTTAGCGCAAGTTTTCATCGACCGTGAAGCAGAGCTTTACCTACAGCGCAAGCAAGCTGTGGGTGGCTGGGAAGCGGCACGTACGTTTGTTATCGCAAACAAGATTGAAGAGTCAGCACTGGTTACTAGCTTCATCCTAGAGCCAAAAGATGGCGGTGAAGTTCTGGATTACACTCCAGGTCAATACATCGGTATTGAAGTAAAACCTGAAGGCGCGCAGTACAGCGAAATTCGTCAGTATTCACTGTCAGACAAGCCGAACGGAAAATACTACCGTATCTCTGTGAAGCGTGAAGGCCAAGGTCAAGAAACGCAAGGTGTTGTTTCTAACCACATGCACGATACCGTTGCTATCGGCGATGAAGTTAGCCTATACGCACCAGCGGGTGACTTTATGTATCAAGAGCGCAGCAAGCCAGTAACGCTTATCTCTGCGGGTGTTGGTGTAACGCCAATGCAGTCTATGCTTGAGTTCTTGAACAACGAACAGAAAAACGAACCGGTACTTTACCTTCACGCTTGTGAAAACGTAGGCCAACACTCTTTCACGACTCGTGTAAAAGACATTGTTGCCGACAAAGGTTGGTCAGCGAAAACGTGGTACATGAACAAAGACGAGTCTGCATGTGAGAACACACATGAAGGTAAAATGGATCTAGCGTCTATCTCTGATACTAATGGCTTTGAAGAGAGCGACTTCTACATCTGTGGTCCTGTTGGCTTTATGAAGAACATCGTAGAGCAGTTAGACGCACTTAAAGTGGATCGTTCACGCGTACATTACGAAGTATTTGGCCCACACGCTGACTTCTAAGATCTCCCAGCAGGTCTAGTAATACTCGCCTGATCGATTAACAACCTTGCCTATTCAAAGGTCTCACATTGTGAGACCTTTTTTCGTTTGGTTTATCCAGTGAGCGATAATTGGATATTGGAGTAGGGAACGATCAAGGTAAGATCTTTTGGCGTTCGATTTAAGAACGCTTAACCTTTTTGGACATGTAATCAGAATCAAAAAACTCAGGCCAGTACATTTTCACATAGCCGCCAGCGACCCAAATCACCAAGATAGTCGCGATGGTCAGCTCGAAGAAGCCAAACTTGTGTAGCCAGTACCATTGTGGGTACTCAGCACCGAAAAAGGTGGTTAAGCGATGCATGGCAATGGCGCTGATCACCGATGGGAAGGTAACAGCAGCAATGGAAGGTTGGAACTTTAAGCGCATCAAGCGGATGTAACATAAGTAAATCAGCAGGGTCATGGTGATGGCAATACCCGCTAAAGCACCCGTAAGAATAGGGTCTGGATTATCAAAGTTGACCAAGTAAGCGGCCAACGACAAGTTGACTGGTGCGGCCATGATCGCCAATGTTGGTCTTGCTCTACGAGGTAAATTCCCTTCAAAAACCAAACGGTACAGCACTACGGGAAGCATAAAGAAGTAGATACCAATACACGTCGCTGCCAGTGTTTCTGAAAAGACCGTGTGCCCAAACTGTGTGCCAGCCAATGAACTACTGATTAAGCCTACCGGATACAAAAACCAACTCGGAACGATGTTCGACATTTTGAAGTTGATGATCTGAAAACCGAAGAACAGCACCATCATAGTGAAATGCAGCAATAACGCGCAGAACCAAATTGGGTAGGCGATTATTGGCGATATCTCGGCGAGATAGTCACACAGAATCAATAACGCCATGCTCATCGGCGCCATTAAGCTTCCGCTTAGTGGATGGCGAATATCATTGATGAAGGTATTAAAGCTGGTGAGATAACGAAGTAAAACGGGCAGTAACAACAGCGCGCCAAAAGCAGCAAGGTAAGGGCGAATGATCTCACCAACCCCTGGGAGGTATAATGCCCAAGCTTGTCCTAGTCCAATTACACCAAGTGCTAAAGACGCCTGAGAAGGCGGCACATTTTTTACTTGGGTTAATCTTCTCCAGTTCAACGACTTGCTCCAGCTTAGTTATCTACAGTATGTAGGTGCTTATAGAATACGAGTGATAATAGAATTTTTGCTCTAGCTAGAGCGTATAGTTGTGCCATCAATAGATGTTGAGGACGTTCAACTAATTTTGAGTGGATGATACCAAGTTTAACGTTTGCTTTTTTGATTTTGATGCGGAATCGGGACATTAAGCACGTTGAATGTGTGCTTTTGTTTCATGAGTCATTTGTAATTAACGTACTTCCTCTTGCTGAGGGAGGTCTTGTTGTCTCAACTTCTCGTTTTTAAGTGTGCGGTTCAATAGTTGGCTGTAAATTGGCTGACCACCAAGCATTTGCGCAATGATCACTGCGCCCAAGCAAGTGATGATCAACGGCAGAATAAGGTAGTAGTTATTGGTCATTTCGATAACCAGTAATATACCTGTAATCGGCGCACGCACGGTTGCAGCGAATAACGCACCCATACCTGCAATCGCAAACATACCCGGTTCAATATTCAATTCAGGAAAGAATGCCGCAGCAATAAGCCCAAATGCGTAACCAAAGAGTGTGCCGAGTGCGAGCATTGGTGCAAAGATACCGCCGGGAGCACCAGAACCAAAACAAAGTAGAGTAGTCAGAACACGTCCTAGGAAGATCAACAACAATACGTTTGTGCTGTAACTGCCATTAGTGATGTTGGGGATAATACCAATACCGCCGCCAGTCAATTCGGGAATATAAAGAAGTAACAGGCCAAAGCAGCCACCGAGCAAGGTACCTGTGATTAAGTAGCGTTTGCGGTCGTTCTGGTGGATGGCCACAAACATGTCTTGGGAGAGTGTAATCAACTTATTGAAAATCACGCCAAACAGACCAAACAACACACCTAACAATAGGAACAACCAAAGCGCATCCAGTTCAGGTGGCTGGTATTGCGGCATGGTGATAACAGCAGACTGGCCGTTGATCGAACGAAACACAATGTTAGCTGAAACTGCAGATATGATGACGGCTTTGATTGAAATGAGCGAGTAGCGAAATTGTGGTCTCATTTCTTCAACAACAAACATGATCCCCGCGAGTGGTGCGTTGAACGCAGCCGCTAAACCACCAGCAGCACCTGAAGCAAGCAATGAGTGTCGAGTATCATCATCTTTTACTCTGAAGATGTCAGTCACCATACGACCGATACTGCCACCCATTTGAACGGTTGGCCCTTCGCGGCCTAAAACCATACCGGAGCCTAACGCACCCATACCGCCAAAGAATTTTACTGGTAATACTCTCCACCAACGAACAGGACGCATGCCATCCATCGCGCCTTCTATTTCAGGAATCCCTGATCCTGCAGCTTCTGGAGCAAAGCGATGCACGAGGAAATAACCGATAAAGGCAAATGCAGCACTGATAAGGAAGGCCGCAAGCCAAAGTGGTAAGTGGCTACCGATTTCATCTTTCAGCCAATCGGTACGAGTTTCTGTGATGAAATGAACCGCGACTTCGAAATAGGTGCCAACAACGCCAGCAAGTACACCAACAATGCAAGAAAGAACCAGAACTGAAGCTGGGGTCTTATCTCTTGAGAGAAATTGATTAATAGCATCCCTTGGCATTTTAGCTAATAGGGACTGCTTAATTTTCTCTCTTCTGGTCATTGAGATAAGGCTCCTGAATGGGTTGAGGTGGGACTTCAGTAAATTATACGCTTCCTCTGCATATCCTATAGCAGCAAAGATGCAAAGTTGAATTTCATTTATGGAATATACGTGTTACATAAATGGAATCTATGGGCAATAGTGGATCACCGTCACAATTTTGATCGATTCTCAGATGGCACCTTGAATATCCCCAAAAATGAACCATAGTTAAATCGTAAAGCAACATAACAAACCGCAAGGAGACGTGAGGTTTTACACACAATTTGGATGGATTCAGATATAAAGTTTTAGTTTCTCGTTAATTGTTCAGGTCGATATTTAAGGCTTCCTGATTCGCGAACTCACGATTGAGTAACGAGAGTGAGGCGTACTTCAAGTACGCCTTTAGTTCGTCTGGAGCATTCATTTTTCATCGTTACCCCCTTTCTAGTGACACTCATACAACTTCTGGCTTAAATCATTCTCCGTATAAACAAGCGATTGGGGTCAATTTCTCCGTGATTGTGTATATACTCCTTAAAAAAGGAGAACTGATATGACCAAAAAAGTTCCTACAAACATAATTACGGGTTTTCTAGGTGTCGGTAAGACGACCGCTATTTTGAACCTTTTGAAAAATAAACCTGAGAATGAAAACTGGGCTGTCCTGGTTAATGAGTTCGGTGAAATCGGTATTGATGGCGCATTAATGACAGACCAAGGTGCTTTGATTAAAGAAGTTCCGGGTGGCTGCATGTGTTGTACTGCTGGTGTTCCTATGTCGGTAGGTATTAATGCCTTACTGCGTCAGAAGCCGGATCGCTTATTGATTGAGCCAACAGGCCTTGGTCATCCAAAGCAGGTTATTGCGACGCTGACTTCAGAGCAATACACACCTTATGTAGACTTAAAAGCGACGTTAGGCTTGGTTGATCCAAGAAACCTATCGATTGAGAAATACACGTCTAATCAGAATTTTAATGATCAGCTAGACAGTGCTGATGTGATCTTGGGTACCAAAGTAGATTTGGTTCATTCTGAAGATATCGACGCATTCAATGATTGGGTGACCGACCAAACACCTGCAAAAGTGTTCCATAAACTGATTCACGATGGTGAAGTGCCATTGGAAGTGTTGGACATTGAAAGGGTACATGGCAGTGCTTCATCTCATATTGAATCACACCATCATGATCACGCTGAACAAGAACCTCAATTCCAACTTCCTCCAGGCGAAGCTTTTATCCGCAAAGAGAACAAAGGGCAGGGCTACTTTAGCTGTGGCTGGTTGTTTGGCGCTGAACACAAGTTTGATTTCGATGCGCTGTTCTCAATGTTGTCGGATCTGACGGCAGAGCGTGTAAAAGCAGTGGTAAACACCGATCAAGGTTGCTACGCGTTCAACGTGGCGAATCAAGTCGTGTCAGTGAATGAAATTTCCCTTGATGGCTTCGAATCTCGACTGGAAGTGATCGACTCGCAGTTAATGCCTTGGGGCGATCTAGAACAGATTCTACTCAAGCTGTGTGGTATCAAATAGCTCTGTTTTGGTTGTTTGAACCGATGATCTTGGTGTTTACTTCGTTGAAGGCGCGGTAAACACCAGATTAAATGAGAAAGTTTGCGTTATATCACGATAAATGTGAGATAAATCACTCTAATTACTTTATAGTGCTCGGCTGAAATAAGAATGTAGGCTGTCTGCTTAAGGAACCCGTAACAATGTCATTTTCCTCTCAAGGTTTTGCTCCTGAATTAGTCAAAGCGTTGACTGAGTGTGGTTATGAGAAACTCACACCAATTCAACAAAAAGCGATTCCAATGGCTCGTAAAGGCCATGATATTTTTGCTACTGCTCAAACCGGTACGGGTAAAACAGCGGCATTCTCATTGCCTGTTATCCAACACCTTTTGAACAGCGGTAAAAAAGCGTCTAGAGGAACGGCTCGCGGCCTTATTCTTGCTCCGACTCGTGAGCTCGCTGCGCAGATCGCTCAAAACATCAAAGACTACGTTAAATACACTGAACTAAGCGTTTCAGCGGTTTACGGTGGTAACAAGATGTCTTCACAAGTTCGTCAACTAGAACTGGGTGTTGATATTTTGGTTGCAACACCAGGCCGTTTAGAAGAGCACTTAGAAGCGGGTAACGTGTCTATTGCTAACCTAGAATTCCTAGTATTCGATGAAGCTGACCGTATCCTTGATATGGGCTTCATCAATGCCGTTCGTAAGATCATGCTGGATGTGGAAACTTCTCCACAAATCATGATGTTCTCTGCGACGACTTCAACTCAGTTAAACCAACTGTCTGTTGATATTCTGCGTAAACCAAAACGTATCAGTGTTGAGCGCGAAAACTCAACGGCTGCTACGGTAGGCCACGTGGTGTACCCAGTTGATCAAGAGCGTAAAACAGAGCTACTTTCTGAGTTGATCGGTCGTAAAAACTGGCGTCAGGTTCTTGTGTTCGTGAACTACAAAGAAACAGCGAACGATGTAGTTAAAGAGCTTAAGCTTGACGGCATTAAAGCGGTACTTTGTCACGGTGATAAAGCGCAAAGCGCACGTCGTCGTGCATTGGATGACTTCAAAGAAGGCAGAGCTCGTGTAATGGTTGCAACTGACGTTGCGGCTCGTGGTCTTGATATCGAAGATTTGCCACACGTAATCAACTACGACATGCCTTTCCTTGCGGAAGATTATGTTCACCGTATTGGCCGTACAGGCCGTGCTGGTAAACAAGGCCACGCGATTTCTTTCGTTAACCGCGAAGAAGAGCTGACAGTTGTTCAAGTTGAAAAACTGATTCAACAGCGCATTCGTCGTGTTGAACAGCCGGGTTATGAGCCGAAGAAACGTGATGCTTACATTGAGAAGCTGAACACTAAATCGGCTTACAAGAACCGTCAGGGTCGTAAGAACAACGCAAACGAAGAAAAACCCGATCAAGCAAGCGCTGAACGTCGTTTAACTATGATGAAGCGAATTCAAAACCGTCGTAAGTAATTACAGTCGGTGATCGAAAAGAGCCACTGTTATGTGGCTCTTTTTGGTTGTGCTGTTTGTGTTTAGGATTCAATACTATTTTGTCTCAACATAAACTCGTGGTAATAAGATGAGTTGGTATAAGAATTCGTCACTATAAAGCGTGGTCACTGCATAGTTGGGTTCTTACAAGGTTTAGTTATTAAAAAGCTTAGTTCTTACAAAGTTCAGCCACGATACAGCTTCGCTCAAGAACCGCTGTAGAAACAACGGTCATCAAATAAAAATAAGTCGATAAGGTAATAATATGGATAGCGCGCTGCTTTGGGCTTTTATTCCAACGTTCTTCTTTGTGTCAATCACGCCTGGTATGTGTATGACCTTGGCTTTGACGTTGGGTATGAGTATTGGCTATAAGCGAACATTATGGATGATGATTGGTGAACTTGCGGGTGTAGCTGTTGTGTCAGTTGCCGCTGTATTGGGCATTGCGTCAATCATGCTTAATTACCCGTGGTTGTTTACTGGGTTTAAATTTATTGGCGCAGGTTACTTGTTCTACTTGGGTGTTCAAATGTGGCGTTCAAGAGGCAAGCTAGCGATCAGCACTGATAACCAAACAACAAAAGTCAGCAACGATTGGGATTTGGTGGTTCAAGGCTTTGTTACTGCGATCGCTAATCCGAAAGGGTGGGCATTTATGGTTTCGTTACTGCCTCCTTTTATCAATAGCAATATCGACTTAGCGCCTCAGTTATTCATCCTTGTGTCTATCATCCTTGTCTCTGAGTTTGTTTGTATGACTCTTTACGCGACAGGCGGTAAGAGTCTTAAGCACATGCTCGGTAAGGCAGACAATGTGAAGTTGATGAACCGTATTGCTGGTACATTGATGATGGGTGTTGGTGTGTGGTTATTTCTAACCTAAAACTCCTCTTAGCGAGTTCTGCCTGAGTGATTACTACTCAGGCAGCTCACCTTTCTCCTTAAACCTAGCTAGAACCACATCATTCTTAACAGCTATTGTGTAGATCTCATTCCATACTTCCATATAATCATCTTTTCCCTGCACCAGTAAGAATTGAGAGTACAATTCTTCAGTGTTGCCTACGTATGGTTTGAGTATATCTATCTGAGCTAGGGTCGCTGCCCTTATAGAATGGGAACTAATATCTCTTGAAGCACTAGGTAACATCCCAACGGTGAAGCCAAGAATTACCCCATAGAAAGCTGAAACTAAGAAACCGTCTGCCTTATGATTCTTTAACATAGACCTCATAACTGCAAACATTATGAATAAAATGAGTATTAGTATCAGTCCCATCATGTGAATATTTAGACTAAGAAGGTCAATATGCACATTTGCTGATCGAGCATAAAGCTCATCTGAAAACGTACTAGATAGGCTTGAGCCAATAGCCACTATTGTATTAATGAGCCAGTACCATGCGGGTATCACATACTCAGGAGCAATAATGAGTGCTATCGTACATACTCCCCCTGTAATAAAGCTTTTGATCTTACTCTTTTTCTCTACAGAGATATCCATAACTACCCGTTTTCTAAGAACTTTATTGGTTAACTGCCAGTATAAGACAACTTTCATAATTGTTCAGTAATTAAGTCTGTAGTGTTGCGATAGATCAGGTTATAAGACCCCATACAAAAAGAGCGATAGGGCATTTGGCCTTATCGCTCTTTTTGATTTTATTTAGTTAGATAACTGACATGTTGCTGATCTCAGCTAGTTCTGTGTATTAAACGGCAATCTCACCACCGTCTTCACGACGAATCACAACAGTTGCTGCTCGAGGGCGAACGGACATTCCTGATGGAGTCTCTTCTGCTGCGTTGTCGCTGTATGGCCAATTACCGGGGTGCTGAATGTTCACAAACAGTGACTTGTAATCAGGGCTAATCGTAAAGCCCGTTACCTCACATCCGTTTGGACCAACAAAGAAGCGCTTAAGTTGAGCTTGGTTGCCTTCATCAATCACTGCACTGTTACCATTGTCGTCCGTTAACTTAGACGGGACGACTGCTAACATTTGGTCGTTGGTGTAACTCGTTACTTCATCTGCTCCGTTATCCGTCTGAATCCACAAAATGCCACGTGCATCGAATGCTAATCCATCTGGGCTTGCGAACTGGTTCATATCAGTAAGGCTAGAACGATTGGTGTCTGCATCACCGTTGGCAGGTGAACCGAATACGAAAATATCCCAAGTGAAGTCAGTTGCGCTTTCACCTTCATCCCAACGGATAACATGGCCAAACTTGTTGTTCAAGCGTGGGTTTGCCGCGTTCGTTTCATCGGTACGCGCAGTGTTATTGGTAAGTGTTAGATATACAGAACCTGTGTATGGATCCACTGAACACCACTCTGGGCGATCCATTGGTGTTGCACCTACTAGATCCGCTGCTCCAGCTGTATTTAAGATGATTTCAGCCAAAGAGTTGAAATTGTCTGCCAGAACACCACCTGATAACGTCACGCTATCTAACGTCAATGGTAGCCACGTGCCAGAGTTGTCTTCATTGAAGCGCGCCACGTAAAGTGTGCCTTCATCCATGTATTTATCGCCTGTTGTTAAGCGGTTTGATGGGGTGGCATCTGCTGGATCCCAACCTGCAGCCGATTCGAATTTGTACAAGTACTCAAAACGAGAGTCGTGACCTGAGTAGAAGACAACCGGTTGACCTGCTTCTAGCTTGCCAAAAGTACAGCCTTCGTGACGGAAACGACCAAGCGCAGTGCGCTTTTTCGCTCGAGCATTCTCCGTGTAAGGGTCGATTTCAACAATATAACCATGGCCGTTTGCTTCGTTACGATAATCATCTATCGAACTTGCACCTGTAGGCTCTACGTTAAAGCGAGTGAATTCATCTAAACGTTCTTCTGCATTGCCAGCCAATGTTTCCCACAAGTAGCGTGTGCTGCTATCGTCAATACCAATGCGGTCTTGTTCTTCAGTTCGAACGCCGGCATTAACGAAATAGCCTGGCCAGTTTTCTTCACATGTTAGGTAAGTGCCCCAAGGAGTGAAACCATTACCACAGTTGTTTAATGTACCACGCGCTTGGCTGCCATCAGGGGAGAAGCGAGTCACGGTAAGAGCGGTATGTGCGACTGGGCCAGACAAGTCCATTACGGTAGCGCCAGTGTAGCGGCGGTTGAGTGGATCGGTATCGACTAATTTCCACATGTTGTCTTCCAGTTGAATTCGGACAACCGACACACCGTGAGCATTAATTTCTTTTCGTACTTCATCAATAACTGTTCGAACACCACCTACTATGGTCTGACCGCTAGGGTGTAGAGCATTCGTATCAATATATTCATGGTTAATACACAATAAACCGTCTACGTTGCTGTCATTTAATGGGAAAAAGTGCATCCCGTCGTGGTGCATCCCCAACGCATTCAACTGTTCTTCGCTTGTGTTACTGCCGTCATCCTTCCATGCACTACCCTGTGCATTAAGCGGTGTCCCCCATGGCACCAAAACTTGTGCCATGTAACCTTGTGGAACAGAGACAGCATCGGTTAGTGAGCCCGGGATAGAATCAAAATTTAGTACCGCACTTGAGACTCCAGACCCGTTACCTCCTGAAGTATCTGGACTAGAAGAATTACACCCAGAGAGTCCAAACGCGCCAAACGCTGTCATTGCACTGATGCCGAGACCGCCTTTCAAAACGTTTCTTCTTGATAGGTTAGCGTCGAGTACTTCTTCGAATGGTTTGTTTTTACTCTTATTGAAACGAGTGCTATCAAATGTTTCCTTGCTCATCTGTACTGCTTCCTATTGGTTGTAATTATTATGGGTTATTCATGACTAGCTCAGTTATTAATCGAATGGTTAATAACTTGGATCAATGTGTGAGTTATCCTGAAGCAGTTAAGTGACAGATTTTTATAGATTTGATTAAGGTTTTGTTTCTGTAGCAAGGTTTTTGCGATTAAGCGTGATGAGCAATACAAAACTCTTGGGAAATGAAGAGGAACTGTGTATAAGTGCTTTATTAAACGTAGAGAGAGACAGTTATGAAATTAGATAAAATCGAAAACAAAAATCGCCGCCTTCGCAAGAAATTATACCTAGGTGAATTCGCGATTCTGGGTTTTGAAGTAAGCTGCAAGACATCGATTACTGATTTTGACCAATACGATGTGTTCATTGATGAGTTCATCGACTTCATCGATAGCATCGGTCTGTGCTTTGGTGGCGGTGGCCTTGAGTTGTTTGAAGGTTTCCTATGCTCTATTGAGCGTTACCGTTCAGTAACAGAAGCAGAGCAACTGCAAGTTGCACAATGGCTTGAAGCTCGCGCTGAAGTAAGCAAAGTTGAAGTTAGCGAACTTATTGACGCAAACTACGCATTCTAAATTAATGTTGTGCTGTTAGCTCAACGTAGAGGCCTATTACGGCTTTTAAAATGAGCAACAACATGCCAGAACAAAGGCCGAATCGGTATATCGATTCGGCCTTTTTGCGTTTGTCACATCCCATTTTTCTTCACACTCTGCTCTTTTATAGCTTCATAGGAAGTTAGTGAAACTATGGTTTTCGAATAAATATCAGCGCTTTACTGTTACTTTTCTTGGTTGGAATAAGTTTGGATAAACTTGTGAGACTTTTATGAGAATTCAATGAAGTTGCTGATAGATTTGATCGCCATTCTTAGAGTCAAGAACACCACAGTTCGTTCTGGCAAAGGTAACGGTATATCGCTGTTATTCGTTTGTTGGCAACGATAGGACTCAATAAAGGATGGAATCAAAATGAATAAACGAACTCAAATCAGCTTAGTGGTTAGCTCTGCTATGTTGGCCTTTGGTACCGCTCAGGTTCACGCTGCACAGCTAGAGGTGACGGTAACAAATGCTACGAAAGGAATCTACTTCACACCAATTTTGGCCGCAGCGCATGACTCTAACTTGTTCATGTTTAGAACCGGTGAAACTGCTTCAGCAGAGTTGGAATCGATGGCGGAAGGTGGAGACATCTCTGGCCTGTCGAGTTTAATCGCCAATGCGGGTGGTGTGGTTGTCGAAAACCCAGCTAGCGGAATACTAAATCCAGGAGTGGCGACCACCTTTGATATCGATACGGGTGATTTGGCTTACTTGTCATTAGGCGCGATGTTACTGCCAACCAACGATGGTTTTGTTGGGCTAGATAGTTGGAAGATCCCAACCCAAGCCGGTACCTATAAGGCAAACCTAAACAGCTACGATGCAGGTACGGAAGCGAATGACGAGTTAGCTGCTAGCATGCCTAATCCACCCTTTATAACCTTTGGCGCTGGTGGTACGGGCGTAGAAACCGCGCTTTCAAATACTAAGGTTCATGTTCACCCTGGCAACCTTGGTGACAGTGATCCGGTTGCCGGTATAAGTGACCTCGATAGCAGCAGCCATCGCTGGTTAAACCCTGTAGCGACAATCACCATCGTTGTGAAGTAAGGGGGATGTATGAAAGCTAGAATATTGTTTATCGCGGCTTCTGTCGCCCTGCTGGCTGGTTGTCCGGATGATGACGATGATTATTATCGTTACGATGTCACGGTTACTAACTTAACGCCTAATCAACCTATGTCGCCACTAGCGGTACTTACTCACAATACGAATTTTGACTTGTTTGAAGTTGGCCAGAGTGCCTCTGCGGATCTTGAATACTTAGCAGAAGGCGGAAGCAACTCTCAACTGCTTGCTTTGAGTAATAGCGACGATAATGTTTACCAAGGTATCTCAGGAAACGGGCTGATCTTGTCGGGCGAAAATGACACGCTCTCCATCCGTGTTGATCCCGCTTTAGAGGGTTATCTTTCTGTCGCTTCGATGTTGGTTAATACCAATGATGCGTTTGTGGGTGAATCTGGCTTATCGCTTAAGTCATTAGCGGTTGGTGACACCTTCACCATGAACATGAATGTATGGGATTCGGGAACGGAGTTGAATGATGAGCTTGCAGCAACCATTCCGGGCCCCGCAGGCGGTGGTGAGGGCTTTAATAGCCTAAGAAATGACAATGATGTGGTGAGCTTCCACTCTGGCGTCATCAGTCAAGATGATGGCTTAACGACCTCTGCTCTAACTGCTAATCATCGCTTTCTGAATCCAGGTGCGAGAATCACCATTACTCGAACTGAATGATTGGGTTAAGCGTGAAATGAAAGAATTCCTGCTCTGTTCCGGTCAATTGAAAGGTGGGTAGACTCCGAATAGAGCAGGGATCATGAATAGTGCTGCGGTAAATCTGATGGCAAACATATTACTGGTTGAAGACGACGATGATTTAGCGGAACTGGTGCAAATGCATCTCAAGTTCCAAGGTCATCATGTCGAAAGAGCTAATACGATTGAAAAAGCACAGGGTCTATATCTGGATGGTCAGTTTGATTTAGTCGTCCTCGATCGAGGCTTACCTGATGGTGATGGGCTCGACTTTTGTCGGATGATCCGTCAGCAGGAAGATTGGACTCCCGTGTTGATGCTCACAGCAAGAGACTCTGAACTGGATAAAGTCTCGGGCTTAGAAGCCGGTGTCGATGATTACATCACCAAGCCATTCAGTGTGCTCGAGTTTCAAGCTCGTGTTCGTAATGTTTTACGTCGGGTTAATCATGCAGAAGCCACGATCAAAGAGGCTCCAACAACGGAATCTGTGATGAGTTTTGGTGGCCTTACCATTCAACCGGAGCGTCATCAGGTTTCTTTAAATAACCAAGATGTCTTGTTGACCGCGACAGAATTTACTTTACTTCATTTCTTAGCCACCCGTCCGGGTCGAGTGTATAGCAAAGATGAGCTGCTTGATCATGTATGGCACACCAACCATTCAGGCTACCACCACACCGTTTGTAGCACCGTCAATCGCTTGCGAACCAAGCTTGCTATGCCAAATAGCGATGATGACTTCATCAAGACTGTTTGGGGTGTTGGGTATAAGTTTGAGTCGAAGGCTTAGGGTTTGATTCTCGCTTTTTAAGTTCATTAATAGAAACAGAAGTCATTAAGGAGTAAGCATGAGTTTTAAATCGCGCTTAGTGTTGTTTACCAGCTTGTGGTTTCTATTGGTGAGTGTGGTCATCGCCTACACCTATCATTGGCAAAAAGAAACTATTGAGCAACGAACAAAACAGAGCCTACATAAAGAACTCGCGGTGCACATGCGCGATGATAACCCTCTAATGATTGGCACTGACTACAACCCGAAAGCCCTCAAATCCATCTTTCATACCTTAATGTTGATAGGGCCGGATTTTGACATCTATTTTCTCGACAGTCAGGGCAATATCACCACGCACGCCGCCCCTGAAGGAACCAAACTCGCTAGCCAAATTGATTTAGCGCCGATTAAGCAGTTTCTAAATGATGAGCCTTATCCGATTTTGGGAGAGGACCCGATCAATCCAGATTCTCGCAAGGTGTTTTCTGTCGCAGCGATCGAAGAGTTAGGTTCTACGGTTGGGTATCTTTATGTACTCATTGGCAGTAATCGCCATACTGTGATTGCCAATTCGCAAGTAGACACACCTTATATCGCACTGGCTGGCCTGATGTTGGTCTCTATTTGGGGTTTTGCCATAGGGGCTTATCTATTGGTTAAACGCAGCTTGTTGAACCCGATAGAAGCTGTAACCGATAAGTTGCAACAGCAAGCCGAACAAGATTTCCGCTTGGAACCTAATTTCACGCGCCAAGTACCAGAACTGGTGCCAATTGCGCGTTCTTATCAGTTGATGGCAAAACACATTCAACAACAATTTCTGCAACTGGAATATCAGTCATCGCATCGTAGGCAGAGCCTATTGCAATTGAGTCATGATCTGAAAACACCACTATCGAGTGTGCTGGGGTATCTAGAAACGTGGAAGATTCAAAATCCACAATCGGATCCGTTGATCGATGTGGCCTACCGCAATGGCAATAAACTATCAGATCAGCTTCATTCGCTGTTAGACAGTGCCAAGCATGATAATCCTGTTCCCACGTATCAATACGCTTCGATCGATTTGAATGCGTTGATGAGTGAGTGTCTGGATACAATACGAAGCAAATATCTTCATAAAAATGTTCAGCTTAACGTCAACATGTCTGATGAAATAAAGGCGGTCGGGGATCGTGATTTACTTGAGCGGTTGGTTTTAAACTTGTTAGATAATGCGTTGAGGCATAGCCCTAGTGGGACGACAGTGTCTTTGAGTGTTGGTTTAGAGTCAGATGCAAAACGAGTCAAGGTCGTGATCCATAATGAGATTGAGCAGGAAGCGCCAAACGGGTCATTGGGTATCGGCACCAAAATCGCTCAGTCGATACTAATGTTACATCACAGTGTGTTAGAGACGAAAAAGGCAGAGAACTCGTTTCAGCAAAGCTTCTATTTGCCGTCGATATAGTGTTACCTGTCTTTGTATAGCTTTAACGGCTTTCAGCTTAGGTTATAGACGAGTTGTTCACTGAGGCGCGAACAACTCGTTGAGAAGCTTTTAAGTTGAAGAGGCTTTAAGCGTCTTCATTTCCTTCTTCGTTGCCTTCATTCACTTTCGCGTAGAAATGAAGAAGCTCTGTCAGCTCTTTTACCCAACCAAATGCTTCTGTCGGTGCTTTTACCAAAATCTTCTCTACTTTCTCACAATGAGTTTCAAGGTCGATGGCTTGCTCAAGGTTGAACGACATCGCATAGAAGTGCCAAAGCAATAGACGTGTCATGCGCTCGATGTTTTGTTTCGAGTTATCTGACTCGCTAAATGCAAGATTCACTTTACTCAGTGCGATTGCAGTCATTCGTAGCATCGCGTCAAACTTTGCTGATTGCATGCGCTCTTCACTGGTGACTTCTTCCTGCTCAAAAGTAAACAACTCCGTCATCGCATCTTCAGGGACCAGACGATGGATCATTCTTAAACTAAATTCTTCTAGTTCTTCACGAGGCATGGTGTTTAAGCAAGTTAAAGTGTAATCGCGTTGCATAGCGTTCTCTTGGATGAGCAAAAAGGTCGGACAGTTTAATGGAGAAGTGAGCTTAGAAAAAGCAGATTCTAGTTAGTGCAGGTTTAGAGGGGCGATTAACTGACGTGTTCAATCAATTGAGCTTTGTTTGCCTGAGCCCTAGCGAAATGAACTCATAAAGGGTTCATTTCGCTAAACGAAGCGTATTAAGCGCTTTTGTGAGTCGGTGGTCGATACTGCATAGACTGGTCGTCTTTCATAAAGATGTTGCTCGCTGCTAAACTGCCGATACAAATCGAACCAAGTGCAATCCAAGTCACGGTGTCCGGTATTTCGTTAAACAGTGGAATAGCCAACAATGTCGCGATGGCCGGAGTCGCACTGCCGAATGCTGCTGAACGCTCTGCCCCTAGGGTGTTAACCGCATAAAGGTAAGTGAACGCCGCTATTAAACCAGCACCGACGCCTTGTACCGCTGAATGTATTGATAGCTCCGCTATTGGCCATTGCGCTATTGGTGTGACCATAAGATGGCTAGGTAATGTTCCTGTTAAGATCAAAAATAGCAATAACAGGGTCGACGATAAGGAAATAAACCCTGCACTGACTAAAGCATTGAGGTTGGCAACACGAGCCGAAATGGTAAAGGTTGCCCACATTAAACTCGCACACAGAAATAGCAGGTGGCCTTTTGTGTATTCAAAGTTGAAATCACTGAGGCTACTCCCTAGGAACAGTAAGATCCCCAATAGAACTAAGCTGAGCCCGGCAATACGGTGTCGACTGAGCGGTTGTTTGAAGACAAGTACCGCAATACCCGTCACAAAGAGAGGCAACGTGCCCGGTACGAGCGCACTGCCATGTGAAACCGGTACAAAGTGCATCGCTGTACCGGTGACCAATAAATAGGGGAGGCCACTGCCAGCAAACATGCCTGCGAGGTAGCGCTTGGGAACTGAATAGATAGCATTGCGCGCTTTCCATACTAAAGGAAATAAAACTAAGGCAGGAATGAGAAATCGGGTGAGTGCAATATCTGCGGGTGTCAGAGCTGAGTTTGCGCCTCCTTTCAGTGAAAGAAAAAAGCTTGCCCAGATGAGCAGAGTAATCACGATAGATAAGTAGCCAAGATTCATAGTAAACAAGGAAAATGGATGGTGCTTAATTATGAATTAAGACTTATGCCACAAGTTGGCAAGTTTTGACCTTATTTAAGTTTAGGTTGATGATTTTTGCTAATATTTATTAGAATATTAACTCATTCCACTCAATTTGATTTTCTCACCAACTAAGGTTTCGCGTTTTCTATGGATAGAATTGACAGGCATCTACTCGAATTGCTGCAAAAAGACGGCAGATTGACGACCGCAGAACTAGCGGACGAAGTGGGTTTATCACCTTCGCCGTGTGCAAGGCGGATTAAAAGGCTGGAAGAAAAAGGGATCATCGACGGTTATCGCGTCAGTCTATCGCGAGAACAAGTCGGAATCGCCATGAGTGTCTTCGTTGAGGTGAGTCTAAACAACCACCAAGAAGTGTCGATCGATAAGTTTGAAGGCGCTATCGTTGAAATGGAAGAAGTGATCAGCTGCCACGTGGTATCTGGCGCTTATGATTATCTGTTAGAAGTGGTCAGCCCAAATCTTATGGCCTATGAGGCGTTTACAAGAAAGCTGCAACGGCTCTCAAACGTAAAGGACATCCATACCCATCTCGCGATCAGACAAGTGAAAGGTAATGCACCATTGCCTGTTTACGTAGATTAAGATTGATTGTGTTGACTAAGATTGACCGTTCTAAATAAGCTCGATTAAGCCAAGTAAGAGCGATTAAACTGAAAGGGTTGCGATTACACATTGAGCTTGATCAGTGAGCTGAAAAAGAAAAGATCTACTGCTGATAAAAAAGTCACAAAGAAAACTAGACTAGGCTCGACGGCTTAAGATAGCAGACATAAAAAACGGAGCACCTTGTGAAAGGTACTCCGTATGTATAGGTGCAAAATCAGTGATATTTAAAGTTAGAGATTGAACAATCTCCGGTTTTTACATTAATTCTGAATGAAAAAGCATGTGAATGGTAATCAACACCGTCATTCCAAATTGTCTCTCCAAATATCTTACATAGCTCTAGCTCACTTACTGAACCGAACTCTTCCATGTGTTTAGCGACAGATAAAAGTTTACCTCTTATCTCTGCAGTCCCTTCCGTGTTACTCAAGCAGTTGAAAGCCATAGTCTTTTGCATATTACCTAGCCAAAATGTTTCTTGTTATTAAGTTATATGAAGATTCATGATAACAATTTTCTGGCGTTTGTAAATCTATTTTGTGATGAATATCTCACATATTTGCTTGCATTGGTCGAAAAGTGAACTTTATTGTTGATAGTTACCACATTAACTTTACAAGCTATTGATAAAGCTTTGATTAACGATTTTTCTGGATATTTTTACAGGAGAGTAGTCCGTTATGACGAGAAATCCAGTCGATGAACAGAGAAAGCCGAGTGTGGGTTTCAGTTTGAAGCATCGTTTATTGGTGCTTTTGCATGGCGTGCTTCATCTATCATATTGGCTTCTTTACGATACTTTGACGACAGCTGACGGAATTTATCACTGAGTGTATGGAGATCTTTGGAGAGCGATTGTGAACTTGTCACATGCGATTGTGCGCTTTCAGATTGGCGCGGTAGCTTTGCCTTAGCACAGTGCTGAGCAACGGCTTGCCATGAGCGAGTGAGAGACTGAGCTCCTTCTAGTTCACTAGAGACGACGTATGCCTGTTTTAACAAAACTTCAGAGACATCATAAGCAGTATTCATATGACTATTGAGCTGTACATTAAACCTTTCTTCATACTTCGCCCAAAGCTCAATGATCTGTGTCTCGTTGAAGTGTTTAGATAGCAGTGTTTGTGATTCATAGGTTGAGAGAACTTGGTTGAATTCTTTGGTGTATTGGTTGTAGCGACCTTCAAAGACGAGTTGGCGATCCAACAATGTTTGCCAGTTTTCACGATCGCAATGGCTTGCGACCGCGACATTGGCAATCAAAGGTATACTTAGAATGATAACCTTTCCCCAAAAACGCATGACTTTCCTCTACTTACCGTGCTCTCAATAGAGAGTATAGATGAGTGGCAGCATGAGTTGATGTACACTTGAAGTAACCCTAAAACGGAAGAGCTGGTGGATTTGATGAAAAAAGCGCTGATCGCTTTACTTGTATTGTTAATATTGGGCGGAGGAGGAGCGGCGTACTACTTCTTTGTTATGAAAAAAGACTCACCACCAGCAGAGAAAACCGAAGAATCCGTTGAAGAAGTTGCTCAGCCTGAAGCTGATTTAAAACCGGTTATGGAGCTTAAACCTGAGCCAGAACAGACAGAGTTCTATGTTTTGGATAGAAAGCTTGAAGTGGTAGAACAACCAGAAGTTGATGGCTTGATAACCGATTACCTCTACAAAGGTGAAAAAGTCGAAGTACTTGATAAACAAGGCGAGTGGGCACGTATCTCAGATTATATCGTTCTAAAAGAAGGTGGTCCACAGACAGCCGAATGGGTTTCGATGTCTGGCCTATCTAATGATGAAGTGATTATTTCTGAGAAAGAAAGCATAGAGATATTGGATTCATATTTGGTTAAATCCGACGATCTTAAGAGCCATAAAGAGAAATTCCGCAATACGGTTGCAGAGCTGATCTCTGATGGCGAATGTGACCCAAGTGACTTCGAGGAATTAGGTGGTTGGGTGAAATCGGTGAAGTACAGTGACCGAGATGTCTATTTTATTTATTGCGGCGGACTATCGCTTGAAAATAAAATTTATTTAGATGTAAATACAAATGAAATATTTACTAAGTAGGATCCACTTCGCTATTAATATCAGATGTATTAATAGCGATTAGCCTTTCTATTTATTGATTTAGACTAAAAGCCCACTCTCTTGAGAGTGGGCTTTTTTATTGCCTATTCACTTTTATTCATCTAGTCAGAATGTTAGCCAGTGTGACTTTAATATTTACTTATATTGAATTTTATATAGAAATACCTCGATAGATTTATTAATAGGAAATAGCAATCTCGCTATTATTCCTACGATCAATTGTTTACTTTTTCAATATTGCATTCTCATTGAAACACGTTAAGTCATGTCATTTTATTTAAAGTAAACAAAGGCTTATCGGTTTGGTGATATAATTGAAGTTAAATAAAGGCTATTAATATCAGTTGCTTACTGTATTTTACATAATCGCAACATTTCATGGGTTTTGGGATGTAAGTCAGATTTTTAGCCATAACATGAAAATATTTTTTATTTGTAATAATACTTTTTGATTTTGAGATGTAGGGTTTAATTAAAGAAAAACGTAAAGTTTAATTATCGACTAAGACATTATCTTATTAACATCATTGTTATTTAATTGCTTGTAAGGGATGGAACCATTAATGAAAAAGCTTGCTTTAATTACAGGATCAAAAGGCGGTATCGGCTCAGCAATTTCTTCTAAATTAGTCGCGGATGGCTATCGTGTTATCGCGACCTATTTTACTGGGAATTACCAGTGCGCACTGGATTGGTTTAACGAAAAACAATTTACTGAAGATCAAGTGAGATTGTTTGAATTAGATGTCACCAACACCGCTGAATGTGCACAGAGCTTAAGCAAGTTGTTAGAAGAAGAAGGCACGGTGGATGTTTTGGTTAACAACGCGGGTATTACTCGTGACAGCGTCTTCAAAAAGATGAATGCCGAAGCTTGGAAAGAAGTGATTGAGACTAACCTCAACAGTCTTTTCAATGTGACACAGCCTCTGTTTGCACCTATGTGCGAAAAGGGCAACTGCCGAGTCATCAACATTTCTTCAGTGAACGGTCTTAAAGGTCAGTTCGGACAGACCAATTATTCCGCAGCAAAGGCTGGAATGATTGGTTTTTCAAAAGCACTAGCTGCTGAAGGTGCAAGAAGTGGTGTGACAGTAAACGTGGTTGCCCCTGGCTATACCGGCACGCCTATGGTTGAGCAAATGACGCCTGAAATCCTTGATTCAATTAAAAACCAAATCCCAATGAAACGTTTAGCGACGCCTGCAGAAATTGCAGACGCAGTGGGCTTTTTAGCGAGTGAATCTGGTGCGTACATTACAGGCGAAACACTGTCTGTGAATGGCGGCTTGTACATGCACTAATAAGTGAAACTTAAGGGGATTGAATGATGGAAAAGGTATTTATTGTTGCTGCAAAGCGCACACCTATTGGTGCATTTACAGGGTCGTTAAAAAACATCACAGCCGGTGAGTTAGCGGGCGTCGCGATTAAAGGGGCGTTGGAGTCTGCAGATGTTCCATTAAACGTGATTGATGAAGTAATTGTTGGGAACGTGATTTCAGCGGGACAAGGAATGGGCGTTGCTCGTCAAGCTTCTCTTTACGCAGGCCTTGCTGAAGAAGTTCCGGCTTATGGCGTCAACATGATCTGCGGTAGCGGTATGAAATCGGTGATGGATGCGGCGGCTCACATCAAAGCAAAAGACGCTGAAGTCGTTATTGCAGCGGGTGTTGAGGTGATGTCTCAGATTCCTTTTATTGTGCCACCGAGTATTCGCAACGGGCACAAGATGGGTGACATCTCAATGAAGGACTTGCTGGTGGGGGATGGATTAACAGACGCGTTCAATCATTATCACATGGGTATGACGGCTGAAAACATCGCCAACGCGTTAAATATTTCGCGTCTCGCACAAGATAACTACGCCTTAGAAAGCCAACAGAAAGCAGTAGCCGCAATCGAAGCGGGCAAATTCAAAGGACAAATCGTCCCTGTCGAAATTAAACAGCGCAAACAAACGCTGACATTTGATACGGATGAATACCCTAAGTCTGATGCGACGTTTGATGGCTTGCAAAAGCTCCGTCCGGCATTCGACCGAGAAGGAACTGTTACCGCTGGCAATGCGTCAGGCATCAATGATGGCGCAAGTGCCATTATCTTAGCGTCTGAATCTGCGGTCGTAAAATATGGCCTGACACCGCTGGTCGAGCTGAGCAGCTACGCACAATCTGGTTTAGACCCGAAAATTATGGGGTTAGGTCCAGTAGAAGCAGTATCTAAAGCGCTAGACAAAGCGGATTTAACTTTAGAAGAAGTTGAGCTATTTGAGCTAAATGAAGCCTTCGCTGCGCAGGCTTTAGGCGTGATGTACCAGTTGTCTGAACAACATGATCTGCCGCTTGAAGCGTTCAAATCTAAAGTCAATGTCAACGGTGGCGCTATTGCACTTGGTCATCCTTTAGGGGCATCAGGTAACCGAATTATTGTTTCTCTTATCCACGAGATGATTGAGCAACATACCAATTATGGTGTTGCTTCGCTTTGTGTGGGCGGGGGAATGGGAACCGCTGTTTTGCTGAAAGGTATCGAGGGTTAAATCCCGATGTGCCATAGGCAAGCCAAATTGGTTTTTTAAGCTATTTATTTTCTTAACTATTTCTTTATTAAGCTATTTCTTCACTAACTATGTATTCACCAGGAGTTATTTATGTACACGGATATTTTCAAAACAATCACAGACCAAACTGAAAAGCAGTTCGAACCGTACTTGAAATTCAATAAGTTGGTTGCAAAGAACGTTCAAACAATGACTGAACTTCAAATGAATGCGTTGCAGACTTATACCGATATGGGTCTTGCACAAATGAAAGCAGTAAGTGAAATCAAAGACGTAAATAGTCTTACAGCTTTTAACGGCCAGCAACTAACGGCACTTACTCAATTGTCTCAACAGATGATGAGTGATAGCTCAAAAATGCAAGCTGCTGCAAAAGAGTTCAAAGAAGATGTTGAAACACTAACAACTGAAAACTTGAAAACAGTTACACCTGCATAAAATTAGTCGCCATCGAGTTGGTACAGGTTGACCTGTGCCGCTTGGTGGCGATTTTCCGATTATTGGAGTCATGTTATGTTTCAACACTTCTTTTCGGACTACCTTGTTAAGCTTCAACAAACGAACCAGCAATGGTGGGAAAATTTTGAACAAAACAAGGAAGCCGCGCAATCTCCCCTAAATAAAGCGATGCAAGAATTGAATTTTGATGATGCATCGAAAATTTTTGAGCAAGCCGCAAACCAACCAGCCGTTCTACTTCAGCTGCAATCTCAATGGTGGGAACAGCAACTGCAAATCTGGCAAAACGCAGCACTGATGGGTAACACCGAGAGCGTTATCGCTGAAGATCGTGGTGACAAGCGCTTTATCGATGATGCCTGGAAGAACGACCCTTTCTATAGCTTCATCAAGCAATCTTATTTGCTGTTTAGTAAAAGCTATATCGATACCATCAACTCGATTGAAGGCATTGACGAGAAAACCAAAGAGCGTGTCGCGTTCTTTTCACGTCAGGCTATCAATGCAATGTCCCCAAGCAACTTTATCGCGACCAATCCAGAGCTGATGAAACTGACTCTTGAGAGAAATGGCGAGAACCTTCTTGATGGGTTAGAGCAGTTGCAAGCGGATGTGGAAGCGAGTGCCGATATCCTTAAGATCCGCATGACCAACAATAATGCATTCCGATTGGGTGTGGATGTTGCGAATACAGAAGGTGATGTCGTCTTTCAAAATGATTTGTTTGAATTGATTCAGTATCACCCGAAGACACCACAAGTCAATGCGACACCATTGTTGATCGTTCCGCCGTTTATCAATAAGTACTACATTCTCGACCTTCGTGAAAAGAACTCGATGGTGCGTTGGTTGCTTGAACAAGGGCATAGCGTATTTATGATGTCTTGGCGTAATCCGGGTGAGGCTCAGAAAGACCAAGAATTCGGAGACTATGTCACGGAAGGGGTTGTTAAGGCGGTTACCGCTATTGAAAACATTACGGGTAAAGAGCAGATCAACGCGGCAGGTTACTGCATTGGCGGCACGGTACTCGCTTCTACTGTGGCCTACTATGCAGCTAAGCGTATGAAGAAGCGCATCAAAACGGCAACCTTCTTTACCACGTTATTAGATTTCTCTCAGCCGGGTGAGGTTGGGGCGTACATCAATGAGACGATAATCGACGCGATTGAGAAACAGAACGACGCTAAAGGTTACATGGATGGTCGCTCGTTGAGCGTGACGTTCAGTTTGCTTCGAGAGAACAGCTTGTACTGGAACTACTACATTGATAACTACCTCAAAGGCAGCAGTCCGATGGAGTTCGATCTATTGTACTGGAATAGTGATAGCACTAACGTGGCGGCTAAATGTCATAACTTCTTGCTGCGAGAGCTCTATCTTGAAAACAAACTGGTTCAAGATAAAGGCGTGAAAATCGGCGGTGTTTGGATTGATTTGAATAAGATCAAAATACCAAGCTACTTTATCTCAGCCAAAGAAGACCATATTGCTTTGTGGCAAGGGACTTACCGCGGTGCATTGAACACGGGTGGCAACAAAACGTTTGTTCTGGGTGAGTCGGGTCATATTGCCGGCATTGTTAACCACCCAGAGAAAAAGAAGTACGGCTACTGGTTGAACGATAACCTAGACGACTCTGCTGACGAATGGCTAAACAACGCAAGCCATAATGAAGGGTCATGGTGGACACACTGGGATCAATGGTTACAAGGCTTTGAAGCTGACGAGAAAATCGAACCTTTCAATCAAGGTTCCGAGCTTCACCCTGTAATTGGCAAGGCGCCGGGTAACTATGTAAAACAGGTGCTGCCGATTGTTGATAAAGAAGCTGTCGATAAAGAGACCGTCGATCCAGAAGCTTCAAAAAACCAAGCTTAACTTGCGGCTTGTTCATGGTTGATGCGTCAAATTGAGCATCAACCTTTACCTCTTAACTATTCTATTTTTCTAATCTCTTCGTTTACCAGTATTCCCCCTCGTTTTCGAGACTCAGTACTAACCGTTTTATACTGGATTGTTGCTGTTGCATATCCCGACTGTATATTTAAGCCAAAAGGGTCTCTTCTATTCACCTCGTATTTACCTTCATATCAGCAAACTATCAGCAACTTTCATAAGGAGAAGTTGCGATGAATTACCGCATGTTATTGCCTATAGGGATTTTGTTTAGTGCAAATGTATTGGCTGAGCTTGATAAACCAGGTTGGGGAGGAGAAGTTGGGCTTTTGGTCGGATTTGGTAGTGAAACAGACGACTCAGACTCTGTTAAAAAAGGCAGTTTGAATAGTAAGGGAGATTCGGAATCGAGCGCACTTGTTGTGCCATTAGGGCAGCTACGTTATACCTTTGGTGCCGATAACGACCAACAGGTGTTTATGGGTACATCACGTGGCGATATCATCGAAGGCATTTTTGCTCTTGAATTTGGTTACACATTGGAATACGGCAACGAATCGAGCGTGTCGTTCTCTTACCTTCCGACTATTGCAAATGGTGAAGTATGGGAAGACCCGTTTATAGCCAATACAGCAAGGACCAAAACCGATATTTCCGGCGATACCTTCCGTTTGCAGCTAGATAACTTCTTAGATATCGGTCTAGCTGGCGATTTTGCTGTCTACAAGCAAGATATTAAAAATGAGAAGTCAGGCTTTCACCTAGGAGTACCAACCAACGTACTTCAGCGTGACGCTAAAGGTTATTATGCAAGTCTCTCTATGGGAATGCCAATTACTGAAACCTCTTTCATCGAGCCCTCTTTCTCTTATCAAAAACACCTTGCTGATGGTGATGCGGTTTCCTTCTCTCGCTATTCTGGCTCGTTGACTTACCTTAAGAGAATTAACGACCATGCACTTTCGGTGAACGCGGATTACAGTTATAGCTCATATGATGCGTCTAACCCTGTCTTTAATAAAACACGTGAAGATAATGAATATAGCTTAACGCTCGGCTATGAATATATGGACTTTATGGGTTGGGAAAACTGGGGTTTTAACGCGCTAGCCGGGTATTCTAATAATAATTCGAATATCGCGTTCTATGATACGAGTGGATACTTTATGGGCGTTGGCGCGAGCTACCACTTCTAAGTTATTGACTACCGATTTTCGATTATTCAAAGGGCTAGCATGTTTGTTAGCCCTTTTTTGTAACGTAACTATCACTGTATTTGAATAACGAAGCTTCAAACTTAGCTGACGATGAACGAAAACTATTGGCTTAGCTTGAAACTTAATAGTGAAGAATAATACAAAGCTACGTGTTGGTATTCGAATTGTGAACGACTGGTAAGTGGAGTCTAGCCCGTAAACCTCCTTCTATTTTCTCGGCTTCGAGGTGCCACCCTAGCTTCTTACATATTTTTTCAGTTAAATCCTGCCCAAGGCCAAAGCTATCTTGAAATTGTATATCTAGCACTTGAGTGTTGATATTCTTGATTACTATGCTGTTTTGCTCAAAAGATATATAGATCGTGCCGCTATGTGTGTATTGGAAAGCATTACGAATGAGGTTACCAACTACAATTCGAATCGGTGTTTCAGGAAGTTGAGCTGTGGGGGCGAGAGCGTAGTCACGAATGATATCGATGTCTTCCCCCTGAATTAAATATTCTAACTCTTCTATTAAGTTATCCAATAAATCGACCACTGACACTGGGCTCTGATTTGGAGGTGTATCACTCTTTCTGGCCAGCCAGAGCATGGTTTCAGTAATTTGTTGCATGTTGATACTTGCTCGGTCGATACGGCCTATTGGGCGTTGTAATTCAGAGGGTAGGGAGACGCGCTCCAATATTTCCATGTTCGCTCTAATGATCGCAATAGGTGTCCTTAGTTCGTGGCTAGCATGAGATAGAAAACGCTGTTCTCTTTCGACCAATTGTGCGTTTTTACGCAATGCTTTTTCTAGATAAAGAGCGACTCGGTTATATTCACTGAATTTGAAGTTGGGGGCTGGGTTAGCCAATAGATCGTTTGAAACACTCTCCGACCATTCGACCAGCTTTTCGGTTTTTTTTCCGACTCGATAGCTATACAACCAAAGTGCTATGACAATAAAAAATATGTACCCGCACGCAATGTAAACAATCAAGCTAAAGCGGTGATCAATCCAAATATCCATTGTCTGTCCAATCAATCGGTAGTCGTACTTCGCAATTCCGTATACCGCTTGGCCGCTATCGAGAGTAAAGCGATAAATACCTACAACCGCTTCTTTCTTGATATCGCTAGTTATTGTTTCATCGACAAAAACGACTGTGAACTCATTGTTTGTAAGTGTTATCCCTTGAAATATATTGACGCCATCTATTTGAACATCTGGTAGTTGGTCATAATAAAATGAAACTACATAGGAATTTGGCAATTCAGCATCAGGGTTTGAAGTCCTTGCTTCGTTGTAATTCAACCATTCACTGACCAATCGCATTTTGACGGAGTCTTCTAAGCCATATTCGAAGTGACGGATTAACAGTTCACCAAACAAAACGACCGTGAGTAGTGGTATTCCCATGAAAAAAGAGGTTAAATGGCTTCGAATAGGGAAGCTCTTTTTTATACTCATGATTGCCCTTTTATTCTAATTCCTTGGCCAACCAAGGTTTCGATCAACTTAGTTTCAAACGGCTTATCAATTTTTTGCCTTAGTTGATAAACCTGGACTTTGAGGTTGTTACTTTCTGGCGCATCATTTGGCCATAAGCACTCCTCAATCTCTCTTTTACTGACTACATTTGGACTGCGTCTCATAAGCAGTTCTAACAATATTAAATTTAATCTGTTTAGATCTAATGATTGACCTGACCTAGAGACTTTTTGGTTTTTAAGGTCATAAGTTAAGTCTCCTTGTATCAGTTTTTTAGGCTGGCTACTTCTGCGCTTGGAGAGTGCTTTGATGCGTAAAGCGAGTTCTTTCATTGCGAACGGTTTGATCAAGTAATCATCGGTGCCTGCATTGAATCCCGCTTCTTTGTCTTGCAGTGTATCTTTTGCTGTTAGCATCAAAATTGGCGTGTCGTCCCCGTTATCTCGAAGTCTTTCACAGACTGTAAAACCATCAATTTTAGGTAACATAAGATCGAGGAGGATGACGTCGTAATGATTTTGTTTGGCGAGTGTAAACCCGCTCAACCCGTTATAGGCATGATCGCATCGGATATCTTCAAATTCGAGAAACTCGGCAACCGAAGCTGCGAGCTCCTTGTCATCTTCAACCAGTAACACATTGATAGATAAATTAGATTTCATTCTTGTTGACCTCAATAAATGAAGCTGAGCGTTGGGTGATGATGTTGTGATACAGCTGCTTGATGTCTTCTTGAACCATTAGTAAAACAGGCACTAAGATAAGTGTAATAACGGTTGCGAATAATATCCCATATCCCATCGATGTAGCTGCTGGTATCAAAAACTGAGCTTGAGGCGAGGTTTCTGATAATAATGGCACTAACCCAAAGTACGTGGTCGCAGAAGTCAAAACAATTGCTCTTAAACGTCCTGTTCCTGATTCTATTAACGCTTCGTATACTGTGTCACCGCTGTTTATCTTGGTATTAAATCGGGAAATCAGCAGCAGACTGTCATTCACGACAACCCCAGTTAATGCAAGCATTCCAAATAGAGAAAGTACACTAATGGGGATCCCTTGGATTAGATGTCCCATCAAGGCTCCCACAATACCAAATGGAATCGTGCACATGATCAACAGAGGCTGAAAATATGAGTTGAGTGGTATCGCGAGCAACGCGTAGATGCCGATAAGAGCGATAGCAAACACGCTATAAAGTGAATTTGATATTTGTTCTTGCTCTTGTTGTTGCCCTGAAAGGACAATGTTGAGATCTCTATACTTTTTCTGTAACTCTTTAAACAGGTGTCCGTCGATATTATTAATGATGTCCTCTGGAGAGGCGATTGTTTTATCTACATCGGCTGTTATCACATTGACTCTGTTACGGTTGATTCGTTCAATGTTTTTCGACACATATCGAGTGGAGATATTGGCCACCGCATTGAGTGGGACCAACTTGCCATTGCTTAAACGAACTTGCGCGTATTTCAGGTTATCCAGCGTTTGCCTTTTTGAGTGTGGATATTGAATTTTGACCTTTATTTCATGCAAACCTTGTTGATATTGCTGAATTTCGTAACCTTGATAGGCCATGTTGAGCTGTTGTAGGAGGTTTGCTGTACTGAGTCCCATCGCGAGCCCCGACTCGTTTACGCTAATATCCACTTGAGCTTGCGTATTCGCGAGGCTGCTTTTTATCCCATGTACACCTTGTACATGACTGAGATGTTCAGTCAGTTCGTGAGTCGCGTTACTTATTGTTGTTTCATTTTCGCTTCTTAATTCTATGCTGATTGCTTTATCGCTGATCATGTCGGCTAGGAAATTGGCACTATCGATTCCTTCAAGTAACGGAATCATAGATTGCCACTCTTTCGCGATAGCACCTGCACTAATGGGACGTTGAGCGTTACCCGATAGGCCAACAATGATTTGTGAACTGCTATTGGTGGTTTCTACCAATACACTTTGGATAGGCGCTACAGACAGCCCATATTGGCTCATCAGTGAATCATTCAATGAAGCGGCCATTTGTTCGACTTTAAGTGTTTGACGTTGCACTAACCCGTAGCCAGCATCCTCTTCGAAGGCGAGCTCTATGGTGATGAAGTTGTTCGAAATCTCTGGAAAAAATACGGACTTAAGCTTACCAGTTATTAGAGATCCGCTAATCAGGATACACAGGGAGACAAAGCCACAAATTACGGCATAGCGATAACGTAAAACCAGCTGTAAACAGGGCTTATATATATGCCAAGTGATGTACTTGAAACCACGTAGAATACGCTGCTGAACATAATGCCATACGGCGGGAATACCACGCGCAGAACCCGGTTCCATTTTGACTCGAGCAAGGTGAGCGGGGAGAATTAATTTGGACTCAATGAGAGAGAATATCAGGCAGAAAGTCGCGGCCATGGCAAATTGTGCAAAGATTTTTCCGAGTTCCCCTTCGACTAAACTGAGAGACATAAAAGCGACAATTGTTGTTAGCACACCAAATGTAGTCGGCGTCGCCACTTTTTGCGCGCCAGCGATGGTTGATTCAACAGAAGCTCCGTGTTTCTCTCTTTGCTCGTAAATACTCTCACCGATGACAACGGCATCATCAACCACAATACCGAGTGCCATTATAAAACCAAAGGTGGTTAATTCATTAAGGGTGAGCCCAAAGAAAGAATCACCCATAAGTACCATTGCACCAGCAAAAGTCACGGGCAGGCCAACGGCAACCCAGAAAGCAACGCGTATGTTTAAAAGTAGAGCCAGTAAAATAACAACGAGGGCAATACCTTGAGCGCTGTTTTTAAGTAGCAAAGACAAACGATGCGTAATCGGCTCACTTTGATCATTCCATTGTGTGAGGTTTATACCGCTCGGCAGTGTTAATTGGTAAGCATCAACAATGGATCTGGTTTCTTGTGCAAGCAGGTTTATGTTTGATTGACCGTACATTTTCACCGTTAAGCCCAAAGATGGTTGGCCGTTGTAACGAGTAATGCTACCGTCGTCATCAAACCCTAGTTCAACGTGTGCAACGTCGGACAATAGTATGGTTTGTCCTCCGGCGGTTCGCTTAATTGGCAAGCTAGCGAACTCTGTCGCACTGCGGTGCTGTTGGTCGGTTTTGAGAACTAACGTTCCCTGAGAACCTTTAAGCTCTCCGGCGGTTTGAGTTAACGATTCCGCACGAATTTGGCTGACGATGTGGTCCATAGTGAGATTGAAAGCTTGTAACTTGGCCTCATCAACCTCGATCGATATCTGCTGAGCCTTTCGTCCAATGTAGTCAACTTTCTGTATTAAAAGCGAGTCTAAAAGTTTGTTTCGCAATTCGTCTAAATAACTCTGTAATGCATCGATAGGTACATCACCAAACAGGTTAATAGACATCACATCTTCAAGGTCGGCTTGCCGCGTGATGACTGGCTTTTTCGCTTCACTTGGCAAGTCACCAATCGCATCCACCTCACTTTTTACATCTTGCTGTAGCTTTTCGAGTGAATAGCCACTCGACTTAGTTATGGTGACCGTTACGCCGTCACTATCAGAGCTGCTGGCTATCTGTTTGATGCCATCCACACCTTGCAGTGCATCTTCAATCTTTATCGCAATACCTTCTTCAGCTGAACGGGCTGAGCCACTCTGATATTCGACACTAACCGTAATACTGGTCGGAGGCAGTGATGGAAAGCTCTCTACCCGCGATTGGATAGCAGCAAAACCACCAGCCACCAAGATCAGAACCATTAATAGATTTGCGGCAACAGGGTTATGAACAAACCAAGCGATGAGACCTTGAGCCTTTTGGTTATTGTCCATCATTCACCTCTTGGAGTGACACATTTCCAATAACACCAAGTGAATTACTATTATTTGATGCAAGTTTTCCCTGTAAAGTATCTTGAGGGCTATCTGAGAGTGCTAATACGTTCATCCCTGCCACGAAGTTAGACAAGGGCTTTAAAACCAGATCGATTTGTTCATCGAGGTTGTCTCGTTCAAAGCCGATTGCATCGACATCTTGAAACAGTGTTTGAGTCTTATGCTTATGAAGTACTCCTTCTTTGACATACCAAATATTGCCGTCCGCAGTGATGGAGGAGGAGGACACCATAAAGCTATTAGAATAGGTTCTACCTTGAATCGTGACTCGTACAAAACTCCCAAGCAGCAAAGGCTTTGGTTGTTCAAGAGGGGCGTTAATTTTTAGTATCAGACTTCTCATGCGTGTTGATTGATTGAAGTGGTCAAGTAAAA
>NZ_MCZK01000119.1 GCF_002875945.1 Vibrio lentus
AATTCACTATGCCACTTCAACCTTTTAATTTGTGGATCTCATCGGCATGTCCCATTCTTGCCACAAACCCTTCGTAATCGTTGGCAAATATATCAAGTAGCTTAAGGTAAAGGTTAACGTTGCCGGCACTTACTTTTAAGCCTGATATATGATCAATATGTGGAGCGGATTTCAGCCATTCAGGTAAATCAAACTCTGATGTTTCAGCTATAGGCTGTGATGATGGAGTTTGTATAGGATCCTGTGAAGTATTGCTGTCAGAAAACCATGTTATCATCTTGGAGTACATGTCTTCAGTGTTTAAAGGTTTCGCTATAAGATCATTCATGCCCGATTCGATAGCTTTGTGCTTGTCTTGAGGCATAACATTAGCTGTCATTGCGATAATAGGGAGTGAGAGTTTTAGATCATTGCGTATGGCTGATGTCGTTTGATACCCGTCCATTACAGGAAGCTGGCAATCCATTAACACACCGTCGAACTCTTTCGAACGTAAAAGCAATAAGGCTTGTTCTCCGCTCCCACAAATTTCGAGATCTACAACATGTAATAATAGTTCTTTTACTAACTCTTGATTAATATAGTTGTCTTCAACAAGTAGAATTTTTTTGCCGTGTAGTTGATGAATGTTTTTAGGTGATTCTGCTTTTATCTCTGAATTTTGGTTGACGGCATCCTGCACAGTTAGGCCGAATGGTATATCAAAAGAAAAAGTACTTCCTCTGTTAGGTGTACTTATAACGTGTAAACTCCCGCCCATTAATTCTACAAGTTGTTTGCTTATCATCAAGCCTAGTCCTGTTCCCCCGTATAACCGAGCAGTAGAGTTATCTACTTGAGCGAAAGGCTTAAAAAGATCGTCTAGATCTTGGTCGGATATCCCAATGCCAGTGTCGGTAATCTCAAATAAGACACGAGCACTAGTGCCGTCACTTTCTAGGCAACTAACATCGATAGAGACATAGCCACTATCACAAAATTTTATACCATTACCTACAATGTTCAGTAAGATTTGGTTTAGTCTTAATGAGTCACCTTTGACTAGTTTAGGAACATTTTCATCGCACTGGTAATTCAAACTCAATCCTTTGTGATGGGCGTTCACCGACATGAGTTTATGACAATCGTTTAACAGTTGTTTGAGGTTAAATTGGCTTAACTCGATAGTGAATTTTCCTGACTCTATCTTTGATGTATCAAGAATATCGTTAATGATGTGGATTAGTTGATTAGATGCAATATCAATGCTTTCAATGTATTTTTGTTGTTTTTCATCTAGGTTAGTCTTCAAAGCTAGCCCTGTCATGCCCATAATTGCGTTCATTGGCGTTCGGATTTCATGACTCATATTAGCTAGAAACTGAGATTTAATTTTATTTGATGATATCGCGCTATCACGAGTATACGTTGCTTCGTTTGTTAGCTTTATCAAATTGGTAATCGAATGAAAAATCAAATAACCGAGCAGCACTAAACTAATTACAAAGAGTATGGATAAGATGGTTAAGGTAAACGACGTGAACTTTAAGCTATCAACTTTTTCTACGCGTTCGTTTCTTATTGAGATTATCCTTGCTTCTGCTTCTAAAACCGCAGGAATAGCTTTCTGAGAGTTTTTGATTAGTTTTTCATTGTTATCGATTAGTTTTTCGACAAGTTTTATATAAAACTTAGTATCGCCCAATAGCTTCGATAAGCTGTCGATATTCTCTTTTTCATCAATGATTGGTATTAGTTGCTCTATAGAACGCTCAATTCCGAATAATAGCTCGATCGTTTCTTCTAAATCTATAGAGTTAATTCTTTTCCCCGATGTTAAATAATTGACGATTCTTTTGTTGATTGAAGTTCTATCAAATATCAATTTATTTACTAATTTTATGACTTTTGGGTCGCCGTGTTGATAGTTAACATTAACCACCATTTTGAACGTTTGATTTAATGTATTTGCTCGTTCAGCGTATTCTTTGATGATGGTTTTTCGTTCTTTATCTATTTCAACGAATTCAAGAAAGCTTGCTTGGTACTCTCCAAGAAGTTCTAAGATTTTGTCTTCATTGCTGTCATTTAGATCTTGGGTGAGTAAGTTGGATTGTTCGATGTAATAAAGTGTTTTATCTAATCTATCGCTATTAGGATCTCGTACGTACCCAAGAGCGTTCAAGCGTGCTCGATCCAAAGAAAAGATGAGCTCTCCAGTTGTATAGATTCGGTTTAGGGCATCAAACAATTTTGTTGTGCCAGTCCAAGTACCAATCGCAATAGCGACTAATAGTGTCATGACTAAGACGAACCCGGTTATTACAGCTCTAATGCGGCTTTCTTTTTTTTCGCTCTTGGAGAGCTGTTTGAAGTTCGTGATAAGTTTAGGCATGCAGTCAACACTCAACTCAATTGCGGTAAATAGTATTTTATTATAGAGACAACAGCATTCTATCTACGACTTATAGATAATAAAGGGATTTCTCAGATCTTTTTATATGTTTGAAAGCTATGACTGGTATGTTGTTTTAATCGTTACATTTTATAAATCACACTTGCTCTATAGATTTAGTTAGTATGGCCTTTCGTAGCACTTGTGCCTGTGATTCATTAATGTTTTTCCAACTAAAGGGATAATCGAGAAGGGGATGTTCAACTAGAATAGGGGTATAAGTTTTACAGTGTAAATGATCGAATTGAAATCGTTTACATCCCCTACATAATGCGGCGCGCGATGCTGCTGAATAATAATTAGGAAGGAATAGACAATGTCTTCTGCATTTTACCAACAGATTCAAACTCAAATCGAAGAAGTTAAAGAAGAAGGTCTTTACAAGTCTGAGCGCATTATCACTTCTGCTCAAAAAGCAGCGGTTTCTATCTCGACTGGTGAAGAAGTACTAAACTTCTGTGCAAACAACTACTTAGGCCTTGCTAACCACCCTGACCTTATCGAAGCTGCTAAAGACGGTATGGATCAACACGGTTTTGGTATGGCTTCTGTTCGTTTCATCTGTGGTACTCAAGATTCTCACAAAGAACTAGAGCAAAAGCTATCTACGTTCCTTGGTAAAGAAGACACTATCCTTTACACATCTTGCTTTGATGCAAACGCTGGCCTATTCGAAACTATCCTAGGCAAAGAAGACGCAATCATTTCTGATGCTCTAAACCACGCATCTATCATTGATGGTGTTCGTTTATGTAAAGCAATGCGTTTCCGTTACTCGAACAACAACATGGAAGAGCTAGAGCAGCAACTTATCGCAGCGAAAGAAGCAGGCGCTCGTCACACACTAATCGTAACTGATGGCGTGTTCTCAATGGACGGCGTAGTCGCTAACCTTCCTGCTATCTGTGACCTTGCTGACAAGTACGGCGCACTAGTGATGGTTGATGACTCTCACGCTGTTGGCTTCATGGGCGAAAACGGCGCAGGTACTCACGAGTTCCACAACGTTGTTGACCGTATCGACATCATCACAGGTACGCTTGGTAAAGCAATGGGTGGCGCTTCAGGCGGTTACACTTCTGGTAAGAAAGAAGTGATCGACTGGTTACGTCAGCGTTCTCGTCCATACCTATTCTCTAACTCTGTTGCACCAGCAATCGTATCTGCTTCTATTCGCGTTCTAGATCTTCTAGCGGAATCTGGCGACCTACGTACTCAACTATGGGAAAACTCTGCCCACTTCCGTACTCGCATGGAAGCAGCTGGTTTCACTATGGGTGGTGCTGACCACGCAATCATCCCAATCATGCTGGGTGATGCAAAAGTAGCGGCTGAATTCGCAGAGCGTGCACTAGAGAAAGGCATCTACGTGGTAGGTTTCTCTTTCCCAGTAGTACCAAAAGGCCAAGCTCGTATCCGTACGCAAATGTCTGCAGCACACTCACGTGAGCAACTGGATCGCGCAATCGATGCGTTCATCCAAGTTGGTAAAGACATGGCTATCATCTAATTTTAAAGGGGTGCCTTGTGCATCCTTTGATTAGATAGAGCAACACCCAATAGAACATATAGATTTTTGATTCTCGCCTTACAGTTAGGCGAGATGAACTGGATAACATTATGAAAATTAAAGCACTTTCTAAGCTTAAGCCTGAAGAAGGCATCTGGATGACCGAGGTTGAAAAACCTGAAATGGGTCATAATGATCTTCTTATTCGTATTAAGAAAACTGCAATTTGTGGTACTGACGTACATATCTACAACTGGGATGAGTGGTCACAAAACACAATCCCAGTACCAATGGTAGTAGGTCACGAATACGTGGGTGAAGTTGTTGGCATCGGCCAAGAAGTTCGTGGTTTTGAAATCGGCGACCGTGTATCTGGCGAAGGTCACATCACATGTGGTCACTGTCGTAACTGTCGTGGCGGCCGTACTCACCTTTGTCGTAACACAACAGGTGTTGGTGTTAACCGCACTGGTGCGTTCTCTGAATTCCTTGTGATCCCTGCGTTCAACGCATTTAAGATCCCTGCAGAAATTTCTGACGATCTAGCATCAATCTTTGACCCGTTTGGTAACGCAGTACACACAGCGCTTTCTTTCGACCTAGTAGGCGAAGACGTGCTAATCACTGGTGCTGGCCCAATCGGTATCATGGCTGCTGCTGTTGCTAAGCACGTTGGTGCTCGTCACGTTGTAATCACTGACGTAAACGAATACCGCCTAGACCTTGCTCGTCAAATGGGTGTGACTCGCGCAGTAAACGTGATGGAAGAGAAGCTTGAAGACGTAATGTCTGATCTTGGCATGACGGAAGGCTTCGATGTAGGTCTAGAAATGTCTGGTAACCCATCTGCGTTCAACAGCATGCTGACTAACATGAACCACGGCGGTAAGATCTCTCTACTAGGCATTCCACCATCAGACATGGCAGTAGACTGGAACCAAGTAATCTTCAAAGGCTTGGTTATCAAAGGTATCTACGGTCGTGAGATGTTCGAAACTTGGTACAAGATGGCGTCACTAATCCAGTCAGGCCTAGATCTAACACCAATCATTACTCACCACTACAAAGTGGATGACTTCCAGAAAGGCTTCGACATGATGCGTTCTGGTATGTCAGGTAAAGTAATTCTTGATTGGGAATAAGCTAAAGGAGTAAACACTCCCTCGCTTCCTGATTATTTGAAAATGCCCCAAAGATATTTGGGGCATTTTTTGTTTTTATGAATCGATTAATTCTCGATGTCGCTGAATGGCCATTTTGTTTCTCGTTAGCCTTTAAAATATGCGTAATAAACTGCGTTTAATTTTTAAAGAGGGCTCATGGCTTGTAAATCACTTGCACTGATAATAACTGGAATATTATTAACGCCGAATTTTGCGAAGGCTAATACCACTATCTCGAAAGGTAATAGCGAGCAAGCAGCAGAAAAGGCAGCAAAGGAACTTGCAAACCCCAACACGGCTTACGCGAGCCTTAACTTAAAGCTCCAATACTCTGGTGGTTATGAAGGAGGAGGGGACAGCTTCGCCACAGTGTTACAACCAACTCTCCCTTTCCCTATAGATAATGGCGACAAAGTCATCTTTCGTCCTGCTATCTCTTATGTTCAGAATGATTTCAATGTGGATACGCCGACAAGTTCCCAACATATGAATCAGTCGGGAGTGAGCGACATTTCCTTCGATCTAGCTTATGCGCCCAAAATGGAAGGTGGAACCATAGCCGCTTTTGGTTTGTTTGCTTCTTTACCTACAGGCAGCAGTGAGTTAACGGCTGATCAATTTGCTGTCGGTCCGGAGTTTATGTACGGGAAAGTGAGTGCCGATCGCGTTGTAGGTGTGTTTCCAAGCCACCTTTATGGCGTATTTGGCAACGGAGCGGATCACTCTGACACTCGTATAAACAAGACTTCTACGCAGTTATTTTGGGTAGAGTTGTTGGAAGGAGGGTGGACGGTAGGCTCTGCTCCGACATTGTCCTACGATTGGAATAACGATCAGGCGGAGATCCCATTGAATATTAGCGTGAGTAAAACAACCGTTTTGAATGGTCGTCCTTGGAAGTTTGGCATTGAAGCTAATTACTATATCGAGAAAGATGAAAAGACGCGTCCAGACTTTATGTTGAGCTTTAACATCAGCCCTGTAGTTGAAAATAAATTGGCGTCTTTATTCGATTAATCTTTGTTTAGTATTATGCAAAAAGAGAGGCTGAACGGACATCGTTTCACCTTTTATTCATTTAAAACCAATACGTTACCCATAAAATAAACAAAGACATCGCTGAAAAAATAGTAATACGCTTGCTAAACACAGGCTTGTTCCATCTAAGTCGATCTACTTGTTGTTTTGTCAGGTTTAGGTTTATTTGTTCACAATATCTATCGAGTTCTTTCATCGTCGATCACCTCTACAAACACTATAACTGGATAGGTATGTTTGGATAAATCAAGAATTTTTCAACATGTGTTTAGCCAATTTGAACGATGTGGGCGTTCCAGAGAAGAGGGCGGTGTTACTTGCCAAAGCATTCAAAGATTCTATTAACGACATCGCCCCAGTATCTCTGTCGTATTTGAACAAGAAGGTTGAGATGTCCTAAAACGAAACTCTTCAATACCTGAAGGCACAAAAAAGTCCGATATTGGCGTACCAATATCGGACTTTGATGTTTAATGGTTGGCTTGAGCGACGTTAACTCAATTAACCCGCAGCAGCCTGCATTATTAGGCCACAGATGTAAGCGCCGTATGTACCGAGTGCGTAACCCAATACCGCCATTAGGATACCTACTGGAGCTAATGCAGGGTGGAATGCCGCTGCTACGATAGGAGCCGATGCTGCGCCGCCTACGTTAGCTTGGCTACCGACAGCCATGAAGAACAGTGGTGCACGGATAAGCTTCGCCATCACAATCATTAGAATGGCATGGATAGTTAGCCATGTGATACCAATGAAGAAGTAGCCTGGGTTGTCTAAGATAGCCGTCACGTCCATTTGCATACCGATGGTTGCAACTAGGATGTATATGAACGCCGAACCTACTTTTGATGCGCCACTGTGCTCAAGGCTGCGTGTTGATTTGAAGCATGAAGCGATGAGCGCGAACGTTGTCACCATTACGATCAACCAGAAGAAACCTGATGTAAGGCTGTATTTCGCGAGTTCTGGTGCGTTGGTCGAGATCCAAGGTGCGATTAGGTCACTGAATAGGTGAGCTAGGCCGGTAAGACCGAATGCAATCCCCGTGATCTTCATTAGATCGGTTGTCGTTGTTGGGCGAGCGTTCTCTTCTTGGTATTTAGAAACGGTCTCTTTTAGCTCTTCAATAGATGAAGTATCCGCTTTTAACCATGCATCAATCTTCTTCTGACGGCCTGCCATGATAAGCAATACAGCCATCCAAATGTTTGCACAGATAACGTCGACTGTAATCATTGCAGAGAAGAGTTGGTCATCAACCTCGAACACTTCTTTCATTGCGGCTTGGTTTGCACCGCCGCCAATCCAAGAACCTGCAACGGTTGTTAGGCCACGCCATACGTCACCAGATACAAGGTCAGGGTTGATTTGGTCGATGATCAAGATAGCCAATGGACCACCAATGATAATACCGACAGTACCGGTAAGGAACATGATGACGGCTTTTGAACCTAGTCCAAAAATCTTGCGTAGGTCAGCTGAGATGATCAGAAGAACTAGTGCACTTGGCAGTAGGTAGCGACTTGCTACGAAGTATAGCTTGGAGTTTGACGCATCGATGATGCCGAAGCTGTTCAATAGCGAAGGAACAAAGTAACAGAGCAATAGACCCGGAACGAACGAGTAGAATTTTTTCAGTGCGCTATTTTGGCTACTTTCCGTGATAAAAACACCGCCAAGAATAACAGCTAACATGCCCATTATTACAGCATCATTAGTAATCATTATTATATCTCCTTTAAGGTGAGCGCAAAGGTCTCACTTTTTGAATTGCAGGACTATACCGACAACTTCCATTCGTTACAAATTGTAACGATAGACATACTTTGAAACGTTTGTGTTAACTCAAATGGGTTAGGTTTGTGAATGTAGTGCGTAATTTATTGGTTTTGTGAATGATTTTGTTGGGTCGAGACAGGCTGGTTTTGATATATGCAATGTTATTCAAACCCCTAAAACCGGACATTTCGATTTTAGTTGGCAAGTGAGTTGCTAAAATGAGTGCATATATAGCCATGTTTAAGGTGTGGTTTATGCAATGAGGTAATGTTTCATAATTGTAAAAACTGAATTCATTTTTGACGGGTAGCTTGAGATTGAAAATTATAGCTGGATCACATAAATCTCGTGGTTCATCTGATTTAGGTCCAGTGATTTGGCTTCATTGGTCGCGCTGTTGGTGTCTAGACAATGAAAAAGCGGCTCGAGAGCCACTTTTGAATGGTAACTTAGAGTGTTTAGTAGAATTTCCGTTTAGCTTTCTTCTTCCTCAAAGCCGTCGGCATAACCTTTCGGTGGCGGTGTCCAACCTCGTTCTGAGCGAGAGTGCTTATCTGAGCGGTCTTTTTTCATATCTTCTTTCATCGCTTCTTCTAGATGAATAAAGATTTGTCGGTAGTTGTTGTCGTAGCGTGGGTTTTCTTCCGCTTCAGACCAAGCTTGGTAGAGCTTTTCAGACTTACGACTTTCAACACGCTGATACGTTGATTTTTGCTGTTCAACGAAGAATGGGTGATGGCCTAGCGAACGCAAGGCTTCTGCACCCATTTCAAGCGCCGAGTGGTACGTTTCTGATTCCACAAAATCTGCACCGGCTTCTCTTAGGCGATAGCTGTGACCACGGTCGAATGCTCGCGCTAAGATTTTCACTTTAGGGTAGGTGTGCTTAACGTACTTCACCAATTCAACGCTTGAGTCTTGGTTATCTATCGCGACGACAAGCATTGCGGCTTCTTCGATTCCTGCGGTATGCAATAAGTCATGACGAGTCGCATCACCAAAGTAAGATTTAATATTGATGGAGCGTAATAAATCTACTTGGTTGGCTTGGTGATCCAAAACCACAGTATTGACATCATTTGATACCAATAAACGGTTAACGATCTGACCGAATCGGCCAATACCAGCAATGATGACCGTACCTTTCTCTTCGATAGTATCTTCTTCACGGTCGTTAGATTTTTGCTCGTAGCGAGGCAGAATTACTTTATCAAACAGTATGAACAAGCCAGGTGTTAAGAACATTGAAAGGGCGACAACCAACGATAGTGTTTGAACAATATCAGAGGGCAGCACATGGTTTTGGGCTGAGAAGCTCAGTAGTACAAAACCGAATTCACCGGCTTGCGCCAAGCTCAATGTGAATAACCATCGGTCGCTATTTTTGATTTTAAAGATCAGCGCCAGAGTGAACAGCACCAATGCTTTGAGTGCCATTACGCCTAGCGTTAAGCCGATGATGAGTCCAAAGTCGTTAAACAGAACTCCAAAATCGATACCCGCACCTACTGTAATGAAGAACAGACCAAGCAACAGCCCTTTGAATGGGTCAATGTTAGATTCAAGCTCGTGTCTGAATTCACTGTTGGCAAGTACAACGCCCGCTAAGAATGTACCAAGCGCTGGAGACAAACCAACAAGGCTCATCAGCGCGGCAATACCAATAACCAGCATCAGTGCCGTTGCGGTGAAGATCTCACGTAGGCCAGAGCTTGCAACAAAGCGGAACAGTGGACGACTTAGATAATGTCCTCCCACGACTACGATGGCGATGGAAGCGGTAATAACAAGGCCATATGCCCAACTTGGTAAGCCTGCAACCAAACTTAACTCATCGTGGTGTGCTGCGGTTTCTGCTGCGCTTTCTGCCAAAGCAACCAGTTCAGGAAGAGCCAGTAAGGGAATGAATGCCAACATCGGAATGACGGCGATATCTTGGAACAGTAAGACCGAGAAAGCATTCTTACCGCCTTCTGTCTTTGATAGCCCTTTCTCATTAAACGTTTGAAGAACAATAGCAGTAGATGAAAGCGCGAAGATTAAGCCGATGGTGAGAGCGATCGTCCAAGGTTGCCCGAAGAACAATGCAATACCCATTACAATGGCTGTTGTACCGCCGACTTGTAGGCCGCCGAGGCCCATAAGACGGTTTCTCATTGCCCAAAGCATCTTGGGCTCAAGTTCCAGCCCGACTAAGAACAGCATCATAACTACGCCGAATTCAGCAAAGTGTTGAATGGTTGTGGTCTCTTCGCCAACTAAGCCGATAATTGGACCAATCACTACACCTGCAATCAGGTAGCCAAGCACAGAACCGAGGCCAAGTCTTTTGGCAATAGGGACGGCGATGACCGCTGCGAGCAAATAGATAAATGCTTGTAGAAAATATCCTGTCATGATCTAACCTCTGCTCATCATTTCATCAACGTAATGGTTTAGCTTTTCAGCCTTGCTTGCCTTTTTAAGGTCGACTTCGCCTGCAACAAAAGCTTCTAAAAGCGTTTTATAGCTGTTTACGTGGTCTTGAATTCGGCCTTCTTCTAACGCAGTACGTGAACCAAACAAAGCCAACGGAGCCAAGTAGTTCATACCGCACAAAGAAGCCGTTTGTTCGATGGGATGAAGCAGTTCACGTATGGTGAAGTGGTTATAACCGTCAGTCTGATAAGCATCTTTCTTGCCGCCAGCCGTGATACTGCATAACAAGCTTTTACCTTGAAGTTCATTACCGTCGGTGCCATAAGCAAATCCGTATTCTAGGACGAGATCTTGCCACTCTTTAAGAATCGCGGGTGTTGAGTACCAATATAGAGGGAACTGAAAAATGATGATGTCATGGTCCAACAGGCGTTTCTGTTCGCGATCGATGTTGATTTTGAAGGTCGGATATTCAGCATAGAGATCGACACAGGTTACCCCACCAATGCGCTTAGCTTGCTCAAATAAGGGTTTGTTAGCTTCAGAGCGATGCTGAGAAGGGTGGGCGAATAGCACCAAGACTCGATTTTTCGACATATAGCCCTCTTTGTCCATTAACGAATAATGTTTATTGGAATTATAGATATACAATAATAGAAGAATGATTGAAGAACAACGAATTAGCCCATACTTATCTAGTTAGATACGCGTGTTTTTAGGGACTTAATTATATAAAACACCCGTCAATTTGAGTTTTTCCGGCACACGCAGCCTATGACTGAGTAAAACTAATTATTCGCGAATAATAAAAGCGAATAGGCGCATTTTATGTCACGGTTGACGGATAACGTAAATAATTCAATCACCCTACATAGAACAACAATGAATAAAGGAAAAGATATGAGCACGGACTTGCGTCAACAATGTAATTTGCTGCTTTCTGGCCACTTCGATCCAACACCAGCCCAAACCTTCGCGCAAATGGCCGAATGGTGCGAAGCACATGATGTGGCTCACGATACCTATGGTGATGGCGATTTTATTGAGAGTTTCGAAAAAAAAGTGGCTGATTTGCTCGGTTATGAGGCCGCCGTGTTTGTGATTACAGGCACCATGAACCAACCAACAGCACTAGAGATTGCTTGCCAAGAAAAAAGAAACCCTTTAGTGGCGATGCATGAATCCAGCCATATTATGCGCCATGAACGCCAAGGGTATCAGCTCCAGAACCGTTTCAACGTACTTCCGGTTGGTAATGTATTTCGTACTTGGAATGTGGACGATTTAAAGGCTTGGCCTGATGAGATTGCCGCGGCATTGTATGAGTTGCCGATGCGAGAGATTGGTGGTCAATTGCCAGAGTGGGAAGAGCTCGAAGCGATAAAGCAGTACTGCAAAGAACAATCGATTCATCTGCATATGGATGGGGCGCGCTTGTGGGAGTGCGGCGCTTATTATCAAAAGTCATATAGCGAGATTGCGCAGGGTTTCGATACGGCTTATGTTTCGCTGTATAAAGGGTTAAACGGCCTGGGTGGTTCTTTACTATTAGGTGGTAAAGCTTTCGTAGCTAAAGCATCGGCATGGATGAAGCGTCAGGGTGGTAACGTGTATCACCGAACGCCTTATGTGGTATCTGCTGCGATGCAGTTTGATGAGCGATTAGAACTGATGCCTGTTCTGTATGAACGCACCAAACAGGTTTACCAGATATTACAAGATTACCCGCAATTCACGGTTAATCCGCAGCAACCTCAAGTGAATATGCTGCATCTTTATTTACCTGTGCGTTATGAAGACGGCATTATTGCGCGAGATAATATTGCTAAGAAGCATAAGGTTTGGATAGGAAATCCAGCGATCAGCGAGCTACCAAATCAATGTAAAATTGAGTGGTATGTGGGTGATAACTTATTGAACTTACCTGATCATGAGCTGATCGACATATTGGATTTTATTAGCGAAGAGCTGATTTAATTAACGAGGAGTTGATTTGATCGCAGAAGAGTTGAATTGATTACAGCAGAAGTGATTTAACTGAGATGAATACAGGACATGTTTCCTGTATTCATTTTTACGCCGATAGGATGGCGGGGTCTTGTTACATGTATTGGTTGATGTACACGTCGACTAAAAACATGAATACAGGCACCGTGCTGAGAAGTCCGAAGAAGACGATTGGCACCCAGTTTTTCATTTTCTTTTTAGGTTGCTCAGTGTTGTTCATAAGTTCGGCCTTAAATTAGTTGTTGTAGCTGTCTAGCTTTGTGATACTAAAAATCTACGAGTATGGTATCAAATAAAATCGATGATCCCTATGCGGATTTGGCGTTTCGTGGTGTGTATCAATCACAGAAAATGTAGGCGATTCATTAGCGGTTCATAAAGACTCAATAATAATGAACCTATTAGAACAAGTATTGCCTTACTCGGCATATGAAATAAACAGCATTCAAAGATTTGGAGAAGACAACATGAGAACAATAGGAAACATCATTTGGTTTCTATTTGGTGGCGTATTTATGGGACTGGCTTGGTGGTTCTTCGGACTACTCGCATTCCTCACCATTGTTGGTATTCCATGGGGTAGAGCGTGTTTTGTAATGGGTAATTTCTCATTCTTCCCATTCGGCCAAGAAGCTATTTCACGTGATGAATTGACTAATGAAACTGACATCGGTACCAGCCCTCTCGGTATGATTGGTAACATCATTTGGTTCTTATTTGCAGGAATCTGGCTGGCGATTGGCCACATCATGTCAGCAGTAGCGTGTTTCATTACCATCATTGGTATTCCGTTTGCGATTCAGCACCTTAAGCTTGCGGTTATCTCATTGGCGCCAATCGGTAAAACCGTTGTCGACAAGCGTGAAGCAGAAGCGGCACGAGTAAGAAACTACAAAGGTTAAGACTACAGTTTAAGCCTTATATAGAACTGAAAAAGCACATCACATGATGTGCTTTTTTTGTGTCCATGTTTTTATCTTACGATGTACGGATTTCACAAACACTCACTAGATACTGTTCCACTAGACATTGTTGAACAAGACTTCAAGCCTAAGGGTGATGTTGGCTTCTTCGGTATGTTTCTCATAGGGCTCTCGTTCCCATTGATAGCGTGGAATCAATTCGTAGAACAGCCACTCTTTCCAAACGTTTTCTCGGTAGGTTATCGACACCTGTGAATATTCGTAGTGGTTATACGGTTCGCTGGTTGCTGTGATAGTGGCGCTGTATTGCAGAGCTTGGTCTTGAGAAAGATAGTGATACAAAGTCAGCCCCGTACCGTACTCCCAGCCTTTAAGGTCGTCGTTATAACCTGCAAAGTTCGACCATCGCGCTAAGAAGTCATCACTTAAAGAAAGATCAAAATCGATATCGGTGATCTCTCCGGTTTCTTGCTTCTCTTGATACACACGTTGGGTCAGCCTGAATACTGCATCGGTGGTGAGAGGGTAGGTAAAGCGATAACGAGCTTCGATGCGCGGGCGCAGTGTCGCCTTGATATTGAAGCTACTGTAACCCTTGGCATAAGCATCGTAACGTAGGCCGAGTGCGCTCTCTAATTCATCTGAATCTTGCGGAAAGAAATCCAAGAATTCTTCATCGCCAACCGATTCATAGATTAACTTCAGCCGTTTACTCACAAAGGGCAGGTGCAGGCGTGCGTTGAGCTTGGTTGAGTAATCAACATCGCCACCTTCTGAATAGATAAAATCGTTGTACCAACGAACGGAGGTGCCGGCTCTAGCATCTTCAGTTATTCGGTCATCGACAAAGAAGCTGTCAAACCACAACGCGGGTTGGCAAAATTTACTGTTTAGGTAGTGGTAAGCCTTTTCGACAGGGGCGTCTTCTAACGGCTGACTGTGACACTCATTTTGTTCCTCTGCTTGGGCGGAGTGGACAACGAGTGAAGCTAATAATGAGGTGCTAACTATCCAACGACTCAATGGAACCTGTTTGTCATTCTATATATCAATAGTTTGACTATAACCAAGCGATCGCAACAATGCGACTTTTTCGTGGTGAGTCGCTATTGATTAACGGTTCTAGGGCGTGGGGAAGGTAAAGATTTGAAAGATATCGAACAGATAAAAGAAAACGGGCTCAGAATGTGAGCCCGTTTGTGTTAACTATAAGAAGTGACTTGTATCTAAATTACATTGCCGCTTCGAAGATCGCTGAGATTTCTTCGTGAGTTGCTTGTTTAGGGTTAGTGAAACCACAAGCATCTTTTAGTGCGTTGTCAGACAGCGTTGGGATGTCTTCTAGTTTCGCACCAAGTTGTGCGATACCCGTTGGAATGTTCACGTCGTTTGCAAGTTGAACAATCGCGTTGATCGCAGCTTCTGTGCCTTGCTCTGCTGTCATACCTTCAACATTCACACCCATTGCTTTTGCAACGTCACGTAGACGCTCTGGGCAAACTTGCGCGTTGTAGCGTTGAACGTGTGGAAGCAGGATAGCGTTACATACACCGTGTGGAAGGTCGTAGAAACCACCCAGTTGGTGAGCCATTGCGTGAACATAGCCAAGAGACGCGTTGTTGAACGCCATGCCAGCCATGAACTGCGCGTAAGCCATTTGCTCACGAGCTTCAATGTCTTCGCCGTGCGCTACGGCTGTTCTTAGGTGTGCTTGTACAAGTTCAATTGCTTTAATCGCTACTGCGTCTGTGATTGGCGTTGCTGCGATAGAAACGTAAGCCTCGATTGCGTGTGTTAACGCATCCATGCCTGTTGCTGCCGTTAGTGATGCAGGCTTCGCAAGCATCAGTTCAGGATCGTTTACTGAGATAAGCGGTGTTGTGTGCTTATCAACGATAGCCATCTTAATATGACGAGCTTCGTCAGTAATGATGCAGAAACGCGTCATTTCAGAAGCTGTGCCTGCTGTTGTGTTGATGGCAATTAGAGGCATCATTGGTTTTTCTGACTGATCTACGCCTTCGTAATCTGCAATCTTGCCACCGTTAGAAGCAACCAGAGCGATACCTTTTGCACAATCGTGTGGAGAGCCGCCACCTAGAGAAACAACGAAATCACAATCGTTGTCAGTCAGTAATTCAAGACCATCGTTCACGTTCGTGATGGTTGGGTTTGGTTGAGTGCCGTCGAATACAACTGCGTCCACGCCGCGTTGGCTAAGTAGGTCTTGTACCTGTTTAACCACACCGATTTGGTTAAGGATCTTATCCGTAACGATCAGACCTTTTTTGAAGCCTTGAGACTGAATGCTATCAGCAGCATCTTTCAAACAGCCAGTACCCATGAAGTTGATTGTAGGGATATAAAATGCAGTAGACATTGGAAAACTCCGTTAATTATGATTTTTAATTTCCTATATGTTGTCGGCAATCAACTGGTCGACCATTGATCTGGAACAACTTTGATTCCGAACTACCACTTTGTGGCTATGCGTTGTGATAGGGCTCATATAGCAATCGTTTTCATGGTTTTCTTATGTGTTTATTGTCACTAATGGAAAGCGAACTATTGATTGATTTAAGAACAGAATGGCGATCTATAACCATGAAAAGTAAAGATTATTTACTCAAAGTCGGTTCAAGTTCAGTTTGTGTCGAGGGTTTACTGGAGTCATCGTCAGCTTCAATTTGAGGCTCATCGGTATCTAAGGCATCAGAGGTGTCTTCGGGTTCTTCATCATAATACTTAACAAGGAATGGAGTGAGCATGACGGATGACGGTAAGAAGTGCTTCATGGTACCTCCCGGTACTTAAGTGTATTTCTTGTATGGTATTGGTTTAATATGTGGCAAAATTTGCGATACATCATGACTTGTTGCTTGTTTTCTATAAATTCTTAGAACTATATTCAGGCTCACAAATTTGCAGTAAAGTGATGACCGCCCATAGAGGCACAATAAAAACAAAGACAGAAATAAATGCAGACAATGCTCAACAGCGCGAATAATAGGAAATAGAATGAAGTACGATTGGATATTCTTTGATGCGGATGAAACCTTGTTCCACTTTGACGCTTTTCAAGGAATGAAGCTGATGTTCTCCCGTTTTGGTGTGGACTTTAGTGAGCAGGATTATTCAGTTTATCAAGAGGTTAATTTACCATTATGGGTTGATTACCAAGATGGTCGCATTACCGCAGATCAACTGAAGCACGCGCGTTTTGAAAGCTGGGCAGCAAAATTAGAGACAACAACAGCAGCACTAAACAGTGCATTTTTGACTGCAATGGCAGACATCTGTTCTCTGCTTCCTGGTGCAAAAGAGTTAATGGAGTCTTTAAAAGGCAAAGTGAACATGGGCATCATCACCAATGGTTTCACTGAGCTGCAGTCAATCCGTTTAGAACGAACAGGAATGACGGACTACTTTGAGCATGTGATTATTTCTGAGGAAGTCGGTGTTGCTAAGCCAGATGCCGAAATTTTTGAACATGCACATAAGCTTGTTGGCTTACCAGCAAAGCAACGAGTATTGATGGTAGGAGATAACCCGCACTCTGATATTTTAGGTGGCTTGGATTTTGGTATTGAGACCTGTTGGTTGAACAGCCAAGAGAAAGTAACGCCAGCCGGAATTAACCCTCACTATCAGGTTAAGTCTCTTGCTGATCTGCAAGCTCTTCTATTAGCATAATTGCTAATTGCTAATTGCTTTTAGATTTTTGAGTAAATGATTGATAGCCGAGTACAGTTATGTGCTCGGCTACTTATTTTTACTTACTGCAACTTATCGATAGTGGTGTTTAAGCCTACCTTTGCTTTAAGCTCGCTTTGACTACCCAATTACAATAAAAATAAGGAAGAGGCGTGCTGAAATCTCATCGCCATAGCTGCTACGGCATTGCTGCCATTTTACTTTGGAGCTGCTTAATCGCACTGTCTCGTAGCGTATCAGAACAACTGGGCCCAATTGGGGGTGCAGCCAGTCTTTATACAGTGAGCTCGCTGTTGTTGGTCTGTGTTATGGGTCTACCTAAGCTGTCGCGCTTCTCTAAATCGTATTTGATGATTGGTGGTGCCTTATTCGTTTGCTACGAGATCTTCCTGGCTCTGGCTTTAGGAATGGCAAATAGCCGACATCAAGCCTTAGAAATGGCCGTTATTAACTATCTATGGCCTGCACTAACGGTGTTGTTTGCGGTGCTGCTGAGCGATAAAAAGATCAACTGGTTGGTTTATCCAAGCATCTTCTTGGCGTTCTTTGGCGTGGCTTGGAGTATCAGCGGCGATCAGGGGCTTTCTGTCGTTCAAATCGCGGCTAATATTGCGACGAATCCTAAAACCTATTCGATGGCATTCTTCGGCGCGATTATTTGGGCGGTATATTGCAACTACACCCAACGCGTTGCTAAAGGGCAGAATGCGATTGTGCTTTTCTTTATCGCTACTGCGGTCACTCTGTGGATCAAATACGCATTGAGTGATGAAACCGGCATGGTGATGACTTCAAGCGCTGCGATTGACTTAGTGCTTGCTGGGGCTTGTATGGGGGCTGGTTACGCGCTTTGGAACACGGCGATTCTGGGGGGGAATATGGTGTTTCTTGCAACCATGTCTTACTTTACGCCAATCTTCGCGACTTTACTGTCTTCTATGATTCTAGGTTTGTCATTGAGCATGAGTTTTTGGCAGGGCGTTTGTATGGTGACAATCGGTTCATTGGCTTGCTGGTGGGTAACCAGAGACAAAAAGCCGACGGTTAAGGCGTCGGCTTCTGAAGAGGTTCAGTCTTGAGTGTTGAACTTAAGAGAGAATGCTCTTAGCTCGCGATATTGAGGTTCAATTGAAGCTCATAAGGCATCTTAGATAGGCGTCGCTTAAGTTGGCGGCGCGTGCGTTCAATATCATCGACCGCAATCGCTTGTTGGTCGTTGGTATGAATATCAACATTGATTCTTAATTCAGGACCAACTTTAGTCACACCCATTAGCTCCAAATCTTGGTCCGCATCTTTGTCCACAGCGACAACATTCTTATCTACCGCGTCACAAATATCTTTGGTTGCCGACATCATTAGCAGCTCACGCATTGCTTCACGTAGCATGTCGAACGGCACTTTTATGAAGTAAAAAGACATCAGTAACATCATCATTGGGTCGGCATATACCGCGTATTCAGAAAACGGAGAGTAAGCCACCAACCAAGCAACAACGAAACCTGCCGTAACTGCCACACTCAAAAGCGTATCCATTTGCCACTGTTTAGACTCAGCTTGAATCAAACCTGAAGAAATACGTTTGCTCTTATTGGCGATGTACCACCAAGCGTAACCACAACCCAATACGTTGAAAATACCAAACAGAGTTGCGATAGAAGCATCGACTTCACGACCACCTGTCATCAGAGCACCAATCGCAGAGTAAAGCGAATAACCGACCACAAGCAGAATCACAATCGCTTTAATCGCGATTACGATTGGCTCAATGATTGCTCGACCGAACGGGAACTCCCTATCTGATGGGCGGTTAATGTATTTCGAAGCAGCTAGTGACAATAAAGTTAACAGTAAACTGATAAGAGAATAGACACCGTCAAATACTATGACTAGAGAGCCAACGAGAAGACCCAGCACCAATCCGCCAATTGCGAAGCCTGATGCTAAAAGGGCTGAGAACAATAGTACTCGGTTTTCGTTTTGGCTTTTCCTGTCACACATAATATTTTCCAGATGTTTTTGATAACTTCATTGTTCTAATATTGAGCTAGCTTTACAAACTTTATCTGATGACGTTTATATGTCGGTAACCCGTTTTATATTCAAGTTACTATAATTCAATGGCTTAACGGTAAATTTAGGTGTCAAAAAAGTTGACGATGACTGTTTTTCGGGAAATGTGAAACTGGCGTTAAATGGTTTATGATTAGTAAAACACATAGGTTGTGAAGGTCTCATAGCCTAGCTGTGTAAAGGATTAGGCTGTTAAGGTTACAGAAATCGCACTGAAACCTTATACCTTAAACTTCGGTTTGAACCTTGGGCGTAGAGCTGAGTTGAACTTGAAAAGGAATGGATGAAGATGAAATTTGATGATCTCAACGATAGTGAGTTGTGGGCGATTGCTAATCCGATCATGGACAATTTGATGGACGGTTCAACCAAGGTTGACCATGCTCAGCACTGCCGAGACTTTACGCAGCGCATGAAGGATATTGTGACGCCGGAGTATCTGGAAAAGGTGTGTCATCATTATCAGCACAGTAATGGCTTTTTTGCCGAGCGTGAACCCGTTGCGCTATTCAGACGCTCTGATTCCATCGCTTTTGTTTGGAAACAAGCGTATACCATTGCGAAAGGCGAGTTTGTGGCAGAAATGGTGCTGGTTGAAGAAGACGGACGTTATTCAGTGGATCACGTGATGGTCTTCTAAAGAGAGGGCTTTTTATTTGTTAGATGAATTTAAGTGTCGAGATTGAACATTATCTGACACTTTAGAAATCAAACAAGTAATCGCTGATCTGATCCGCTAACCAATTCATACCTGGGTGTTCCGCCATACCTGCCGCGGTAAACATACAGTAGTCTTCTTGAGTCAGGCCATAAGTGTGCTTGATCACAGCCAGTTCTTGTTCACGCAATAAATGGCGTATCAATGGCTCAGGCATTACGCCCCATGCATCTTCTCGTAGAATCGTATCCAACATAAAATCGAAACTAGAAAAACCAATGTATCGGCGAGAGAAGGGCTCAAGCTCAGGGTTATCTTTTTCATTAAGATAAACCATGGTCGCTTGCATCGAATTTCTAAGTACTTCATCCGACACTCTTCGCATCGCACTCAAATCATGCCCTTTCTTACATACCGACATCATTCGGATCTTACCGAGTGGGTTGTAGATAATTCTTGGGTCGTCGACACGCTCGTAATCGACACCAAACGCAAAATCAACTTGTTGAGTTTCGACAAGATTAGCCAAGTCGCCACTAGACGCGAGAACGAAGTTGAAAGAAGTGGAAGGGTATTTGTTGTTTAGGGCGTGCGATAAACTTTGCCACATTTCATCGGGTAGGGAATCGTCGCGAGCGATCCAAATCTCGGCGTTGAATTCACCTGAAACATGTAAGCAGGTTTGTTTAATGCGCGCTGCCGTCACCAGCATTCCTTCGCAATCTTTGTAAATCGCTTTGCCCGCTTCAGAAAGTTCAACGTGGTTGCCACTGCGTACGAATAATTCAACGTCTAACTCTTTTTCCAAGGCTTTGATCGACATACTCAGTTTGGTTCGGTTGCATTCTAGCTGTCGAGCAGCTTCAGAGACTGACCCTAAATCAGCAACTGAACAAAAGGCTTGGACTTGAGAAAGGTTCATTTCATTTCCATATTGAGCGGGTGGCGGTGCATATTATCTGAATATTGTGCTGACTATCTTAGAAATAGTCCATCTTTGCATGATAACTCTATGACGAATTGACTAATTTGGTTTATTCTGGGGGCGTTCCGAACCTACAAGAAGTAAAGATGGAGGCCATGATGGCGAAACAATGGGACGAGTACGCACCTGATTGGGATAACGATCCCGCTACTGCTGTATTCGCACAGTCCGCATTTGACCAGTTAACACAGCTCGTTGATTTGAACGGAACCCGTGTCCTTGATTTTGGTTGTGGTACAGGATTACTCAGCCAGAAAATATCTCCTTTTGCAAAAGAGATCATCGCTCTCGATATCTCAGAAGGGATGATTGAAGAGTTAGATAAAAAAGAGCTGTCTAATGTAGAGCCTGTCGTTGATATCTTATCGCGCGGACTTGCAGCCCAACACCCAGCATTCAGAAATCAGTTTGACTTAGTGGTAGCCTCTTCGGTATGTGGCTTTATTCCGAACCTACAAGACACGGTCAGCCTTATTTATACTCTGTTAGAAAACGATGGGTTTTTTGTACACTGGGATTGGTACTTAGAAAACGACAGCGAAGATTTTGGGGTCAGCGAACAGCGCTCCCAGAATGTATTGAGCGCAGCAGGTTTTTCGATTGTTGAAGTCTCAACACCGTTCTCAATCGACACCCCACAAGGTACTTTGAAGGTACTGATGGGTGTAGGCCGTAAACAAGTGGTTCCTCATCTATAGTTCACTTGTCTGTAGTTAACGTATCTGCAGATAGCTGATCAGATAACCGTACTCACGCTTAATTGACTAAACCCACATCAACGATCTTTGGATCCGTTATGTGGGTTTTCTATTTTTACGCGTTTGCGTTTTAAACTAATAGCTCATAACTAAATAGCTAGTTTCTAATATTGTCTGATTCTTGGTTCTATCTCGCTACACCCCAACCTCATATTTGATAAATCGACAGCTGCAGTTTTTCTTTGGTTGTTTCCATTTTGGAAATATACCATTGCATACATTTCATTAGTGGAAATATAAGTGTGAGAGATAAAATAAGCCCATAAAAATATTAAGGGTTTAATCATGAGCCACCAATCTGCGTCATCTACTTCTTCACCACTTTCAGAGCAACAACAACGCTTTAGCAATATCATTTCAGATGCCAACCTGTCCCCAAAACAGAAGTCGAGCTATCTTGCCTTAGAAGCTGAAGCCAGCCTGCCGTATATGCCGGTAAGCAATGAAGTAGAGCAAGCCTTACAACAAGGTGTGCTGTGTGACATGTTTGAAGGTCACGCCCCATTTAAGCCGGGCTATGTGCTTCCTGATTATTCTAAATATTTACATCAAGGCTCCAAGTATTTAGAGCTTAGCACGGCAACTAATTTCGACGAAGCATTGAACATGCTAACCATCCTTTATCATCACGTTCCGTCGGTGACTTCCATTCCGGTTTACTTGGGCCAGTTGGACGATGTGTTGATGCCTTTTGTTGGCGACTTGACGGATGAGCAGGTATATCAAAAGCTGAAGCTGTTCTGGATCATGCTGGACCGCACATTGCCAGATGCCTTTATGCACGTGAATATTGGCCCTAGTGACAATATTGTATGCCGCACCATTTTACGTGTGGATGCTGAATTGAAGCAGATCGCACCTAATTTAACCTTTATGTATGACCCAGCAGTCACGCCTGATGATCTGCTTCGTCATGCGGCGAGCAACATCTGTGAATGCAGCAAGCCGCACATTGCTAATTATCCTGCACATGCCGCTGCGTACGGCGATAAGCGTTTTGGCATCGTAAGTTGCTACAACTCTCTGCCTCTGGCGGGTGGTTCAAACACGCTAGTACGTATGAACCTTAAGCAAGTGGCTCTGAAATCTGAAGACAGCGTAGACTTCTTACAGCAAGTCTTGCCTAACTACAGCAGCATCATGATCGAATTGATGAATGCACGTAGTCGCTTCTTACATGAAGAGTCTAACTTCTTTGAAGGCTTCTTAACCAAAGAAGGCTTAATTGAAGAAGATCGCTTTGCGCCAATGTTTGGTATTTATGGCATGGCTGAGGCGGTTAACATCTTAATGGAAAAAGAAGGCAAAGCAGGGCGCTATGGTCACGATGAGTCGGCAAACCAGCTCGGTCATCGTATTTCCGAAAAGCTGGCTGAAATCGTTGAAAGCTCTGAAGTGAAATATGGGTTGGAAGGTAAGTCTCTGTTACACGCTCAAGGCGGTATCAGTTTAGATGAAGGTGTGACGCCAGGTGTACGCATCCCTTATGGAACAGAACCGGATCCAGTTTCTTACGTTCGCGCGACGGCTGATCACCACAAGTTCTACACATCGGGCATCAGCGACATTCTGACTATTGACGAAACAGTGAAATCTAACCCAGAAGCGATGTTCAACCTGTGTAAAGGCGCGATTCAAGCGGGTTACCGAGAGTTTACGGCTAACGTAGCATCGAACGATTTGGTTCGTGTGACGGGTTATATGATTAAGCTGTCTGATATTGCTAAATACGACGAGCAAGGTTCACGCACCAATACCACTTTCCTTGGTGCTGAAGCTGCAAAAAATACCGGTATCCTAGAGCGTAAGCCACGCGTGGCAAGCTTAGAGATGTCGCCGACATACGAATAGCATTAACGTGCGTGCGTTATGCGTTTCGAATGCGAACAATGTGAATTATGAAAATTTCTGATCTAACAACTCAAATGGCTAGGGTTAATAATAATAAGACAGAAAAACAAACGAAGGTCAGCCGTGTGCTGACCTTTTCTTGTGTTGATGGACCCGGAAACCGCATGGTGCTGTTCCTACAAGGGTGCAATTTCGATTGCATCACTTGTCACAATCCTCACACCATCAACCACTGCAACCATTGTGGAGATTGCGTGACTGGTTGCCCGAGTAGTGCTCTGAGTCTTGTTGAAGGCAAAGTGAAGTGGGATCCGGTAGCGTGTACTAACTGCGATCAGTGCATCGATATCTGTGATCATAAGTCGAGCCCAAAAATCACCACGATGACAATATCCGAGGTACTTGAACTGGTTAGGCACAATCAATTCTTCTTGAGTGGTGTTACCGTTTCGGGTGGTGAGGCGACCATGCAATTGCCGTTTATCATCGAGCTGTTTCAAGCGATCAAAAGCGACCCGCAATTGGCACACTTAACGTGCTTTATTGATAGTAACGGTTCGTTGTCGATGCAAGGGTGGGACAAAGTGTTACCTTACCTTGATGGCGCAATGATCGACCTAAAATCATGGCAATCTGAAACGCATCAATGGCTAGTGGGTAGAGGGAACCATCGAGTGTTTGAAACCATTAACTACTTAGCTGATAAAGGCAAATTACATGAAGTTCGTTTGCTGCATATCCCCAATAAAAGTGATCTTGAGGACGAGATAGAGCAAGTTGGGTATTACTTGAAAGGATTGCCAAGTGATGTTCGAATTCGGCTGAATGCCTTTCAACATCATGGGGTAATTGGTGAAGCCTTAGAGTGGCCTAAATGCACAGAACAGCAAATGCAAAGCTTTCACGATAAGCTCTACGCAATTGTTCAAAGGCCAATGCAAACGCCAGAGGTTTATACCTAGCTTCTAAATTGTTTAGACGCTCAGACAAGTTTTTAAGAACGTTAAATTTTTAAAATTATTAAGCTTCTAAAAACAAGTCACGCAGCCATTTGATCGCCTGGTCATTCATGTTTGGCTTGTTCCACACCAAGCTATACGCCACTTTACCGTAATCAAAAGGAAGCGGCTTACTTACCAAGCCTTGTACTTGTTTGGCATGCTCAGCCCATTGTTTAGAGCAAGTAAACAAGAAAGGCGTGTGGTGACACAGCACCGCCGCCGCGCCAAAATCCGCTACCGATATCGCCATATCTCTCGGCTTATGACATTGCACTAAGTTTTGCTCAAAGTAAGGCTTAGACAGTTCGTTATCTAAGATTCCAATGTGTTTGTAATCTAAATAGCCTTCAACCGTTAGCTCTTGCTGAGCGAGAGGGTGGTGCGCGCCCATCAAACAAACCATCTCATCAGGAAGAATCGTTTCCCACACCAGCTCTTTATTATCAGTCGGTGGTTGGGAGATGTCATGGGGCAACAAGATCAAGTTGACCTTACCACTGAGCAAAGCATCGAATCCAAGCTCCTGCTTCGAATAAATATTAAGTTTGGCTTTTGGTGCAAGTTCAGTGGTGACTTTGCTGATCTTCGAGGCAAACACTTCGAAGGTACTTTCACGCATCGAAAGTGAAAAGCTGCCTTGATACTCCTGAGGAGTAAAACTCTTTTGGTGAAGTAGCCCGTTCATGCTGGAAAGAATCGCGTGAACGGTGGGGGCTATTTTCAGGGCAAAGGGAGTCGGGATCAGCTTGGTGCCGTCCCGATAGAAAAGCTCGTCGTTAAGAATGTCACGCAGTTGAGATAATGTCTTACTCACACTCGAAGGGCTGACAAAGAGTTGCTCTGAGGTTTGAGTGACGCTGTGGGTGTTCAGCATAATATGAAGCGCAGTGAGATGTTTAAGGCTCACTCGCGATAAATGTAAGTAATCCATACACAACTCACTCAATACGTGACAACGGTCGATTTAAGGTTTTATAACAGAAACTAGCGCGCTAACTTGTGATGAGCTCGCGAAAAATGACCCGCACAGAATGCGCCTACAATCGACAGCTCACCCGCCAAACATAATGCAGCACAAACCTCAGCTAAGGCTTGTGATTTACCGTTACCATGTAGCCCTAATAAATCGAGACACGCTTTTTGACTTGGTAGGCCTGTACCGCCACCGACTGTCCCTAGCATCAAGTTAGGAAGCGTCACGCTCGCGTATAAACCGCCTTCTTTGTTGAGCTCCATACGAGTCATACCAATTGCAGACTCAGCAACACACGCCGCGTCTTGGCCGCAAGCAATGTAGAGCGCAGCAAGTGCATTCGCATAATGAGCATTAATACCAATCGTACCGCTTAGAGCGCCGCCGACAGTGGTCATTTGTCCGAACTGCACCATCTTCTCTGGTGTGGTGTGGAGGTACTTGGCGACAAGCTCAGCAGAGATGTTGACCTCGGCTGTGACTTTCTTACCACGAACGCTACGTAAGGTTTGAGTATTGGCTTTTTTGTCGCCCGATAAGTTGCCATCAAGGAAGGCGTGATCGGGTTTCACTGGTGTATGTTCAATGATGTACTCAAATACTGCATTGGTCGCGATAGTCACCATATTCTGACCAGAAGCGTCTCCGGTTAGAAATTCAAACACCAAGTAAACATGGTTGCCTTCGATGTTGATATTGATGTCGGTAAGTTTGCCGTGTGATGTAGTTGATTCCGCTAAGGTTTTAAATTGGTCATATTGGGTCACCGCCCAAGCAACAAACTGTCCAGCTTCAACCAAACCTTGGAATGCGAAACCAGGCGTACGTGTTACGCCTTCATTGAGCAGCATTGCACTTGCACCACCACAGGCGGTAATCAGCTTTGAACCACGGTTATAAGACGCAACAAGCGCCGCTTCAGTGGTTGCAAGTGGGACTAAGTAATCACCTTTAGCAAACAGGCCGTTGACTCTTAAAGGTCCGGAGATGCCGACAGGGACTTTAACCGTGCCAATAAAGTGCTCTATGTTTTTCTCATAAGCTTGAATCTGGCTTTGAGTATGAGGGTCGAGCAGTTCTTGCTGCGAGTCTGCATTATCGAGAGCGGTCCAGCGACGTGTAAGGTTCTTTTCCGTCAGATAAGGGCTCGGAGTCAGCTTATTCACTGGCTTCTCAAAATTAGGCTGGAGCTTCTTTTCTAATTCGTCTGCGGAGATGTCGCCTCCTAAAATAGAAACATAGTCACGGCGATGCAGATTTAGTTTTGGCATAAGTAGTACGAAGTAAAGTTTGTGCTGCAAGAATAGTTTGCGCTGATTCTACCGAGTAATAAACCAGAAACAAGCGTCAGATATAATGAGTTACAGTTTGTGTGCTTATAGAGTCAAAAAGCATCAAAAGTCGTTGAATCAAACGGATTCAGGACATAGGAAACAAGCACTAAGTGTGAGTATAGATCAGATATGGATGTCGAGAAGACTGCCAATGGCTTCGTTTTGACGATCAACGACACTCGCGCCAACGCGATTGTAACTGGCACTTTGGGTCAGTTTTATTAGTGAATCGGTTGAGGATGAAACAGGCTCTGGTTCTTTGTCTTTTAAAGAAAGAGATTTTTCAGGTTCGATTTGGTTAAAGCTAAGATCGCTAGATTGGGAGAAGTCATTTGATTCGGGAGTGTGCTGAGCGGCTTGGTTCAGTTCAATTGCCGCTTCTTCAGCCATATTGGTTGACTGCTGAACAATGGCATAACCTGATTGAATCCCCGAAATCGACATGTCAGAACCTTTAATTGACGTATGGGATGAGTCTAGGTTGACGATATTTTGAGCGCAATGGTGAAGTGGTGTAATTTACAGTGAAACGGTGAACTTAGGCTAAAAAAGTGATCTCTGTCTACTAATTAAACAGGTCGTTTAGAGCGTTTAACTCTTCATCAGTAAGTAAAGAAGACTGTTCTGTCTCGACATTACCATCGATTTCACCCTGTAATGCTTTCAATTGCTGAGGGCTAAGAAGCTGTATCTGTTGCTTAAATGCTTCAAATTGTTGTGTATTCATAGTGTGACCTTAGTTCAAATCCATATGCTCTATTGAGCATAGACTACCGATACAAGAAATCAACCAACATTAAATGAATATTAAAAGATGTTTGAAGGTTCTTGAAACTAAGACAACTATAAATTGCTCTGGTTGTTTTTTGTCCGAGAATTGTCAGGCAAAGTTAACGCTTGGTTAATCAAAGTCAGAAAGTTCCTACAAAGTAAAAATGCTCTGATCCCTTATCTGGCGGGGCGTGCAGTTAGTTTACTATACCTACTTATAGGTATTGGTATAATAAACCATACATACACCTATTGATCATTATGTATTCAAATTATGTATCTTTCTGTTTTTACAGTATTTTATCTTCTGGAGCAGAATTCGCCTTTTCGAGAGGCTTTTCGATGTTCACTTTAACGGCAAACTTGGTGGCTAAGGTGTGTAATTCTGGGAGCATTCGATAGATCAAATGCAACTGCTGTAGGACCATCCTTACAGAGCTTTCGTCTTCTTCTCTCCACTCACTTAAACGTTTATCAAGCTCAGGGTCATAAGCATTTTTGACTTCGCAGTGCTCACGATGAGAATAAAGCTGATCGTTCAGTGCATCGAGGTGTTCGTGTATTACTCTATGAGCGTCTAACACAAGCTTGTGCGTCGCTTCATCATCGATACGCGTTCTGTGAGCACCCAGCGCTGAGATGTAGCTCAGTAAAGCGTGATTTAAGGTAAGAAAGCGGAAGCTCTCGTCTTCAGACGTTCGATACTTGCCGGGCTCAACCAGCATGCTACTGATAGCGACGGTCAAGTTGGCATCGTTATTGTGCGCACTACGGCGAGAAATGCGGTAATTGAGCGTGTCTTTTTTGCCTACACGATATTGGCCAATGATCTGAGCCAGATAATTCTTGTTTGAATCAAGGGCGTCCGCCATTACCTTGTGCAGTCGTTTCGATTGCCAGTCAGGTAGAATGTAAATCACAGCCAAAACAGCAAGCGCACAGCCAATGAAGGTATCCGCTAGCCTTGGTAGTACTACGGCATAGCCTTCGCCGAGCTGATTGAAACAGAACAACACCAGTAAGGTGATAAAGCCGGTTGCGAAGCCGTAGTTATTGATGCGGAACGCAAAGAACATCACGCCACTGATGACAATAAAGACCAACTGGCTCTCTTGAGACGGGAAGAAGGTCAGTAGCGGAACGCCAATCAACAAACCAGCCACTGTGCCAATCACACGGGCTGTCAGCTTTTGTCGCGTGGCGCTGTAGTTGGGCTGACATACAAACAGTGTCGTTAGCAAGATCCAATAGCCACGTTCGATATCAAAACCTTGAATAATGCCGTAACCGAGCGTCAGCGTGACGGCCATACGTATTGCGTGGCGAAACAGCATTGAGTCGGTGTGCAGGTTGGCTCTGATCTTTTGCCACATAGCCGTCAAGGTATGTGGGTTGGTATCGTCTAAGACACCTTCTTCTAGTTTCTCAGCGTCTGGATTACTGATATTCGATAGCTGCTTTTCAACGGTGGCCAGGTTGTTGAACAGGTAATCCAATTGGTTCAATAACGGTTTCCATTCTGGCTTATTTTGCTGATGAAGGTGAGTGAGTGAGGACATCAACTCATCAAGCGCCAATACAGATTTGTCACCATGTTGGTATTCTGCGCCAACCTTCAGTGAACTCGCGACTTCTTTACACGCGGTTGCTTGAGCCTCTAGAAGATACTTAAAGCGGAACAATACATCAGAGCGTTCGAAGTGTTTTGCCAGTTCTTGATAACGGTAGTGGGTTGAACTCACGCGTTCATGAATGTCTTGTGCGATGAAGTAGGTATTTAAGAATCGGTCACTCGGACCATCGATGTGCCCGCGTTTAGAACGGTTAAGCAGCGTCGCTTTACACATGTTGAGTGCATTCACGGTGCTGGCATTCAGTTTGGCTTCGATAATACGGTGTGGCTGCGGAATAAGGTCAGACACCGGATAAAACAACTCAGCCTTAGAATTCATATAGGTGCCGATTTGATCAAACACGGTCGCGAGGTTTTGCTGCACAGGTTGCATTGGCCACACAATTTGCCAAATCATTGACATGAAGTAGTACCAAGCCGCACCGGTTAATAATAGTAGTGGCTGAAACCATAAGTTGATGCTCTCGTGTGCGCCGAGCATGGTGTAAATAGCGACCAGTAGAGAGCCAAATGCGATGCTCGCGTATTTAGGGCCAATCGCCCCAAGCATTATGAAAGAGAAAGTCGATGCGAAAAGACCTAATGCGAACAGCCAAGGTGTGTTGAAAAGTAGCTCAATAGAAAAGGCGGCGATCGCAAAACAGATAAAGGTCAGGGTGAGTGCTTTTAGGCGACCCGTAAAACTGTCGTCACTTTCAGCCAGTGCAGCAGCGATGACACCTAAAATTAATGGGGTGATCAGTGTGTTTTGTTCATAATACCAAGCTGGAATCACAACACCGAGCAGGGTGATGAGAATTAACACGCTGTAATTTATGGTTTTATTCGCCCAATAAAGGCGTAATTTGGCTGAAAAGTCCACAGTCGCTCACTTGACACACTAAAACCATAATCCTAACAGAAATCAAGCACAAGAATTTGATACTTATCCATAATTGGCCTTAGGTGGTCATGAAAGCGTCGATAAGATGAGAGACATTATTAATTCTCATTGCATCATGATATAAATTCAATATTCCCAATTAAAGAGCACGCTCCAATGCAGCTAAGCGCTAACAAGACTGCACAGTTTTTTATTCAAAATGAATATCATCAGGTTGAACTTGATGGTCCACGTCTATTGTTGTCTTCAGTAGGCAGTGAAGAACGTATTCCGTTTACTATTTGGAGTGGCAAGATCGCGATAAAGCGCGGATTGTTCTGGGGATCGTTACAGTTCTTTGCTAATCAACAAGATGGCCAACAGCGTAGTTGGTTAGTGCAAGGTTTACCTTGGGATCAATGTCGTCAATTTGCTCGTGCGTCGGTTGCCGCTTATCAACGTTGGCACGACACTCAATGTGAGCAGCTTGCAGAACATGTCCCTCAATGGGAGGCTGAACTCACACGCCTTGAACAACTTCCTGCTTTCCTTCCTCATTCTAAAGTGAACGTCTGGGTCGACATTGTGAATTCAGGCTTAGAAAACATGAACATGACTTTGGAAGAAGCCGCTCAGCGTATGCCTAAACGTGTCGCGAGAATGCAGCCATGGTTATCTGAAACCGAGATTAAGCAAGCCGACAGAAACCAACAATGGCTAGAGACTGAAAGAAAGAACTGGGAAGTGTTGTTTGCTCAATGTGAGTCGTCTCCGTTGAACTTGTCGCAGCAATATGCGGTGTTGATGAACGATGACCATAACTTGATTCTTGCGGGTGCGGGTTCGGGGAAAACCAGTGTTCTGACAGCGCGTGTCGCGTACTTATTGCAAAGCCATCAAGCGCAAGCTGAAGAGTTATTGTTGCTCGCCTTTGGTCGTGAAGCGGCTCAAGAAATGAAACAGCGTCTCGATAGTAAAATTGGTTTGTCAGCCGAGAAGGTGCAAGTCAATACCTTCCACCAGTTAGGTTTGAAGATCCTGAATCAGGTTGAAACCGAACGTGTTGTTATTTCTCCATTGGCCTTAGATGACAATCAACGCCAAGCGTGGTGCATTGATTGGCTGAAAAAACATTGGATGACGCCAACCAACTTCAAGCGTTGGCAAAAGCACTTATCTAAATGGCCAATCGCCTATTTAACGGGTGATGATGAACTCGGAAGCCACGTTTCAAACCTGAAGCTTATAGGTTGGCTAGAGAAACAGCTTGAGCAGTTGAATGCATCGGGTTTATCAAAGAAAGAAGTGCAACAGCAGCTGATCGACCACAGAGACTACACGCGTCTTAATAGTGAATTATCACTGTGTTGGCCTTGCGTGACCGCGTGGCAGAAAGCGTTAAAAGAAGAGAATCATATCGACTTCTCGACCATGATCAGCCGTGCGACTCAATATGTCGAGAAGGGCAAATTTGTCTCTCCTTGGAAGTTCATCATGATCGATGAATATCAAGATATCTCTCCAGACCGTTTAGCATTGGTTGAAGCCTTGTGTAATCAATCCAAAGCCGAGCATCAAGCCTCTATTTTTGCCGTGGGTGATGACTGGCAGTCTATTTATCAATTTGCGGGTGCCGATGTTGATTTAACAACTGGCTTTAAAGATAGATTTGAAAGCTCGACGATCCACCATTTAGATACCACTTATCGATTTAACAATCAGTTAGGTGCGGTTGCCAATCGCTTTGTGCAAGAAAACCCGATTCAATTACCAAAAGAACTGAACAGCTTTAAGCAACAGAAACAGAAGGCGGTTTACAGCACATCAAGCAAAGATATTGAGAAGATTCTCGATCAGCTGAACAGGCAGGCGAAAGGCAAGCAAAACAAGTCGGTTATGTTGTTAGGTCGTAATCACTATCACAAGCCAGAGCTTCTGGAAGATTGGAAAAAGATCTTCACCTCGATCGACCTGAAATTTATGACTTGCCACGCCAGTAAGGGTAAAGAAGCGGATTTTGTGATTATACTTTGTGTAGACGAAGGTCAATTCCCAGCGAAGAAGAAGCAACTTCATATTGATGGTGCTTTGACGGAATCGTCAGATGTCTTCCCTTATGCTGAAGAGCGACGTTTGTTCTACGTGGCAATGACACGTGCAAAAGAGAAGGTTTGGATTACCCATAGTGGTGACGGGTCAGGCTTCGTACAAGAACTGCATGGTTCAGATTATCCTGTCGTTCGTAAAAAATAAGCCAGAAAAAGGTTTCAGACTACAAGTTTGAGAACACCAAGCTTGAAAACACCAAACGTGAAAAACAGTTAACCAGAGGATGCTGATATGGAACACGGCTCTATCAATTACATAGAATTTCCTGCTCGCGATATTGAGGCAACCAAAACGTTTTTTATTCAAGCGTTTGCTTGGCGCTTTGAAGACTACGGACCTGAGTATTCTGCTTTTGAAGGTAAAGGCTTAATGGGCGGTTTCTATTTGGCGGATTTAGCGTCTAGTACGGATAATGGTGCTGCACTGATGGTGTTTTACAGTCAAGATCTTGAGCAAACTGAGCGTGATGTGATTGATGCTGGTGGCAAGATTAACCGTGAAATATTTAGCTTTCCCGGTGGACGACGTTTCCATTTCCTTGAACCGAGTGGCAATGAGATGGCTGTGTGGAGCGATAAATAATCAGCGCTATGAGCTCAAAAACTTCGGACAAATAAAAGCCTGCAACTAAGCAGGCTTTTTTGTGTTTGATTTCCTATCCGCTAAGAAAGCGAACAGATCAGTCGGCGAAACTAAGGCTTAAGTGCGCTCAGCTAGGTACGCTTCGTAGTCTGGGATCTCGATGACCACTTCTTCTTCAAGCAGTGAAGAGTTAAATAAGAAGTTAGCGGTAGCGCGGTTGGTTGCCACTGGGATGTTCCAAACACTTGCGATACGAAGCAATGCTTTTACGTCCGGGTCGTGTGGTACGGCATTCAATGGATCCCAGAAGAAAATCATCATATCGATCTTGCCTTCAGAGATAAGCGCGCCCAGTTGTTGGTCACCGCCCATAGGGCCACTGATCATGCTCTTAATCGCTAAGCCTGTTTCTTTACTTAGTAGAGAACCCGTCGTGCCCGTTGCATAAAGGAAGTGCTTTTGTAGTTTTTCTTTGTTCTCTTTGACCCATCTTAGTAGCTCAGGTTTGAAATGGTCATGAGCGACCAAAGCGATATTCTTATGCGTTGGCATAGTACGCGTTGTTTTTTGCATGAATGTTCCCTAAATGATTGTTTCGTTTTTTTTGTTTTGAGTTCTTCAGCCAATATAGCACTAAGGATTCACACTGAATACCGGACGAAACTCAGAAGGTGACAAAGAGTCGGCGATAATCTGATCTTTGAGCGTTGCCGGTGTCAGTGCTTCGATAGTGGGTGCACTGTGTTTCTCGTATGGCTGATCACGCAAATAACTGACGGCCTGTTTAACGGATAATCGGCCTTGTTCAACCATTTTGTCTGTTGGCGCAAACAACACCTTATTACGCAGCAGCCCTCGATAAGTTCCGTGACTCAAATAACTTGAGATCAAACCTATTTCTTTGGTTTTTCCGGCGGCTCTTAATTCACTGATCGCCGCTTCGATTGCGACTGCACTACCCACAATATATTGAATATCTGGCTGCTCAATCACTTGCTGTACAAGGTTTCTTTGTAGCTCTTTATCGTTATCGGCCCAATAGCTGATTTCAATCTCTACGTCACTTGATTTGATTGCATCATAGAAGCCCAATGCGACAGGTTTTGTGCCTCCGCTAGACTGAGGGCCAAGCAGCAGGGCAATAGGTGTTTTACCAGAACCTTTTGGATGTCGCTTAGCTAGAAACTCGCCCACTTGAAATCCCATCTGGTGCCAATCGACACCGACTGTACCTTTGAGTACTTTTTGTTGTTCTTTACTCACAGTGAGTTCGTTTACTGTGGCAAAAATGGGTGTGTTCCCAACCCAATCAGAAAGATTATCGTGATAAGCATCAGGGGACACGGTACCTAAAATAATGGCGTCAGCGCCCCATTGAGTACAAAGCACAAGTTGAGAGGCTTGCTTGCCAATGTTTGGGTATCCGCCGGCTTCTAATACTCTTAATTCAACCTGCTGTTTTTCAGCCTCAGAGACCATACCGTAATTGACCGACAGCCAATACGAGTCTTTAAGATGTGGATAAATGGCACAGATTTTCTCTTTCTTAGGTGTAGAGTCAGAAGGCTTTTCTGAGTTTATTGGCTTACTGGCATACGTCGACGAAGCCATGATAGCTAGTAACGAAAGAAGACATTTAGAAGCAAAGGGTTTAGATAGCATGAATTGCCGTTTTATTGGTTTTAGATAAGAAACACTGCAAAATATAGCGTATTCTGCATGGGTAAAGAAGAACGTTTTTAAGGTTAAGGGTTTATGTTGTTAGCCACAGCAAGTATTGGACGCAAGCTACTGGCCTCATTTTTAGTGATGGCATTGCTGGTCCTTTTGTCTGCATTGATTGGTGTTTCTGGATTCAGTTTCGTAGCAAAAACAGAGAGAAACGTTGTTGACTCAGCGTTACCCGCGATGATTGAAGCTCGTCAGGTTTCTGAATTGAGTAATCGTATTATATCGTCTGTGCAAACACTCTCTAGCGCGAGAAACGAAGCCGAAAGAAAGGAAGCCGGCACGATACTGTTTGACCAACTTGAGTCGCTTCTTCAGCACATCAAAGATTTGGGCGTCGATAGCTTCGACTCTAAACTGCTGCATAAACTTGAAAACAATGTTCAGAGCGTTATCAATACACTGGCTGAGCTAGGGGTATCTGTTGAACGCAAGCTATGGCTGACCAAGGAGCTTTCGTCACGTGTAGAAGAAATGCGTTTGCTTGCTGAAGAACTTGAACAGTTAACCCGCACACAAGTTTTGAACACAGCCACAATTGCGGTTGCCAATGTTACACATATCTATGACCTACTGGAAACCAAAGAAACAGACAAGGCTTATCAAGCGCTAGATGCGCTGGTTGAAGTCGATCTTGATCTGTCAGAACGCTTGCACGAATTGCATCTGTTGGCCTTCAAAATGCTCAATCAAATCGAAGAAACTCAGACCGTAACTAACGTTGAGCGTATTCACCAAATTCAAACGGAATTCGAGGCGAATCTCAGAATCATGGCGCGTCGTGTTAAAGCCGTGGAAGATCCGACTCGTTCCGCTCAAATGTCTCAGCTTCTTGAAGAATTACAACGACGTAAGGTCGTGTTTGATATCTCTTTAGAGCAGTATGAAAACACGCAAAAGTCGGAATTCTTAATGCAGAATACTTTGCAGTTATTCTCCGAACTTAACACCACCGTCAATCAGCTTGTTGATGACTCGAACTTGAGCACAAAAAAGGCGGTTGATGAGCTAACGTCAACCTTGAACTTGGCTCAATGGTCGCTATCGGTTATCTCAATCGTGGGCCTGATTATCGTGGCGTTTATTGTGTGGCGAGTGGTTTACATCTCCGTAGTTAAACGCTTAGGCGAGTATTCGATTGCCTTGATGTCGATTGCTCAAGGGCGACTCAATATCGATATTTCTGTTAAGGGTAATGATGAACTCGCGCACATGGGCGAAGCGATTATTACGGCGAGAAACACTGCTCAAGCTCTGCAAGTGGTCGCGGTCGGTGAAGCCAAAGCAAAACGAGAACTTGAAGAGCATAAAGAACACCTTGAAGAGCTGATCACTGAGCGTACTTACCAGTTACAAGACATAAACGAGAAGTTGAATGTTGAAGTCGGGAACCACGCTAAAGCTCGCAGTGCTGCCGAGCAAGCAAGCCGCGCTAAATCTGCTTTCTTGGCAACCATGAGCCATGAAATTAGAACACCTATGAACGGCGTGTTAGGTACCGCACGACTGCTTAAAGACACAGGGTTAGACCCTCTGCAGTCGGGCTATGCAGATATTATTAACCGCAGTGGTAAGAACTTGCTGGCGATCCTGAATGATGTACTCGATTATTCAAAAATTGAGGCGGGGCATCTTGAGATTCGTGTTGCTTCCTTCGACTTGCATCAGATGGTTCAAGATACTTATCAATTAATGGAAGGTCGCGCCGCCGAGAAGAAGCTAGATTTTAACTTCCATATTGAAAGCGATGTTCACCGTTATTGGCGTGGCGACGTAACTCGAATCAGCCAGATCTTGAATAATCTCGTCGGCAACGCCATCAAATTTACCGACAGTGGCGCTGTTGATATCTTCATAAGTTTGGATGTCGAAGATGAAAATCGCGTCATGTTTGAGGTGTCAGATACCGGCGTTGGTATCCATGAAGCTGAACAGAAGTGTTTGTTCGATGCGTTTAGCCAAACCGATAGCGGTCGCAATAAAACGGGCGGTACAGGGCTAGGCCTAGCGATCAGTAAAAGCATTATGTTGGCAATGAATGGCGATATTGGTGTTCACTCAGAAGAAGGAGATGGCAGTCAATTTTGGTTCTCTTTACCGTTGCAAGTGGGTGAGAAGATTGAAACCAAGGTTGTGGCTGTTGAAACCTGTATTCGAGCCAAGGTATTGTTAATTGAAGATAATCCGGTTAACTGCATCGTTGCGGAAGGGTTCTTACATAACTTAGGGCATGAGGTTGTGATCGCGACAACGGGCCAAGAAGCTCGGACTATTTTTAGCGAACAGGCCTTCGACATTGCGTTGGTCGATATTAACCTTCCTGACTGCGATGGCGTGGAGTTAATCCAGCAACTAAAAGACATTGTTGTGGTTTCATCAGATGTTCCAGAGCAGTACGCGCCGCCAATGGTTGCGGTATCGGCGCATGTGTTCAATGAGGAAGTTGAAAACTATTTAGCGTCTGGGTTCGATGGTTTTTTACCTAAGCCATTAGAAAAAGAGGCACTCGCTCAACTCATTGTGACTCAGCTTGATGGCAAGACTTTGGTACTGCCACAGCCTGATCCTAATGATTCTATATGCAGTCAAAACAATAAGCCTCAACGCAATAAAGCTAACGAGTTGTACTCATCTCAGATGGCGAGTGTCGTCTCTGATCTAGCCATCAAGGCTTCGCAAACTGAAGACGAAGGAGAGACTCCTGTGAAATTGATTGATTCCAATGTCATCAAAGGTGACTTGTCCATTCTTGGCTTAGAAAAGATGAAACAGATTGTGGGACTGTTTGAAGAGAGTAGCCGCGTCACTTTAAGCGAAATGGTCGAAGCGAGTAATTCGGACAATGGACGTGAGGTGAAGTCTCTCGCTCATAAACTGAAGGGCTCCGCGGGCAGTTTAGGGTTGTTGCAACTTTACAATGCTTGCCAAGTGATAGAGGCGAGCAGCGATCCATTAGGTGAATATCGAGGCAAAAATAGCGAGTTGTCGACGTTGGTTCAAGAGTCGCTTGAGGCCTTGCAAGAGCAATTCTAAAACAAACCTTAGGTTGCGATAGAAACATATCGTGAGCTAGAAGCCAAAAGTCACAACATAAAAAAGCAGCCAATTTCTTCGCTTTCGTATGAAAAAATTGGCTGCTTTTTCGTTATGGGGTTTGGTTGAATACAACTGTCACTGATTCGGTTTAAATCATTTTGATGTGTCCAGCGGCTTTGATCTTCACGTGAACCATGTTGCCTTGAAGATAACTTAGCGGGATCTCGCTACGTTCAATAATGGCGACGTTGTCACTGCATGCGCCAGCTTCAACCGCCATTTGCTTGGATTGCTCTTCTAAGCCCTTTAAGGTTTGCTCTCGAGAAGCCGGATCAATCGATACGATTTTATCGAACTGACCTGATATTTCACCCAGCGCAACACCAATCGCATTAGCCACTTCAAAGTGTTCGGGGCGAACCACTTGGCTTACGCCTTCAAAGTGGTCGGGGAATAGGGCACTGCCACCACCAACCATGATCACTGGAACACTCGCTGCAGAAGTCTTCATCTTATCGATGCCTTCCTCTACGTCAGTCACCATTTGTTGATAAACCTGACTTGCTTGCTCGGTCGAGATACCAATCTCATCACTTAGCTGATGCTCTGCTTGCCACTGCAATTGACCTGTTTTGAGTGCGATGTCGGTTAACGTAAGTTCATCACCACCAAAGCTGCGTGCCGTTTGCGTTAAGGTATGGCCAACACTTTCTGGCCCTAGTTGGATACGCTCTTGTTCAAAACGAACTTTTGTGCCACCACCAATGGCTAGGGCTAGGATGTCAGGCATGCGGAAGTTGGTTCTCACTTCGCCAATTTCTACCGCTAAGCTCGATTCTCTCGGATAACCGTGGGTGAGCACACCAATATCAGACGTAGTGCCGCCCACATCGACCACAACCGCGTCTTTGAGCTTAGTTAGGTGACTTGCACCGCGAATCGAGTTTGTTGGCCCACAAGCGACAGTGAGAATCGGGTACATCAACGCGAACTGCTGCGACATTAATGTTCCATCGTTCTGACCGAAGTACGGTGTGGTGTGGATCTCATGGTTCACTAGCGCATTGCAGAAACCATCAACGAATCGCTTTGCTGTGCCTTGTAAGGCTGCGTTCAGAATCGTGGCGTTCTCACGTTCTAGAAGCCCCAAGCTGCCGACTTTATGGGATAGCGATAGATTCACGCCCGGAAGTTCTTGTTGAATCCACTCTGCGGCTTGAAGCTCTTGGTCGCCATTGACGGGAGAGAACACACCGCAAATAGCAATTGAATCGACGTGACCTTTCATTTTCTGACAAAGCTCGCGGATCTCAGACTCTTGAATGTCGGCAATCAATTGGCCATCGTATTCATAGCCGCCGTGTGCTTGGTAGAAGTGTTCACCAAGCAGGTTTTGCCACGCTTCACTCCAACCACAAAGCGGCGGGACGCTGTCACCACTGGGAAGGGCTAAACGAATCATGCCAACTCTGTCTAAGCCTTTTCTCTCTACAATTGCATTGGTGCACTGCGTGGTGCCAAGCATCGCGTGTTTTACTTGCTTACCGTCAATGTTCGCTTGGCTTAGTAGTGCAGAAATCGCGTTATCGATACCCGTTGAAATGTCATGTGTGGTTGCGGTTTTTACTTTGGCAATCACATTTAAGTCTGCGCCGAGCAACACACCATCGGTATTCGTGCCACCAACGTCAATGCCTAAACGGCAGTAATCAAGTGTAATGTTTGTCATGCTACTACCTCTTCAATGCAGACTTTAATTGTTCAATGGTTTGGTATTCTACGGTGTAGCCAAAGTAACCTGGCCCTGCGACTTCGATGCCTTTGCCAGTGCGCCATTTCGGGTCACAAGGGTAGGCGATAAGGTCGATACGCTGTCCGTAGCGAAGCTGCTCGGTAGTGATTGGCTTACCGGTTTCATGATCCAATATTGAGATTAAATCCGGTGTTGAAGCCAATAGATTGTCTTGGTTCATGTCTGCGCGGCTTGTACCTTTATGCGCCAGAAGCAATTCGTTTTGGAACTGTACGAATACGTTATCTACGCCAGTATCTTCAAACTGAGCCAGTTTCTCGATCACGACGCCACCAGTTGCAAAACCACCGTCGGTTTCACGTTGAATATCAACAATCTTGCCGCTGATGAGTGTGTGGCCGCCGACAATGTCTAACACGGCTTGTGTTCCGCTCTGGTTGTTGTCGTTCGCGAGTCTGATCGCTTCACCAATCTTCATTGCTTGGGTCAGTGTCGCAGGCAATGCGCTGCGTTTTAGGTTCTTACCGTTCATTGGGTAGTCACACATTGCTGCCGAGCCACCCATTTGTTCTGTAATTGGCCTAGCAAACTTTTCAGACCAAATACCGTCTATAGGGTAAAGCGTCACTACATTGCTACGCTCGTCGGCCAACGTGTTAGGTGCTGAAGGCAAACCGTCGAGGAAGAAGGTCACCATCTGAGCTTCAGGAAACGCTCGCCCCATCGCATCACAATCGATCACAGGAATGTTCTTTTGCGCTGCAACGAGAATTGGAATCAGTGAGTTGAATCCGCCCACTTCGATAGGAAATGTCGCCGCCACTTCCGTGCCGAGCGCCTTTTCCATCGCTTCGAATGCAACCAGCATCTGATCTTTTGAGTTGAGTTTTTCTACTGCGACGGTTGGCGCGCCAATCATAGAAGAGGGCACTGTCATCCAATCGTCTTGCACCTCTTCCAGAGGGATCATGCGTACAGGTTGTTTTGCCGTTGCGATAGCGACCTTCGCCATCAATGCACCGCTGTATGGGTCACCACCGCCGCCCGTGCCTAATACAGTCGCACCAAGCGCGATATCATCAATCATTTGTTCAGTAATAATCACAACTACTATTCCTTATCACTTGAAGGAGAAAGTTTCATTAGGGCTAGGTAAATACCGCCAGCTGCAAGAATGCCGTCTAATGCCGAGATGCTGGTTAATGAAAACAGGTTGAAAAACTCTGGTGCGGTACAAGCGCTGAATGCAGTACCAAATGCCCAAGAAGCTAGGCCTTTGAACATCCAAGCTGGAACCTGTTGGATGTTCTCAAAGCTCATCTTTGTTGAATCTAAAACGTAGTATTGAACGATGTAGACCCCCGCAGCAGGTGCGATAGTTACGCTCAATAGCATTAAGAAATCAGTAAACTTGTTCACCATGCCGAGTTGAGCAATGCCGATGCCTACGATGGTCATGATCACAACCAACACTGGACGAGGAATCTTAGGCAGTACCATCGACATACATAAGCCACCAGAAGTGAGGTTGCTACTGTTGGTCGTCCATTGAGCAAACACCAGTACGATGATGGCAGCCATACCTAAACCAAGCGTGAAGAAGACTTCAACGAGATCGTCGGTGCCGGTCATTTTGGTCAAGATTAATGCGATAAGAATGATGGCACTGTTGCCGACTAGAAAGCCGATACCAGCCCCTAAAATTGCGTCACGACGTGTTTTGGCGTAGCGAGCAATATCAGGTGCGGCAACTGCTGCAAGAATCCAGATAGACATAACGAAAGAGATGGCTTGGCCAAGTGTTAGAGGATCTTCAATGGTGGGTGCTGCGCCGCCTTGGTAGTCGGCAGCCATGAACAAACCAATGGTAATCAGCGTCACCATCAGAGGAACAGAATAGGTGCTGAGTTTACCTAAGGCACGAACGCCATAGATGGCGGTCATCATCATTAACACACTGCCGCCAATCAGAGCAGTTAAGTGAGAAATAACGATGTCGCATTTTGCGAGAGCATCCACCATGATGAAAGCAAAGAAATCAGCTTGGAAAGCAAACCAACCTACAAGCGAGATGCCATTGATGAAACCAAGAATCTTACCGCCGTTACGACCAAACACTGCGCTACTCACGAGTGGGGTAGATACACCCGCTTGAAAACCAATGTTGGCACACAACATCGCAATCACTGCGAGTAAGCCGGAGCCGATAAACGTGGCAAGCAATGCGTCCTCAAAACCAATCCCGCTGCTCAGAATCGAACCAAGGAACAAGCCTGAGATATCGATGCCGATAGCCAACCAGATAAGGCTGATCACCCACCAAGAGCGCTTGGCTTTCTCGGGAACAGGTTCCAACTCGAAGTCATCTATCTTTTTGTGGCTGCGTGTTGCTTCGGGTTTATTCATGTAAGCTTCTGTCGCCATAGCGCCATCCGTGCATTGTTATTCCATAAGTGTGAATAAAGCATACTGATGTATTTATTGTTAATAAATGAATATAATTAGATGTAAACATAACAAAATCCAAATGTGAGTGGCAAAGTGAACCCAAACAATAAGTTAGATAAAAGAGACCTACGAAGATTAGAACTTTTTTGTGAAATTGTTGAGCAGGGAGGCATCAATCAAGCGGTCGCGAGCACCGGAATTAGCCAACCTGTGCTCAGTAATCAACTTATTGCCTTGGAAAAAAGCTTAGAATTAACATTATGCCAACGTGGTCGACGTGGTTTTAAGCTCACCCACGAAGGTGAGCAAGTGTATAAATATGCGAACCAACTAAAATCAACATTAACCGACTTTGCTTACAAGTTGCGAGGCGTACAGACCGAACTCTCTGGACACGTACGAATCGGCTGTTTGGACAACACGGTGACTTTACCCTACAACCCACTTCCAAAAGCGATTGAGACATTTTACCAACGCAGTAACAGTGTTGAGGTGAGTGTTGATGTGGGCGATTTCACCCAGTTGAATGAGAAGCTGGCAAAGAACCAGATAGATATGATGATAGTCGTTCTGGGGTCACATCAAAAATCAGCCTTTCAACATAAATACCCACTGTTTGAAGAGCACAGTTATTTATATGCGCGTAAAGATCTGGCCGAGAAGATCATGGACAACGATTTTTCCCTTAATGGCTGTCGTATCAACATGGGGGGCTATGCCAAAGATGAGATGTTCCGATTGCTCAATATTGAACAGTACGATTCGGTAAAGCCTTTTGATGGCTGGCATGTCGAGTCGGGCGTAATTCTAACGCTAGCAGGAACGCATTTGAGTTTCCTGCCTTCCCACTTAATCGATCGTGGTCATTATGATCAGGCTTTGATACCGCTTCAACCGGAGAAGTGGAGCTTGAAAAGTCAGTTCTATCTGGTGTTAAAGCAGCCTTTGGATTCTCTTTCTCCTGCCGCTCGTGCGTTTTTTGATGAGCTAAATCCACAGGAAGATCTGGATTCAATATAAAGAACTTTTCGCTTCTCAAGAGCACTTCTCGCTTCTCAATAGCACTTAAGATACTTTCCCATATACAAAAAATCCTCTGCCAAGACAGAGGATTTTTGCTTTTATGCTTTATGAGTGAGAATTAACGGTTCTCAAATCGATTGTAATCCAACAGGCCGAACTCAATCGGTTGGTTTTGTCGATACCAGCGATGAACACGGTCACTGAATGGCCAGAACTCCGGAGAGCTGCGTCGTACCGCAAACTTATCCAGCAGCGCCACGTAGTCTTCTTTTGTGTTCAAACTTTGTAGTATTTTAACTAGAGCCGGAATCTCACTCTCGGTTAATGACAGATAAGCGGCAGGGTAGCTACCCACAACGCCACGAACGAGCGTTAAGTCGTCGTTGGCGTAATCACGGTTACCTTCTTCATTAAACAAGCTCGAAATGTTGCTGTGAGCGTTGTTGTGAATCATGGTGAACAGTTGATCTTCGCCATTTTCGCCTTCAATCATGATCATTACTAATTGAGGAACATGACGTAGGCCTTCTCCTTTAATCAAACTCACTTGATTCAGCAGTGCTTCATTCTTTCTACCAAAACCTGTTTCGACAATATCAAAGCGGTTATCGAGAATAGGCTCGAGTTTATCTTTGATCATATTCAACAGTTCACGCTTAGGATCGGCCGTTTTGTAAACCACACTGGTAGGCTGATCAAAAGGTGCAATGTTTCGCTGTAAGTAGTCGCTCAGTTGTGCGCTTTGGTTTTGGTACCAACTTGAATGTTCGATGTGGCGAACGTCTTTAGGAAGAAGGGTTAAGAAGTTACTTTCACCTTCAAGACGCAAGAAATCCATAAACATACGAGTCATCAGCTGGTGGCCAAAGTTACCGTAAACATCGAAGCCCGCAACGAGAAGGTAATGAATACGTTCTAGAAGGGCATAATCAAGAATCCACGCAGTCTTAGGTTGTGTGCCAACTAACCCTTGTACAACAGATGCGCTATCGAAATGCCTAAAGACGGTGAGAGCAGCATTTTGGTTGATGCCATCTCCATCCCAAATGATTCCTGTGTCTAGGTTTACACCACTCTCAAACCACTGGTTGGTGAAGTCTGATTTCGCGTTTAGGTATCGAGCTTGTTGCTTCGCATACCTTACCCAGTGCGTCACTGGAACCGTGTTGCTTTTTAGTTCGCTAGGTAGCTTTAAGTTTTTCTTTTGGCTTGCGTAGAAGGCGTTAATTTCTGGGACATCGGCTTTCTCTGGGTCGATGAAGAAAACCCAAAAACGGTCGTTAATCACGTTCAAGGCAAGTTGACCACGACACACCGGTCCTTTGATATAGGCCATGATGGTGTTCTGTGCGTTATCCAGCATGAAGTTAAAGCGGGAATTCACCGGTAGGGCTTCAAATGAGGTCATTGGGTTCGCGGCGACATCAATCTTGTAGCTAGGCAGCTGTTTTACTTCATAATCTGCATCAACAAACCACGTTTTCCATTTCTGTAGTCGTTCTTTGTTTAGAGCAAATGGCATGTGTGTCTTGTCGACAATTGTGCCTTGTTCGGGAATGAGTCGGTAGTAAACACGGTCAACCTTTGGGTCGCTGTAAGGGCGACGGGTGCTGATACGTTCTACGGCTTGACCTGGAGGAGTTGCTGAGCGAACGATTGAAAAGAAACGTATCGGTTGCTCTAATTCTGAGAAATAGACATGCGACAAAAACAGGTGCTCGTAGATGTAACGAGCTGAAAGTTGGCTTTTAAGGTCGCTTTTATTGAGAAGATCTTCATAGATAGTGACCAGCTCTTGTTCACTTTCATTGAGTGGGATGTGGTCATTCATGAGCGCGCCATTTTCCAACCAACTCATCAATGTCGCGTACTCCGTTTTGTCCAAATTAGGCATCCCATAAGGCATTCCCCAAGTCGGATAGTCTCTTTCATATTGAGCATACTCTTCGATGGTCGGGCACTGTTGGTCGCGGTCGGTTGAAAAATCGAAACCTTCGAGCTGAGTTTGATCGGGAAGAGGGTGGTTCTCTTTCTGAATCAACATTCGAGAGACAAGACCCGCATCGAGGTTAGCCGTGGGAGTTTGAATTCGCTCGTTGAGTACCGGATGAAAGTCAGCTTCACGCCATTCTTGTGTGGTTATCGCATCTTCAAATAGGCGAGTTGGGGCAGAAGCCGTCAAACGTGTGCCTTGGTAAACTAGTACCTTGCTTGCACCACGGTCGATTCCTTCCACAGAAGACATCTTTAACTGGCAGGGCGCGTCGTAGCAGGCGTGACAAACCACACATCGGTTATCAATGATGGGCTTTACTTCATTAATGAAGTGCTGAGCTTGAGCTGAAAGAATCGGCGCTTGGCGATCACGTACTTGTGGCTTACCAAACAGCTCGTCAAAGTTTAAGCCCGCGTACACGGCACAACCTGAGAAGACGCTAACTAAAGCTAAAATGAAGAGTTTTTTCAAATTCATACGTATTTAAATATTAGGTATTTTCTATAATTATATCGAAAATGATTGAAAATGCTCATGTTCTAACAATTTTGTAGACAAGATATTGATAGGACGGTGTGACTGGTTGCGTGAACCCTTTACTCAGATCAGGATATAGAAAGCTTAGCCAAGGCTATTGATTGACGTAGCAAACCGAGAAAGGGACAGACAATCGTTCAAATTCTTTGATCCATCGCCACTGGTTATCTTGCAATTTATCTCCTGGCCCTTTGACTTCAATCCAATGAAATTCATCGTTCTTGAACGCAATCAAATCCGGCATCCCGGTTCGGAATAGTTTTAGGTCACTCAATATCACCTTGAGGAGGTCGACAACTAGTGCATTTGGAATTGAATTCAAACTATGTTCGATGAGCGACTTAGGGAAATGACTCCAATGAACGAAGGGATTAGCGATACCGTTTTTTTGGTCGTAGATATCAAGCAATTGGTTGAGCCCGTGTTTGTATAGGGTTTGGAAAACGGCTTCGATCTGCTCTGCTCGTTTGTCTACGAAATCTGAGTGGTACAGATCCAGCGGTCGATGTTGGTAACGGTTGATAAACGCGCCTTCAACATCTGCGAAAATCACCTCCCAGAAAGCCAAACCAAACAAGCCACATAGAAAACTGTTTTCTGAGAAGTAGACATCCCAACCTTGGCTTTCAAAGTGTTGCTTTACCGCAAGTTCGACTCGCATTTGGCTTAGGTCTAACTCCAGTTTTATCTGCGTACAACTTGGTTTTGAAGCGCGTGGCACTTTGTGGCCTTTCTTTGTAGATAACATTTGCTTGCGAAATAGCCTCTGATCAAGCTTAGCGGCGACCTCTAACTCTGATACATCCGATGGATTCGCTTTCATTTGCGTGACAATGTCACACATCAAGTCTAACTCATCTTGTTTGTCATAGATGCGTGCAAGTCGTTCTCTGCTCGGAGGAAGTACAGATTGTTTGAACCAAAAGATAGCTTGGTCGTTTTGGTTGAGCCTTTCTAGATCGCGAGCGATATCGTTGATCAAACGCGATCGTTTTCTGGCTATACTCCTGTGCTCAGATTCTGCGGGTATTGATTGTAAAAGGAGTTCAAGAAACTCTGGGTCTTTACGATCACCCTCAGAATATTGGCGTTGAATATCACGCATCTGAAGCAATTGATTGAGCTGTTCTCTAGAGGTGAAGAAACGGCGCTGTTTGCTTAACGGGTAGTTTTCGAAGGTGTTGATTCCAAGATCGCTAAGAACGAATTGGCTTAGATCTTGATAAGTGTTGGCGAAGAAGATCAGCAGCAACACATCAATAACTTCAGATTCAACAACGTAAATACAATCGAACGACAAGTTTTGGAACTGATCAAAAGGTTGGTGATCGAGCAAAGCCAAGAGTTCGTCTTTCTTTGCCGTCTTATTGTTCTTAAGAGATGGGAATGCGCTCAACAGCTCTGGTTTAGTGAGTAGATGCAATCCTAATTCGAGCTGACTGATGACGAGGTTATGTGGTTCAGTTGGGTGACTTAACGTAATGAAGCTCGACGCGTTTAGCTCTTGCAGGGCGCTTTTTAGATCTGGAATCTCAACATAACTGAGTTTATCACTTCGAAACCAACAGCCCTTGCGAGAAAGCAAACGAACCATTAGACACTGGCTTGCAACTGAAAGACGTTTGTATTTAGACAACCAACGGCATTCATCATCACTCAGAAGATCGGGGTAGAGCGTTTGAGCGTGTTCAATCAGTCGATTGAAGTTGTCGAGATAATAAGTAGGGGAGAGCTGAGGATTGGTTTCTATCGTCAATGGGTTAGTCGCTTGATACAAAAAGAGCCTAACCCTAAGGTTAAGCTCTTCAGTAACAAATTCAATCTTTTCTGACGATTAAGCTTGAGATGCTTTTAGTTCAGACACTTTAGCTTCAGAGATAGGCTTAGTGATGATTGCTAGAACAATACACACTGCCATCATAGCTGCAGAGATTGTGTAAGCTAGGCCGTAACCTTCGCCGTTTGTCATTGAGTAACCAACAACCGCTGCGCCGATAGCACCGCCGATACCCCATGCCGTGTAAAGCACGCCGTAGTTAGTACCGTAGTTTTTCAGGCCGTAGAACTCAGCAGTAAGTGTTGGGAATACTGCTAGAAGCGTACCGTAACCAACAGCTGCGATAGCCGTACCGATGATTAGCGTGAATTCAGAGTTGAACGTAGCGAATAGAGCCATGTTCGCGCCTTGAAGGATGAACGCTAGAAGTAGAGTACGTACGCCACCGATTTTATCTGCAAGCATACCCGCAGCAACACGGCCGCCTGAGTTGAATACAGCAAGGATAGACGCTAGGTAAACTGCGTTTGGTAGGTTCGCTTGAACGCTAGCAATCGTAGTGATGTTACCGATGATCATAAGACCAACAGAAGCAGCAAATGCGTACATGATCCATAGAGAGTAGAACTGAGGAGTCTTCAGCATTACTTTCCAAGTTAGGTCTTCAGTCTTCTTAACCGCTTTAGGTGCTTGGCCTTCTTTTACTTTAGGCTCAGCTGGCGTGTAATCCGCTGGTGGGTTGTTGATCGTTGCTGCTAGAGGTACTGCAATTGCAAGTACACCAACACCAAGAATCATAAAGCTTGTTTGGATACCCATGCTATCGATAAGCGCAGAAGTTAGTGGTGCTAGGTAAATAGCAGCAAGACCGAAGCCTGCAGCGATTAGGCCGTTAACCATACCTTTCTTAGAAGAATGGAACCATTTCATTGCTGATGGAGAAAGACATGCGTAACCGAAGCCGATACCAGCACCTGTCATCACACCAAACGTTAGGTTTAGCATCATAGGAGTGGTAGCGAAACCAGAAGCAATCATACCAAGGCCAGTAAGCGCTGTACCTAAGATAAGGATCTTACGTGGACCCATACGGTCTTGTAGGATGCCTGCAACAAGAAGACAAACAGAGAATGTGATAGTTGCAATAGCGTAAGGTGAAGATGCTTCAGCAGCACTCCAACCAGCTTCAGTGACTAGCGCCTTGTTAAATACACTCCAAGCATACAGGATGCCAAGACAAAGGTTGATACAGAAGCCTGCTAGCAGGATACGTGATGCTTTATCAATCTTGCTCATTTTTATTCTCAGTTTTGTCGTTGGTCAGTGGTGAGCCACTTAACTAAAGACGGGTTATTGTGATTGTTTCTTCAAAATTAGTTTGCGTTTATCAACAGACAGCGCAAAAGAGCGCGGATTATAACCAATAAAAATGTGATTGGAATCTCTTTTTCCATTTTTGGTAAATAAACTCAAACTTGTTAATGGGTTGTTTTTTATTGGTTTTGCAATTGTGTTTAATACCTTTCTATTTTGTTCTTTTTCACGTGACGGGCTTATTTTTTAAGGGATTCTTCGATAAGTATTTCTGAATGGCCACGTATTCCGTGCGGATATCACAGAGTTACGAATTATTTTAAATATTTTCTAAGGTTAATTTTGTGTAACAAAATAAATCAAAATCGAGCTTTGTCCATATGAGACAAGGAGTAACGGAGTTTTATGAAAAACAAAATGTTAACCAGTTGTTAATGGTGGTTTTTGGTGGCACTTTTGCTTACATTTTGTTCGATTGAAGGGGTTGTGTTGTTGAGAAAAAGTGGGAAAATAGTACGCAAACTGAGATTCCAAATTTGAAAGGATGCGTTTCCAACTTATGGCGAGGCGAGTATTATGAAACTGTTTTTAATTCTATTGATGTCAATTTCTGGTGGTTTAGCGGCAGCTGACCATATCCACTCTTTCTTGTTTGGCTTCTATATTGCTGCATTGGCAGTGGGTAGTTGCTATTGGTTAGCTTTCCGTAGCACGCGTTTCCCACAGTTGGCTTTAATGCTATTGATGTGTGGCTTTTTCGCTAAAATTGCAGTGACGGTTGTCGGTGTTTCTTGGGGTATCTCGAACGATATTATTCAATCGCCGTTCATTTTCTCATTGTCATACCTGTTCTTCTTAGTGGTTGTGTCTTACGTTTGGTTTACATACCGCGATAAGTTGATTCTAAAAAAACGTGCTAAGCAGGTAGAAGATTCTCGCAAGGAAGCAGCCGCTTAATTGCAGTACTAATACAGAATTCTAAAAAGAGCTTTCTTCGGAAGGCTCTTTTTGATCCTACCTACCTGAACTCTATCTTTGGTTATGACGGCAGATAAAAGAAACCCCAGTATGGTGACATACTGGGGTTTCTTATTATTCGAACGACTCGTTTTACAAAGAAGGAAGCGTTTACTTCTTCATCAACTTCGCAAGATCGGCGAAAGGGTTGTGCGTCGCTGATTGGTGGTCGTCTAAACGAGCTTTAGCATCAACGCCGTAACGGTCATGGTCTGTGTATTTTGAGTGTTCATGATCGTGACAGTACAGGCACAATAGTTCCCAGTTACTTCCGTCTTCAGGGTTGTTTGTATGGTCGTGATCGACGTGGTGAACGGTCAGCTCTCTTAAGTTCGAGTAAACAAACTCACGCGCGCACTTACCACAAACCCATGGGTACAGTTTTAGTGCTTTTTCGCGGTAGCCTTTCTCTTGGCGAGCGTACGCTGCACTCGAGCCTGTGTAATCAGAAGACATTGCCAAATCCTTATCAATTGTAATCCTCCGATTTTATCACAGCTTTCTTGAAGCTGTAGGAATGTCGTCGCTAAATCATGCGTTGCACTAACCAACTTAAATTGGGGGCTTGAGCGATCACTTGTCTTTTACGTAATCAACCTCTTCACGCAGGTTATGTCTTTCTGGAATAAGCCATGCTTAACAGTTTGAAAATAAATCGTATTCAGGGGTTTTAACTCGGAGTCGGTGACCTAATATCAGTTAAAGCTACCCCATATTAATAAGGAAATATCATGTCAGAACAATACACTCCGCCAAAAGTTTGGGTTAACGATACCGATGGTGGAAACAAATGGGCGAATATCAACAGTCCTGAATCTGGCGCTCGGTTTGATAAAGATCTTGCCGTTGGTGAGCATGCTTTACAGCTGTATTCTCTTGGAACACCTAATGGCCAGAAGGTGACTATTCTTCTGGAAGAGCTATTAGCACTAGGTGTTAAAGAAGCTGAATATGATGCGTACTTGATCAATATTGGTGAGTCGGATCAATTCTCATCTGGCTTTGTTGATGTAAACCCAAACTCGAAGATTCCAGCGCTTGTTGATAAGTCTGGCGATGAAGATGTAAATGTCTTTGAATCTGCGTCTATTTTGATGCATCTGGCTGAAAAATTTGGTCACTTCTTACCGAAAGAAGGGGCGGCAAGAACGCAAACCATTAACTGGTTATTCTGGGCGCAAGGCTCGGCACCTTTCCTTGGTGGTGGTTTTGGTCACTTCTACGCTTACGCTGATGAAAAGCAAGAATACCCAATTAACCGTTTTGCGATGGAAGCGAAGCGCCAACTAGACGTGTTAGACAAACAGTTAGCGAACAGCACTTTCGTTGCGGGCGAAGAGCTGTCTATTGCAGATATCGCGATTTGGCCTTGGTACGGCAACTTAGTGCTTGGCAAAATTTACGACGCTGCAGAGTTCTTACAAGTGGAGTCTTACACCAATGTTGTTCGTTGGGCGAAGCAACTTGAAGCTCGTGAAGGTTTTCAGCGCGGCCGAGTAGTGAACCGTTCATTTGGCGAAGAGTGGGAGCAAGTACCCGAGCGCCACAGCGCAGAAGATATCGATCGTGTGTTAAAGCTACGCCCTTAGTAACTTAAAGCTAAGCCTGTAGTAACTTAAAGTTAAGCCTTTGGTGACTTAAAGCATTACTAGATAACACATCACTAGAGTTTGTTTTCGATTCGTTCGGGTAACAGACTCTAGTTTTCAATCTGCTCGTTTTTGTATTTCCGTTTGTCCGTTCTCTAATCCGTTTTTCTACAAGTATCCTCTCCGATCGTTCTCAATTTCTAACCAATACCTCTGATTTGAATTATCTTAAGTTGTTGATTAATTAGGCCTTAACCTGTTTTTCCCGTCTGGTTGTTTTGCTTTCTAATACTTTGTTACATTTCAACGATTAACAAATTATTGTTATGTTATAACATAACTTTAGTTGGTTGGTTATGTACTTATAAAAAGGAAGAAGTTGTGAATAAGAAATTGGTTTCTCTGGCGGTTGGTAGCATTCTTGTCTCCCCTGTTTTTGCCGACACGCTGTCGAATCCTCAGATTGGTGTTGTTCTTGATGGTTATTATCAAGATGGACAACGCAATAACTCTGAAAGAGAGGAAGGTTTCGGTCTAGGTCATACTGAACTTAATATGTCCGCGAATATTGATGATAAGTTTTATGGATCGTTAACGACGGTAATTGAAACTCATGATGATGAAACGGAGTTGTTATTAGAAGAAGCTTTCATTGAAACACTGACGATGCCTTATGGTTTAAGCATTCGAGGCGGACGTTTCTTGTCTGATTTTGGTTACCTGAATAACCAACACATGCATACCGATAGCTTTGTCGAGCGTCCTGCTGCTTACCGTACTTTCTTGGGTTCGCATTATTACGATGATGGTGTTCGTGCAAACATCGTTCTTCCTACGGATCTGTATGTGAAGTTTGGTGTTGAAGCCTTAAGCGGCAGCAAGATGTCGTCAGTTGATGATGCATCAGATGTGGGTGTTTACACTACAACTCTTAAACTGGGTGACGACTTTTCAGAGTCATCAAGCTGGCAGTTTGGTTTGAGCTACTTACGCAATGAAAATGGTAAAGTTCGTGAGTTTGGAGATCATGATCACGGGCATGACCATGACCACGATCATAGCCACGGCGCGGCGGTAACGGGCTCAAACTTATACGGTGCTGACTTTGTATGGAAGTGGGCTCCAAACGGTAACTACAAATACCAAAACTTCACGCTCGCCGCTGAATACATGTTGTTAGATGGCATCGTCGATGACAAATTCAAAAATGACGCGGAATCACCAGATACGCTAGCAGGCTACTATGTATCGGGTGTCTACCGATTCAGCCCTAGTTGGTCAGCAGGCCTACGTTACGGTGAAGCGGAAAGCTACGATGGCCATGCACACGGAGACCACATGCACTTTACTGCAATGAACGACAAAGAAGCGGACGTAATGGTCGCTTGGGATTCGTCTCATTTTGGCACAGTTAGAGCACAATACTCTCGCGTCGAAAATCAAAGTAAAGAGACTGATGATGTCTTCACTTTACAATACGTAATGACCTTTGGAGCACATGGTGCTCATGCTTTCTAGGAATTCACTCCTAACAATGGCAACAGGTGTTGCCGTTGTATCCTCATCTATAATGGTATCTTCGCCTGCGATGGCGTTGAATATCTTCGTCTGTGAGCCAGAGTGGAAGGCACTGATACATAGCCACGCTCCTGACGCTAATATTTACTCAGCCACCACTGCGAAGCAAGACCCTCATTATGTGCAAGCTCGACCTTCACTGATTGCTAAGATGCGACAAGCCGATTTGGCGATGTGTTCTGGTGCTGAGTTGGAAGTGGGTTGGTTGCCGATGTTGCAAATACGAAGTGGTAACCCCGCAGTACAAAATAACGCATCGAGCATGCTGTACGCGAGTGACTTTGTACGAATGTTAGATACTCATGATCATGTTGATCGGAGTATGGGCGATATTCATGCACACGGTAACCCTCACGTACATTTTGCTGCTAACGACATAATTCCTATTTCCAGAGAAGTAACTAAACGCCTGCAAGCCATCGATCCCGAGAATGCGCATACTTATATGCGAAGTGGCATGAAGTTTCGAGCTCATTGGCGTCAAAAGCTTGCGGATTGGGAAAGCAAGGTTGAACCATTACAAGGAAAGAAGGTGGTTGGTTACCATGCTACCTACCGTTATCTATTTGATTGGCTAGAGATGGAACAGGTGGCTGACTTAGAACCTAAACCGGGGATATCACCAACTACATCACACCTTCAGTCACTGACGAAATTAGACTCTGCCTCGTTTGAAGCGATTGTGTATTCATCACATCAAGATCAGCGTCCAGCTAATTGGTTTAACCAACAAACCGGTAAGCCTATGATTAAGTTACCTCTTACGGTTTCTGAAGGACAAAGCTTAGATGAGATGTACGATCAAGTGATTGATGAGCTGTTGGATGCCTTGGTAGATTCAGATACGTCTCAGAGATCGTGATGTTGATGGAATATAGCTGGCTGGCACCTGCTGTGTTGTGTGGATTAATTGCATTAATCGGTAACATTGTACTTGGGGAGCAAGTTCTCAAGCGCCAGATTATCTTTATCGATCTGGCGGTTGCACAAGTCGCTGCGTTAGGCGCGGCATTGAGCCAATATTGGTTGAGCCGGTATGCGTTGTTTAGCGGTTCTTGGCTTGCAGAAATGATTGGCCCATGGGTTATGTCATTATTGCTTTGCGGATTAATCGCGCGGCTCTTCTCCGCTTAG
>NZ_MCZK01000120.1 GCF_002875945.1 Vibrio lentus
TTGCAGATGTGATATAGCTTTGAGTGTCCGTCGTTGAAATTAAATTGCTCTTACTTGAAAAATTTCTATTTGTTGTCATAAAAAACACTGTCTATTAGTGGTAATAACCATAATAGCACTTCCCCCATTCAACTGTTCTCACAAAAGTAGTGTTTATTATTCCTATTATGTTCAATTGCCCTTAAATTACAGACACGAAAAAGGGGATGACCTTGCGATCATCCCCTTTGACGAAGTAATCTAGTATTAGCTTAGAAGCTGTACTAAGAATGCTCAGTTGACGCTATCATTCTAGTACAGGTGGGCTAGCCTTGTCACTACCCACTGGATACCATCCAACGACAGAAAACACTTCTAAGCCAGCGCAGCACTTTAAGACGGTGTATTGATGACTCACTTGACCGACATACTTTAAAGCGAAGCTGATAGCCTCCTCTTAAAGTAATCACGAACTGGTGACGAGATGAAACGAGTTTTAGCTCATGGTATTGGAACTGCACCACAGTAGTTAGCCCCATGCGGTTTGGTCAGCCGAAGAAAATAGACGCTCGATAACTGCGAGGCTCTTTGTAAAAACTTACTAAACGTCACTTTGTAGTAAGCCCCAACTTGAAGAACAGTCACATAGACACTTGAGGCTTTGACAAGCCAATAGATGAGGTCGCTAAAGCTCCTTGTTTATTCTTTCCATGAGCAACGTCTAAGATGACTCTATGCTTAAAATTCAGCTTCACATCTAGACCAAAGAAAAATGATGTTCAACCTCTCAAAAACGGGTGTTTATTATTCCTATTATGGTAAATCCACGACTTTTCTATCAGAAACACCGCTTA
>NZ_MCZK01000121.1 GCF_002875945.1 Vibrio lentus
TGAATTACGCAACAAAGCCCTGTTGTTCTGGTATGGACGACAATCGTAGCTTGCTTTCGATACGGTGCCATTGTGTTTCACGTAAAGGTCGGCATCGCCACTACTAGGGCCTGTTATGGTTACGGTTAACTGACCAGAGTACTCCGTTGTTACGGTAAAGAATTGCTCTTCACCGTAACCAGCGGATAGCCCTTCTACAGGGACGTCATATTGAAGCTCTGTTGGCCCTGCAACGGGCGAATCAAGGCTGGTTTCGACAAGGTAAGCAATGGCTAGTTTGGCGAACTTGGTCGCGTGTGTCGCCGTAGGATCGGAGTTCTCAAGCGTATCGTGTTGGGTATGAATACTTGGGTTGTAATCATTGAACATGCTCTCGAATGGCATGGCCGCTGGGTAGCCAACATTGTGCCAAGAGGCGTGGTCAGAACAGGCATAGCCACAATCATCGAAACCGTAACTGATCTCACTAGCGTAAGTGTCGATCAGCTCGCCCAAGTAGGCGGTTAAGTTGCTGTCGGTATAGTCTGTGATGAAGGTAATATCGTGCGCTGAACCGTTGTAGTTGGTCATGTCTAATTGCAGTACTGATATAACGTTTGCTTGCTCATCTCTTAAAGCGTTGGCGACATCTTGTGAGCCGCGCAGCCCTACCTCTTCTGCAGCATAGCCATAGAACTTAATGGTTTTGTCTGGCTGAATGCCACTGGCGATCATCAGGCGAAGCGACTCTGTTACCGTTGCAATGCCAGACGCATCATCATCGGCTCCCGGTGAGATGGTGCCTTCGCTTGTCCAAGATCCAACGGTCGAATCAAGGTGTCCACCAACAACGACGATCTCTTCAGGATATTTAGCGCCAAGCAGTGTCACTTCAACGGATTTTTGTGGATATTCGGCATGCGTGATCTGGCGTGCAGATGCGTACGGTACATCTTTAATCTCGGTTTCCCAACGCTCTAAAAGCCAATCTGAAGCAGCGACACCAGTAGAAGTAGTATAAAAACGGTTGGTGAAGTTGGTTAGATTTTCAATGGTCGTGACCATGTTGTTCGGCTCGACCTGAGCGAGTAGGTCATTCACCGTGTCTTGATGGCTGATCACCGGCTTTTCGAAGGTGTTCATTGTCAGTGGCATCGCTGCGGCTTTGAGTGCGCTTGCTTTGTCTTCGTGCACCATGTAGCCACCACAACGGTGAGTTTCTTCATGCATGTGGCTGGATAGTTTCGCCAGCTCTTTTTGGTTGATTTTCGCGACGATGGAATGCTTGTTTCCAGTCACGCTTGGATAAACCGTTGCACCATGCTGAGTCATTATATGCTGTGCGTCAGCATCGGTGGTGATCCAAACTTCTTCGTTCGCTGGTGGTGTGATGCCTAGGGATGCGTAAGCCGAAGTACTGTTGATTAAGGCTAAAGAACCTCCGAGTACAGCCAAAGCTAGCATGCTTTTTTGAATAGCCATTTGTCGTCCTTTTTATGATGAGTATTGTTATGTTGATGGGGGTGATTTTTGTGTAATACGTGGATGTTTTTGTGTAGATGTTTCATTTCTGAACAGATAACCGCGAAAAGGGCCCCTTTCGGAGCCCTGAATTTACTATCGATTATTGTGTTTTAATGAAACGGTAGTGCTTGGTTTCTGAACAGATATCGCTTGAGGTACACACTTGGTACTCCACATCCACTGTGCCGTTGTGACGGAACTTGTCGACGTATGAGTTAAAGTCTGTCGCACCAACATTCTTGCCATTACGCTTAATCACGAAGTAGTCATTGGTGTCGTAATCCCATGCCAGCTTAACGCGAGCTTTGCCATTCGGGTTTTTGTTACCAAACTTCAGTTTTAGTGGGAAGCCTTCTGCTGAGTCACCTTCAATCGTGATCGACTTGCTTGTTGATGTCGCAACACCTGCATCGTCAGTCACGGTTAGGGTAACCACGTAGTCGCCAGCTTCAGCATAGGTATAACGAGTCACTTCACCGGTTTGTGTGTTGCCATCGCCTAGGTTCCATTGGTAAGAAACGATTTGGCCATCGCTATCCGTACTTGTGCTGCGCAGCTCTACTTCTTTGCCGACAATGGTGTGCTCAAAAGAAGAAACTGGCGGTACGTTAGCGTTACCTGATTCGTACGATGCTTTTAGATTTGCACCTGTGTAATCTGAGTAGCCTAGAATGTTCACTGTGTAGCGACCTGAGGTTGGGTTCTCAATCACACACACTTCGTCAGTCACGCTTTCACTCTTACAGATGTTCTCTTGCGGGCTTGGTGCGTAATCTAGGCCGACATACATATCTGGGTCACCCGTAGACACAGCAAGATCAATCGTCAGCTTGTCTTGGCCTTCTGGTACTTCGATATCGAAGTAAGTTTTTGAGCCTGTTTCACCAGCAACTGCGGCTTCAACACCATTCTCAAGGCGTTGGTATTCCGGTTCTGGCGGCAGTGGTGGCTCTGCACATGGGGTAACACCTACAAGAGCGAACGCAGAAACAACGTCATCGGCATTGTAGCCAAGGTCGTTGGCTGAGTTTTTCACGCCACAAGCACCCTGCCAGAAGTCACTGTTTTCCGACCAGTAAATTTGGTTAGATAGCACGAAAAGCTCGAACGCTTTTTTAGTATCCCAGCCTTGTGTGGTTGCAAGGTGGTAGAAGGCTTTATTGAACACACCTGAGCTGTAGTGCACGTTTAAGCCATCGTAGTATTCAGATGCGTTGTTGATTGAAGAACCATCTCGTGATGGATCGTCCATGTAACGCAGAGCGCCGTCGCCTTTAAAGATATTACGGCCGACCATCCAGTCGTTGGTGCCTTTCATGTAGTATTCTGCCGCTTCACCTGCCATATCAGAGAAAGCTTCGTTCATACCACCGGATTGATTCGCGTAAATCAAACCTGAGTTTTGTTCTGTGAAACCGTGGCTCACTTCATGCGCTGACACGTCAAGGCTAACAAGTGGATAGAAGAAGCTTTCACCATCTCCGAATGTCATTGCCTTGCCATCCCAGAATGCGTTCTCGTAGTTGTTACCGTAGTGAACACGCATCATGAGTTTGAAAGAGAGTGGCGCTGTGTCGAACCAGTTCTTATACATGTCGAACACAATGTTACCGAAGTAGTGCGCATCGTTGAGTGGAGAGAAGGCTCCGTTCACTTCTTTATGTTCGTTACGAGGACATTCGTAGCTGTAAGTGGTGTCGCCGTCTGTCGCGCCATTTAGATCAACGGTGACAACATTTTCCGATTCCATCACACACTCTGTGCCGTTTTCTACCACATCAAGGTAGTGGTAGTCGGTACCGTACTCATACATGCCTGTTTTTTCGTTACCACCAGGGCCTGTACCGATCTGTGCGTGAGCAATACCTTCCCAACGGTCGATAACTTCGCCGGTATGCGCGTCTAGCATGGTGAATGGTCGAGTCGGCTGTTCGCTGCCTTCAACGAGATAAGAGATAACGTAGACTAGGCGTGTTTTATCTGCACCTTGTGTACCAATGCCTTGTTTATCGGCTCCTTGGTTAGATGTGCCCTGATAAATAAACAGCTCATGTTGTACGTTGTCTAGAGATTTGCTGGTTAAGCCCTGAACCTTGAGATCTTTACTCGCAAGCTCAACGGCTTGGGAGCTGTTGATTGATGGCTTAACAAAAGAGCGCTCTAGGGTCGTCGTTTTAAGGTAGCTGCCTTGAACCGATTTAAGCGCACCACCTTGTACACTTTGAGTGGCGTTTAGGTAATGCCCCCAAACGGGTGTTCCCCAGATGTTCTGTTGGATCTTAACTTTGTAGATACCACGCTTTTTGAGGTTAACTTCCTTCACCATCTTAAAGCTAGAGGCGTTACTGACACCTAACTGAGTGTTCAACCCAGAAAAGCTAGTAAAGTTGATTGGCTGATCGATGTTAACGGATTCACTTGCATGCACTGACAAAGACACAGCACTCGCTATAGCAACGGCAACTAAACGCTTTTTCATTTTCATTGTTATTTTCTCTTTCCATGTAAAATCCATGAAAACGTAACAAAATTATCACAACGAATTTACATCATTCGATCTGATTAATTAGTAGCATGGCAATGATCTCTTTTATTCATGAAACTTATATTTCTCGTATTTACAGATAGTTATCGTTTCTGTTTATTTTTGAACGCACTCATAGGTTTTATTTATAAAATCATGACACTTTTATTAAGTGTTTTTTTTTTATGGAAATTAAGGTTTCTGGGTAAATTGATCTGTGCCTCAATTAACGGATTTTGGGCTGATAGAAGGATCAACGATTTGGGCGTGTCAGTTTAAGCGGAAGGTAATTAAGCGAATTTAAGGGCCATTTTGATAAGAAATTGAAGGTTTTTGGGCTTATTTTTAGAATTATTACTTATATGAGGGCAGGGTAATTAAGAACTTATTTGGCACAGAGCACAAAAACGGCTGGATGAAAAAAGCCAGTGACGAGGTCACTGGCTTAGATGAACTTAGTTTGTACAGGCTAGCGTTTAAAGGCATGCAAGCTTTAGAAAATTACTGCTTTTTAACGAGCTATTGTTTTTTAACGAATTACTGCTTCTTACCGCCAACTTGAACGTAGTCGATACCGATAATACGGTTGATGATACCCAGAACAGAGCTTGTGTCAGAGTTTGTAGAGCGAATAGTCTCAACCGTAGCGCCTTCAGGTACTAATTCCATTGCACGATCTTGTGTGTTACCAGGAACTTGGAAACCGACGATGTTGAAGCTCTCAGCGTGCGCTGTGTAAACTTCTTCGTTGTGGCTGATACCCGAACAACCTGCTAGAGAAACAATGCCTAAAACAACTAATAACTTTTTCATAAAAATACCTTAAGAATGATTGGAATCGAGATGGCAAGCCACAAAGGCAGTGTCATGATTATCTAGATTCAATAAGTTCATGGGAGACAGCATCTCCCGACCGATGTTGAACATTATTCCAGAGGTGTTTTGTAGTTACTGTATGGGTTTGTCAGTTGAATCATTACATAGCTGAATGGTTATGGTGAATACCGCACCCTTTAAGGCTTGGCTCTGACCCACTTCCACGGTTGCGTTGTGTTGAGCACAGATCTTCTCGACGATAGATAGCCCTAAACCATGGCCGCTCTTGGCTTTGTTACGCGCTTTGTCGCCAACGTAAAACGGTTCAAACAGGCGAGCCTGATGCTCTTGAGCCACACCATCACCATCATCATGTACTGCAATCTGTAGTTGTTCTTGATGCACGCTGGCTTCAATCAACACTTGAGAGCGTGCGAATTTCATGGCGTTACGGACAAGGTTATCTAGGGCGCGGTTCAGCAGTATTTCATCCGCCACTATCGAGCTAGGTTGCTCTGGCAGTGATAGGTCGATGTTGAGCTGAGTATCCTTGTTCCAACGCGTCATCGCGTGTTCGAGAAGGTCTCTTATCTCTAATGGTTGTTGTAGATTTTCGAGGTCACAGCTATCCAGTTTGGCGTAACACAATAGCTCATCGACCATCTTCTCCATCTCTTCGGTATCTTCAACAATGCTCTCTACAGTCTCTTGTTGAGATTCGTTGAGCGGCGTGTCTTTAAGCATTTCAGCTTGCCATTGGATACGGAATATTGGCGTGCGCAGCTCATGAGCGACGGCATTAGTGAGTGAGCGATTGCTCTCAATCAAGCGGTGAATGCGGTCGGCCATTAGGTTGAAAGACTTATTGAGTGAGCCGATTGCAATGCCGCTTGAGGTCTCTGCTCGCGAAGAGAGATCCCCTTCTGCAAAAGCTAGCGTCGCCGATTCAAGCTTCTTAACTCGGCGGAAGATGATAAATAGGTGGCATACGCCATATAAGATAAAGCTTGCTAGGAAGAACAACCAAATGAGGTCATCTTCCAATTCTATTTTTTGCCTAACGAACGCTTCACTGTTGGGTAGGTAATGATAGGTATTGTCACTGCTTGCTAAGCGAAACCATAGATCGCGCTCATCATCATGAAAGATAAAGGTATTTGGGTTGGTACTGAAGAACTCTGAAACAGGGCTTGGTATTTCATCTTTTGGGTTGAACGTCACCAGTTTATTGCGAGTGGTTTCGACAAACTGGTTCATGGCTTGTTGAGCCGCTTCAAGCCCCTGATTTTTAGCGATGTTTTCTATGAGTTGCTGGTGGGCTGTCGCTTCATAATCTTGCAGAACATATTCGTAGTCAGTATTGAGCTGATAGACACAGATTTCGTAAGCGACAATGCCGCTCATGAAGCAAACTAACAGCCCTAATAGGGACTCCAAAAAGATACGTCGCATAATCGCTCTCTTTCATTACGCTCGTAGTGAGCGAAGTTAATGCCAGGCGGTTGAAACAAACAAGTAGCCTTTACCGCGAATGGTCTGAATTTTCTCTGCTGGTGTGTGGTCGTCGCCCAATATCTTTCTTAGACGCACGACTTTGTTATCTATTGTGCGGTCTATTCCGTCGTACTCAATCCCGCGCAATGTTTGCGTCAAGTAGTCACGAGATAACGGCGTATCTGGGTTGCTTGCCAATAACCAAAGTAGGTCAAATTCACTGTCAGTGAGTGATAAAACGGCACCTGAAAGTTCACACTTCTTATAGGTGTTTTTCAGAACGAGTTGATCAAACTGAAGGTTGTCTGAGTCATCGACTGAAGCCGTATTGGCGTCTTGGCGGCGTAATAGCGAACGAACTCTGGCCAGCAGAACTCTTGGTTTGATTGGCTTGGTGACATAGTCATCAGCCCCTGTCTCTAAACCAGCGACGTGATCAAAGTCGTCATCGCTAGCGGTGAGCATCAAGATTTTACCTTTATAGTGCGTACGCGTCTGTCGGCAGATTGTAAGTCCATCAGTTACAGGAAGCATCAAATCTAGTAGTACGATGTCAGGTTGCTCCGCGAGGATGGTCTGTGCGGCATCACTGCCATCGTCCAATACCGAGACATCAAAATCTTGCGCGACAAAGTAGTCCTGCAACATTTTCTGAAGTTTCAAATCGTCTTCCACGATGATCATTTTAGGTTTTGTCATTCCATTATCAGCCTTGTCGTGCGTTTCAATCATTAAGATTACGTGAGGGAGCCTTATCTAGTGGTTAGCTATTGTGGCATCTCCAGTTTGCATGCTTTACGTAAAATACCTGACATGAATGATTAAACACTTTCCACGCCAGTTCAATGATGATTTTGAATTTGTGCGAAAATAAAAAACAATGTTCAAAAAGACATACATTCTCATACATTCGCACGACAGATGTTTTCTTCTTTAAATAATAGAATTTTCCCATAAAATATTTTTGGGAATTATCACATGAATAGTTATAGAAAAACGCTACTGGCATTACCTTTGGTTCTTTTAGCTGGCTGTAACTCAAGCTCTAACTCGGGTAAAGCGGCGACTAAAGCGCAAGCAAAACCTCAGGCGGATTACGTATTCTCATCAGTGAAATTAGGCAAGTTGTATCAAGAGCGAGAAGAGCTTCAAGAGGCAATGAAGCTAACTTACGATGGTGTGCAGTATGAAACCATTCAGTTTGCTGAAGACATCAGTGATGAGCAAAAAGTGGTTAGGCTAGCAAGTCGCTTAGGTCAGAGCATTGACCTGTATTTTCCTGATGTAGGCTTTGATAACTGCGGTATTTATAGTGAAGGCAATTACTATGATTCGTTTGATTGTGGTACGGCTCAACGTTCAATTGGCAATGATACGACGTTAATCCAAACGACAACGAGCGCTAGAAAGCTTACTGTTAAGCTTGAATACCAAAACGAGTTGTCGCAATACGTGACGAGCCTGGGCTCTACGATTCTGAGTAAAACCAAAAACGGTAATAAGGTCACCATCACCACATCATTTGCTTTCAACGCTTTTTATCGCGATGTGCTCAACGAGACTGGCGCTGTTGAGCGCATTACTTCCACTCTAGGCGCATCAACCTATTCTCAGCTTTTTGATATCGTGAAGCTATACCGAGGCAGTGAGATGACGTTGAAGTTCACCAACCATATTGGCGGCAGTGCTGATGACGAAATCAACATGTACACCGGTCGCATGATCAATAACAACAAGATGACGACAATCGTGCCCCCAACGGGTTCGGTTTTCTCGGGTGGTACGGATCTATTTGCTGCAGGCAACCCACGCATATTGCAACGCGCAGATTCCACCAAAGCCATTGAACTGAATAAGCAGGTGGGTGTGCATAGTTGGGCTGATGGGGATAAAACGGCCAAAGAATTCCCATACACCAATGAGAGTCATCGTCAGCAAGCGACCTATTTTAAAAAGGTGATGGGAGACAAAGGGATCGACTTCTATATCTTCACTTTAGATTCTGCACCTGCTGCTGGTGAGCACTGGATGACTAAAGCAGACTCTGATAAGTACGGTTTCATTACACGTATTGAGTAGTCAAAGAACGTAGCAATAACGACTCCGCAAAGGTTGGTCTTGGCTCTGTCATTACCAGCCTTTTTTTGTGTCTGATGTTTTTAGTTTTACCTTTGCAGTGGTTGAGTAAAGGTTTTTACCTGCTCTAACAACGAATGCTTTACACAATGTCATAAGATGAACAAATACTGCATTTAGCCGTGGTGTAACAATTAATTCCCGCAGATCGAGTGATAAGAATGTGTAATCACGGCACTTTTTTGTCGATAGAATTTATTATCCGCAGCCTTACATCGGTAGCTTTCTATAATCTAACGATGTAAGGAGCATGTGAATGACTAATAAGGACGATCATTTATGCAGTTACTGGCAGGCACTCTGACCCACTACGCTAACCCTCAAGCACGCCCTGAATTGGAATACTCGAGTGAGCAGCGTGACATTTTAAGTGTCGCGAACTCACAACAGGCGATTAAAGATATTTCTCAATGGCCAGGCTACTCTGTTACTCCTTTGCATGAGCTGAATGCTATCTCTGCTGAGATCGGTGTAAACAAGTTTTGGTACAAAGATGAATCGCAGCGTTTTGGCCTAAAGAGTTTTAAAGCACTGGGCGGCGCGTATGCCGTTGCTCGTCAGCTTCAGATTGAGATCGCCAACCGCTACGGGAAGAATCCGAGTATCAGTGAGTTGCTCAACGGGGAATGGAAATCAGAAGTTGCTGAAATTGTTGTCAGTTGTGCGACCGATGGAAACCATGGCCGCTCGGTCGCATGGGGCGCACAAATGTTTGGCTGTGGTTGTGTTATCTACATTCACCGTGACGTATCGGAAGGGCGTAAGCAAGCGATGGAAGCGTTCGGCGCAGAAGTAGTACGCATTACCGGTAACTACGATGAATCGGTTCGTTTGGCCGATTCAGAAGCGCGAGCGAAAAACCGCGTGATCGTGTCGGATACTTCTTACGAAGGTTACATGGAAATCCCTAAAGATGTTGCTTTAGGCTATACCGTGATGTTGGCTGAAATTGTCGAGCAACTTGATGGTGAAATCCCAACGCATGTTTTTGTGCAAGGTGGTGTAGGTGGTTTAGCTTCAGCCGTTTGCGGTTACTTCTGGGATCTGTGGGGTGTTGATCGTCCACGCTTTGTTATCGTCGAACCTGAAAAGGCTAACTGCTTACAGAAGAGTGCTCAAGCGGGTAAACCTGTCGTGGTTACGGGCGACTTAGAGACGCTGATGGCAGGCCTTGCATGTGGTGAGGTTTCAAGCTTAGCGTGGACGATTCTACAAAATGGCGCTGATGACTTTATGACGCTGAGCGAAGAGGCCATTCCGCAATCGATGCGTATGCTGGCAAGCGGCGAACAAACGGAAGTAGCGATAGAAGGGGGGGAATCTGCAGTCCCAGGTTTTGCTGCAGCGATCATCGCTAAGCAAGACCCGAACTTCGCTGAAAAATTGAATTTAACGGAAGATAGTCGAGTGCTAGTGATTGGTACTGAAGGGGCAACCGACCCGGATCTCTACCAACAAATCATCGACAACAAAATCTAATAGCGAACAACAAACAATAAAGTAAGCCCCAAAGTTGGCGGTATGTAAGGTTTCTTCATACCGTCTTTTTTTATTCTCTTTTTGACTGCATTTCACGACACGCCTTGTTTTCTAATCGATCCGGTCATCAATCGCTCTAGTTATCAATCGCGCTGATCATCAATTGGAATTGTCAGCCCTACCTTAACGTTATCCATCACCACATTGGTTTGAAAGCTCTTGATATTGGCATTATCGAAGAAGGCTTCACGAGTAAAGTTGTCGTATCCCTCCATGTCTGCTGCTGTGACAATCATGATGAAATCTGAACTGCCGGTCACGTAATAACACTGCTGTACTGAGCGGTTTGAACTCATTTCTTTTTTGAAATTGTGCATCAAATCCACACGCTCACGCTCTAGCGTTACCTGAACGATAAACGTCATTCCATGGCCTACTGCCTTTGGGTTGATAACGGAAACATCAGCTTGAATGACACCTTGCGCTCTCATGCGTTTTAAACGGCGCTGAACAGCAGCAGGAGAGAGTCCGACCTTTTCTGCAATTTTGTCTGAAGTAGCTCTGTTTGAGTCTTGTACGATGTTGAGGATCTTCTTGTCGAAACTGTCGACCACCAATGCAGGTTGCTGTGTCATACCCATACTTCCCAATATCTGTTTGTAAATTAATTGTTTCTTTTTAACCAGTGTGTGATCGAGTTAAAGGTATTTAGCCTTAACAATTAGCCCTCAACGAATGAGAGAAAAAAATCACTATAGCGCAATAAAAATGCGGAATTTCCGCACAATAAGGTATTCGTTTAATGATAATCCTTAAAGTTATCGGTGCATTATTAACCTTGTGAACGAAATGTAAAGTTCAAATTAACAGAGTTTGAAGTTTATATTATACATGTTGTTAACATTTATTGAGTGTTGATATCGGCAGCTCAAGGAGTCGGAAAGTATGAAATCTGCAATCGCTACTTTACAGTTTGAATTAGAACAATTGGCACCAGCAGGACGCGTCGGTGTGATTGCGTTGGCGACAGATTTCAATATTGAGCGTGATTTAAACGCGCTGTATCCAAACGATGTGCAGTCGTTCACCAGTCGCCTGAGAAACTACAACCCGTTGACGATAGAGAACCTACGTAGAATGGAGCCGGGAATCGCTGCTTGTGCCGATACCATCCTACCGGGCACCGAATTGGATGTGGTGATTTACGCTTGTACCTCCGGCACCATAGCGATTGGCAGCGAGCGAATTACCCAGCTCATTCATCAGTCTCGCCCAAACGCTGCGGTAACGAATCCGGTGACCGCTGCCTTAGCGGCTTTCGACAGCTTTAAAGCGAAGCGTATCTCGGTATTAACGCCTTATACCGAAGCCGTGAATCAAGACGTGGCTGCATTTTTTGAGTCGCAAGGCATTGAGGTGCTGAGCATCGCTGGCTTTGGCTTTGAAGATGACACCGCGATGACGTTCATTGATCCAATGGACATCAAACACGCCGCACTGCAAGTCTGTGACCCTGAAGCGGATCTTCTGTTTATCTCTTGCACGGCATTGCGTGCTGCATCCGTTGTTGAATCCATTGAAGCGGAATTAGATAAGCCCGTTGTCAGCAGCAATCAGGTATTGGCTTGGCACTCGCTTCAGTTGATGAACTACCCCATACCCATTAAAGGCTTTGGTGCACTACTAGCGCACCATCTCCAACCATCCTCAGATAATTGCCGAAGGTCGCAGTCGTTGTAACGACCTTTGATTAAGGCTGCTCGCTTTGCGTTTACATTCAGCAGCCAAGCTAACTCCATATTTAATAAGACAAAGAATTACACTTTGGGATCACTACTATGCCGTCTACTTTCTCGATCAAACCAGACCAACTGTCTTCACAGCTTATTCAAAGCATGACGGAATGGCGTCAACACTTACACCGCTTTCCTGAGTGTGGTTTCGATGTGAATCTGACCTCCGATTTTATCGCTGACAAGTTACACAGCTTTGGTATCGAGGTGGTGCGTAACATCGGTAAAACAGGATTAGTTGGGATACTTCGTTCAGGATCGAGTGAAGCGAGCATTGGTTTGAGAGCTGATATGGATGCTCTACATATTCACGAACAAAACAACTTCGCACACTGCTCACAACACGATGGAAAGATGCACGCTTGTGGTCACGATGGACACTCCGCAATGCTGCTCGGCGCGGCAAGCTATCTAGCCCAAAACCTATTGGCAGGGAACTCAACCTTCGATGGCACGGTGTATTTCATTTTTCAACCCGATGAAGAGCACGGATGTGGCGCGCAAGCGATGATTGATGATGGCTTGTTTGAACGATTCTCGATTGATGAAGTGTATGGCGTGCATAACTTTCCCGGCTTAGCGGAAGGTGAATTGATGGTTCGCCCCGGATCATTAATGGCCAGTGAGAGTAGCTTTGAGATCACCATCAATGGTGTGGGTGGACATGCTGCTCTGCCGCATCAAGGGGTCGATCCTCTTGTCGTTGGCTCGCAAGTCATTCTTGGTCTGCAGACCATCGTGTCTCGTAATTTGAGTGCGATTCACGACACCGCTGTAGTCTCTGCGACCGAATTTATTACTGATGGCACGGTTAACGTCATTCCTACTCAAGTGGTTATCAAGGGTGACTGCCGCTGCTTTACTGAATCTTCTCTCGATCGAATCAAGCAGAGCATGGAGAGAATCGTGGCGGGCATTTGTCAGGCAGCAGGCGCGACTTACGACTTCGAGTTTATCAATACCTTCTACCCAACCATCAACAGCGAGCAACAAACCCAATACTCGGTAGCTGCCGCGCAGAAGGTGCTTGGTGCAGAGAACGTTAATGACGTCTGCGACCCACTGACAATTTCGGAAGATTTCTCAAGCATGTTACGCGTTAAACCGGGCTGTTATGTGCTGCTGGGTAATGGCACGGAATCGGTCGGCGGCTGCGCATTGCATAACCCCGAATACGACTTCAACGACGGCATCTTAAAGCTCGGCGCGAGCTACTGGATTCAGTTGGTGAACGACCGTTTAGCACGATCAATTTAGAAACATTTATTTAGAAACAATGAATTAGAAGCAACTCAATGAGAAGTAACAACTCAATTAGAAGCAATCAGAAGAGAAACAGATTCAGCAGTGACGCATTTGGCACTGCAAGATGGCTGACTTTAAACGGAGTTTATTGTCGACACGGCCAAAACTGAAGCGCGTGAAGTGACCAAGGTCATCAGCGTGTAACTAGGATAATAAAAAGGAAAGACAGGATGAAACGATTAGGCGTAGCACTGCTAAGTTTGAGCATGGTTTTTGGCGTTCATGCCGAAACATGGAAGTTCGCTTCAGAAGAGGACAAAACAGACGTTCAAGACATCTATGCGCAAAAGTTTGCGGAAGTGATTAAGAAGGAATCTGATGGCGACATCCGTGTTCGCATCTATTACTACGGTCAACTGGGTACAGAAAACGACATCGTAGAACTGGCTGCTAAAGGCACGATTCAATTTGTGTCTGTAGGCGCGGGTCACTTAGGGTCCTATGTTCCTGAAGTACAAGCGGTGAGCTTGCCGTATGTACTGGGTACTAACGAAGCGATCACACATAAGGTGTTAACGGAAAGCCCAACCATCTACAACAAGCTGGCTCCTAAGTTTGAGAGCGTAAACCTCAAGCTGTTGTCGATGATGTCTGAAGGCGAAATGGTGTGGGGCGGTAACAAGCCTATCCGTACACCTGAAGATTTTGCAAACCAGAAGATCCGTACTTTCACCTCAACCATCCCTGTTGAAACCTACAAAGCGTTTGGTGCAACACCTACCCCTCTTTCTTGGGGTGAAGTGTACGGTTCACTGCAACTTAAGACCATCGATAGCATGGTTAACCCTATCTACTTCATCTACAACGCCAAGTGGCATGAGGTTCAAGATTACCTAATGTTCCCGGGTCAGCAACCTTATGTGAGCACCGTTTCGACCAACAGCAAGTGGTACAACGGCTTGTCGGAAGAGAAGCAAGCGATGGTCGACAAAGCTATCACTGCAGCAGACCAAGCGGCGTATGACTACCAAATCCGCATCAACAAAGAGAACATGGACAAGATCTTGAAAGAGCGTCCAAACATGCAAGTGGTTGTGTTAACCGAGGAAGAGCGTGAACGCTTCAAGGTCCTCAGTCAAAAGCTGCACACGACTTACTATGACGTGGTAGCAAATGCTTATCCTTCTGGTGAGCAAAGTGAAGCACGTGAGGGTGCGAAAACCATTCTCGAAGAAATCCTAGATGAAGTGAAGGCTGCTTCAGCGACGCAATAGAAAGCGTTGTTAGGATGAATGCTATCCGTTGTTTATTGGCAGCGGGTAGCTTATCCCCACCTTCTCCAAATTGTGGCAATGGACCCCTGTCACTGAACGAAGTATGGAGCACTGCCTGTTATGAAAGAACTGCTACATAAAATAAGCGTCGCGACAGAAAAGCTAGAACGCTTTTTAATCATGACCGCCATTCTCGCGATGATGATCAATTCCACGGCGAATGCGATTGGTCGCTATGCCTTTAACAAAAGCCTGTTTTTCTCAGAAGAACTCAATCAGTTTTTAATCGTCTCAGTCACCTTTATTGGCTTCGCTTATGCGGTGCGCCAAGGTCGAAATATTCGCATGACCGCGGTCTACGATTCATTGAGTACAAAAGCTCAAAAAATTCTCACAACCATCATTGCGCTGCTAACCGCTATGTTGATGTTTTTCCTCACCTACCATGCGTTCTTCTACGTCAAAGAGCTCAAAGATATCAATCGATTAAGTCCAGCCCTGCAGTTCCCGGTTTATTGGGTATACGCGATCATTCCGATTGGTTTTTTCATTGCCGGGTTGCAATACAGCATGAGTTTCTTGATGAACTTACTGCACAAAGAGATCTACGTGTCATTTGACGTGATTGAAAATAGAAACACAAAAGTAGGTGAGTTCGAATGAGCGATGTAGCACAGTTTTTCTCAGACATTATTGCCGGTGAATTAGATATCTATGTCATCACATTTACTCTTGTTTCTGTGATGGTGATTCTGCTGTTTTTGAGCTTCCCAATGATTGTGCCGCTAGCGGTTGGGGCTCTAATTGGCTTGATTCATTTCTCTCAGGTTGAGCCGGGAGTGCTGATCCAGCAAATGGTCACGGGCATCTCACCCAACGCATTGATTGCGGTTCCTATGTTTATATTGGCGGCCGATATCATGACGCGCGGCCACACAGCCTATAACCTACTTGGCCTGATTCAAGCGTTTGTTGGACATCTGCGTGGTGGCTTGCCGATTACGACGTGTATCAGTTGTACCTTGTTTGGTTCTGTTTCCGGTTCGACCCAAGCGACCGTGGTGTCGGTTGGCCAAATCATGCGTCCGAAGTTGCTGCAAGCAGGCTACAAAGACAGCTTTGTGATGGCGTTGATCATTAATGCCAGCGACATCGCGTTTCTTATCCCACCGAGTATCGGTTTGATTCTTTACGGCACCTTAGCTAACGCCAGTGTGGGTGAATTATTCATTGCCGGTATTGGCCCTGGTTTAGTGCTCGCGAGCCTGTTCTCGTTATACAGCTATGCCTACAGCGTAAAACACAGTGACACGATCACTTTGGTTGAAAAAGCCAACACCGCAGAACGCATTGAAGCAATTAAGAAAGCGATTCTTCCTCTTGGTTTCCCTGCTTTAATTATCGGCGGTATCTATTCGGGCATTGTCACGCCAACCGAAGCGGCCTCATTCGCGGTGTTGTATGCGATCATCGTTGAGTGCATTTTCTATCGCAAACTTGGCGTAAAAGACATCTGTGATGCAGCGCTGAATACCGGTTTGATTACTGCAGTTGTCTTTGTGCTGGTGGGTGTTGGTCAGGCGTTCTCTTGGTACATCTCGTTTGAACAAATTCCTCAAGAGTTGTTGGCTCCCCTCAATCTAGAAGACGCTTCGCCTGAATTCATCCTGTTTGTTATCGCACTGACTTTCTTTGTCGGCTGCATGTTCGTGGATTCATTGGTGGTTCTGCTTATCTTGACGCCGATTTTCATGCCGATTGTGGATGCCGCAGGTATCGATCCGATCTTGGTCGGCGTGATGGTAACGCTACAAATGGCGATTGGGTCGGCCACGCCGCCATTCGGTTGTGACATCTTTACCGCGATAGCGATTTTCGAGCGTCCTTATATGGAGGTGATCCGCGGAACCCTGCCGTTTTTCCTCATCTTGATATTGATGTCTGCGTTACTGATTTTCTTCCCAAGTATCGCTCTGTTACCAAGAGACATTTTATTCAATTAATCCGTCGAGTTACCCTTATTCAGTCAAGGATAGAGATATGAGTATATTGCCGTTAACACCTCCCCAGAGAGGGTTTGAATCAGCAGAACTAGAGCAACGTACTGTCGAGTTACAACAACGTCTACGTGCTCAAAACATCGATGCTGCATTTTTTACTACCGAACCTGAGTTTCGCTATTTCAGTGGTTTTAAATCGCAGTTCTGGGAAAGCCCAACTCGACCTTGGTTTTTGGTGGTACCTGCGGTCGGCAAGCCTATAGCTGTTGTGCCAGAGATTGGTGTCGCTGGTTTCGACGATACATGGATTGACGATGTGCGCAGTTGGCCGTCACCAAGGCCAGAAGATGACGGCATCTCTTTGTTAGCTTCTACTTTATCTGAAGTCTCCAAGGGTTCTCGCAGAATCGGTTCGATGATTGGCCCGGAAACACATCTGCGTATGCCAGCCAATAACTATGCATTGTTACAGCAGAAGCTGAGCCAACACAGTGTAGTTGATGTGTCACTGATGGTTCGCGATCTACGCAGTGTTAAGTCTCAAGCGGAGATCGATAAAGTACGCTTCGCTTGCCAAGTCACGGCGGCGGGCTTTGAGTATCTTCGTCATCATCTCGCGATAGGGATGACAGAACGACAGGCGTGTAAAGCCATGCATTTGGAGATGCTGCGTTTAGGTGCCGATGCGTGTCCTTACTTGATCTCCGCATCAGGCCAAGGTGGCTATGACAACATCATCATGGGGCCAACGGATCGTGTGCTCTCTGAAGGAGATGTATTGATCATCGACACGGGGGCTAACTTTGATGGCTACTTCAGCGACTTTGACCGCAATTATGCGTTTGGACATGCGCAACCAGATACCATAGCGGCTTATGACGCCGTTTATCAATCGACAGAAGCTGGGCTCGCGATTGCAGAGCCGGGACGAACAACCGGAGACGTGTGGCAAGCCATGTGGTCGGTGCTCGAAAAGAACGGTGCACTCGGCAACGATGTGGGTCGCATGGGGCATGGTCTGGGTATGCAGCTAACCGAGTGGCCATCACATGTGCCAAATGGGGATGTGATCTTAAAACCCGGTATGGTGTTAACGCTTGAGCCGGGTATGGCATTTGCGAAGAACCGCATGATGGTGCACGAGGAAAACATCGTTATCACAGAGTCTGGCTGCGAGATGCTTCATCAAAGAGCATGGCAATCTATGCCGATTATTACTCAATAATTGGGTACTCGTTGCTTTCTAGTCACATCCCCCACTCAAATAAAGGTCGCGAATAAATTTGCGGCCTTTTTCAAATCAACTTCATTCTCAAAATGAGAAAAACGTAAGATTAAACTCTAACGTACTGTTAAATAATAAATTAATTTCCGGCATCATCTTTGCTCCATATCTCTTTACACGTTTAAGGCTAGTGAAGAGGGAACATAATGAGAAATTGGAATTCAGTCATACTGCCTAGTTGCTTGATGCCATGTGTTGCGTTGGCGTTGACCACTGCGGACTTAACGTTTGAGTCTGGAGCTGATGCGTCCAACTATTCGGCAAAAGGTAAACCCAATAATACTTACTCGATCGAGGAGTCACTTCCTCAAGATGTTTTAACTAACGTCTATTCGATGTTGCCAGAAGGCACTACCGTGAACAGTGCCTTTATTGCACCGGAGCGTTATTCTAGTATTGATATTGACGATGAGCTCAATGGCGCAGAATACGCAACCGCCAAAATTACATTCCTCAACGAAGGGGCTGGTTATCGCAACACTCTTGGTTACTTCGTTTTTGATACCAATAACCCTCCAACGACCAAAGACGATATCAATGCGCACGTAATTGTGTTCCCCAATACATCAGTCGCTAGTGTTGGTGAGATGGAAGAGGGGGATACCATAGATCTCAGTGTTCAACTCACTGCTGGCCAAACACTGGCCTTTTTTATCATTTCGAATGGTTGGGGTTGGGAGGGGTCTTACAACAACATCCCGTGGCTTGGTGGTTGGGGAGTTCCCTTCTACAGCTATCCTTCGATTAACCCAGAGGCAACCGCTGAAAATAGAAGACACAATGTCGCTTTCCTTGATACAGAAAATGAATTCTTGGTACTGGGCTTTGAGGATATTTATCGACCAACTGGGGACAACGACTTTAATGATCTGATTTTCACGGTCGAAGTGACGCCATTTACCGCCGTTGATGGGGTTAATGAAGATGGTACGACAGATTCCAAATATGAAGTGCTTGTTCAAGAGAATAATGATGACGTGACAGTAACGTCGGTTTATCCAAGTTCGAACAGCTATGCAACGATCGCATTTGAAGATAACTGGCCCTTAAAAGGGGATTACGACTTTAATGATGTGGTGTGGCGTTACAAAGTGACAGAACAACTCAACGGACAACGAGCGCTAGAAAACCTGACGATAGACTATACACTCCAAGCAATGGGAGCAGGCTATTCTAATGGCTATGCCGTTAAGCTACCGAACGTCCTGCCTGCCAATGTGGCATCTACAACCCTGACTCGAAATGGTGTGGCGGTTGCTCATACTATTCTCAAGGAAGGGGACAGTGAGACAATTCTGATGGTATCTGAGGATCTAAGGGCCGACCTCGATAACCTAGGAGAACTTTCAGAAAGTTGCGTTTTCTATCGAACCCAAAGTGCGTGTTCTGACCAGCAAAATGCTGATGTTCTCAACTATCAGTTGTATGTGGAGTTTACGACTCCTGTGTCTCGTGATGACATCGGTTATCCGCCTTATGATTCATTCATTTTTGCCGCTGACGGAATTTATCACGGTGACTTTGTTGGAACGCCACCGGGCATGACTTGGCAAACACACCTTAAAGCATTTTCTGGTACCAGTGACATGAACAACACCTTGTTCAACAGCCACGATGATAGCTCTTCAGGTTCTGAGTCCTTCAAAACCAGCAACAACATGCCATGGGTAATTAATATTCGTGATGAGTGGGATCACCCAGTGGAGTTGGTTGATATCAGTGAAGCTTACACATCATTTCCAACCTGGGTAACCAGTAACGGCGAAACTGACAGAGAATGGTACAAAGCATCGACCACCAATAAAGTTATTTCAGCGACGGATGAATAGGAGAGAACCATGAATAATACGAGTAAATTAATCGCTATGACATCTCTCTCGTTGTTGGTTAGCGCCTGTGGCGGTGGAGGAGGAGGTGGCAACTCAAGTGCATCACCAGCGCAGACGCCAGCAGTTACGCCAACGCCGGTTCAATCACCCGCAGCGCCCTCTCAACCTGTTGCGGCTGCGGCAATCAACACCTCGGATATTGTAGCCCCTGTCGGCTTCTCGTTTGATATCGGTGAGAAAATCAGTTTGTCGATGGATTACACCGGTGTGACGCCCGGTGCCTTGCACTTGTACTCTGAATCAGCATTCGTCATGAGTAATGGCGATGTGGTGGCTGAACCTACTTCCAGAATTACCACGGTTTACCCAACTCATACCGATGTCGTGGAGTTGGAGGTCAATGGTAATTGGGAGCAAATCTATGCCCGTTGGGTTCCGATGAGCAGTCAAGTACAAGAACAGAGTTGGGTGATTAAACTGGACCAAGCGAGCAACAGTTATCACCTAGCGTTTTAGATGTTTTGGGTCAGTTAATCATTGCCTATTGATGGTCCGCTTAGAGCTAGTGCATCCGAATAAATGAGGGTGCCCTAGTTCTTTTTATTCTACTTCTCCTATCCATTCTCATTTTTGTTATTTGGTCCTCAATTCCTACCCTAAAAGCCTGTTGTACATCACTCACCCCGAATTACTTTGTGGGGTAGGTGTGGTTGAATTTCGTGCTTATTGAGCAAAAACATTTGACCAATAACTATCACACCTCAAATCTTTAATTGATTTCATTAGTGCCCTAAATGATATTTAACTGATTGTTTTAAAATGATTTGTTGTGCTTTGAATGCTGTGTTGTTACGAATTTGTTTTAAATAATCATTTGAACCCTAACTACTTTTCTGGCATTTTATAATTAATTGAACGTTCAATGAAAAATAAAAGGACTAAGAAATGCCCAAGGTAGGGATGCCTGATATACGTAAACCACAACTCGTCCAAGCTACGATGACCGTGATTGATCGAGTGGGTTTACATGCTGCGAGTATTGCTCTGATCAGCAAAGAGGCGGGTGTGTCGACAGGGATCATTAATCACTATTTTGGTGGGAAACATGGCCTGCTTGAAGAGACCATGCGAGAAATACTGCGTCAACTTTCGAATACCGTAACAACAGAATTAAAAGCGCTCCCTGCTGATGCTCACCTGCAAAGGATCAACGCTATCATCAACGGTAATTTTGAAGGCTATCAAGCGGAAAATAAAGTGTCGAAAACATGGCTCGCATTCTGGTCTTATTCGATGCATGACGCTCAACTCAAGCGTCTTCAACGCGTGAATGAAAAGCGTTTAATTTCTCACTTACTTATTGAATTGAAATCGATTTTTCAACCTGATCAAGCGGAATTGATCGCACACGGCATTGCATCATTAATTGATGGGATCTGGCTGAGAGGGACGCTCAACCCTGAAGGCATTAACGCCGATAAAGCTCGTGCAATCATCAATGACTACTTAGACAAGCAGCTTACGTTTTACTCGTGTCAGCGTGACTAATGATTCATCAAAAATTCTAGTGAGTGAGCTCAAAAGGCTCGCTCTCAACAACGATATGCATTCACAAATACATAGACCGATAGAGTCTAACAACAATAATTAAGTCAGAAGATCAAATGGAAATGAACTCGTTATACATCGATGGTAAAGCGGTTGACGCTACCTCAGGCGAAACTTTCGTCAGCATTAACCCTGCAAACGGCGAACCTATCGCAACGCTTGGCCAAGCTTCTTCAGCTGACGTTGAAAATGCGATTGAATCGGCGAAGCGCGGATTTGCGGTATGGTCAGCAATGACAGCCGTAGAACGCAGTCGTATTCTTTTAAAGGCGGTAGAGATACTTAGAGCTCGAAATAATGACCTTGCGAACCTTGAGGTTGTCGATACGGGCAAGCCGTTACAAGAAGCGATCGAAGTCGATGTGGCTTCTGGCGCTGACGTTATTGAATATTTCGCAGGGCTAGCACCTACGTTGCAAGGCGATCAACAACCTCTTAGTGACACCCAATTTTTCTACACACGCCGCGAACCGCTGGGCATCTGTGCGGGCATTGGCGCGTGGAATTACCCTATCCAAATCGCGATGTGGAAATCGGCTCCAGCACTCGCTGCGGGTAACGCGATGATTTTCAAGCCTTCAGAAGAAACGCCGCTAACCGCGCTCAAACTTGCTGAGATCTTCACAGAAGCTGGCCTTCCTGATGGCGTATTCAACGTAGTTCAAGGTGATTACCGAGTGGGCCAAATGCTAACAGCTCATCCTGACATCGCTAAAGTGTCGTTCACGGGTGAAACCGGTACGGGCAAAGCAGTAATGTCAGACAGTGCAAAAACACTCAAGTCTGTAACGATGGAGCTCGGTGGTAAATCACCCATGATCATCTTTGATGACGCGAAATTGGACGATGCGGTGTCGGCTTCCATGGTTGCTAACTTCTACACCCAAGGCGAAGTGTGCACTAACGGTACTCGTGTTTACGTTCATGAAAATATCTACAACGATTTTATCGACCAACTTAAAACACGCACTGAAAAGCTCATCATTGGTAACCCAATGGACATGGAGACTCAGATCGGTGCGTTGATCTCTAAAGAACACCTATCAAAAGTCCTTGAAGCGATTGAGCTGGCTAAACAGTCGGGTGCAACCCTGCTGACTGGCGGTTATCAAGTGACGGACAACGGATTAGCAAACGGCAACTTTGTTATTCCTACGGTATTCACAGATTGCCATGACGACATGCCTCACGTTCAACAAGAGATCTTCGGCCCTGTAATGTCAGTGTTGAAGTTTACGGACGAAGACGACGTGATTCGTCGTGCTAACGATACCAAATACGGCCTTGCGGCTGGTGTGTTCACGCAAAACCTTTCTCGCGCTCACCGTGTTATTCATCAAATGCAGGCGGGTATTTGTTGGGTTAATACATGGGGAGACTCACCAGCAGAAATGCCTGTTGGTGGCTACAAACTTTCAGGAGTTGGCCGTGAAAACGGACCAGAGACTCTACTTCACTATACGCAGACTAAGAGCATTCTTATTGAACTTGGCGACTACGCCAGCCCTTATGCCTAACGCGTAACACTCAATTTTATGGGCTAGCTTAACATAGCTAGCTCCACTGACTCATCTCAGGGAAATCAAAACATGGAACAACGCTACGATTATATTATCGTCGGCGCGGGTTCGGCCGGCTGTGTGTTAGCGGATAGGCTAACGGAAAGCGGTGAACATAGCGTTTTATTACTGGAAGCGGGTGGAACGGATAAGAGCATTTTTATCCAAATGCCGACTGCGCTTTCTTACCCGATGAATACTGAAAAGTACGCTTGGCAATTTGAGACTCAACAAGAACCGGGCCTTGATGGACGTGAACTGCATTGCCCACGTGGCAAGGTGTTAGGTGGCAGCTCATCGATCAACGGCATGGTTTACGTTCGTGGCCACGCTTGTGACTTCGACCAATGGGAAGAAGAGGGCGCTGCTGGTTGGAATTACCAAGCTTGCTTGCCTTACTTCCGCCGTGCTGAATCATGGAATAAAGGTGGTGACGAATATCGTGGCGACAACGGCCCAGTCGGCACTTGTAACGGTAACGATATGGAGCTCAACCGACTTTACCAAGCATTCATTGATGCAGGTAAAGATGCCGGTTACCCAGAAACGCAAGATTATAACGGCTACCAGCAAGAAGGCTTCGGCACCATGCACATGACGGTAGACAAAGGTGTTAGAGCCTCAACCTCTAACGCTTATCTACGTCGTGCATTGAAGCGTTCAAACCTCACCTTGAAAAAAGGCATCGTGGCACGTCGTTTCTTACTTGAGACACAAGACTCAACAGGCCAATCAGGCTTGAAAGCCGTTGGTGTCGAGTTTGAAAAGTCAGGTAATACCCAAGTGGCTGTGGCGAACAAAGAAGTGATCTCTTCTGCTGGTTCTATTGGCTCGGTTCAACTGCTGCAACTGTCTGGTATCGGCCCGAAAGCGGTACTTGAGAAGGCGGGTGTTGAGCTTAAACACGAGCTGAGTGGTGTCGGTGAAAACCTACAAGACCACTTAGAAGTGTACTTCCAATACCACTGTAACGAACCCATCACGCTCAACAGCAAGCTTGGTTTAGTTAGCAAGGGCATGATTGGCGCAGAGTGGATTCTGACTCGTAAGGGCTTAGGTGCTACTAACCACTTTGAATCGTGTGCGTTTATTCGTTCTCGCAAAGGATTGAAGTGGCCAAATATCCAATATCACTTCCTGCCAGCAGCGATGCGTTACGACGGACAAGCGGCCTTTGATGGTCACGGCTTCCAAGTTCACGTTGGGCCTAACAAACCAGAAAGTCGCGGTACGGTTGCGATCACTTCGGCTGACCCACATGCCAAGCCAGAGATCATTTTCAATTACATCTCGACTGAGCAAGACCGCCAAGATTGGCGTGATTGCATTCGCTTAACCCGTGAGATTTTGTCGCAACCTGCGATGGATGTTTACCGTGGCGAAGAGATTCAGCCAGGTCTGAGCGTAACTTCTGATGAAGCGATCGATGAATGGGTTAAGCAGAACGTTGAAAGTGCTTATCACCCTTCTTGTGGCTGCAAAATGGGCGCTGATGATGACCCAATGGCGGTACTTGATGAAGAGTGTCGTGTTCGCGGCATTGATAATCTGCGCGTTGTCGACTCGTCTGTTTTCCCTGTTATTCCAAACGGCAACCTTAACGCACCTACCATCATGGTAGCTGAGCGTGCCTCGGATCTGATTCTGGGCAAGCCCGTTCTAAAAGAGCAAAACGTTCCGGTATGGATAGCACCGGAATGGGAAGAGACACAAAGAATCAATAAGCCAGTACGAGAAGCGTAAGCCTCTGTTATTGGTTAAAAAATAGCAAAAGCAGCAAAGAATAAAAACAACAAGTAACAAGCAAAAAATAACAAAACTAATTAGTCAAAAGTCAGAAGAACTGCTCTCTATCAGTGTTGATATCGAGCAGAAAAAGGAAAGATAAAAAGGAACCATTATGATGACTCTAAATATTCAGAAAGTGACAACAAAAACGTTAACAGCACTAGCCATCAGTTCATTTGCATTTGGTGCTAACGCTTCTATCGAACCACAACAATGTGAAAACGTACGCTTCGCTGATGTTGGTTGGACAGACATTACCGCGACAACGGCTGTCACTTCAGAGCTACTGAAAGGTCTAGGCTACAAAACCAAAACCGACCTACTTTCAGTTCCGGTCACTTACTCTTCAATGGCCAATGGCGACATTGATGTCTTCCTAGGTAACTGGATGCCAACAATGGAAGGCGATATCGCGAAGTATCGCGAAGCAGGAACGGTTGACACTGTGCGTGCCAACCTTGAAGGCGCAAAATACACGCTTGCTGTGCCTAAATACGTGTATGACGCAGGTGTAAAAACCTTCGCTGACCTTGCAAAAAATGCCGACAAATTTAAAGACCGCATCTACGGTATTGAGCCGGGCAACGATGGCAACCGTCTAATCCAGTCAATGATCGACTCAGACGCTTTTGGCTTGAAAGATTTCAGCTTAGTTGAATCAAGTGAAGCGGGCATGGTATCGCAAGTATCTCGCGCTGCTCGTCGTAGCCAGTGGATCGTTTATCTAGGCTGGGCACCGCACCCAATGAACAGCAACGTTGAGATGGAATACCTATCAGGTGGTGACGACTTCTTCGGCCCGAACTACGGCGGAGCAAATGTTTACACCAATGTTCGTTCAAACTACGTGTCTGAGTGTGCAAACGTCGGTCAACTTCTGCAAAACCTAGAGTTCACTCTAGAGATGGAAAACCAGTTGATGGAAGAGATTCTTAACCAAAAAGTGAAGCCAGAAAAAGCGGCGCAACAGTGGTTAAACGCTAACCCACAACAAGTTGAAGCTTGGTTAGACAACGTAAAAACGCATAAAGGTGAATCAGCGACGCAAGCGGTTACTGAATACCTAAAACAAGTTAAAGCTTAGTTTTACCTAGCTATCGATCTATTTATCAAAGCTCTATAAATAAAAAAGGTGGGCTTACCAATTGTTCGATTGGTTTGAAGTAGCCCACCCATAATAAAAGGCAATATTGTGAATTTTATTACGGAAAACAAAATCCCTGTTGGTCAATGGATGGAAGCGGGTGTTGATTGGTTAACGATCAATGCAGCAGGATTCTTTGACGCTATTTCGATTTTTTTAGAAACTATCATTATGTTTTTAGTCGATGTATTTAAGTGGATGCCACCGGCTTTACCAATCGTTATTACTGCGGCGATTGCATGGTACTTACACCGTAAACCCTCGCTTGTGATTTTCGTGGTTGCAGCCTTGCTGACCATTTTAAACCTCGGCTACTGGCAAGAAATGCTGGAAACCTTTGTCCTCGTGTTTGCAGCGACAACGATTTCCGTATTAATTGGCGTTCCAGTTGGCATTATGGCCGCGCATCGCCCTTGGTTATATACGGTGCTTAGACCCATCCTTGATTTAATGCAGACGGTTCCGACGTTTGTGTATCTGATTCCTACGTTGGTTTTATTCGGCTTGGGCATCGTTCCGGGCTTAATCTCGACCATCATCTTCGCCATTGCCGCGCCAATTCGTTTGACTTATTTAGGCGTCACCAAAGTGCCTGAAGAGTTGATTGAAGCGGGTAAAGCGTTTGGTGCGAGCCGCATGAAATTGCTGATGAAGGTGGAATTACCGGCCGCTTTACCAAGCATTATGGCGGGCGTAACCCAATGTATTATGTTGTCGCTTTCGATGGTGGTTATCGCCGCTCTTGTCGGTGCTGACGGACTTGGTAAACCTGTTGTTCGTGCATTGAACACAGTGAACATCTCACAAGGTTTCGAAGCCGGACTGGCGATCGTATTAGTCGCTATCATTCTTGATCGTTTGTGCAAAACACCAAACCAGAAGGAAGCTTAATCATGTCTATCTCTCAGGAACAAAAGACTATGGATGCGATTACCATTAAAAACCTCGATGTTGTGTTTGGTGATAAGCCGAAGCAAGCGCTTGAACTGCTCGACCAAGGTAAAACTCGCCAAGAGATCATTGATGAGACTGGCCAAGTCGTTGGCGTAGACAATGTGTCGCTGACGGTTGAAGAAGGCGAGATTTGTGTGCTGATGGGTTTATCGGGTTCAGGTAAATCTTCTTTGCTTCGTGCAGTAAACGGTTTGAATGAGATCAGCCGTGGTTCATTGGCAATCAAAGATGGCGATAAGCTGGTTGATTTAGGTGAACAGTGTGATGAAGCAACCTTACGTCACCTTCGTACTCACCGCGTTTCTATGGTGTTCCAAAAATTTGCCCTAATGCCTTGGTTAAACGTGTTAGATAACGTGGCGTTTGGTCTTGAAATGCAAGGTGTCGCTAAAGATGTTCGTCGTGCTAAAGCGCGTGAACAACTAGAAATGGTGGGTTTGGCAGAGTGGGAAAACAAGTATCCGCATGAGCTTTCTGGCGGTATGCAGCAACGTGTTGGCCTAGCGCGTGCATTTGCGATGGATACCGACATTCTTCTTATGGATGAACCGTTTTCAGCGCTTGATCCGTTGATTCGTGCGCAGTTGCAAGATGAGCTAATCCTATTACAAAACAAGCTTAACAAAACGATTCTGTTCGTGAGCCATGATTTAGATGAAGCTCTTAAGATTGGCAATAACATTGCGATTATGGAGTCAGGAAAACTGATTCAACACGGTAAGCCTGAAGAGATCGTACTCACGCCAAAAACAGAATACGTGAAAGATTTTGTCGCACACACTAACCCGTTGAACGTACTCAAAGGTCGTTCGTTGATGCAGCCTCTGGATTCTTTGAAACAAGAAGATGAAAGCTGGAAGATCTGCGATGCTAAAGACCTATGGATTGAGCAGAATGAAGGTACTTTATCTGTAAAAGGTGAATCGACGTTGGCACTTGTTGAGTGGAACGAATCTGACGATTTAACGGCAATCAGCGCGTCGAGTGTTGTAGTGGCAAGTCCAGAGATCGGTATGCGCGATGCGATTAAACTGAAACAGCTAAGTAATCACCCGATTTTGCTGGTGGAAGACAATAAACTGGTCGGTATTTTGGATAACAGTGAATTTTATAATGCGCTTACTGGTAACTTTCAGATGAATACCGCTGCGTAAAATTTCGTTTTTTAGCTTAACTATTGGGGCTGGTTTTTTATTGGGTGGAGAGAGTTAAGTCTCTCTACCTCTATGATTATTAAAATATATTATTCTTTGAGTTTGTATTCTCTGACTCATTATTTTCGCCTTCATTGAAGCTTCGATTCCCCCTTCATTAGGCAAAAGTGCCGTACCACGCAAGTTTAGTAGTATAGAAAAGATTGAGAATAGTATTAACATCAGTACAATGCGGAAAAATCAATGAAGTAAATTATCAATTTACAGTGTAATTCGAGCGAACCTAAGCTGTTCAGTTTGGAAAATCTCATCGCCACGGCACTGTAAAGTCACTCACAGTATATTAGTACAAAGGTCTGCATCTTGGATAAACATGACGAAATCTTGGTCGCTATTCGCCAAATTATTCGCGCTATCGATTTACACTCGAAAAAGCTGAGTAAAGAGTATGGTTTGACGGGCCCTCAATTGATTTTAATGCGCGCGATCCAAGAGATGGGTAATGTGACGATCAAAGAATTGTCTAATCAAACTAATGTGAGTCAAGCGACGACAACGACGATCATCGATCGTCTAGAGCTTAATGGTTATGTGCAACGTATCCGTAGTGTTGCTGATCGACGTAAAGTTCATGCGAATTTGACGGAGAAAGGCCAAGAACTACTTAACAATGCGCCACCACCGCTACAAGATAACTTCGTTAAAAAATTCCAAAACCTAGAAGCGTGGGAGCAAAGCCTGCTGCTTTCTTCGATGCAACGAGTGTCTGCAATGATGAACGCAGAAGACATCGACGCTGCCCCAGTTCTACAGCTTGAAGGCATTGCCAACGTCGCTAAGAGCTAGTTAGCTGGCTGATTTAATTGTTTTAAAACAATGTATTAGAATATTATTTAATGGTCGCTTTGAGCGGCCATTTTTGATCTTGCTGTCCCCATTCTTTCGTTTATATCAATCCAAACCGTCTTCTACTTATCCCTTTCTATTTTAAATTCTTAAGCTTTCCCATTTCTAATGTGTCCGATATCTACTCGCTTGTTTTACAAAAGCATTGACGATTCTCTGACAAAATAAAACTAGACCGACCGGTTTGTTATGTATTATTGTGTGCCTCTCTTAACCACGAGGTGATGTATGAAACATGAATTGACGGCTACACAAATGACAGCGACGTTGAAGAGTATGCAGGAAGCTTTTGCAGATGATCCGATGCCCACTGTGCCGGTGAGAATAGAACAGTTGCTTGCGCTGAAATCTGCTCTGATCGATTACACAGACCGTTTGTGTGCCGCGGTAAGTGAGGACTATGGTCACCGCAGCCGACAAGATACTTTGATGGCCGACATACTTCCTTGTTTGGGAAATATCGATCACACCATCGAGTGTTTGCCGCATTGGTCGACATCTTCAATTCGCCACTCCGGTCCTTTGCTTTCCACTTCTCGCGTTGAAGTGGTTTATCAGCCTAAAGGTGTTGTGGGGATCATTGCCCCATGGAATTTCCCTATCATGTTATCCGTCGGCCCGCTCATTTCAGCCTTGGCCGCAGGCAATCGCGCCATGATCAAGATGAGTGAATTTACGCCAGCAACCAATGACGTTTTAAGACAGTTATTGGATGAAGTTTTCAATGCCGATGAGGTGTGCTTGGTTGAAGGTGAGGTTGAAATTGCTGCGGCGTTTTCCGCGTTGCCGTTTGATCATCTTCTGTTTACGGGTTCAACCCAAGTGGGTCGTCAAGTGATGAAGTCAGCGGCTGACACGCTAACTCCCGTGACTCTTGAGCTTGGTGGCAAGTCGCCAGTTATCGTGGCAGAAGACATGCCGATCGATATTGCGGTAGAGCGAATCATTTATGGAAAGAGCCTCAATAATGGCCAAGTGTGCGTCGCGCCAGACTACGTATTGTTGCCTGAAGATAAACTCGACGCATTTATTGAGGAATATAAAAAACAATATCAACTGCTGTTTGATGAAGGGGTCTATTCCGAGAATTTGACGTCCCTAATCAACCCTCGCCAATGCGACCGCATAGTGGGTTTGTTGAATGAAGAACAACAAGTGGGAACTCGAATCGTGGCCTGCCATGACGACGCGATGGACCTAGATTGCCAACGATTGGTGACGCATCTGGTTGTTGAACCAAGCCTGTCATCTAAGGTGATGAACGAAGAGATTTTCGGACCGCTATTACCGCTGATTACGTATCGCAATATTGAAGAGGCGTTCCAAATCACCAATAGCAAACCAAGGCCTTTGGCGCTGTATCTGATGAGCTTTGATTTGAGTTTACAGTCTCAAGTTAAGCACCAAGTTCATTCCGGTGGAATGTGTATCAATGACTGTGTTTTCCATTTAGCAGTTGATGACGCGCCGTTTGGTGGCATTGGTGAATCAGGGCAGGGTAATTATCACGGTAAAGAAGGTTTTCTCACTTTCTCCCATGCCAAAACAGTCTTGGAAACGGGCTTAGATCATCGGGTTAAGCATCTATTTGCAAAAGAAGACAACGAATTAAAAACAGCAGTGATGAGCATGCTTGGTAAGTAAATCATTTCTGTCATTACGCTATTCATTATTAAGAAGTTATTTTTAGAGGTTATTTTATGTTGGAACGCTTTTTTGAACGAACCATGAAATCGTATTTGATGATTACTGGATTCCTAACTGCCACTGCTTTTTCCACCTTCTTGGCACCGGATTGGAGTATGCAGACCCTGTTTTCTTACAACGATACGATGATGGAAAATAAAGAGTATCTATTGGGTACTTATCAGCACTGGGGTGTGATGGTTGGTTGTATTGGTGTGTTGTTGATGTTCTCGGCCAAGTACAAATCGCTGCGTACTTCGACCATGATTTACAGCGCATTTGAGAAGTCGATGTTTGTTGGCATCTTCTTATACAACGTCTGTATCAACGATTATGAGTGGTTCTATGGTTGGAGTGGCGTGTTTGCGCTCGATGGATTTGTGACCGTCTACTCTTTGGTTTATCTCTACTACTATCTCAATCGAGACAAAACAAAGGTACCCGCTCACTTGCGTTAACCTCTGTCGTTCAGCACGTTGAATCTAATATTCCTAAGCCCGCATTTGCGGGCTTTTTTCGTTTTAGGCAAATGATCCTCAATGATCTTAATTGACATATCTTTGACATTAACACTCTAGACCGACCGGTTTGTATTGGTTGTTGTTTAGTCATCAAACATAAACGAGGTAAACACCATGACTACCAATAACTTTAACTTTCAACTGAAAACCATTGTTCATGCTCAAGAGAACGGCATCGAAAATATCCCTTCTTTATTTGCTCGCTTAGGCGCGAAAAGAGTCGTGCTTTTTTCTGACAAAGGTTTGGAGTCTTTGGGCTTTGTTGAGCAATTCTCAGCGTTGTTTGTAAATCAGACGGCGAATCAAGAAACAAACCAACAAGCGACTCAGCTCGTTGGTGTGTACACAGATATTGCCCCAGACGCGACTTGCGACAACATCAACGCTGCGATTGAGTTTGCCAATAGCCTAAATGCCGACGCTATTTTGTCTGTCGGTGGCGGCAGTGTGATTGATGCTTCTAAAGGCGTGAAATATGCACTTCATAAGCAGATTGATGATATCCGTACTGTGATTGCTGGCGGTGGCTTTATGGAAGTTTGGCCAAACAATGAAGACATTCGAGTGCCTCATATTGCCGTACCAACAACGGCTGGCACGGGCGCTGAAGCTTCTCCGATTGCGGTTTTTTACAACGAGCATGAAAACATCAAGGCAAGCTTAGTGGCGTCTGGTTTAGAGGCTGACATTGCAATTCTTGATCCGACCGTCACCACCAAGCTGCCTGCTCATCTGACTCGCTCAACCGCGATGGATGCACTAACGCACGCCGTTGAGGCCATTGTGTCTCCAATGAGTAATGCCTTTACCGATGCTTATGGCATTCAGGCTGCAAAATTGATTGTAGAAAACTTACCCGTGGCACTTAGAGAGCCAGAAAACCTAACGGCACGTGGCAATCTTCTTCAGGCAAGCACGATAGCGATATCTGCATTTTATTCATCGCTAGGTGGCATTCCTATCCATAACTGCGCCCATGCTTTTGGTGCGATTAGTCATATCCCACATGGCGACGCTAACACGGTACTGATGCCGGTTGTGATTGAAGCGCTGCCCGAATTCTATATGCCGAACGCAATTAAATTGGCTCAAGCATTCTCGCTAGATAGCACTGGAACGGACGAGATGATTTACCAACGAGTGTTGGATTTCTTACACAGCTTCCAAACCCAAGTTGGTGCGATGAAGCGCTTCAGTAGCTGGGAATTCGATGACCAAGAGAAGCGCAATATTGCTCAAGCGATTGAGAAAGACATCTGCTTTCAGTTCTACCCAATATCAAAACAAATGATTGAACAGATTATAGAAAAAGCGATTTAGTCGTCTTATTAAGCATTCAAAAACTCACTGTAAATCGAGGACAAATTATGAAGATCGAAAACGTATTGCTATCGAGCTTGTGCATCATCGCGCCATTCCTACTTTTCACCTAATTCACTCGACAGGGACGTTGTGACCTTTATTCCTGAGGAGGAAATAAATGTTCAATAAACGTTTAACTACCGTGATTCTGACTGGTGCTTTGGCTGTTCTGTTTTTTGCCAAGGCAAGCGTTGGAAGCGAAAGCTCTACGGCTTTATCTGAACAGCATCAAGATGCCGTGCAGCTGTTGGATGAAGCCTATGAAGGACAGTCTGAAGCACAACTTGCTCTCGCTTATCGGTATTTGAGCGGTGATGGTGTTGAGCAGAATGATGAGAAAGCGGCGGACTGGTTTGAAACCGCAGCCAGTTCCGGTAGCCCTGAAGCTCAAACACAGCTTGGCCTAATGTACTTCTCTGGAAGTGGCGTTCAGGTTAGCCAAGCGGACGCTGTCACCTGGATCGGTTTGGCAGCTGCTCAAGATTATGACCCTGCGCTCGACTTATTACATTGGATGTCCCAAGCCGCGCACTAATTCAGATTCTAACCAAAGTTAGTCACAGAAAAGGTTAATCACAGAAAAAGTTAATCATAGAAAAATTATTCACAGCTATTGGAGACGTCTTATGCAGACATTCAAGAAATCCCTACTATTCACAGCGATGGCCGCCGCAAGTAGCGCCGCCTTCGCTGCCGAATCAGAAAAACCGAACATCGTTGTTATTGTCGGTGATGATGTTGGCTTTGCTGATACCCAGCCCTATGGTTCAGAAGTCGAAACTCCGAACTTGATGGCGTTAGCCGAAGAAGGGGGTAAATTCACTAACTTCCATGCATCGCCGACTTCATCAGTAACTCGGTCAATGATGTTAACCGGAGCGAACAGTCACGAGGTTGGGCTAGGTACCTTTGATTATGCTGTCTATCCGGGCGCGATTGGTAAACCGGGTTATGAAGGTTACCTGACCAAGAAGGGCGTAACAGTGGCTACGCTGCTCAAAGAAAATGGCTACAACACGTATTTATCGGGTAAATGGCATTTAGGTCATGATGATGGGTTCCTGCCTGATGACCGAGGTTTTTCGGAGAGTTACGGCATTTTAGCGGGCGGTTCGAATCACTTTAACCGCGACATGATGTTCCCAGCCAAAAACGCGGCTACCGCTGAAGCGCTTCAAAAAGGCGACATTCCCGGCGTTGAAGTTGAGCCAATCTACAGAAATGGTGAAGTCGTTGAGGACAAATACAAAGGCGAGTACTCCGACCAAGTCTACACCAACGAACTCATCAAGATGATCGATGGCAAGAAAGACGACGGTAAGCCTTTCTTCGCTTATCTTCCTTTCACCGCCATACACCTTCCGTTGCAAGCACCAGAATCAGCGTATCAAGATAAAGTAGACTACTACGTCGAGCATGGTTGGGATTCGATTCGTGAAGACCGCTTTGAACGAATGAAGGAGATGGGCGTCATTCCTAAAGATGCCGATATCTCAAGTCGTAATGCATTAAGTCGCCCTTGGGACTCTTTGTCTGAGAAAGAACAAGAGTGGTATGGCAAGAAGATGGCGGTGGCAATGGGCATGATGGAGATGCAAGACCAACAAGTCGGTCAAGTTGTCGATTACCTAAAAGACATTGGGGAATACGACAATACCTACATCATGTATCTGGCAGACAACGGCCCTGAAGCCGCGGACATTACAGGTGAAAACATCAGTGATTTGATTCGCACATGGACGGCGCATCACTTTGACAACTCGACGGAAAACCTAGGGAAAGCCAACTCTAGCGTTTCATTAGGCCCTGAGTGGGCAAGCGCATCAACCGGTGGATTGTCTTGGTATAAAGCGTACACGGCAGAAGGTGGTATTCGAGTGCCCTTTATTGTTAAGCCTGCGAAAGCACTCTTAGAGGGCGATCAAGCGCTGCAACCTGGTACTCAAACTGATGATTTGTCACAAGTAAAAGACATCGCAGCCACCATTCTTGAAATCGCCGATGTAGAGCACCCAGGAACAGAGTATCAAGGTCGTGAAGTGGCCCCAATGAGTGGTGTGAGCTTGCTGCCTTACTTTAAGGGCGAAACTACAGAGGTTCACAGTGCTGATAATACGATTCCATTTGAGTTGTTTGGTAGCGGCATTTTGCTCAAAGGGGATTACAAGATCATCCGAATCTCTACAGGCATGGGCGGTGACAGTGAATGGCACCTGTACAACACCAAACAGGATCCGGCTGAGCAGCATGACTTGAGAAATCAAATGCCAGACTTGTTCCTAGAGATGGTTGCTGAGTATCAAGAGTACGAAAAAGCGCAAAATATTGTGCCAGTTGATGAAGCGTGGAACCCGTTTGAGAACGTGAAATAGAGGAAACAAACTACTCGGCCAACCTAATACCATCAGGCTTGGTTGGCCGATGAACACCGTGTAAAGGAATTACGAATTGTTTTGGCTAATACAATAACTTTTACATCGAGGAATTCTTCATGACGACCTTATCACTATCAAACCTGAGTTCGGTTCCGCAATTTAACGGCAAGGCGCACAGCAAGCTTCAAGCGTTGGCAAAACCCATTGGTGCCGTGTGCAATATCAGTTGTACTTACTGTTATTACTTAGAGAAACAGCAGTTGCTTGAATACCCAAAAGGATCTCAGTACGTGATGGATGAAGCGCTGTTAGAGCTGTATATCAAGCAGTATATTGAGGGGCAGAATACGCCAGAGATTATCTTTTCTTGGCATGGTGGAGAGCCAACTCTGCTCGGCATTGAGTATTTTGAAAGGGTCGTGGCGTTACAGGAAAAATATTGCCCAAGCCACAGCACTATTAGTAATGATCTGCAAACTAACGGCACCTTGTTGAATGATGCGTGGTGTGAGTTCTTCAAGAATAATGACTTTATCATTGGGGTGAGCATTGATGGCCCAGAACACTTACACAATCACTACCGAACCAACCGTGCAGGCAAAGGCACTTTTTCCCAAACCATGTGCGGAATCTGCTATCTAAAAAAACATAACGTTGAGTTTGCGACCTTAACTTGTGTGAACGATGTGACGGGCAAATACCCGTTAGAGGTTTATCGTTTTCTGCGTGACGAAGTGGGCTCAAAGCAGCTGCAGTTTATCCCTGTGGTGGATAAGCGCGAGGCTCATACCAACAATCAATGGTTGAGCAACCAACAAGCGATAATTCCTGTTTCTGGTGAAGTTGAGCCTTGGAGCGTGGGTTCTACGCAATGGGGAGAGTTTCTTAAAGCGGTTTTTGACGAGTGGTTCGAACACGATTTTGGCCGAGTGCTTGTGCCTTACTTTGAGAACTTCGTCGGTGTGTGGATGGGAAGAGACAGCACCATGTGCACGCTGAGTGAGATCTGCGGAAAGGGGTTAGCGGTTGAACCTAATGGCGATGTGTACTCATGCGACCATTACGTCTTTCCTGAGTTTCAGTTGGGCAATATTCATGAGAAGCCGCTATCGACGCTGGCCTTTTCACCTGCTCAGCAAACGTTTGGATTCGCGAAGCAAAAGTCACTACCTAAACAGTGCCAAACCTGTGAGTTTAAATTTGCTTGTCATGGTGAGTGCCCCAAGAACCGAATTATCAACAGTCGTGATGGTGAAACTGGGCTAAATTACCTATGTGAAGGGTGGCTCAAGTTCTTTCATCATATCGATCCTGTGCTCAATGCTTTGCTAAAAGCCAATAACATCGCGTCGCGGATGGGATAAGTGAACCAATGACGTGATAAGCAAAAGCCTAGTTAGAAAAAGAATAAGCCTAGGTAGAAAACGAACAAGCCTGAAAACAAAAAAGCTCGCTATATAAAGCGAGCCTCTTCGTGTGTAGGAGCTGGTTAATCTTTTGAACTCATCGCAAGTAATGTCTCTTCCATGGCATTGTTCAGAATCGAACGGTTGCGTTGCATAGCGGCCATGAGCGTAGAGCCTAGCCATAAGCCGTAAAGCGTGCGAGATAGTGATTCAGGATCCGCGATATTGAAATCACCCGCTTCATTGCCTTCTTCAAATAGCTTCGACATACGCAGTATGATCTTTTCTGCGCCTTCTGCCATGGTCGATTGCAACGGATTAGCAGACCCAGACACTTCACCTGCTAGCTTAACCACAAGGCACTGAATATTGAACTCTTCCGTCAGTTTCGATGCGCACCAAAAGTCAAAATACGCTTTTACACGGTCACGACGAGACAGAGTTTCATCACTCAGAAAGTCATCAAGCTTAACTAGGTGCTCATCAAAGTAGTCGGCTAGAAGGATCTCGCCAAAGTGCTCTTTGGATTTGAAGTAATGGTAAAAAGAACCTTTAGTCCCTTCGGCTTGGTTGATGATTTTCATCAGGCCAACACCAGCAAATCCGTGTTCATTAATAAGGCTAAACCCTGCATCGAGCATAGCTTGTCGCATGTCTTTCATTGATCTTACTCTTTATGCCGAGAATGATGATTAGTGTAGCGATATGCATACCAACCGTCCAGTCTAGAGCGTCAGGATGTCGTCGATAATTAACTCGTTTCGCCAAAGTGGCTTTATCTTCTGTTTGCGCTTGTAAGCAACAAAATTTTTTTCACGATAAGCGCATCCTATAAACCGAAAATAACAACCTTAAAGAGCCTGTTTGGTGCCTTAAAATGGCCAAATTGGAGTGTTTTAAGTGTCTGTTTTTGTTGGTTTTTAATTTGGTGTTTTCTGAAGATCACAATGGTAGTCTTAGCTTAATTTCTTTAGGGGGCTAAATGGACACCAATAACAGCACTTATCATCAGCACAGCTTCGCTCATCAAGATCTGTCTGAAATGACATTTACAGCATGCACTTTTATCCGATGCGACTTCAGGCGTTCAAACTTACGCGATGCAACGTTTATCAATTGTAAGTTCATAGAGCAAGGTGATATCGAGGGCTGCCACTTCGATGTCGCAGATTTGCGTGATGCAAGTTTTCAGAACTGTCAGCTCGCGATGGCCAATTTCAGTAACGCCAATTGCTATGGGATTGAGCTACGTGAATGTGACTTGAAAGGCGCTAACTTTACTCGTGCGAATTTTGCTAATCAGGTGAGCAATCGTATGTATTTTTGCTCGGCGTATATTACGGGTTGTAACCTGTCTTACGCCAATTTTGAACAGGCCTGCTTAGAAAAGTGTGAGTTGTTTGAAAATCGCTGGATAGGCACCTATCTTGCCGGTGCATCATTAAAAGAATCGGATCTCAGCCGCGGTGTATTCTCAGAAGATGTATGGGGGCAGTTCAGCATGCAAGGCGCAAACTTGTGCCATGCTGAATTAGACGGTTTAGACCCTCGTAAGGTCGATACATCTGGAATTAAAATTGTGGCTTGGCAGCAAGAGCAACTGCTTGAAACTATGGGCATTGTTGTGATGCCTGATTAATAGAGTGGGTGGAGCTAGGACAGCGAATAGTGTTGTTTTGTATGACTAACGCTTGTTACACTATAGCCTCGCGGCTGCACATGTTTATATTCAGTTCAATCTAGAGAAAATTATGACTATAGAAAATGTGCTTCCTGAAGATTACGCAGAAATGCTTAAGGTTTGGGAAAATTCAGTCCGAGCAACTCATGACTTTATTACAGAAGAAGATATTGAGTTTTTTAAACCTATCATCATGGAACATGCGTTCCCTGCGGTTTCTTTGAAATGCGTTAAAAATGAAAGTGGTTCGATTGTTGGCTTCGTGGGTGTCCATGATGCAAAAGTCGAGATGCTTTTCGTTTTGAATGAAGTTCGAGGACAAGGGGTAGGTACGGTGTTGTTGCAACATGCGATTGAGCAGCTAGCAGCCACCAAAGTTGACGTAAATGAGCAAAACCCACAAGCGGTAGGTTTCTATCAGCACATGGGGTTCAAAATTGAATCACGCTCTCCACTTGATGACATGGGAAAACCATTTCCAATTCTGCATATGACGCTGTAAGCCTCGGTTGTCGTATCACTCGGTTGTAATCAACCACAGTTGCTAGAAGAAAAGCCCAAAGCTAATAACTTTGGGCTTTTCCGTATTTGGTCGCATGCATTTTATAATGAAGTTTAGAAAAGAGAATGCTAGCGAATATAGGGCTGATTAATGCATACCTGAACGCATTTTGTCGGCAAGTGCAAAGAAGACAAACAGCACAAAACAGACCAGAGCGACACCTAGTGAAATTAAGATCGTTGTGGCGTCTTTTGAAACTAGCGGAACAACGATAGAAGCTATTGCTACCAACATCACCAAGATATGAACGATTCGTCCGTGAATAGGGTTTTTATGACAGAATGAAGCCCATAGGTAACGCATTTTTAACACCAGTATAATATTAGTGGGTTTATTCTATTTCCCTAGTGAGTGTTTTGTAAATATATTTTTCACTACAGGTGACTGTAAACATGATCTAGGTCTTTGTGTTATAAAACTGATTAAATAACATAAAGTTATTGCTTCTTGATAGAGTTGTTACTATCTGTATGATTAATCATAGTATTTCGTATTCTTTGGAATGATAAGTTAAAAATTGTTCGATTTTTGGTTTCTTGACTGAAGATCTCATTTACTGAGTGTTCTATTAAGAGACCGTTTGCTTATTATTATTTGTCTCGTCAATGTCTATATAATTAGAATCAGTTTTTAGTCTGTGATGCGTTTTATGTTATTTATCAAAGAGATTTTTTGATTTGAGATCGCGGTAATCTCGTTCGCAATTCTGTTTGATATACTCAATGTACACTCGATAAATGTGATGGAGATGATATGTCGAAAACCGCGAAGATCATTAATGAAGATAAGTTGGTCAAGAAGGCGTTGGAAGTCGGTTTTAAAATGGCAAAATTACAAGGTTTTGATTTGCCGCACTCATCTCAACCTATAAAAATTAAATCAGTGTACCTATTTCTAGTCGAAGTGAATCAGATTACGCCTCTTCCAGAAAGTAAGCTCGATGGGGCTAATATTAAAAAACGTTTGGCGTTATGGATACACAAGGCATTGCCTGATAACGACCCATTAAAATAGCCTTAGCTAAACAAGTATGCCTAAGCTTCTTTTTAGGCTGTTACTCAGTCAGGCATTTGAACTAAGAAGCCTAGCGTTTATTCGCTAGGCTTTGTTTTTAGCGCTACTTTTCAATAACTCGAGTAGAGTTTTTCGCTATGGGGACAATCACATAACTGACTTGTTGCCCGTTCACCTGTTTGTTTTGGCTGCGGATTACTTGACCATCTACGATTAACGTTGGGTAATCGCCATAGAACCATGCCTCCCATTCGAGGGCATGCTCAGAACGGTTGGTCAGCGTTGACTTCGTGAGTCCATCATGACGTAGGGTTAGCTCATGTTCGCCCATTGGTAACTGATCCACACTTAACCATTCTATGTCACTGGTGAGGTGAGAAGCTGTCGTCACTCGGTGCTCTGCGGCGTTTGGTTTTATGCCCATTAAGCCTTCAATCGTATTCGAAATGAATGTAAAGGATATTTCTGGGTAGTCACCATTGGTTCCTTGAGTTGGACGTTCGTGTGGCTCATCTTTAGTGTCCATTATGTACTGCATCCACTTCCATGCTTCGGCATTGCGATTATATGGAAAGTAGGTTTCAGGAATGTAGGTGTAGGCTTCAATATTGTTGGGTGCCTCTGGCGTGCTACCAATGCCATTACCTAAATTGGTAGCAATGAAATCAAGATACCTGTTGTTTCTTTCTCCAGGATCAGTGATGAGTTTCATCGGCATGAACCAACTATTCTCTTTACCAAAATCGTTTAGGCGCAGCCCATCTTTTTGAACAATGTTAACGTAGTTCTCTAGTGGTTTATTTGAATCTACGATGCTCCAGTCTTCATTAAAGTAACGCTTAAGCTCTTGGGCTTTTTCTCGCCATAGTGTTGCCTCACTGTATTCTTCACGTGCTTCTAGCATTGCTGTGTAAGCGAGCGTAGCTTGGTATTGAGAACCAATTCCGTCGCCAGCTTCAATTGGAAACTCGCCTCGTTCGTTGTACGTGGCCGATCCTTCAAAAATACCGCCATAACCTTCAGCGATTCCATTAGGATCTTGGTCATCATGTAGCTCGATGTAATCGGTGAGAACTTTGGTATAAAACTGCCAGAGATCATCATCTTCTATATAGCGTTTGTCCCCTGTCCATTGATATTGCTTCCATGCCTTTTCAACAAATTCGAACTGTGCTGGCACTTCACGAACAAACCAATTGTCGTCGTCATAATCAATAGTATGTGGCGTACCATCGAAGTTAATGGCCCATAGTGTGTACCACTTTCTTGATTCCGTTGAATGCTTGGCGAATGTTTTGAACATTGAGAAGTTTTCTGGTTCAAGCCCAGCGATTTTTGCGCCACTTGCTTGGTGTAAGAAGTCTCTCGAGTAAAAAGCGGTTCGGTCAAAATAGCCCGCCCAATAAGATGGAATGTAATTTGCGCTGCCATCTCCGTCATTATTGTATTCATCCCGATTCACGAGGTCATGTTGACCTGTCATTACGAAACGTTGAGTTTTCTCGATCGCCCATTCGAAGGAGTCTTGGAGCTTAGTATTTGAAGAGGTGACCACCACTTGCTTTTCTTTTTCGATAGCGGTGAGCGTCCAAAGCTGTTCTTTATTGTTGTCATCTATCACTGCGACTTGTACAGGGTGACGGAAATCGATCACATCGCCCGTGTTGATAGACGAGTAGCTGTTTTCAGATATTAGGATGTTCTCAATAGTCAATGTGGTTAGATCTGTGCCGAATGGGACCTGGAACTTTATATCCCTAGAAATTTTATTGACGCTAGTGACTCCGACTTGTTCTTGAGCTGAGAACTGAATGATTTGGTTGAAATTTAGGGGTTTGTTTTTATTACTTTTTATTAATGCAACGCTGTCTACACTGACGCCACCTTGCGCTGAACCTGAGAACCAGACTTTTAGCTGTTCGCCTTTTTCTAATGGGATGTGTTTCAAATTTTTTCGCTTGTACTTGGTACTTGGCTTAATTTGTTCACTCACCAATATTTGATCGGTGAGGTTAGTCATCGCAAGTGTGGCATCGTTAGAAGGGCTCACAAAGTAAGCGGATAAATCGTAATAGCCCGTCTCAGGAATCGTCACTATTTGACTAATGTGGTGATTCTTACCTTGAGCGATACGACCTCGGTACTCACCTTTATGAGTGAAGTCGTCTTTGATATTAGAAAACCAATAATTCCACCCTAATCCTTTGTTTTCAAAGATAGGGTTCGTAAGAATGTTGTCGTTTTTTTGTGCGTTTGCTCCAGCAGATAACATAAGGGAGAAAGTGACGGCAGAAGCAAGGACTTTGAGTTTCATACTGTTCTCTTTTATTGGAAGTAGAAAGGCTAGTGAGGTTGGAGAGTTGTGGGTATGAACGTCAATGAGGGTTAATACCAACATTGACGTTGCTCTACGACTTATGTTGCTTGTACCGGTTCTACTGGTTTGTGGTTTTCGCCTTTATTTGAGCCATCGTTGGTGATGTGGTCATACTTTTCAGTGAGGTGATCTTGAATCTGTTGGTGATACGCACCGTTCAGTTTATAGAAGCGGAAGTAGATGATTAACGCGATAGCGAAAAAGAACGCGGGTAATCCCACCATGATGCATTGCATGCCAAATACGGTTTCGGGGCTTTGCACTACATTAGGTACATAATCGACGGCAGTGAGCGATATTCCGATAAAAAATGCTGCAAATGCAGAGCCTGCTTTCACAACTAAGGTTTGCACAGAGTAGGCGATGCTTTCACAACGAGAGCCCAGTTTAAATTCACCATAGTCGACGGTGTCTGCCACCATAATGACGTTAAGAACCCAGAATAAAGCGGTACCGATTTGTAGGAACACACCTGCCGTTGAAATAAGTAAAATACTTTGCGTGTCGTACATGCCTACATAGATGAGTACCGCGCTGCCTAAGATAGGGAAAGTCGATGCGCAGGCCCATAGAGTGCGGCGTGAGAACATTTTTGCGAGCTTAGGGAATAGCACCAGTGTGATGAGGTTTGCGATGCCTGCATAAGCCATGTAGTAAGGGAACAGCTCTTCATTGCCGACCACATAAGTGAAGTAGTAAACCGCGAAGGCCGTGATGATGTTAGTCGCCAAATTGTAAGACAGTGCCATGCATAGAACGCTGGTCAGTTGGTCGTTTTTGTAAATAAGTGATAAAAGCTTTTTCAGAGATACCTTCTCTTCAGGCTGTGTGGCGTCGAGGTTCGCGGTTGAATAGCGTTCTTTAACATTACGCAGCGTGATAAACGTCGACACTAAGAAACAGGCAATCAACAGCAGCGTGAATATTTGGAATCCAAACCCTTTGTCGTCACCACCGACATAGTTGACGAACGGCATTGCAATAGCTGCGGTTACTATCCAGGCAAGGCTCGCAAAAAAACGAGGGTATGGCACAAGCTCCTCACGTTCACGTTTGTCTAGGGTGAGTGTGGGAACCAGTGACCAAAAAGGAATATCCATTAACGTGTAAGTCATGCCCCAAAGGATGTAAGTTACAGCGGCGTATGCGATGAGCCACGGGCCTTCAATATAGTGAGCGCTAAACACCATCAATAAGACGACAGAGTTAGCGAGCGTGCCGATTAAAATCCAAGGTTTGAATTTCCCCCAACGGGTGCGTGTATTGTTGACGAGCCAGCCCATGATGGGGTCATTGACCGCATCCCAAATACGAGCGACGAGGAAGATAGTACCGACGGTAGCGGCAGAAATACCGACGACATCAGTGTAGTAAAACATCAGATACATGTAGACGATGGTGATTGCGAAGTCTTTACCAAATGCCCCAAAGCCATAGCTTAATTTGGTGTTCATAGAGATACTCATTGCCACTCCTTACGCCTCCTCGGTGAGAAGGCGTTGATATTCACGTTATTGTTCGCACTGTTGTTGCTATATGCGTTATTGTTTTTATTCGTATTAGATTATTGGTTGACCCACTCCGGTAACCAACCTTCATGTGCTTCAATTAAGTCATCGACCAGTGTATAAATTTCTTCCAGTCCGAGTACCGCGGCAGTGTGTGGGTCTAGCATTGCTGCGTGGTAAATACGGTCGCGATTTTCGGTCAGAATGGCTTCAGTCAATAGAGTTTGTACATTGATGTTGGTCTGCATTAACGCGGCTAAGTGGTTAGGTAGACGCCCTGCCTTGATAGGTTGAACACCATTCGCGTCCACCAAGCAAGCAACCTCAACACAGCAGCCTTGCGGTAAATTGTCGATCAATGCTTCATTCTTTACGTTTCCGTAGATAACGCTCGGGGTGCCTGTCCAGATAGAATTCATGATGGTGCTGGCGTACTCATGAGACTCATCAACAGTAATTTTGTCGGCGGTTTTAAATTCTTGAAGGTCGCGCTTCCAGTCTGCAATTTGCTCGACACAGCGCTTAGGGTACTCATCCAGTGGCACTTTATAACGTTCAATTAAATCTGGGCGATTTGGTTTGATAAAGTAGGGGGTGTATTCCGAAAAATGTTCAGAAGACTCAGTCACAAAGTAGCCCAACTTTTTGAACATCTCGTAGCGAACTAAATTTGTGCAACGGCCATTGTGATGGATGCCAGGCTTCGGGGCTTTGCCACTCTCAAATGCTTCTAGTAGGTCTGGGTAGATATCGACATATTCACCTTGCTCGGTTTTCTTCTCTAGAGTGAGGTAATAAGCCATATGGTTAATGCCGGCACAGGTGTAACGAAGGTCTGAATACTCTAAGTCTAGGTCTCGTGCTAACTCTTCTGCGGTACCTTGTACTGAGTGGCATAAACCGACTTGTTTAATGTGCGGATACTTTTCATACATTGCCCATGTGTTCATCGCCATTGGGTTGACGTAGTTGAGCATGGTGGCGTTCGGACAAACCTCGGTCATATCTTCACAGACACTCCACAGATGCGGTATGGTGCGAAGCGAGCGCATAATACCGCCAGGGCCTAATGTATCTGCGATGGTTTGCTCAAGGCCATGTTGTTTACATACCTCAAAGTCTGTAACCGTACATGGCTCATAGCCACCAATTTGAAAGGCAATCACAACGAAGTCGGCATCCTGCAAAGCTTCTTTTTGGTTTAGGTGACACGATATAGACCCTGTCGCGCCTGATGATTCCATCAATTTGCTCACCACAAGGTGGGATTCTTCCAATCGAAGTTCATCAATATCCATCAAAGCCACATGAGCGTTCTTTAATGCGGAGCGGTGGAAAACATCCCCAAGGATATTTTTGACAAAAATGGTGGAGCCTGCACCAATGAATGTGATTTTAGGGTTTTTCATAGTTGAATCCTTTACCTTCTTTAATTCGTTGAAGATAACTTACACCTTGAATGAGGGAGGATTCGTCTCAGATAAATCAATAGCAGTTCTGTTTCCTAATATTTATAACTCGAAGAGAGGAAATCTTAGGAAACAGGATAACTTAATCAGTTTTGGGGATAGTCTTCCTAAAGCGGAACGAGATTTGAAGTTAAGATGTTGATTTTAATCCCACCTTATAGATCTTACTAAATGGGGTATTCCGTCTTTATGATCTTCTTCTGATTTTTCTGTACGGTGAACTGTTAGAAAGTCAGTTATACGATTTCCTAAGGAGCGATAGATGTCTCAATCTTACCCAGATACGCTGAAAATTGTCGCGCAAGACAAGTATTCCTCTGCAACCGTATCAGTGAGTCCGTTATCACTTTACTCTTCCTATGAGAAAATTGATGTTGAACTCAGGCCTCCACACTCAATGCCGGGTTATCACTGGCATGGTCAAATTGAGGTAAACATTCCATTTGGTGGCGACGTTGAATACATCATCAATGGCAGCCCGTTAGTGGTAAAAAATGGTGCGATTGGATTATTTTGGGCATCGGTACCTCATCGACTGACGAATCCAGGTCAAAGCCACAATATGGGAATCATCAATATACCCATTCACCATTTTATGTCTTGGCCACTCAGTCGAGAACTTGTCAATCAGATTACTCACGGGTGTGTGCTTCAATCCAACTCTTGTTCGTTGATTAGTGAGTTTGAAATTGCACGTTGGGAACAAGAGATGAAGCATTCGTCTGAGAGTCGGCAGCAATTGGCGGTCGATGAAATTGGCTCGATGCTTAAGCGGATCTGTCTTGACGGTTGGCAACAACTGCTGGTGAATCGACAAGATAGATCGACAACAAAAGGAGTGTCCAAGCATTCTCAATTCTATGTGAGTCAAATGCTGGAATACATCGCGACTCATCACAATCAACCGCTGACGATTAAAGATATTGCAGAGCATATTGGCTTACACACCAATTATGCGATGAATGTGTTCCAGCGGACCATGCAGATGACCATTAAACAGTACATTACTGCTATGCGAATCAATCATGCTAGAGCTTTGTTGAGTGACACGGATAGAACGATTCTTGATATCTCGTTGACTGCAGGTTTCAATTCTAGCAGTCGATTCTATGAAACCTTCCAGACATACATTGGCGTCACTCCTACCCAATACCGGAAATTGGCAAGAGACGACCATCGCTGGTCTAGCCACGGAGCCAGTCCGTTATATGATCTTGAGAAAGGGGCATGTGACGGTAAAAGGCCATTAACAGTGGCTGACAGCTTAAATGATGGTGACTGAGTGAGTGACTGAGCGTCTAGGCACTGGCCTAACCTTGAGGATAAACGCAGCCAGTGTTTCAGTATTACTCAAGATGGGCCGGCGTCATGTCGAAGGTTTCAAACCAGTCGATACGATCAGTAAAGCAAAAACAGACCTTGGTAGCCGCCGATTTGTATTTCATCGACATACTCACCAACCTTGCCATTCACATCGACAGGCTTCATAGGTTTTTCTAACTGAATATTGATTTTGGGTGTCGCATAAAAATCAACATTCTTCCCGTAAAAGTCCGTGCGATAGAGCACTCGTCCATGTTCAAACTCTCTAGCGAGTACCATGTCTTTTGGGCCGTTTTCTACGATGTTTTCATCTGATTGATAAAGAAAGTAGGTGTAGGTTGGCAATAATGAAACCTCGCCATTGGGCAGGTCGGCATGAGTGACTTGATCTTGGGAAGAATCGCTCACAATTGTGTAGTCCGCTGGCTTTGGTGTGCTTGTTGATAGCATGAGCGAGATAGGTTGAAAGCCTTTTGGTATATGATTTGAAGGTGGTCCAAGATCGACTTTGAGCAACCCTGTCGGTTTATAGGCGATGTTTTTCGGTATACCCGCCTTCCAAAAATTATCTGCAGTCGTATTGTTACTCCCGTACACATAGCTGTTGTTCCATTGATTAAAGTAACTGTGTTTTGGATGGTGATTGAGATAATAGATGGCGAGTGTTGAGTACTTATCTTGTTGCCAATTTTCTTCGCTGTTATCTAGATATTGGATTCGGCCAAATCTCGTGGTGGCTTGATATATTACGCTTGAACCCGCATAGGCGAGTGCTGAGTTATCCCAAAACTTAGACACCCCGGCATAACCACTAAAGCCAGTCGAGGGGAATAAGTAGTGCTCCCTAAAGTACAGGTTTCCTGAGTCCATTAAGTGTGATTGCCCGTTTCGACTATAAAGATTGGCCGTTCCAATATTAAGGCCAATTGAAAGCTCATCGTCGTTAGCTGATAACTGTTTGAGAAAGTCTGCGAATTGTTCTTTGTATCGCTTATCCGCTTCATCAGACCCTACGACAAGACCAAGCTCTTGGATTGTTCCTCCTGAGTAAACCTCAAATTGATTGCTGCCTAAAAGCTTATTGGTATCGTCGTTGTACGCGCCATTGAGCCCTTGTTGTGCCCAGTGCTTTGTATAGTAGCTTCGTATAGATCTTAATAAATCGGGATTGGCAAGATTGGTCAATGCCCACGATGAGTTTACCCCCCACATTCGCCCAAAAGGAATGACGCGTGATTCCCAACGAAATCGAGCGGTGGCTGATTTGTTGTTCCTGTTTTTATATTCATTAGAGGATAGATAGTTGTCTTGGTTGAGATCGGCCGATTGGTCAAAACCGCGAATCTTGCGCCATTGACCTGTTTTATTGTGAGATTTGGTTTTATGGTGAGATTTGGTTCCATTATGAGATTTGGTTTTATGCTGAGATTTGGCTTCACTGGGTGATTGTGAATTCGATTTTGTGGTCAAAGTGGGGAGAGCTTTGGTATCGATTTTTGGGAAACTGTTTTTTAATTGAATACGATTTAGGCGAGGTCGAACATCACCTTGACTACCTTGCCAGCGTACCCTGACAACATACAAACGCCCACCATCACGGACAAACGTTGACCCAAAGTATTGGCCTCCACCGTAACTCTGGCCGCTGCCATCGTGAGTGTTCGCTCGCATCCAATCAGAAGGTACTCGCCAGTTTACCGATTGGTTTTGGGCCATGTTGAGCGTGTTGTCTTTGGTTATTGCTACATTAGACCAACTAGTGACTTTCCCCTGAGCATCTATCGATGAAGGATATTCAATTCTAAATTTTCCGCCTTGTGCATAGCGTGAGAATTCAAACGTCAAGCTGTTGAATTGTTCTGAGTGGTAAACATAGAGCGCTCCACCTTGCTCAACATATTCGAATACATCGGCATCCCAAGGTGGTTGCTGGTAAAGCGCAAATCCCGCATGCATTTCATCTGCTGTATAGCCAACGAGCATAGGCTTACGGTTTAAAATTGTATTCTCACCGTGTGTAGTATCCAGCTCTGCAAGAATGGTGTCTTCTGCGAAGTGTAAGAAGAAGTCTTCATAATCGAAGCTATTTTGCTCTGCGATGTTTCTTATTTCGTTTTCCAACTCCCCTGAATTGAGCTCTAACTTTTGGTTGTACATATAGCCGATGGTATTGGCTTTCTCATTAGTACTTTTATCTTCATAAGCCCCAAACACCAAGTCGCTATTGTTGAGCTCCCAATCAATCACATCGTTGGCTGAAACTGATGCTCCCTGCAAGTTGAACCCTCGTTCATGCTGACTTGGTAACACAATCGTATAGTTGGCCGAACTGGCATTTGGAAGTGCAAGGAAGGTAAAAGGGAGAGCTGATATCAATAGATTGAAGTGTTTTTTCATGAAACTTCCTAGCCACAATGGGAGTCACTTTGTCGTGGTCAACAAATTCCGGAGACTCGCTAAAGCAAAAATAACAAAACGTCCTTAGAGCGATATAAGTGTAGCAAACCCTATTTATGAGCTTATCTGACGATAAAGTTGTATGACCATGAACTTTTGGCCTCCAACTTGACAGTTTAGAGGTTACTAACAACTATTAAGTTGATGATTTTAAATCCGTAATCCATAGATTTACCGAAGTTGCATGATTAAGGGCGTAGGTGTGGATATTTTTATGACGTTCACCATGAGTGAACTCGATAAATAAGGAGAGGATGCCTCTTATGATGTCTTTACTATTTTTATTGTTACTTGTGGCGATGGTGTGCGGGTTTTTCGGCAAGAAGACCGCCGCATATGGCTTTTTTGCTGGCTCAGTGATCTTAGGTTTGTATTGGTTTAATCACCATGCGACTGACCCTCTATCGATCTTATTGTAAGGAGCTAGCATGAATCGAAATCAGTTAACTCTCCTGAATACACTTGGTTTACTGGGTATGACAGCCGTTTTGTTGATCGGCTTCATTCTTCAGTTTGTCCTCAATGAACTTCCTTGCCCACTATGTCTATTACAACGGATTGGTTTTGTGATGGTCGCGTTTGGCTTCATGCTGAATGTGGTTTACGGGCCTCAACCTCGTCACTATGGTGTTGTGCTAATTGGCGCTTTGTATGGTGTGGCGACATCGTTAAGACAAGTTTCCCTACACGTCATTCCGGGCACTCCTGGCTATGGCAGTCCGATATTTGGTATGCATTATTACACTTGGGCCTTTGTGTTGTTCGCCGCGACCATATTGGGTGTTGCCGTGATCTTGATATTAACCAATAAAGCGGAGTCTCACGAACCCTACAAAATGACTAATTTCGGGCGCATCGCGTGTCTACTGGCGATTGTCGTCGTGGCACTAAATGCGATTGCCACATTTGTAGAGTGCGGGCCTTATCAGTGTCCTGATAACCCAGTGAGCTATTGGTTACTCAATCAAGGGGCTGGTGGATAATTTCTGAGTTTGAACAAAAAGAGCGAGAGGCCACTCCTCGCTCTTTTTGTATGTAACGCATTTCCAAATCTGCGAACAGTTTAGATCAGCTACTTATGTGCTTAGCGATTCACCTGATCAATAATCTCTCGTGTTAGGCGTGCAATCTCATCCCACTCTTTGTTTTCGACTAGCTTCTTATCCACCATCCAAGTGCCACCACATGCTAATACTTGAGGAACTGCTAGGTAGTTACCAATGTTTGATGGCGTGATACCGCCAGTAGGCATGAGTCGAATATCACTGTATGGCCCAACGAGCGATTTCACCATGCTGAGTCCACCAGAGGCTTCTGCAGGGAAGAATTTGAGAGTCGTTAGGCCCATCTCTAATGCCGCTTCAACCGTGCTTGGATTGTTCACTCCCGGGATAATATTGATGCCGATTTCTTGGCACGCTCTTATTGTATTTGGATTAAAACCAGGGGAAACCACGAATGTTGCGCCCGCTTCTTTAGCAGCGAGTGCTTGTTCACCGTTTAAGATGGTTCCCGCACCAATAAGTATTTCTGGCTGTGCTTGGCGAAGTAATCGAATCGCTTCAACAGCGGCATCTGAACGGAACGTAATTTCTGCTGCTGGCAGCCCATTTTCAGCCAAGACTTTACCGAGTGGAATAATATCTTCTGCGTTATCAATCGCGATAACTGGGATAACTTTAAGTGCTTTTAATTGGTCATTAATTGTAGGCATGGTTTACTTCTTAATAGGGTTTGAAAGAGTGTCTGTGATGGTTTTTGAAATAATCGCACCGTGGTGCTGAATCACTAGTCTCGCTAGTGCATTACCTTGTTGGCAGGCTTCTGCAATAGAGCCTCCAGCCAGATAGCAAGATAAGAAACCCCCGTTAAAAGAATCGCCTGCTGAAGTGCTATCGACCACGGTTTCGACAGGTGTCGTTGTGATTTTTACTGATGCACCTTCTGGGTTTTCACTGATCAGGCAGCCTTCAGCACCGAGTTTAACAATGATGGTTTTGACACCCAGTTTGTGTAGTCGGTCGATTGTGTCTTGAGGTGTTTGGTCGTCCCAGAGTTGCTGTTCATCATCAAAGGTAACTAAGGCGAGATCAGTGGCTTGATAACCTAATCGATAACACTCTTTGGTCGTGCTTTCTGAATCCCATAATTTTGGTCGGTAATTACTATCAAAGGCGATGGTTACGCCACGTTCACGCAGGCCTTGGATGATAGTGAGTAACTTGAGTTGATCGTCATGTGGCAATATTGCGAGAGAAATACCGCTCAAAAACACCATCTCAACATCTTCAAGCTGGGCGGTTATTTTGTCGAAATCTGGGTGCTGTACCATGTAGCGAGCCGCGGAGTCATTACGCCAATACAGAAATGTGCGTTCGCCAACGTCGTCCAATTGAATCAGATACAGGCCTGGCGAGCGCTGTTCGTCGATAAGCACTAAATCGGTTGATAGTCCTTCATCTTGCCAACGCTTGAGCATCTGTTGGCTAATGGAATCTGCCCCAAGAGCAGTGACGTAACTGGTACGAATCAAAGGAGCATCTGTTGAGCTTGAATAGCTGGTGGCACTTCGGTTCAAATACACAGCGGCGTTGAGCGTATCTCCACCATAGGTTTGTTGCATGGTACCGAATGGAGCGCCGTTCAGTTCAATCATGCACTCGCCGATAATCGCAATGTGGCTCATAGTGTGCCCTTACAGAAAGATTGGTATTACTAGGTATAAATGATGGAACGTGGCTACAAGGAAGGTAGCCACGTTGATTATGTTCCCATTAGGTTGGGAGGAAGTGTTACTTGTTGTCTAGCTTTACGAATAACAGTGTTAATACGTAAGACAGTACAAACACACCAACCACACCCATAATCGCTTGGATAAAGTTCTGTGTGCCGCCTGCAAGGTAAGCTGGAAGGCTGAATACAGAAGAAAGAATGTAGCTGGTTAAATGGGTATCGATCGTTACAGAGATAGCACCGAACACACCTGCCGCTAAACTCGCGGTCATCATCGCTTTGGTGTATTTCGTTAGTACACCAAATAGAGCCGGTTCCGTGATGCCTAAGATAGCGGTAACGCTTGAGCCCATCGTGATTGAAGATTGCTCTTTAGAAACCGTTTTGCGTTGTTTGTGCCAGATTGCCATTGTCGCACCAGCAATTGCCATGTTACCTAAACACATGATTGGCATTAGTAAATCCTTACCATACAGTGCGAAGTTGTTCAGGCTGATTGGTGTCATGCTGTGGTGAATACCAAACACAATCGTAATCGGGCGAGTCAGACCAAAAACAAAGCCCGTTAACGTTGGAGATATCTCCAGTAGCGAGCTCATTACCCAACCTGCACCATTACTTAGCCAGATACCAGCAGGGCCAACAAATGATAGCGTGATGGTAGAAGTCACAGTAAACGCAAGCAGTGGCGTAAATACTGGTTTCGCTGAAGAGGGTACCAGTCGGTCAACCATCGGCGTGACTTTCGATAGTAACCAAATCGCCAAAATAGCAGGGACAATAGCACCACCGTAATTAAGCAGTTCAATCGGTATAACGCCTAACACCGTCAATTCTGGTACCGCGCCAGCATCTTTGAGTAGCACTGCTTTATCGACTAGTTTGGGTGCCAACATCGCTGAAGAGACAGCCAGCGCAATGTATTCGTTTACTTTAAATACTTTGGCTGCAGAGAAAGAAACCAGCATTGGTAGGAAGAAGAAAACAGCGACAGAAATAGAACGGAAAAAGTAAACAGTGTCTGAGGTTTCAGAGATAACGTTGGTTGCGATAAGCCCTGAGAGTAGCCCCATCAACATACCAGCGCCCGCTATGGCAGGAACGACAGGGCCAAAGATGCCTGCGACAATACGCATCACGCCTTGGAATAGTTTTCCTTTCTCTAGCTCATCACTAACTGTTGATTCTGCCTGTTGCTTGTTAGACAGTGCGTTGAACCATTGCTCGACTTCAACGCCAATAATGACTTGGGTTTGGCCTTGTTGCAGCACCACACCTTTCACGCCAGCGATCTGTTTAATAGCGTCTTCGTTTGCTTGAGCCTCGTCTGCCAGTTTGAATCGTAAACGAGTCATGCAGTGAGTAATGCTCACAATATTGTCTTCACCACCAAGAGCAGAGACTAATAACTGTATATTTTCTTTGAAATTTTTCTTTTTAGACGATGACTTAGAGTTATTCATAACAGCATCATTATTTTCAACAATTTGCATACTACACCTGTTACTGGGATATATTTAACTCCAGTAATCATATCGATAACTTATTTAAAGCCAATGGGATAAAAAGAGACTTCAATCACACTTAAAATTCGAATAAATTATTTTTGACGATTTTCGGCCAATTGGTATGTTTTGTTTATCAAAAAAAAACACTAAACGTACCAATTATTTTTCATGAAATTTAACGCTTGAAATGTGCTTTTTAACACGGTTAGATAATAAGAGTTGAAGTTAGTTTAGGTTATTTAATTGTGAAAGAAACTATTATATCCGATATCCATTGTATTATTACCAAGCCAGATAGGCATAACCTCATCACGGTTGTTGTTGAAACCAATGAAGGTGTGACAGGCTTTGGTTGCGCGACCTTCCAACAAAGACCCTTAGCCGTAAAAACCATGGTCGATGAGTATCTAAAGCCTCTTCTCGTTGGTAAAAATGCCAATAATATTGAAGACTTATGGCAAATGATGATGGTCAACGCTTATTGGCGAAATGGGCCTGTGATCAATAATGCCATATCAGGTGTTGATATGGCGCTGTGGGATATTAAAGCTAAATTAGCAGGCATGCCGCTTCATCAATTATTTGGTGGCAAGTCTCGTGATGCGATCCCGGTATACACACATGCGACTAGCGACACGATGGAAGGTATTTATGAGCTGGTGGAATCTTTCTTAGACAAAGGCTACAAGCATATTCGTTGTCAGCTTGGTTTCTATGGCGGTGTTCCAACCGATTTACATACCACTCAAAACCCAACTGAAGGTTCGTACTACGACCAAGATCAGTACATGGACAATACACTAACGATGTTTAAGTCGCTGAGAGAAAAATACGGTAACCAATTCCATATTCTTCACGATGTTCATGAGCGCCTTTTCCCAAATCAAGCTATACAATTTGCTAAAGAAGTCGAGCAATATAAGCCTTACTTTATTGAAGATATTCTGCCGCCAAGTCAAACTGAATGGTTGGATAATATTCGTAGCCAAAGCTCGGTTTCATTAGGTTTAGGGGAGTTGTTTAACAACCCTGAAGAGTGGAAGTCTCTGATTGCCAACCGCCGTATCGACTTCATTCGTTGCCATGTTTCACAAATTGGCGGCATTACACCTGCGCTTAAACTCGGACATTTATGTCAGAACTTTGGCGTTCGTATTGCATGGCACTGTCCGCCAGACATGACGCCAATTGGTGCTGCGGTAAACACGCATTTGAATGTGCACTTACACAATGCTGCAATTCAAGAGCATGTTGAATACAATGAAAACACACACAAAGTATTCCCGAATGCCGCAGAGCCGATCAACGGTTACTTATACGCTTCAGAAATTGCAGGTATTGGTGTAGAGATGGACCGAGAGGTTGCTGCAGAGTTTCCTGTGATGTATCGCCCTCATGAGTGGACACAAAGTCGACTACCCGATGGCTCAATTCACACGCCATAGTCTGTTGTTTCAATAAACATTTAGCCGCACTAGCGGCTATTTTTATCTCTGAAATTCATGCTCTCGCTGTTAAACGGCGTGTGATAAGTGCATTGATAGTTGATATCGATAATGTCGCTGACAATGAACAATTCGCCAGAGGTAAGGAAGCCACGGTTGGTGATGTTCATTGCCGCCACATTCTTCTTACAGCCCAGTAAATCGGCATCATCTTTGGATACGTTGATGGCTTGATAAGTCGTTAGGTAACTGTCGATCTCTAAGCCTTGAGCTAGTGCGTGCTTTTGAAGCGAGCTCTCGATGATGTCTGTGTTCATTTCATGAAATATACTGACAGGTATTTTTGTTTCTTCAATTTGAACGACTTTATTATTAATTAACCTAAGACGTTTGATCTTCCAAATATATTCATCGTCACGTAGAGAAAATATTTGTTGTTCGTGATTGTTTGGTAACGCCTTATTTAATTGAATCTTTTTATAAGATATTTCTTCAAAGCTGTTTTCAGTGATCGAGTTATAAACCAAAGGTGTTCCAACCAAAGATGTATTAACGAAGTACCCTGAACCCACCTTAGATGTCACCATACCAATCGCTTCAAGTTTCGCTAGCGCTTTTCGAATAGTAAATCGAGATAACCCATATATTTCAGAGAGTTCTCTTTCCGCGGGAAGCTTATGGCTGATACTGTTTTGACAGATCTTACTCACAATATCTTGGACAACTAATTCGTACTTTTTCATAAAACAATCACTTTAAAGTGTATTCACTGTGACTAAAGAATAGTGAACTAAATCAGGGGTTCAGCACGCTCTGAATGATTGATAATTATAACATAGAAGGCTAAGTGGGGGACGATAATTGAGGGGCGCGGCGTACGTTATTGAAGTTATATAGGGATGAAAAAGCGCGCCATTATCGGCGCGCTTCAGTCAGTTGTGCTAGCTAGAAATTGACACGACTAACCAACTACATCGTCAAGTTTTCATTTCTCAACTTGGTGAGTTCTTTAAGGCGTTTTGCATATTCTTTCTGGAACTCGTCAGGATCTGCGCCTTCTGATACTTGAGCATAGACTCGCATCTTGTTGCCGCCGTAGATCTTGGCTAGGTCATCGTTGCTGTAACCGCGTTTCCAAAGTTCATCGGTGATTGCCGCGAGGATCTTAGCAAGTTCACCATTACCGGTCGCACCTTTGTTGAACGCCTCAATCATGTAGCCGCCATCGTCGTACATTTTCGCGTTCTTGGTCGCGAAATCCACAACCATGTCAGTAGAGAACATATCATCTGTCGCGATGCCCACATGGTCGACGCCAACCAATTTAACGTAGTAATCGATCATATCCGCGGCTTGAACAGGCGAAATATCCTCAGGCCACACACCATCCATCATCCACTCGGTAAAGGTGGGTGCAACGTAGCCACCAGATTTAGCTGCACGTAACGCTTCATCATCTGGAATGGCACGGTAACAACCCGTTGGTGTCGCATCCGGTTCGCTTTTGTATAACCCTGCCGGTACTGAGTGCGTGTACACAAACGGTACTCCCGGGTGGTTTTTCTCCATATAAGTCATCGCATCATTGGCGGTTTTCGAACCTGTGTGGCTCAGGTCGAGGATCACCTCGTACTTAACCATAGAGTCAATGACCGATTCACCCCACGGTGTTAAGCCGATGTCTCTGCCGTTAAATGCCGCTAACTGACCGGAACCTGTTCTAAAAATATCGTTATACGCCAAGATCATGCTTTTCAGGCCCATGTCCTTGAGTATCGCCATCTTCGTTACATCTTCTTCTAAGATGGTCGCGGTTTGGCTGTTCCAAAGCACGGCGGTTTTGCCTTCGGTGTGCGCTTTTTCAATGTCATTATTGGAATGCGCGATGATGAAATTGTCAGGTTGTTTTGCCATCGCAGAGCGGTGTTTATGATGGTGAAACAAGAAGTCATCAAAGTTATGATCAGCAGCGGTAATGGTGTATTCATGCCCTGTAATACCGGCATCGCGTGCACCTTGGAAGTAGTCCAATAGCTGTTGGTCATCCTTCCAACCTGCTCCATACGGGCTCGCCAGCATACCAATCACGATCGTGTCTTGAACGAATGTCTTGGCCTTGTCTGAAGCTGGCCAAGTTTTACTCTCAACACTGGCATGGGCAACACCACAAGTCAGGGCGATACTCGCCGCTACTAACGTAATCTTTTTCAACATGAAAACCTCTCAATTATTGGCTTAAATCCATTTATTCTTATGCCTAGATTTAATAGTAGTCCCTGACGGTATAACGACATGATTAAAAATCGATAACCTTGTCATACTTTGCGATCAAAACTGCTCTTGCTGGTTATGTGATTCACTTTATTAGTGAAAACCGGAAGTAAGCCTTGTTAACTTGAGATAATTGTAGCTAAGCTCTGACATGAAAATGTGCATTTCACGTCACAGGTTAATATGGAAAAGGATAGAGTAATGGGGCTTGATATTCCGCTGATTGATAAGCGTGTGGTGAACCACTTTCAACAGTGCTTACGAGAAGATAACTCGCTTGCTCTCCGCCATGCATTGCTTGCTGACCTAGCGTTAGAGGTGAAACTTCCGTTCAGTATGGATACGTCATCGGCTAGCTATGTTCCGTATAACGTTTTTATCCTCTTTCTACAGCGTCTGAGAGCTAACCTGAGCTCGAATGAGTTCATTGCTGTGCTGTTAGAGAGCGCCAATCAAGCAGCGAAAGAACTTCGATTTTCAGCTCTTTCGATACAAGATTTCCTTGATGCTTTCCCCATTGAAAAGCTGTCTGTGGAGCAAAGTAAAGAGGGGCTGCTTGTTTCATTCGAGAGGTCAATGCAGTCTGCTAGTCGCGTAGAGTCTGAGTTGTTTCTTATCGCTTATACTCACGCTTACTTGCAGGCACACTATGCCGAGCTTGGTAAGCCTATTAGATATGATTTGATGACAGCCAACTCGCAGGTGCTGAGCGAGTTAAAAATACAAACCAAGACTCCTCAGTACCTTGGGCAAGAGCAAACGTGTATTCATTACGCGCCGTTAGACACGGTTGGTGTGCTTAGTGTCGTTAGAGCCAAAGCCAAAGCCAAAGCTAAACACATGACTGATGCTCGCAAAGTTGCTGAGGCACTGTCGTCCTATATTGGTCGCATAGATATCGATTTAGACACATTTTGTGCTTTGAACGAGATAGGAAAACGCACCGCCCAGAGAGCGTTGAAAAGAGAAGAAACTACTTACAAAGCGATCAAAGAATCATTAGTCATCGAGTTCGCGAAGCGGGTGATCTCACAGCAAGGTTATTCAATATCTGATGTTGCGCTTCATTTAGGTTATGCCGACTCTTCGCAATTCATTAGGGCGTTCAAGCGAGTAAACGGGATCACACCTTATCAATGGCAAAAGGGTAGAAGAAAAATCAAGTAATAGGAATGATTGACGGTATCATTTAATCTAGCTTGAATATATACTGCCGCCCGTTCCATAAAAAATATGAGATTTTTAGGATGAGAAGAACAAGTGGCTTTACTTTAATTGAACTTGTCGCCGTCGTTGTCGTGCTTGGCATTCTTTCTGTGATTGCGGCACCCAGGTTCTTAGGTCTTCAATCTGATGCCAGAGCTGCAGCATTAGAAGGTCTTAAAGGGTCGATGGAAGGTGCAGCTTCGATTGTTTACGGTAAGGCAGCAGTCGCAGGGGTTGAAAACCTCCCAGTGTCGGATGATCAAAGTACCTTAGTGGAAGGTGTTGTGACGGATTACGGTTATCCAACAGCCTCAGAGACTGGTATTGGAACGGCAGTACAAGGACTGCTCGGTGATAACAGTGACTGGAAGCAGCTTGGTTTACATACTGAATCAGAGCCAAACGAAGTCATCGTCTATTCATTTGCTAACGCGTCTGAAGATGAAACCTGCGTCGTGATTTACCGTTCAAATGCTTCTGCAGGCGCACCCACGATTATCTCGTCTAACGCCGATTTGTGTTAGCGATTCAAGCTTACGAATACTGAAAAAGGCCATCTTTATGATGGTCTTTTTTGTGCCTGCTCGGAGACATATTGTGATTTCAGTCCTCATTTTGTAAAACAAGATTATGAACTTTAAGGTGTGGCATTTAATGTCAGTGTTGTTGCTATTTTATGTGACTAATTGAGGAGTAGCTTATGAGTTCGAATCAAATCAAAGATGTCGTGTTTGATGTGATGGCACTGTTGTGTCCGCTTAACTTGGCATATTAAAACCCCTGCCTGAGATCTACCAAGTCCTGGGTGTCAATTTGAAACAGTGACACTCAATCGAATCATGTCTTCGTTTGAGGATATAGAAAATGAAAAGATACCCATCTAAGTCAATCGTCACCCTCTCGACTTTAGCAATATCGATACTGGTTTTAGTGGTGGCTGCCGTGCTTCAAATTTGTGGTGATCAAGCATGTGATGATTGCTACGAATCAGACAAAGGACAGTTCAAGTATGTGCTTTACGATGGGACGTCGCCCTCCGTTATTCCAAGTATCCATAATACCTTATTGATTAATCGCACTCCCTTAATGAAAACGTTCGAGCTTGATTCTATGCCGCCAGTCACCGTTAGAGTGTGGCGAAACCAGAAGGCCTATTTAGACGAGCAAGAACGAAGCATCGGGTATCGATATGCGTTTTCTACTGGGTATATCGAACCTAAGAGTAATGAGATTAGGTTGCTCTATTTTGGTGGTGAAATTCATAAAACCGCTCTACATGAGTTTGTACACTTGCTGACTCTGCAAGTGAATCCGAATTTTGCAAACAATCCACGGTGGTTGTGGGAAGCTATCGCTATCTATAAGTCTGAAGATTATTGGTTTCACATGAGTAACAGACATGCCATCAGTCGCCGTTTCGATGGGTTGGCTCAGGACTTATATAACAAACCGAATAGCACCTCGGCTGTTTATGAGCTTGGTTATACGGTTGGTGAGTTTATTGAACGTTCATGGGGAGAAGGGGCGTTTGTTGATCTCATTAAGAGCAATGGGGATCCCTCTCAGCTTACCGACCAGCCAATAGAATTGCTGTTTTTTGATTGGGAAAAGTTTGTCAAAACCACGTATTTGAGTGGCCCCAAAAGTGAGTATGAAAAAGCCATGGAACGAAATCTATTCGATAGCAGAGACAAGGTGCACTAATCAAAAAAGAGGTGATGTTTTATATGAACATCGCCTCTTTTTCTATTTGTTCTTTTAACTAGCTTTATTCTTCTATTTAACTTTATTGCTCAGTATTCAAGTATCGAATCAACTTGGCAGGTGTACCACCGTATAGGCAGTCTGGCGGTACATCGCTGTTGACCACAGAATTAGCAGCGATAACCGAACGAGCCCCAATCGTCACGCCTTGGTTGATGACGGAGTTGCCGCCAACCCACACATCATCTTCGATTGTTATTGGTAAACAGAAGGTTTCCCATTTACGACGGCTACGATAATCAAGGGAGTGTGATGGCGTATAGAATTGGACGCTTGGTCCAATTAAAACATTGTTGCCGACTTTGATTCTCGCACCATCTAGCATTACTACGTTCATATTGATGAAGGTATCTTCGCCAATCTCGATGGTTTTACCAAACTCACAATGAAAAGGGGGCTGGATTAAACTGCTACTGCCGACTTTCCCAAATAGCTGCTCTTGCAATGTGTGTTGCTGGTCTGGGGCTTGATGGTTGTTGAAAGCCATTAGCGACTTTCTGGCATTGGAACGCATGGTATCAATTTCTAAGTCTGCACCATCATACACTTGCCCAGATAGCATCTTTTCTAGTTCAGTTTTATCGTTTGTATTACTCATGCTTACCCACTTTCGAGAGTCTCGGTCTAAATGACGAATACTGCAAGATTAGCGATTTTTGGACATAAAAAAAGAGAAAAGCGTCAGCCTTTCTCTTCCTATTTTGTGCTTTAAGCACTAATGCTAAGTGAGCCCTGCTATTCAGCAAAAGGCGCGCTTTGCCAAATTAGATTTGCTCAACGAAACCCATTAGGTGTTGTTTCACTTCGTCTGAAGCAAATGCGCTCTCTACAGAGTACTTGTAGATTTCTACGTAATCTTCTTTTGTTAGACCGAATGTTTCACACACACGCTTCACTTCGTTGGTCATGGTTGTGTTCGACACAGTGCGGTTATCTGTGTTGATCGTTACAACGATGCCGTCTTTCTTGAATTCAGCAATTGGGTGGTCGCTGAATTTGTGTATACATTTAGTTTGAACGTTACTTGTTGGGCAAGTCTCAAGTGCAACTTGCTTCTCTTTAACGATGTTGTATGCATCTTCATTACCTTGGATATGAACACCGTGGCCGATACGCTCAGCATCCAACATAGTTACTGCATCGTAAACGTTTTGACCATGCCATTGCTCACCAGCGTGCACGGTAATGCGGTAGCCTTTTTCAAGAGCGTATTGCGTGTATTCTGGAAATTCAGCACAGAAGCCTGGCTTTTCGCCACCTGCGATATCAAACGCAACAACACCTTTACCTAGGTAAGGTTGGCCTGCGTCGATCACGTCTTTGATCGAGTCTTTAGGGAACATACGAAGCACAGACATGATGTAGTTGCCCTTGATGTCGTATTTCTCTTCAGCGCGCTTCATGCCTTTTACTGCACTTGCAATGATCGTATCAAGAGACAAGCCCTTGTTTACGTGCAGAATCGGTGCAAAACGAACTTCTAGGTACTTAACGTTTTCTAGTGCAGCGTCTTCGTAAAGCTCGAAAGAGATACGTTCAATCGCTTCTTCAGTCTGCATTACTTGCAGTGGCAGGCTGAAACAAGCTAGGTACTCATCTAGGTTTTTGCAATCTTCTGGCACCGTTAGAGATTGAACAACCGCGTCGCGATCTTCAGGTAGTTCGATATTGTACTGTTTTGCTAGGTCAATAATCGTATCTGGGCGAACACTTCCGTCTAGGTGGCAGTGTAAATCAATCTTAGGTAGTGCTAGAAAATCCATGAGTATTCCTTAATTCTATTATTCTTTGAGTGTGTTAACTCACATGCGCTAAATTTACCAAGACAATGATATGATTTAAAGTGACAATTAATCATCATTAACCTGAATTTAGGGAATATCATGGTAGATGTTAAAAGCTTACTTAAATGCGATATGAATTTGCTGCTTTGCTTACACGTTCTGATTGAAGAGCGCAGTGTGAGTAAAACGGCAGAGCGACTGTTCTTGAGCCAGTCTGCGGTAAGTAAACAGCTCACCAAGCTCAGAGCTTTGTTTGATGATCCGCTGTTTGAGCGAGAATCCAAAGGGCTATTCCCCACACCCAAAGCACTCGCGTTAGCACCTAAGATCCACCAAATCTTACTGCAGATCGAAAAGCTGACTGTTCCCGAAGTATTCGATCCTAAAGACAGTGAGCGTACCTTCACTATAGACCTTGTCGAAACCGCCTACACAGCGATCTATCCGCATTTTATGCCGACAGCGCTTGCCGACGCACCGCATATTACTATCAACAGTTCAACGTGGAGCAGCGACAGCTTCAAGCGCTTACTCAAACGTGAGGTGGATTTTGGCATTGGTATTTTCGAGTTGGATGAACGTGCTTCTACCCACGTGCAATGTATCCCTGATGAATTGGATTACGTGGAGCTGTGCTTGGATTATTCGGTGTGTTTGATGCGAAATGACCATCCTGCATTGCAAGAAGAGTGGAACCTAGACACCTTCTTGAAGTATCGACACATACAGTTGGTGACGGGCGGAGCGGGTGATTGGCTATTGATGGAAGTGCTTAATTCCAAGCAGCTTGAAATTAACAAAGCAGCTAACGTGTCAGACATCACCAGTGCCATTAAGCTGTGTAAGCAGAGTGATTTACTGATGTGTTACCCATACAACTCGGTACGCGATTATATTGATAGCGGAGAGTTGGTGATGAAACCTGTTCCAGTCGATTTGGTGCCAGGAGGCTTGTTCTTGCTATGGCATAAATACTTCGATTCAGAGCCGAGCCACAAATGGTTACGCGATCTGATCATTGAACAGACTCGTTAAGTTGGATATGTAAGCTATACAAAGCATTGAAAGATAAGATAAACGTAAATATTTAATAAAAAATCCAGCTTTATTTCGTCTTTTGGAATTAAGCTTCGTCTTATTCTGGGTGCTATTTTTATTTGGAAGATGAGATATGACAATTCCACTGTTACCACAACAAATTATTGAAGACGCGTGTGAGTGGGCGATCATGCACGGCGTCGCGTTTCGTCAGTCAGATAATACCGCTAGGCATTGTCCTTTCAGCATTGCGCCAATGACAATGGAGCGCGAGGTTTATGAACACCTGCGTCGCGTCACTCCGCTTATCACTAAGTTGATCAGCAACGTATCGGAAGATCATGATTTTTTACAATCATCATTGAGCGATATGGCTCAAGCCGATCCGTTCTTTGGTCGCCTGATGGAGTTGCATCAACAAGCTCACGGCAGTGAAGATAAGCGTTTGAACCCCGCCCGTCAGCCATTGTTATTGATGCGAACCGATTTTATGGATGACCGCCAACACGGCGCAAAAGTGATTGAATTCAATGGTATTGCTGCAGGAATGGCCCCTTTTGGTCAGCGCGCGACAGAATTTCACTCGTTCATGCAAAACCAATGGCCAGAAACGTACAAGAATTGGTTGGAAGACCAATCTGCAACACCCGCAGAGAACCAAGGTTTAACCCAACTAGCTTATGGTATTGCAACGACCGCAAAGCAAGTTAAAGCGGACTTCAATGAGCAAGATAAACCGGTTTTCTTGATGGTGGTACAGAAGAACGAAGACAATGTTTATGACCAACATTTACTTGAAGTCGAGTTACAAAAACAGGGCGTTCGTACAGTTCGCCGTACCTTTGAACAACTAAGCTGTCAGCTTTCAACGGGCGATAACCAACGTCTGTTATTGCAAGATGTTGGCGGTGTTGATGTTGTGTATCTAAGAGCGGGTTATCAGTATTCAGACTACTGGGCGCCCGAGCTTAATGAGTCAGTTTGCTGCCACACGCTAAGTCAGACGCGTTTGTTCATTGAACAACACCATGTCGCTGTGAATGCCACCTTCAGCCAACAGCTAGCAACCAGTAAAACCATGCAAATGCTGCTGACCATAATGCCTACTTCAGAATACGCTCGTTGGGGTTTAACGCTAGAAGAAGCCGAATTGGTGAAGAGTGTTTTAGCCGATATGAAGCCAATCACAAATGAGTCGATTGAATGGTTCAACACGCAAGCCAATAAGCAAGAATGGGTGCTAAAAAACCAAGGTGAGGGCGGTGGCCACTGTGTATTCGGTGATGATATCAGCGAGCAACTGAGCCAACTTAAGCCAGAAGAATACGACGCATGGGCACTCATGCAGCGCTTGTACCCACACGAACGTGACGTACCAACCATTGCAGTGCGCGACACGCAGCAAACACTCGTAACAGACTTAGTCAGCGAAGTCGGCCTATTTACCGCTTACTATCAAGGTAAGCCAGTTACCGAACTGGACGGTTACGCGGGTTACTTAATCCGCAGTAAGCCTGCGAGTGAGAATGAAGGCGGGATCCACAGTGGTAAAGGGATTTTGGATTCGTTGGTGTTGATTGGTTAACTCCTGATTCCGATAAATAGCAGATAAAAGAAAGGCCAATGCGTGAGCGTTGGCCTTTGTGGTATTTTCAAAAGTTTCATTATTTGTGTTCTTCAAAATACGATGAATAAATTAGCTCTAGGTTTAAAGCGTAGGTATTGTTTCAGAGAATATTGCCTATTTTACCATTAACAATCTGCGTTGATGTAAACGGTAGATTGTGACTAGATTGGTGGCAATAAATGCGCCTTCGACTAAAGAACCGCCGATAGAGCTAAGCCAAATATTGTGGCTAATCCAACAAAGTGAGTTGAACAGAATAAAGGATCTCAGTGTTACGCCTTGTTTGGTAAATAATGCCCAAGTGGCAACTGAAGAACCTAAAACGGTTATGAATTCAAAGAAGTGTGTGATGTTAGGTAATGTCATTACCCACATTAAAGCAATGAAAAACCACATCACTTTGCGTGATTGAGTTTTGATGGAAGCATAACTACGAAGTGCGTTTATCATCACGCCAATGGCAGCAACTGTAGCTCCCATTAAGGTGAAGTGAATTCCCATGATCAGACAGAACATCATCATCTGATAACGAAATCGCATGTCGTCTTTTTGCCAAAAGGCCATCATGCCAACTAGGAATGCAACTCCTCCAATACCTTGTGCTATGGCGTTTTCCATACTCATTCCATTAGTCAATTTAAGTTTATGAACAAAAATTCAGCCCTCTAATTAGAGGGCTGGTTAATGCTTTAATTGACTACCTAAAGCTTATTAATGTTCGATGAATGTGATTATTGATTCACTAGAGCAACAGCATCACGAGTTAAATGAGCCAGTTCTTCCCAATTGCCTTCTTCAATCAGCTTCTTGTTCACCATCCAAGTACCGCCACATGCGAGCACGCGAGGTATCGCTAGGTAGTCTTTAATGTTGTTTGGATTGATGCCACCGGTCGGCATGATCTCAATATCTGTATAAGGAGCAAGAAGTGATTTAACCATGTTGATGCCACCCGATGCTTCAGCAGGGAAAAACTTCAATGTTGTTAAGCCCATCTCAAGCGCTGCTTCTACTGTACTCGGGTTGTTCACCCCAGGAATGATATCGATACCAATTTCTTGGCAGGCTCTTACCGTGTTTGGGTTAAAGCCAGGAGAGACGACGAACGTTGCGCCCGCTTCTTTAGCCGCGATAGCTTGCTCACGATTTAGTACAGTGCCCGCGCCGATCAACATATCTGGTTGTGATTCACGAAGTAGGCGAATAGCTTCAACTGCAGCTTCCGAACGGAATGTAATTTCTGCCGCAGGTAAACCATTCTCAGCTAACACTTTACCCAGAGGGATGATGTCTTCAGCGTTGTCGATAGCGATCACGGGGATAACTTTCAGTGTTTTCAGTTGTTGTTTGATGTTTGACATTGGTATTCCTTAAATGGCTGTGATGGCCGCTTGAGTAAGTTCTTTTGCAATAATGGCACCGCGATGTTGGATGACTACGCCTGCCATGGTATTGCCACGCTGGCACGACGTTGTTAAGTCTTCGCCAGCAAGGTAAGCAGATAAGAATCCGCCATTGAATGAGTCTCCCGCTGATGTTGTATCAACAACGTTTTCAACAGGAGTAGTAGGCACCGCTCGTGGAGCAGAGGCCGTACCTGAGCCTTGCTCTCTGTTACCTTGACTTGTGTCACCTTGAATAAGACAGCCATCAGCACCCAGTTTGACGATGCATCGCTTAACACCCAGCGCCGTTAGACGTTCGATAGTTTGCTCTGGAGAGCTATCTCCCCAAATCAACTGTTCATCATCGAACGTTACTAAAGCTAAATCTGTCAGCGTATACATAGCTTGGTAGCTGTTCTTAACGGTTTGGTTTTCGTCCTGTGGCCAAAGGGCTGGGCGGAAGTTACTGTCGAAGGCTATCTCAACGCCTTGTGTCTTCAACTCAACCAAGATGTTCAATAGATCGATACGATCTTGTTCAGGCAGAATCGCTAATGTGATACCGCTGAGAAAGACCATATCGACATTGCGTAGTGCCTGCTTTATCTGATTGAAATCTGGGTGTTGCAACAGGTAGCGTGCAGCCGACTGATTTCTCCAATACAGAAAGGTACGTTCACCGGCTTCATCAAGCTGAATCAGGTATAGCCCCGGAGTTCGTTGGCTATCTTGTAGAACGAGGTCAGTCGACACTCTTTCTTGTTGCCAGCGCTCTAACATCCCTTTGCTAATAGGGTCGGAACCCAAAGCTGTCACGTAGGACACTTTGATGTCATCTTGATTGAGATTGGCCTCGCAGCCGCGGTTTAGGTATACCGCAGCATTGAGAGTGTCTCCGCCAAACGTTTGATGCATTGAGCCGAACGGTTTGCCGTTAAGCTCGATCATGCACTCACCAATGATGGCGATATGTTTCATGGGTTACGCCCTCTCTTCGAAGTAGCGTTTTGCGTTGCCAAAGCAGATGTCTTCGACCATAGGGCCAAGCAGCGACATGTCGTTTGGCACCTCACCGTTTTCAGCCCAGCGACCAAGCATGTCGCATAGAATTCGGCGGAAGTATTCGTGGCGTGTGTACGATAAGAAGCTGCGAGAGTCAGTCAACATGCCGACAAACTGGCTAAGCAGACCAAGCTGAGATAACTGCTCCATTTGGCGTTGCATGCCGTCTTTCTGATCGTTGAACCACCAACCAGAACCAAACTGAACTTTGCCCGCGATACCGCCACCTTGGAAGTTACCAATCATGGTTGCCATCATCTCGTTATCGCGAGGGTTTAAGCAGTAAAGGATGGTGCGAGGCAGTTCATTGCTTTGATCCATCTCGTCCAACAGGTGAGCTAATTCGAAGGCAAATGTCTTGTCGCTGATCGAATCAAAGCCTGCATCAGCACCTAACAGTTGGAACATACGTGTGTTGTTATTGCGTTGAGCACCAATGTGAAGCTGCATTACCCAACCCATTGCTGCGTATCGCTTGCCCAACCACACTTGAACGGCTGTTGAGAACTGTGCACATTCTAAATCGGTGAGCGTTTCACCGTTGAGGCGTCGAGTTAACAGAGCATCCAGCTCGGATTCTGATGGAATAGGCGCGTAGCGAACCACTTCAATATCGTGGTCTGCTGCACGGCAACCATGATCGTTGAAATGCGCTAGGCGGCTGTCTAAAGCATTCAATAGATGATGGAAGCGAGTGATCTCGATGTCAGCAACCATACTTAACTTTTGCAGGTAATCAGCAAAGCCATCGAGTTCAATTTTGAATGCTTTATCCGGGCGCCAACTTGGCAGAACCTTCACATCAAAAGTGCTGTCTTGAGCGATCGCTTTATGGTGTTCAAGAGAGTCGATAGGGTCATCAGTCGTACCCGCCATTACAACGTTCATTTGTTGCATGATGCCGCGAGCACTGAATTCCGGTGTCGCTAATAGCTCGTTTCCTTCGTGCCAAATTTGGTCAGCGGTTTCTGGGCCAAATAGAGTACCAGTAATACCAAATGGGCGACGAAGTTCTAAGTGAGTCCAGTGGTAAAGTGGGTTACCCAAGGTTTGAGGGACGGTTTTAGCCCATGCCATGAACTTGTGATAATCACTCGCGCCTCCGGTGATCAGACGCTCGTCGATCCCCGCTGAACGCATGCCGCGCCATTTGTAGTGGTCACCTTCAAGCCAGATCTTAGACATGTTGTCGAACCGACGATCTTGAGCCACCTCTGCCGGGTTTAGGTGGCAATGATAGTCATAAATAGGCTGGTGGCTTGCGTGTTCATGGTACAAGCGGCGTGCAGTTTCATTCGATAGTAAAAAGTCTTCACATAAGAAATTCTTCATTGTTTGTACTCCTTATAACGCAGCCACGGTAGCAACGGCACCGTGTTCAATTAGTGATTGGTATGCCGACGTTACCGCTTCAATGACCTTTGGATCTTGGCCTAGATCGGCTGGGAAAATCGCTTCAACAGCAAGTAATGCCGGAACCACAGAAACATTGAGTCCATGCTGGTTACAGATCTGGCGCAGTGTATCGGCCATTGGATCGCGAACATCAATCTCATTGCCTTGCTCATCAACGCCCGATACATAACGCATCCAGCCAGCGATGGCCGTTGCAAGCCATGAGAAGTCTGAGCCTTGATCTAAATGGAATCGTAAGCTGCCACCCATACGCTGAGGGATCTTCTGGCTGCCATCCATCGCAATCTGCCACGTCTTATGTTTCAAGCTAGGGTTGGTGAAGCGGTTGATCAGCAAAGTTGCGTAGCCTTCCAAATCAGTCCCTTCAGGCATGGTTAACGAAGGTGCTTGGGATATCATCATCATGTCAAAAGCAGCTTTGCGGTAACCAGCGTCTGTCATGGTGTCGGAAATATGGTCGTAGCCACCAAGGTATCCTAGGTAAGCAAGGAAAGAGTGACTGCCATTGAGCATGCGCAGTTTCATCTCTTCGTAAGGCACCACATCTTCTACGAACTCTGCGCCAGCGACATTCCAGTCTGGACGGCCTGCCACAAAGTTATCTTCAATTACCCATTGTCGGAAGGGTTCACAGGCGATGCCACACGGGTCTTCACAACCAAGCAGTTCTGCAATTTCTGTCAGTGTTTCTTCCGTTGCAGCGGGTACGATGCGATCAACCATGGTGCATGGGAAAGTGACATGGGTTTCAATCCAATCACGCAGTTCAGGGTTAAGCAGTTGAGCGAACTCAATGATCGCTGCTTTTGCTACATGACCGTTCTCTTGAACGTTGTCGCAAGACATTACCGTGAATGGAGGAAGTTTACGGTCGCGGCGTATCTTTAGCGCTTGCACAATATATCCAAGCGCCGATTTTGGCTGTGTTGGGTTCGCTAAATCAGCGATGACTAGGGCATTGTTTCTATCAAGCTTTCCAGTTGCAGGGTCAGCGCAGTAGCCTTTCTCTGTGATGGTCATCGACACGATAGCCACTTGAGGCTCAGCCATTTTTTCTAAAACAGCTTCGATGCCGTCTAGATTTGGATGCAGTGATTCAGTTACTGAACCGATTAATTTTACATCGGTAGATTCCGCGCCTTTTTCAGCAACTGTGTAAAGGTGGTCTTGCGTACGAAGTGATTCAATTAAATCTTCGCCGCCGAATAGGTTAATTTCGCAAATACCCCAATCGGTGCTGGTCTTGCTGAGCATCTCATTAGTGAATAGAGCTTGGTGCGCACGATGAAAGGCACCAAAACCAAGATGCACAATACGGCTTTGAAGTGCTGAACGGTCGTAATCAGGTCGTAATACAGTGTTTGGCAGCGTTGAGTTAGCAACAGTCTTCATTATTTATTTCCTTCTCCCGCCAGCGAACCAGCGGGATTTTATTATTTGATAATACGTGTGAGTGTTTAGCAGTCTAAAAATGTATCTGTGACGAAATTACGAACCGTAGCCCAGTACCAATTCAGGTAGGAACAAGCTTAGCTCAGGGATAAAAGTAACGGCCATTAGTGCAGCGATAAGCGCCGCATAGAATGGCAGCAACGGTTTGATGACTTTATCAATGGCAATGTTGGCAACCGAACAACCGATGAATAGCGCACTACCTACTGGCGGCGTACAGATACCGATAGCTAGGTTGAATGTCATCATGATGCCGAAGTGAACAGGGTCGATGCCTAGATCCAATGCGATCGGTAAGAAGATTGGTGTGAAGATCAGTACCGCTGGTGTCATATCCATGAAGATACCCACAATCAGCAGAATCACGTTGATAATCAATAGGATCATTAATGGGTTATCAGAAACCGCCAGTAGAGCATCGGCAATCATGTAAGGCACATCGGCGTTTGCCATTGCCCAAGACATGCCCATTGATGCACCGACCAATAACAAAACAATAGATGTCGTTACCGCAGACTCAAGGATGATCTTTGGAATATCGCGCCACTTAACTTCACGGTAGATAAGTACCGCGAGAACAAAGGTGTATACAACCGCAATCGCAGAAGCCTCAGTCGCAGTAAAGATACCGCCAATGATGCCACCCATGATGATGCCGATCAGCGCTAGAGATGGCGCCGCTCTTAAGAAGGTATTCCATACCACCGACATTGAAGGTCGTGCGGCGATTGGGTAACCACGACGTTTCGCGATAATGCCAGCCACGAGCATGATACTTAGCCCCATGATGAGACCTGGGATGTAACCCGCTAAGAACAATGCTGCGATTGAAGTGCCACCAGAAACCAAAGAGAAAACGATCAAGGTATTACTTGGTGGAATCAAAAGACCGCTAGGGCACGAAGTAATGTTAACCGCCGCAGAGAAGTTTTCATCGTAGCCATCTTTCTTTTGCAGAGGAGACATGGTGCCACCTACTGCTGCCGCCGATGCTACCGCTGATCCTGAGATCGAACCAAACATCATGTTTGCCATCACGTTTACGTGTGCCAATGAACCCGGGAGACGACCGCCCAACACTTTCGCGAAGTTGATCAAACGCAGCGCAATGCCGCCTTGGTTCATGATGTTGCCCGCCAAAATAAAGAACGGGATTGCTAATAGAGCGAAGTTATCAAGACCTGCTGCCATGCGTTGAGCGACTACAGCAATTGCTGGTTCAAGCGGTAAGCTCATTAAAATTGTTGCTAATGACGATAAACCGATAGCAAAAGAGACCGGTACACCGATTGTAAGCAGTACAGCGAAACTACCGAATAATGTCAGTATTACTTGCCATTCCATTGTGAAATCCTTCTATCAATCAAGTTGAGATTCGGTGACTAAGTCGTCGCCAGATATTAATTTTTGAACACATTCGTAGGTAAATACGGCGGAGTAAAAAATCATCAAAGCGCCACTGATAGGCAAGCAGAAATAGATGTAACCCATTTCTAAACCAAGTGCGGGTGTCAGTTGCCCCATGGCGAGTGTTTTAGCCGCTAACTGGCTTCCACCGTGAACCAGGACAATATAAGAGAAGGTTGCAATGGCGATTTGAATAACGATTTGGTTAATGAGTTTGCGTTTACCCGTTAACTTCATCGTCAGTAGGTCAATAGCTAGGTGACGTTTCAGGCCTGTTGTGTAGGCGGCGCCAATGAGAGCAACCCACATAAAGAGGTAACGAGCGAGCTCGTCAGTAACGGTACTTGGTTTACCAATGACGTAGCGGGACAAGACCTGCCAGATCACACACAGCACTAAAAAAGACGAAAGAGACACAGTAAAGGCGGCCAACCCTTTATTTATATAACTGACCAATTTATTCATTTTTATTTCCTTTCAACAAAGTTGCGTATCTCATAACAATTGGTTTACCAATGTAAGGAATTGTTTCTATGTAGGGTAGGTACGCTCTAAAATCTGGCTGAATCATAAGCTATTCAATCTAAATGTTGCGTGATCGAATTCACAAATGATTTTGGTTGACCAATTTGTGGGTTTTTATTGTGATATTGGTCAATCAATTTCAATTTCAGCTTTGACGAGTCAATTTTTGATCGCCAATATGAGCCCATAACAAAAAACACCCTACACATTGGATAACCAATCCACGGAGAATAAGAATGATGATGACGCGTAAAACTCTGATTAGTGCTGTTGTCGGTGCTGCTTTCACTTTTGGTGCAACAGCTTCTGCTTATGCAGCGACAACGTTAAAACTGAGCCATAACCATCCTCGTGACCATGCGGTGCATGAAGCGATGACGTTTATGGCGAAAGAAGTGCGAGAATTGACTGATGGTGAAGTACGTATTCGTATTTATCCTGATGCTCAGCTAGGTACACAGCGCGAATCGATGGAGCTAATGCAAAATGGTGCATTAGATATGGTGAAAAGTAATGCTGCTGAATTAGAAGCTTTTTCTCCTGCTTATTCATCATTCAACATGCCTTACTTGTTCCGCGACCAAGCACATTACTACAGCGTAACGGACGGTGAAGTAGGCCGTGACATTCTAAACTCTTCTCGTGATAGCGGCTTTATTGGTGTGACTTACTACGATGCAGGCGCTCGTAGCTTCTACACCAACAAACCAATCAACACGCCAGAAGATCTAAAAGGTTTGAAAGTTCGTGTTCAGCCAAGCCCATCAGCGATTGCGATGGTGAAAGCATTAGGTGGTAACCCTACGCCACTAGCTTACGGTGAGTTGTACACGGCGCTACAACAAGGTGTTGTGGATGCAGCAGAAAATAACATCCCTTCATTCAGCTTGAGTCGTCACAGTGAAGTGTCTAAATACTTCAGCTTAGACGAGCATACAATGGTTCCTGACGTGCTGGTTATCTCAACGAAAGCATACGATAAACTGACCACAGAACAACAAGATGCATTAATGAAGGCGGCAAGTGATTCGTCAGAATTGATGAAGAAACTTTGGGCTGAATCGGAAGCAAAAGAGCGTGCTAAAGCTGAGAAAATGGGCGTAACGTTCGTTGAACCAGACAAAGCAGCGTTTGCGCTAGCGGTTCAACCAATGTACGACGCATTAGAAACATCGAACCCTGAATTGAGTGCGCTGATTGACCGTATTCAGTCTGTTGAGTAATAAGCAAATCCAGAATAAATAGTAATACAAAAACAAGGTGTTACTGCATTTTGGGATATAGAGGTTGACCAATTATTTTTGGTCATTATGATGGCGAGAGAAATATAATGGAAAAAAGTGACAATATCATCATGATGCCTTTCGAGCCGAAAAGACCTTATCAGGAGATAGGGTTAGTACTAAGAAGAGAACTGATTGAAGGCCTTTACAAGGTTGGAGATAGGTTGCCTCCAGAACGCGATATTGCTGAGCGTTTAGACGTCAGTCGAACGGTCGTGCGTGAAGCGATCATTATGCTGGAGCTTGAAAACTTAGTTGAGGTGAAAAAAGGGTCGGGTGTTTACGTCCTGAACATTCCAACTCATTCTCGCGAGAATGTGATCAGCGATGATGCTGGTCCATTCGAGATGTTGCAGGCCCGTCAATTACTGGAAAGTAATATCGCGGAGTTTGCGGCAACTCAGGTCACTCCGAGCGACATCATTAAGATGCGCTCTGCACTCGAACTCGAGCGCGAAGAGCTTGCAAGCGGCACTACCGATTGCAGCGGAGATGAAAAGTTTCACATGTGTATTGCAGAGGCCACGCAAAACTCTGTGTTAGTCGATATGTTGAAACAATCCTGGGATCGACGCGAAAAGAGTCCAATGTGGAATAAACTCCACTCTCACATCAGTGGTCAAGATTACCGTGAAGAATGGTTAGATGATCACGCTCGTATCCTCGCCGCCTTACAGCGTAAAGACCCTGTCGCTGCTAAGAACGCAATGTGGCAACACCTTGAGAATGTTAAACAGCGTTTGTTAGCGTTGTCAGACATTGATGACCCAAACTTTGATGGTTACTTATTCAGTTCAAACCCAGTGGTGCTGCTTAGCACTGAAAGTTAGTTCTGAAAGCTAGCGTTGAATTCAGCCACGAGATTCCACTTGAAGGCTGATTTATTCACTAGGTTATTAATAAGTAGTCGTCTTTAGACCGGCGTAGACCGGTACTATCTCGGGCAGTAATTTTCATTGCTGCCATTAAGAAGTCGTTATTGCATTTAGCTTGATTAACTCGAGCCGGCTAAGTGCGTCTTAAAGAAAGGTAAGTCTCATGGAACAAACGTGGCGTTGGTACGGCCCTAATGATCAAGTTTCGCTAGATGATATTCGTCAAGCGGGCGCAACTGGTATTGTGAATGCACTGCACCATATTCCAAATGGTGAAGTTTGGACAAAAGAAGAAATCCTGAAGCGTAAAGCCATCATCGAAGAGAAAGGTTTAACGTGGTCGGTAGTAGAAAGTGTGCCTGTTCATGAAGAGATAAAAACTCAAACTGGCAACTACCAGCAATGGATTGATAACTATAAGCAAACTCTGGCTAACCTTGCTGAGTGTGGCATTGACACAGTTTGCTATAACTTCATGCCAGTGTTGGACTGGACGCGCACAGATTTAGAATTTGAAATGCCAGATGGCTCGCGCGCATTGCGCTTTGACCAAATAGCATTTGCGGCATTTGAACTGCATATTTTGAAGCGCCCGGGCGCACAATCGAACTATTCAGAGTCAGAACAAGTACAAGCGTTGGATTACTTTAACAACATGACGCCAGAGCAAATCCAACAGCTGACCAACAACATCATCGCCGGTCTGCCGGGTGCTGAAGAAGGCTATACGCTTGAAGCCTTTCAAGCACAGCTAGACCGCTATGCGGGGATCAACAAAGATAAACTACGTGAGCACATGTCTTACTTCCTTACTGAGTTGATGCCAATTTGTGATGCGAGTGGTTTGAAGATGGCGGTTCACCCAGACGATCCACCGCGTCCAATTCTAGGTTTGCCTCGCATCGTTTCAACTATCGAAGACATTGATTGGTTGACCGAAAATGTACCGAGCAAAATGAACGGTTTGACGATGTGTACAGGTTCATACGGTGTTCGTGGCGATAATGACCTGGTCAATATGATCAAAAAGCACGGCGACCGAATTTACTTTACGCATTTGCGTTCTACTAAGCGTGAAGAGAGCAACCCAATGACATTCCACGAAGCAGCGCACCTAGATGGTGATGTGGACATGTACAACGTTGTGATGGCTATCTTGGATGAAGAGCACCGTCGTGCAGAGGTGGGTGACCATCGCTTGATTCCAATGCGTCCAGACCACGGTCACCAAATGTTGGATGACCTAAAGAAAAAGACCAACCCAGGTTATTCGGCGATTGGTCGATTGAAAGGGCTAGCAGAAGTTCGCGGATTAGAAGTCGCACTCAAGCGTGCTTTTTACACGAAGTAACTCTTAAGCTTCGGTTTTAAATACCGTTTAAAAACCAGAACTCATGTTCTGGTTTTTTTGTATCTGCTCATAGCAAAGCCTGTGTTTTGATACCAAAACAATCACGCCCCTAACTTATTAAAAGCTAAGGGTGTTTGTCCGGTTTGTTGTTTGAAAAAGGCAATGAAAGCGCTGTTCGAAGAGAACTCTAAATAGTGCGCTGTGTCGGTAACAGTTCGGTTTTGAGCAAGTAGCTCGATCGCCTTGATCAACCGCCATTGTTGACGCCAATCTTGATAGGTCATGCCGGCTTCGGCTTTAAATAGACGAGTGATGGTTTTACTACTCGCTCCAACGGATGACGCCAATACATTCAACGGGGGGACGATAAAATCAGCTTTGTTGACTTGTGCGCAAAAACGCGCCAATCGTCGGTCTGTTGGGAGTGGAAGCATTAAGGTTTGGTGCGTTAAGGAATGAAACTCTTCCCAAAAAAGCGCAGACGTATTGAGTGTCTTGTGCTCCGTGATATCCCATTCCCATAATGCGATTTTATTGATCAGCGCTTTCAGTAAGTCGTTAACTTTAATCGTTGTGATCTCTTGTGGGCACTCAAATACATCGGTATCAAAATACAGAGAACGATACGCGACTACGTTGGTCATTTGCGCTCGGTGTGGAACATGTGGCGGGATCCACACAGCCTTAGTCGGAGGCAGAATACACAAGGCATTATCCAGTGTTAAGGTAATGCAACCTTGCGGCGCATAAAGTAATTGCCCTTTGCGATGCTGATGAATACCTGAATCATGCTGTCCTAGCTCTGCCGCTATTCCCACTACGCTTGCTTTAATGTTATCGGCATCAAAAGCACAGCTGTCATCGATAAATGCCATTTGTCCCAATCTTGTTGTTTTTGGTTTTAATGTTGTTAACGAGCCAAGGTTAGTTTCCTCTAGACTTCCCGTCAAGTTCACTGGTCTTGGAAAAATGATGAAAACAAAACCTTCTTTATGGCAAATGGTACTGCTGTTGATGTTCCCTCAAATCGCAGAAACCATTTATAGCCCGACTCTGGATTCAATATCGAAATCCTTTGATGTCAGTTACACACAAGCGGCTCAAACCCTCTCGATCTACTTCTCTGCATTTGCGTTGGGTGTGGTGGTATGGGGCGTGTTAGCGGATAAATGGGGACGTCGTCCCACTATGTTATTGGGGATGGGGTTATTCGCCTGTTCAGCACTTATTGCCATGCAAACCGACAGTTTTACGTGGTTGATGATAGCAAGAGCAATGGGCGCTTTCGGACTTGCTGTTGGCTCCGTAGTCACTCAAACCATGTTACGAGATGCCTTTAGTGGCACTGAGTTAGCCAAGGTGTTTGGTTACATGGGCATGGGGCTGTCGATTAGCCCAATCATCGGGTTGCTACTTGGTGGTCAATTAAGCCAAGCAGGTGGGCATCAATATGTGTTTATTGCCTTGTTTATTATGGTGTTAGCGTTGTTGGTACATAGTCTATGGTCGCTGCCTGAAACGCAACAATCTAAGCAGCCGTTGCAATTAAAATCGCTCAGTATCCACATGATTAAAGACGGTGATATTTGGGTATCGGCACTGCTTGTCGCGTCGTTCAATATTGCGCTGTTTTCGTATTATCAACTGGGTTCATTCACCTTCTTACAGCTTGGATTTAGCATCGAGCAGTTTGGTTATAGCGGTGTCGTGCTTGGGTTCGGAACCTTGTTGGGAAGCTTGGTTAATAAGGCGCTATTGAAGCGACAAGTTTCATCTATCTCTTTGATTGGTCTGGCGGCAGGGCTTCAAACGGTAGGCGCAGTGGGTGTGTATTTTTCACAGCACACGATCTGGTTCTTGCTTCCGATGATGTTGGTGGTTATGGCGTTTGGTATTGCGATTCCTAATGTATTGAGTCGAGCCTTGGTGCGTTACCAATCTCAAGCAGGAAGTGCAGGCGCACTGTTTGGTTTGATGTATTACACCTTGATTGGTTCAGGGCTCGCTTTAGCGGGAATGATTCAAGATCTAGGTGTGGTGCTGGTACTTTGTGGTGCGTTATCTGTGTTGGTGACGATACGCAGCCGACTCTAGATTTAACGGTAAGTCTCTCATTCATATTGATAAATTCCGCGTCTTATTTGATGCGGAATTTATCATTTTATCCCTTCGTAAATTTGGATATTGACATGGGTAGAATGATCGCTCTACTATATAGGTAGAACAATCATTCTACCTATAGTCAGGTATAAGAGATCCGCATGTTAAGAGAACAAATTGCAGAGAGCCTTGAGGTTGCGTTTAGTCAGCATGGTTTTGCAGAACCGAGTGTCGCTCAACTGAAAACGGCGTGTAATGTTAGCCTACGTACGCTCTACAAACATTATCCATCGAAAGAAGCGATGATAGTGGGCGCTTTAGAGCACCGTCATCACCGCTACCTAAATTTCCTATTAGAAAATGCGCCTGCTGATGGCTTGGCATCCATGTTAGATATCTTCGACAAGTTACAACAATGGATGGAAGAGTATGCACCACACGGTTGTATGTCGATGAATGCGATGGCTGCCTTTCCTGACAACGAGATAATTAATCAAGCTGTTACTGAACATAAACGAGAAGTAAAAGCACTTCTGGGTAAGCAGAGTCAACGAGACGATCTGGCTTCAGAGCTTTTTCTACTTCATGAAGGTGTATCAAGCGCGTGGCCAGTATTAGGCGAAGAAGCGGTGACATCAGCACAGAATATGGTGACAAAATTACTCAAGGAAACACGATGAAATTCGAACTACCGAAAACAATGAAAGGCGTAGAGATGTTGGGTCACGGCGGAGCAGAAATGCTTGGCTACCGCGAAGATATCGCTGTTCCTCAAATTGAACCTAATGAAGTGCTGATCAAAGTGATGGCCGCAGGTGTGAACAACACCGACATCAACACACGAATCGGTTGGTACTCTAAAAGTGATGACTCAGGCGACGCAAGTTGGTCGGGTGAAGCGTTGAAGTTCCCTCGTATCCAAGGTGCTGACGTGTGTGGTTTCATCGTAGCAGTGGGTAATGAAGTCTCTGCTGATCGTATTGGTGAGCGTGTTCTTATCGAACCTTGTTTAACCGAAGTGTACGGACGAGATCTACCACAGCCGTGGTATTTCGGTTCTGAGTGCGATGGTGGTTTTGCTGAATACACAAAAGTGGCAGCGAAACACGCTTATGCGGTGAACAGTTCTATGTCGGATGTTGAGCTAGCGTCTTTCCCATGCTCTTACTCAACGGCAGAAAATATGCTGACTCGCGCTAATGTGGCTGACGGTGATCGCGTACTTATCTCTGGCGCATCGGGCGGTGTGGGTTCGGCGGCGATTCAACTGGCCAAAGCGCGCGGTGCTTACGTGATTGCAATTACTAGCCCAAGCAAAAACCAACAGTTACTTGAATTGGGTGCTGATGAGGTGATTGCTCGTGATGCTGATTTGGTTGAGGCTTTAAGTGCAAACAGTGTACATGTGGTTATCGATTTGGTTGCCGGTGACAAGTGGCCTGAGTTTCTTGAAGTCTTAAAACCGCATGGTCGTTATGCCGTATCTGGCGCAATTGGTGGTGCGATGGTCGAGCTTGATGTTCGTACTCTGTACCTGAAAGACCTTAGCTTTTTTGGTTGCACGGTTTTGGAACCTCAAGTATTCCAAAACTTGGTTAATCGCATTGAGAAACAGCAGATCGGCGCAATTGTCGCGGAATCTTTCCCATTGGCTGATATCCATACAGCACAAGATGAATTCTTGAAGAAAAAGCACGTCGGTAAGATTGTACTAGAAGTAGCAGAGCGCTAGTTTGAGTTAGCTTCACGATTTAGATTTATGGAAGAGCGAGCAAGCGTTATTTGCTCGCTCTTTTTGTTTCTGGCGAATGCCGGGGGCTTGGTATAGCAAGCCGTTGAGTAACAGATCCTATACAGCTGAAAAATTAATGATTCATTTATCACTGTGTGGTTTATGAGTTACCTGTGCGATAATCACCGCCGTTATATATCCCGATCTATGTTGTATTCATCTAGGAGCCGTATTGATGTTTAAAAGGGTATTGCAGGCACTATTTTCCCCTTTCGTTGCTAATCAAAGTAAGCAAAGTCATTCTTCAGAAAGTGTCTCCCAACAAGCTACATCTCAACAAACGACCTCTGAGCAGAAAAACGTTAAAGCAGAGCAAGTCACTCCTCGCACTTCAATCTTTGTTCCGCCTTCGTCCGCTCAGCCATCATCATTAATTGTCGATAAAACGATAAGCCTTCACGATGGTGAGTTTCTTGATTATCTGTTTGGAGAGTCACGCCTGAGAACAGAGTCAGACCCATTTAGCGACTTTGTGGCTTGCCAAATCGAACGCTTGATTCGTTCTCCGAAAGCGTTGCTTAATGAGTTGCCTGTTATGCCTGCCTCCGTCACTACATTAATGGGTGAACTACAGAGCGACGAATTTGATGTCGATGCACTACTAACAGTGATTGAGCGTGAGCCGAGTATGGCAGCCGATGTGATTAAATTGGCTAACAGCGCATTCTACAAACGCAGCGAAAAACAGGTTACTGACTTAAAAACCGCTTTCCTAACCATGGGCTCTCAAGGGCTAATCGAAGGCGTGGTGAATTCTTATATGAAGAACTTCACGCCGGGCAATAATATTTACTGGCGTCATTTCGGTGAGAAAATTTGGAACCATAGTGTTCAAACCGCGTCTTTTTCTAGGGAGCTAATGAAAGGTTCTCAAGCTCAAGAAGACCAAGCCACAGCCTACTTCGTTGGATTGATTCGCAACCTGGGCAAGATGATCATTTTCCAAATGATGGTCGAAGCTTTCAAGCATGTCGACCCTTCAGTGCCGCCCAACTCGTTGGCATTGAAGCGCCTGATGAACAGCTATTCTATTCGTCTTACTTACACTATTGCTAAGTTTTGGGATCTGCCGGAATCAGTGCTGACAGTGATTGGTTATCAAGAGTCGAGCCGATACGAGGGTACACCACTTGGCCAAGCGGTGTTTGAGGCGAACTACTTAAGTGAGCTGCAATATTTGTTGGAAGCGAAAATGATTACGGCTGAAAATTTTGAAACCAGATGCCAACAAACTTTAGTCACGCCTACCGCTTATCTTGTGGCTAATCGTTTACTGAAAGAGTCCGAGATAGCACTTGTTGGCTAAGTGAATCTGGCTAAGATATAAAACAAATCGCCCCTCGAAGTGAGAGGCGATGGATTTTAAGTTTGCTTAAGCAGACAAGCAGCAGACAAGCAGCAGACAAGCGAAGCCGAGGCTGACAAGTAGAAAGTAGATGCATCACTGCAGTGTTGCGATGTTTATTGGATCTCAGCCAACTCTTCCATTAAACGGTCACGCTCTTCAAGCTCGTCTTCGATTTTACGTTGGTACTTTTTCACCTTCTGAGTCTTACCAGACTGTTCCGCTTCTTCGAGATCTTCTCGGTATTCAGCGAGATCTTCTTCACTCGATTCTATTTTTTCAGCGATTTTGTCTTTTAAGCCGTCATTGGTGCAGTTAGCTTTCACTTCTTTTAGTGCTTTGGTTAAGCCATCAACCTTGTGTTGATTGCCGTATTCCTTTGCTTTGTCTATTTGATACTCGATTTCACAGCTTTTTCTCTCACAGCCGGATAAGTCTCCACACTGCGAACCCGCAAAACTATGGAATGATAGAACGCACAGAGACAATATTGAGCTCTTTAGAAGTAGTTTCATGCTTTAACCGTTTGATTTATAAATTGAGTTTAGATTGTCCGATGTTATCAACAACACGAATAATTAGTTTGGCTCAACGTCACTTAATTTCCAGTCCGCCAAAGCTCTAATGTGTTTAGGGCCGATACCACAACATCCACCGACGATACTCGCACCCAGTGCGTGCCAGCGTTTTGCGTAAACTAAGTAACCTTGGCCATCCAGTTCACGCATTTCTTGAAGCATGTCATTGGCTTCATGTTCGTTACTGATCGGCGCAAAGTTGTTCGCATAGACACCGATTTCCAGATCACAGTCTAGTTCTTCAATTACTTTTTTAGTATCGATAATGGCTTGACCCATCACTTCAGGCACTGAGCAGTTAAACATAATGCCTGCTGCGTTGGATTGGCAGGCCAGTTTGATGGCGTCTGTTACGCTTTCGCCAGAACGAATGTTGGCAGAATCGTCCTTGGTGTCTTCCAAACTGAATGCGTAGTAACACGGCTTATCGGATTGCTTGAGTACCGCATGAATGGATTCTAATTCTTGCAGGCTACAAATCGTTTCCGCGATCCAAAGATCGATGTTTGGATCTTGAGCATCGTAAAGGGTTTGAATGATTGGCGCTGCTTCTTCTACCTTGAACAAGTCAGGTCGGTAGCTGCCAAATGGCGGTGGAATCGCGCCCGCAACTTGTACGATGTGAGAAGCATTGGCAGCAACCGCTTTAGCCAGCTCACCAGACAGTGCAGCTAGCTCAAAGCCTCGTTGTTCAAAGAGCTCTTCACCCAAGTGAAAAGGCACACACGCATAGCTGTTTGTGATTAGGATTTCAGCACCTGCATCAACAAAGTTTTGATGCGCTTGGCTGACAAATTCGGGTGCTTCAATCAGCGCTTGAGCGCTCCAAAGAGGCTGTGAGAATGGCGCGCCAATTTCTTTGAGTTCTCGGCCCATGCCGCCATCAAGTATGGTTAGTGTTTTCATATTCAATACTATCTAAACAATTGCTGAAGTTCTGCCGCCACCATATCAGACAACTTTGTCAGACAGAAGCCATCAAGCCAAGGTTCAACTATTGATGAGGGAGTTTCGTTATACGCCGTCTAGCGGGCTAATCGTGCCGCTAAAGTGTTGCCCAATAACGTGAGTGTATATCTGAGTTGTCTTAACATCACTGTGCCCCAGTAGCTCTTGAACCGTTCTGATATCGGAGCCTGACTTTAGAGGTTGCTCAATAACTTGATTGTACAGATAGGCTAGAGCATTGAGGGCAACCTTTTGAGTATTGATGGCGACTTTTTGTTGATTAGCTAAATGAGAAAGAAAGGAGATAACTTCAGCGGCATGCATCTGTTCAGGGTGTTTAAGCTTATGAAAATGAATGAAGTATTTTATCCAGTGACAGTAGGCTTTGATTGTCTTGCGACTATAGCCTCGCATCGTCATATGTTCGCAAATTGCCTGCATGAATTGACTCGCCATATATCCCCCTTCTAAAAAGCTGTGCATACACACAGTTTATTGGAAGGGGGATAAATCATGGCTTAAAAAAGAGTGGTTTTTAACTATAGTTGGGCTCGAATAGAGCGATCAACCACTTTTAAGGTGTTGATCAATAACTAACTCAATGAGAAGTACAGAGCGATAACGAGCCTTTCGTCGGCAGGAATGTGTGCTTGCACGAATTCGTACCAAAAATTTTAAGTTTTTCTATATTTTGTATATATTATTCAGTTGGTTATAGGCAATCTTTTTGATATGTTTAGCGAAAGAATTCGTGCTCACACGATATTAAAATGTTATGTGAATTGTGAATTGTGAATTGTGAATTGTGAAATTGGGAGTATTTGATAGATGTTAGAGAGAAGTTCATGGCTGGACTAGAGCAAAGAGAATCGGTTGATAGTAAAACTGAAAAAGAACGATTTCGTGAAGAGTTTCTTGCCTATGAGCTGAAACTTGAGGAACAGTTCAAAAGAAAGGAAAAATGGGAACGAGAAAAATATGTACGCTCTAGTTTCATAAATTCTTTAGTAATTACTTTAACTATCGTGACTGCTGCAACTGCAACGTTTACGTATTACATTCAAGATAAGAAAGAACAAGAAATTGATTCGGTATTGGCTCGTCAGGTGACGCTTTCTTCCCAAGAACTCCAGAAGATGTCGGTTGAAGCAGAAATTAAGTTGTCTTCGTTGATTCAAGAACTTAATGCTCAGAAAGATGCTATAGCGAATATTGAGGTTAGTGATGATAAATCTAACTTGAATCAGCAAGTAGCTAAAGATCTTGCGTCTATGAGTGTCAGGGTTGCAAATGCTGAATCTGAGCTTAGAACTCTTAATCAAGCCAAGTTACCATCAAAATTAGCTATGATTGAAGAATCAATACAAGGTTCTACGGAGCAAGTGTTGTCAGTACCAATGATCAGGAATGATTTTAAGAATTATAAAAGCATTACTGAGAAAGAGATTTTGCGTCTGGAAAAAGGAATTGAAAAACTAGAAAGTCGATTAAATTTCTTCGTAACGACCACTGTTACTTTGTCTTTAGGTATTTTTGCAGCAGTAGCGGCTCCAATTGGCTTTGTTGCGTAATTC
>NZ_MCZK01000122.1 GCF_002875945.1 Vibrio lentus
CAAGTTTGTTACCGAAGTAACGGTTACTACCTAAGTAATAACGTTTTGATATTCATCAACGAGTGCCCACACAGATTGATAGGTTTAAATTGTTAAAGAGCTTCTCTTCGTTGTGACTTACATCACTTCGGAAGAGGCGGCCATTCTAGCGTTTTAATTCTCAGTGTCAAACACTTTTGAAAATTAATTTCTACTTTCTAAAAGTAGGAGCGAATAATCGCTTAAAGCTAGTTGCCTTACTAACATTCTTCGCTGAAGCCTTGTGGCGTCTACCGTGTCAGTGAGGCGGCATTATAGAGATGTTCCTCACATTGGCAAGTGTTTATTATAGAAAAGTGCAAAAATAACGGTTAGATGATGGATAAACACCCAAAGCCTTATTTATGCAAGTTTAACTACAAAGTACCTACACAATAACCACAGACTTATCCACAATCACTTTAATTTTATCCCCTAGAAACTAAAAAGCTGCCTTGAGGCAGCTTTTTAAATGGCAATGAGTCTATATCCCAGAGCCATATTGCTCTCCATCGTCTTCATGAAGGCCACATTCTCGTTTTAACCCATTAAAACGGGTTTCTTCTTCAGTCATACCCGGTTCCCATTTCTTAGTCGTATGTGTATCTCCAACAGAAAGGTACCCCTGCTCGCGAAGTGGGTGGTAACTGAGACCATGCTCTTCCAAGTAATAGTGAACATCTTTATTCGTCCAATCAATTACTGGCAAGAATTTAAACACACCATTTTGGATAGATAAAATTGGCAGATTTGCGCGCGATTGAGATTGCTCTCTTCTTAAGCCGGAAAACCATGTGCCAGCCTCTAGCTCATCCAGCGCTCTCCTCATCGGTTCAACTTTATTAAGCTTGTTGTACTTCTCTATCCCTTCGATACCTTGGTCCCAAAGTTTGCCATATTGCGCTTCTTGCCAATTAGGGCTCTGTTGAGAACGAAAGACTTGCAGGTTAAGAGTTAACTTCTGACTTAACTCATCGATAAAACGGTACGTTTCCGGGAATAGATACCCAGTGTCCGTAAGAATAACTGGAATATCAGGTTTTGCTTGAGTCACTAAGTGCAGCATCAACGCCGCTTGGATTCCGAAACTAGAAGACACAACATGTGTCCCTTCTAAATGTTCTAGTGCCCACTTAACTCTTTCTAATGCGGTTAGCTGCTCTAACTCAGCATTAATTTGTCCAAGACGAAGTATCTGCTCCGTCTTAGTCAATGCGAGTAGCTCTGCTAACTTCAGTTTTGAAGCGACAGAATTATGCATGCAGATCCCTCTTTGAAATGATCACCTCTTCGATGATGCCAGCTCGGATTGTAAAATCACCGAACCCTTCATTGTCGTTACGTTCCGTAGCCCAACGTCCCACCAGCGAATCAATATCTTCTAAGATCTGAGCTGAAGTGATGTTCTCTTTATACATCTTAGGGATACGAGTTCCGGCTTTGTTGCCACCTAAGTGCATGTTGTAACGCCCCGGCGCCTTGCCGACTAAACCCAGTTCAGCCAACATTGCACGACCACAACCGTTTGGACAACCCGTGATACGAAGGATGATGTTATCTTCTTCTGGTAATCCGTGTTTCTTCAGAATGTTTTCAACATCCGTTACAAACTCAGGAAGAAAACGCTCAGCTTCAGCCATTGCTAGAGGACATGTTGGGAATGCCACACAAGCCATTGAGTTTTTACGCTGCTCGGAAACGGCATCATCCATCAGACCGTATTGACGTGCCAGCTTTTCAATTTTTACCTTTTGGCTCTTAGGTACACCTGCAACAATTAGGTTTTGGTTCGCTGTCATTCGGAAGTCACCTTTGTGGATCTTCGCTATTTCAGCAACACCTGTTTTCAGCGCTTTCCCTGGGAAATCAAGTAAACGACCATTTTCGATGAATAACGCTAAGTGATGCTTACCATCAATGCCTTCCGCCCAACCGATACGATCGCCACGGCCAGTAAACTCATAAGGACGGCTTTCAGAAAACTCAACGCCTGCACGTTTTTCTACTTCTGCTTTGAATACATCAATACCAACACGGTCTAATGTGTATTTGGTTTTTGCGTTCTTACGGTTCGAACGGTTACCCCAATCACGCTGAGTCGTTACCACCGCAGCTGCTACATCTAACGTTTTATCTAATGGCACAAAACCAAAATCGTCAGCTTTACGTGCATAAGTAGAAGTATCTCCGTGCGTCATTGCAAGACCGCCACCGACTAAGACATTAAAGCCCACCAGCTTTCCGTCTTTAGCAATCGCGATGAAGTTAAGATCGTTAGCATGAACATCTACGTCATTTTGCGGAGGAATTACAACCGTCGTCTTAAACTTACGTGGTAGGTAGTTGCTACCTAAGATAGGTTCTTCATCCGTTGTTGCTAGCTTTTCACCATCTAACCAGATTTCTGCATAAGCACGAGTCTTAGGTAATAGATGTTCACTGATCTTTTTCGCCCACTCGTAGGCTTCTTGATGGAGCTCAGACTCAACCGGGTTTGTGGTACACAAAACATTTCGGTTTACGTCACCCGCCGTTGCAATGGAATCAATACCAATACTGTTTAGTGTTTGGTGCATTAATTTAATGTTCGGCTTCAACACACCGTGAAACTGAAAAGTTTGACGAGTTGTGAGACGGATAGAACCATAAGAGGTGCTTTCATCTGCGAATTTATCAATCGCGAGCCACTGCTTCGGAGTGATGATCCCGCCAGGCATACGCGCACGCAGCATGACATTATGTAAAGGTTCTAACTTTTGCTTGGTACGTTCATTACGAATATCACGGTCGTCTTGTTGGTACATACCGTGGAAACGAATCAACTGAAAGTTATCTGCGGTAAAGCCACCCGTAATTCTATCTTGGAGATCTTGTTCAATCGTACCGCGAAGATTTTTACTTTCACGCTTAAGACGTTCGTTATCAGCCAAAGGTCCCAGTACTTGACCTAGCACTTCTTGCTCTATTACTTGCTTGCTCATTAGTACACATCCCTTTGGTAACGTTTCGCTTTACGTAAATCATTAATATATTGTTCAGCTTGTTCGCGGCTCTGATTGCCATGTTTTTCCGCTATCGAGACTAACGCTTCATGAACATCTTTCGCCATTCGAGTCGCATCGCCACAAACATAGAGGTACGCGCCCTCTTGAAGCCATTGCCAAACCTGCTCTGCTTGTTCAATTAAACGATCTTGAACATAAACCTTTTCTTTTTGGTCACGACTAAAGGCAACATCAAGCTTGCTTAACGCACCAGACTTAAGATATTTCTGCCATTCGACTTGATATAAGAAATCTTGAGTGAAAGTTCGGTCACCAAAGAACAGCCAGCTTTTGCCTTCAGCATCATTGTTTTCACGCTCTTGAACAAAACTGCGGAACGGTGCGATACCGGTACCCGGGCCGACCATGATGATTGGTGTATTGTCGTCTTGTGGTAATTTGAAGTTATTGTTGTTCTCAACAAACACCTTCACTTCACCACCTTCTTCAAGTCGTTGAGCTAAGAAGCTAGAAGCTCCGCCTAAACGAGACTCTTCGCCTTTTTGATATTCAACCAAACCAACCGTCAAGTGAACTTCTTCATCCACTTCAGCTTGGCTTGATGCAATAGAGTAGAGACGCGGTGTCAGCTTACGTAGTAGACCAATCAATTCATCAGCCGATAGCTTAGTTTTCTTCTCAGCTAAAACATCGACAACTTGAGTATTACCCGCGTATTCACGAAGCTTGTCTTTATCTTCCACCAGCTTAATTAACTTCTTGCTGCCCGAAAGCTCAGCAAACTTAGTCACTAGTTGAGGGTTTGAAGATGTAATTTCGAATTTACTGACGAGTGCGCTGTGGATAGATAAGTTGTCACCATCGACATCAACACTTTCGATACCAGATAACCCAACCTTAGACAGGATCTGATTAGCGAGTTCTGAACTGTTTTCAAACCATACGCCTAGCGCATCACCCGGTTGGTAAGTAATACCCGACTCATCAAGATCAATCTCGATATGACGAACATCTTTGCCCGAATCACGACCGGTGATCTTTTGGCTCGTCAATAGTGTCGCGGTGTATGGATTTTGTTTGGTGTATTGCGAATGACCGGCAGCCGCTTGACCTACTGGTAATTGAACCACATCGGCTTCAGTGCCTGTCGATAGCGTCTCTTTTACTTGCTCTAATGCTTTAGCGCGCCATTCCGTTGCTGATTCTTCGTAATCAACATCACAATCAAGACGCTCGACAAACGATTTAGCACCAAGCTTAGCGAGGAAGTTATCGAAGTCTTTAGCTGTTTGGCAGAAAAACTCATAGCTTGAGTCACCTAAACCAATAACACCGTATTGTAGGTTTGATAATTTTGGCGCTTTCTTCGATTGTAGGAATTCATGCAACTCAATAGCGTTATCAGGAGCTTCGCCCTCACCATTGGTTGAAGCCACAAAAATGACGTGTGTCTCTTTGGCTAGGTTCTTACCTTTATAATCACTTGCATCGAAAAGCTCGACAGCAATACCCAAGGCTTTAGCTTCTGCCTCAAGCGATTCAGCGACGCCTTTCGCATTGCCAGTTTGAGAAGCAAAGATAATACTTAGCTTGCCCGCAGGTTTAGCCGCTACTGCCGCAGCCGCTTGAGCGATAGGTGCTGCTGCACCGACAGGCTGAGCTTGGCTCACACCCCAAAGATAACCACTAACCCATGCCAGTTGCTGAGAAGATAATTCAGAAACAGTTTGCTGAAGATGACCCAATTGTTGGTCATTAAGTGGTGCAGCCAGTCCAGGTAACTCGTTAGCCCCAGACTGTGTATTATTATTTTGTGAAGACTCTTTCTTATTTAAAGACATGGTCACGACATCCCTAATCATTGCGTGACGATAGATTAACCACTCCTTTTAATAACAAGAAAGAATAGAAAAGTATGTTTTATAACTTTTTGGAAGTAAAAACCGATTGAACAGTAAATTGGCCTACTGGTTTTCAATGCGTACTTGTTGGAAGCCAACCGCCATTGCCGACTTCGATGCCAAGTCAAGATCCGCATAATGGCACTCTTCACCATGAACATCGGTGAGTAGCACGAAGCCTCCCCCCATATGACGAAACTCGACAACCCAAGCCCCTTCTTGAATTGAGGGCTCTATGATGGCTTCAACTAACAGGTTTTCTCGATATAAATTTCGTAATTCATTGAGTGTCATATCCCATCCCTTGCTTTGACCTCACAACATAGACCTTATAAGAATAGACGCTAATTCGATCTCTGTATAAGGATGGTCGAAAGTGATGAATGTGCTAACTAATTCCAGAAAGATATAATCAATAGATATAAAAAAACGCCACTTAATAAAGTGGCGTTCTTAAAATTTATTCTAAATGAGCTTGAATAGCCTAGAAGCGCACTTCAGCGCCAGCAAACCAGCCATCTACCATGACAAAGCTTTTACCTAGATCAGAGCTAAAGAACTCATCTGAGTCTAAATCGATAACACGGTAACCACCACGCAGGGCAATTTCAGATTCTGATACTGGAATTCGGTACTGAACACCCGCCATCAAGTCAGTGCTCTTAATACCACTGCTATCACCGAACTCCATCGTACCAATGATATCGAAGTTGGTGTCAGGAACGTTGATCTCTGCGTTACCGTAGAAGCTCCAAGTGAATTCATCAAAGCTTGTTTGAGCGCCACCCGTTTTCGGTTCGATGTAATTCGAGTTTGAATATTGCGTGAACGTCACACCTGCATCAAAGTTCATCAGCTTATGATCTAACAATGTGTAATAGAAGGTGTAATCGTACTTATCGAAGGCCAATGAATCCGCATCGACAGAAGTATAGCGAAAACTAGCGTTTGGTAGCATCGGGGCATTGTGCTCAAATGCGAGATACAACGAAGGTGAATTAGAGTCGTCATCTTGTCTAACTTCGTTTAGCTTTGTACTTCCCCACCACATATCGGCACCGACTTTAGCCGTGTAAGAAAACTCTTCTTCAGCAGATACTGCCGAGCTTAAAGATAGCATTCCCACTAAAGCAATTAATGGCATTTTATTCATTTGAGGTAGCTCCAATTCCATATCGTTGTGCTAATTGTATGCACATTCATAGATTATTGGGGAAAATTCTATCACACATCTTAAATTCTCAAACGATAAACCGCTGACGAGTAAAGATTTGACGACACCATGACCTTAGTAACGTCTTTGGTTAGAACTGTGTACAAAGTTTTTGAAAAACCAGATACCCAATGCAATTACGATTAACCAAGGCAGCAACTTAAACACGACGCCCATCATACCTAAGACCAACATGACTGCTAACGCGACTCCGGTTGCAGCCAATACCGTCATAAACGTAATACCAGTGACAAGTAGAGTGGCAACGAAAATAAGAACAAAGATTAATTCAAACATAATGGTCTCCCTAATGAGTTAATGACCTATCTTTCCTACTTTCTAACATTGCAGCTTCCATACCAAGTTAATAAAACCAATAAAACCCTTATTTATCAGTTAAATAAAAAGCCACACATATTAATGCGTGACTTTTAAAGAAACTATCAATGGTAAATTTAGCCTCTAGTGGCGAATTTAACCTTAGATTTTAATCTTGATCTTTAAGCTTGGGCTTTTAAGCTCAAACTTAAAGCTTCGAAAGAAGTTATACGTTTAGCTCTTTAGGGATCTTAGCCAATGCTGTCTGCACCACCTCGATACCCGCGCCTTTCTTATGCGCATTTTCACTGATGTAGCGACGCCATTGTCTTGCACCCGGCATGCTTTGGAACAAACCAAGCATATGACGAGAGATGTGTCCTAGGCTTGCACCATTCGATAATTCACGCTCAATGTACGGATACATCTCTTCAACTACTTGTGAGCGCTTCTTAATTGGCGTATCCAAACCAAAGATCTGTTGGTCGACTTCAGCCAAGATAAACGGGCTATGGTATGCCTCACGACCAATCATCACACCATCAAGGTGTTGCAAGTGCTCTTTAGTTTGCTCAAGCGTCGTAATGCCACCATTTACAGCAATCACAAGATCTGAGAAGTCTTTCTTGATTTGGTATGCACGATCGTAATCTAGCGGTGGGATCTCACGGTTCTCTTTCGGGCTAAGGCCACTCAACCATGCTTTACGAGCATGAATAGTAAATTGCTCACAGCCGCCTTTTTCAGAAACCGTCGCAACAAACTTAGTTAGAAACTCATAAGAGTCTTGGTCATCGATACCAATTCGCGTTTTCACAGTAATTGGAATATCAGTCACTTCCTTCATCGCTGAAACACAATCTGCCACCAGCTCTGGTTCAGCCATCAAACATGCACCAAAGCGACCATTCTGAACTCGGTCTGAAGGACAACCTACGTTTAGGTTGACTTCATCATAGCCACGCTCACCAGCAAGCTTGGCACAAGCAGCTAAATCAACAGGATTTGAACCACCAAGTTGAAGTGCAAGAGGATGTTCTTGCTCGTTATATTCTAGGAAGTCGCCCTTACCATGTAAGATCGCACCTGTGGTTACCATTTCCGTGTACAGAAGAGTCTGCTGAGAAAGCAAGCGGTGAAAGTAACGACAGTGGCGGTCAGTCCAATCGAGCATGGGTGCAACAGAAAGTCGGTTACTAGCGTATTTACTGGTTTTATTAGTGTTTGTCATGATTCAGTCTCAATTAATACTGTACAAACATACAGTGAATTACCTAGAATTAAACGGAATTACTTCCTGTAGTACCCCTCAAGTACCCCTTTAGGAGTTGGACAATGGCAAGTTATACCATCGAGACCAGAAAGCTAAAAAGCGGTGAACCAAGGTTCAAGGTAACAATCATCGTTAAAAAGAATTCGCGCATTATACACAGGGAAAGCAAAACTCTAAAAAAGAAAGCACTCGCTAAATCTTTCGGTAAAAAAAGGGTAGCTGAACTAGAAGCTCAAGGGGTACTCAATCAGCTAAAAACAGTCCCCCTTTCGGTACTCCTCGATTTATTCATGACCGAAAGAGATCTTTGGGACAATACAGGCCGCACCAAACGCTATGTGATTAAGATGCTTAGGGATTGCGACATCGCCAATGTTGAGAGTAATCAACTACGAACAAGTGACTTAATCGAGCACTGCAAAAACAGAAGAGGCGCAGGAGCCAAACCCGCAACGATTTATCATGATATTGCTTACCTACGTTCTGTAATGAAAAAGTCTAAGCCTGTCTTCAACATCGACACCAATCACCAGATATTTGATGAAGCCGTACCCGTCCTGATTGATATGGGGTTAGTCGGTAAGAGTCAGAAACGAACACGCCGCCCTACTTCTGAAGAACTGAAACTCTTAAAACTTGGATTAGAACAACGTGAGTCTTTCCGGCCAAACGGCACAACGCGAATTCCATTCACAGATATTCTTGAGTTCAGCATTCTCACTTGTATGCGAATAGGTGAAGTCTGCAAGTTGCGTTGGGAAGACCTCAACCAAGAACATAAAACGATACTCGTCAGAGACAGAAAAGACCCAAGGAAGAAAGAAGGTAATCACATGATTGTGCCGTTGCTTGGCGAGTCATTTGCGATCGCACTGAAACAACCAAACAAAGGCGAACTCATTTTCCCGTACAACTCACGTAGTGTTAGCGCAGGCTTCCAGCGAGTTAGAAATGAGCTAGGTATCGAAGACTTGAGATATCACGATTTGCGGAGAGAGGGTGCAAGTCGGTTATTCGAAAAAGGATATTCCATAGAAGAAGTAGCCCAAGTGACTGGCCATAGAAACTTGAATATTTTATGGCAAGTATATACTCAGTTATACCCTCAAAAGTTACATACTAAACGACTACCGCATTAGGAGTGCCCCATTTACAACACGTAGAATTCCCCAATGAAAACAAAGCTAAAGTCACCTAAATAAAAAATATTGATGGTCCTTACTTTTTATTCAAGTACTATTTGCGCCAGAAATATAACTAACTAATTTAAAGAACATTCAGATGGCTATTGTAACGAAACCTCAAAAACACTTACTCAATATACTAAAAACTACAAACAATCCTAATTTCACTCTATTTTTAGGAGCTGGCTCTAGTGTTACAAGTGGCGTAAAAAACGCTACGACATTGATTAACCAATGGCGTACTACATACTCTGAAATGTACCCTGAGCTAGACATAAAAGATGAATATTGGTATGACCAACCAACAGAGTACTCAGTACTCTTCGAAAGGTTGTATGATCAGCCTTCACAAAGACGTGAATTTATAGAGAACTGCGTAAAAGATGCACTCCCATCTTGGGGCTATATCTACTTAGCTAACCTTTTAAAGGAAAACATCTTCAACACTGTATTTACAACAAACTTTGATGATTTAATCAATGAAGCTTGCTACTCATTTAGTACAAATTTAAAACCACTAGTATCAGCTCATGATTCTAGTATTTCGTCCGTACGTATAACGTCACCTCGTCCTAAAATCATCAAACTACACGGTGATTTTCTATTCGATGATATCAAGAACACAGTCAGAGAGCTTGAATCATTAGAAGACAATATGAGATCCAAATTTAAACAATACGCATCTGAATTTGGCATGATCGTTGTTGGTTACTCAGGTAATGACCGTTCCATAATGGAAACCCTCAACACACTGTTACGAAATGATAGTAACTTTCCTCACGGCATATACTGGTGCGTAAGAAAAGATACTGATTTAACTAAACTGTCAAAAGATCTCGAAGAGTTAACAAGGTTCCCGAGGTTTCACCTGATAACTATTGATGGTTTTGATGAACTCCTAGCAGATGTACATCACTGTTTGCAGTTAAAAATGCAAGATGAAGTATCGAACCCTTATAAGCACTTAGCCGAACGTCTTGATAATTTCGTCAGTCTCAACGACTCAGGCGAAGGTGAAGAACATGAGCATGCAGCGATCAACACCGATATCCAAGTATTGAAGAACAACATCCAAAGAATTCACCATGCTATCGAGATGGTCGATAAGGTTGAGCAAGTATTAAAAGCGGATCAAACTGACACACAAAAAGTAAGTCAGATGCTTCAAGAGTTGGGTTCTGAACTGCAAACGATCAAAAACGGTGTGACTGATGAAGTTCACCTGATCGCAACACCTAATGCATTAATGGCAGATATCGAGTTAGGTGAGGAAAATTACGAAAAAGCAATCGGGCTATCCTTAAAGGCTCTAGAATCAAGAATTACTGTGCAAGCTCTTTCAACTTTAGTTTTAAGTCTATGTAAAAATGGAGAGTCAAAACGCTTTATTGAAACTCATAAATACTTCGGACAACTTGAATCCATCAGTGACAAAGAGGCAAAGAAACTAATCTCAACAGTTGTCGAACTTATTGATGAAAACTTCCTTGAAGAAGCTCTGTTTATTCTAAGCTTCCTAAGCTCTATGAAAGTATCACTTAGAATTAAAACATTCCTAAATCTAAACGAAGCATTAATACTTCGCTTGCAGGAAAAAGATATCCCTGAAGAACTGCTTCAATTGGTTCAACATGATCTTGACCGAATGGTAGAAAGCAAAGATAGTTGGCTAACATTTGGTCTATCACTTATATTAAGTAATGATGATAGAGCATACAAAGCAGCGCAATCACTTTCAACAAATCAGATCTTAGTGGTAATTAATAGAGACCAACCTATTATGAGATTGATTTCTGAAGATTTGTATGCAATGTTACTTACTCTCCCTCAAGTCGAAGCAATGCTTGATGACGAAGAATTAGATGAAACCTCTGATAACGTCACTACAAGCTTGACGGAAGACAATGCTACTGATATTAAAGTGCAGCCAAATGACGGAGACAACACTGACTCAAAGGATGAGGTTAACTGTTCGGTCTAAGACCAAATAGAGAGGAGCTAATTATGAAAGAAAAAATGCCTAAAGCGACTTATAAACTTTCTAATGAAGAAAGAGAAAAGCTAAAGAAACTAACTAAAAAATAATTCTACAAAAGGGACCGCACTTGCGGTCCTTTTGCTTCTTATCTTCTGACTCTCTTTTCAACATCCCCCAAAACTCACAATAGAAAGGACTTAACGTCTCATAGTTGAATTGATGCTTTATTAAGGAATAATAAATTTAACTTGAACGGTGGCGTTCTAACTGGGTCAAACGCTCATCCATCTTTTCCATCATCAAGCGCAGCCATTTAACATCGGTTTTGAGTGTGACGCCTACACCAACCCCGCTAGATAGAGCACTGACAACGGCAACAATTATTGTTTGATACTCTGCCATTACTTGAACTCATTGCGTAGGGTTTCCCATAGGCCAAATACTATTGGAGCACTTACGCCAATAATGCCACCGAATTGAACACCATCTGCCGATATGCTCGCGGTGATAAGTTCAGGGTGACCAGCTACCAAAGCAGCTCCCGCGCCCAGTAACGCTAAACCCTTTTTAGTGGATGGTTGGTCAAGGTCGATTCCGATTTTTTCTAATAAGCTTTTCATAGTAATTTGCTCTTCCTTAAATACTTGATGGTGTAACTATGAGTAATGGGCTCTATCGAGTTCGATATGAGGACCATCTTTAAAGCTGACCCAATCACCGCCCCATACAATCGGAATACCTAACTCATCCGCTGCCTGCTTGAATGCCCAACTCACTTGTTCGTAATAACTAAAGCCCCACGTCACTTTGCCGTTTTCGTCATACACCACAAAATCAACCGCGCAGCCTGATTGGTGACGGCTTTTTTTGCTGTATCCGTCTAACTGGCTTGCGCCTTGTTTGAATAGAGCGTTCTGTTCCTCTGCGGTGCGCTTACCTGACGTGATGCCAAAATCAAACGGGGTTAGCTCAATAGCGCGGCGAACGACTCGCTTTAAATCACCGTGTACGCCCACCATGCGCATCTCACTTCTAGCTGATAAAGCAAAGCCACTCACTATTTTGATTATTTTGTCTTTTTTCATTAGGTACCCCCCAAACAGGATCAGGAAAAGCAGTACTAGCAAATGCTTAATATTCATTACCACCAAACCCTTGTTAATCAGGCACCGGATAAACAGCTTCCTCAGCAATCCACGCCTTTTTGACATGAATAAGCCCAAACAAGTTTTCTAACGTTGCAGGTGCCTCTTCCAAGTAAACCATCACATCATTAGTTATATCTTCCACATCGAAAGAAATTTGAAGTTCTGATTCAGCAATACTGGCTACATCGCCCGCTTGAACATTAAGAACAACATCAGACGAGCCACCAAAGACCAATGACGAATCACTCGAAGAGTACGCAGCTGTCACACTGCAATACGTGCCTCTATATGATGGGGCGGCTTGAGTCTTAATTCCGATTACGCAAGAAATAGGAGTATCTAACGCGCTCACCTTCGCAGCCGTTGACGCATCAAGATTTATCTTCCCTTTGAGCGTGACCGACATCATTAACGATACAGAATCATAAGGCTCCGCTTTCGTTATCAAATCGACTGCTGACTTTAATTGCATTCTTCGACCCCACTCACCATTAATGCTTTCATTTCGATGATACAGAGCCGCGTTATGACTACGCTCAGGATCGTCATAAAGGTTATTTAAGATGGTCACGAAACCGGACGCGCTCCCGCCATCTTGAGCACTTAGAGGAATACAGGCCAAGACATTAGCCCCGACTTCCCCAACTGAGCCCGAACTCGAAGAGGCTTGGGGTGGGTTTGAAAGTTGGAACATTAGATAAACTCCCCTACTTTGACGCTATCGCCTATGGCACCTTGCAGTGTCACGATGGCATCCGTTTGAATTAATGTATGACCGCCAGCTGTAAGATCAATTAAGCCTTGCACCAACACGGGACTGGCATTGTCGGTAGAAGCCTGAATAAAGAGCCCTTTACGCCCAGCTTTCCCATCAATAGTTTGCTCATCGCTTGTTAAATCCAATAACCCACTGCCGACCTTTTGCAAGGTGTACAAATCAGCAAGCTTTTCCACCTTGAGGACGTCATTTTGAATGCGTGTTTTTACCTCGGTTTGGACTTCGCCCACCTTTATAGGGGATAGAACTTTATCAACGGTAATGGGCGTTAAAATCTCGCTAATCGCTACCGAATTACTGATATCAATTTTTTGCGCTTTGGTGATGATTGGAACATCTGCGATTTGATATTCAATCGTCACGGCATCCGCTTTGTGATTAAAAAGTTCAAGCTCGTCAAAACGAGTGATATCAACCGTGTCACCGCGTTCAATCTCTACAGGTCGCAGAGCATCACCGCGCAGCATGACGGTATTACTGGCCTCACGCATGATGAGATACTTACCAGCCTGACCTGCGTTAAATTTAATTGCTTCACCAGTATTTAAGGTATGCAGTTGCTTCATTGCTTACGCCCCGCGAACATATAAGCCATCGTTAATAACGAGACGAGAATCCCGACAATAAGAGACACATTTTTCAGTAGCTCGTTATTACTTTCGTTCTCACCCGTTTGCTCTCGCGCTTTTGCTGCCCCTGCTATGGCAAGTGCTGCTTTGGTCGTTTCCGTTTGTTGGCCTGCCATGGATTTAATGGAATCTATCGCGTGCTCGCTAAGATTTGCATTTGCATCCAATGCGCTCTCACCAAAACTGAACGCTCCGTCTAACGCTTTCTCACCAAATCCCAAAGATGCATCAACGGTATCTGTTGAAAAATCTAATGCGTCAGTTCCGAAATTAAACGCTTCTTCTGCCGTTCGACCTGCAACCGCCATTGCGCCATGGTCAGTCATGCTTAAATTAATGTCAGAGTTTTCTATCCCTGACAGCGCAAAGCCATTGTTATCGCCACCGATACCTTGGCTATTGCTTTTGTTTGTGGTTGTGGTGACGGTTTTAGCGTCACTTCTTGAGCTACTTTTCCCGCCCATATCATCAAACCTTATCTGTAATACATGCTCATTCTTGTGAGTTTCAACCTCTCGAACAGGCAATCGTAATTTACGCTGAATATAGCGATGGGCTCCGCGTTTGCTAAAGTGGGCGCGAATGGAGTCAAAGCCGTTCGCTTTACCGTGATTAATTGCACTGAGCGTACCCGCTGCCATATCACCCGCTAACGCAACCACCACCAACTCCTTAGAGCCTGATTGTGATTGCTCTCCGCGCAGTAACATGTAGGTATCTTCCACTCGATAAAGGGACTCTCGCCCCTCTTGAACTTCAATTTCTGCTTGTTTGAGGTAATCACCAAGGGCTTTACATAGCCTCGGCTTGGCATTGCCCCAAGTTTCAGGAATTAAGTTACTTTCGAGTGAGAACATACAGCGCAATCAGAGCAACAAGCGCAATTCCCCACCACGGTATGCCGTTGTTGCTGCCAAAATTCATTGCGCCAGCAGTAAAGCCACTGTTATTTGTGGTGTTAGACGTATTACCTGATTTTGCTGGACCCGAAGACCCGCCCGTCAAGCCACCGCCACCCGTTAAAGACGTTAATGAACCTAGCATTAGCGAAACACTCCCGATTTGTAGGCAAGGTATAACAGGGCAATCAACGCGGTAGCAGTCAGAGCCTTATTGATGCCCTGACTCACACCAAACCCAAGTGCAGATCCAAGCCCAAGCCCACCTAAACCAATGAAAAGTAATGGCATAACTATTTACCTTTCAGCATGACAACAAGCAGAACCAGCACTAACAGCGCAGCAATACCACCACCGATATAAAGCAGGGTGTTATCTTTCGCTACCAGTGAGCCTTGAGGGGTTGTAACAGCGTTGCCGTTATTATCAACAACGGGTGCGTTAGGTTGCTGGGTAGTGTTCGGGTTAGATGAATTGTCATCATCACCAAACAGCCAATCGGCATTTTCACCCACGCTATCAAGCGCACCACCCCCAAACTCTAAGAGGTCATCAAAAAAGCTCATATCGGCTCCTTAGCTTCGACCCGCGAGCATTTCAGGGCGAACCACTTTCACCGATTCAACCAAAATAGGAATTGAGCCTGCTACGTCACTCGTTGTTACTGAGAACTTCAAGTTAGAGCTGTGCTGTGTTGGAAATAGCTCATCGATAGAGAAGCCACGCACAATAGGGTCGAAGTGAAAGTAACCAGCTTGAGGTGTACGTTCGTTACGCTTGGCGTTCGCTTCATTGATAAACTTGTTGGCTTCGTACTCTTTGACAAAGTCGCGCTCAACTTCGAGTTTAGTGATACCCGTATGCATAAAGTGCGCACGACGTAAACTAATCAATGGGCTTGAGACTAGGCTTGTAAATTCGTTCACCCCTGCCGCGTTCGCTGGCATGGTTTCGCGCTTAACCATTGGCACGATGATTCGTGCAGGTTGTGCATTAGTCACCCACGCATGAACTTGAATCGATAGCGGGTCGCCACTGGCTTTCGCTTTGAACTGGATATCTAAGTGAATGTTGTCACCCGCTTCCGTCACCAGCCCCGTGTAACGAACACCATTTTTAGTACGTGCGGAAATATCACTAAATGGGATCACGTAGTGGCCTGTTGTATGAGCACGTTGTTTGTAACGCTCAAGCATCAAAATCTCACTGCCCGTTAAGACATAGATTTCTTCTGCATTAAGCGTGATAGACAAACGCTCAATATCGGCTGCTTCGGCATTGGTCTCTAATACCAACTCTTGATAAGTAGGACCAACAGGGATAGGTAACGTACCTTTTTGTCCCCAAGCAGCACCGACCATGGAATTAAGTTTGATTGGTTTTACTGACATGTTTATATCTCCTTAAAACCAGCCACGCTTGCCGTTAATGAGTTCTTTAATTGCTTCTAGCGTTGATACGTTATTGATGATGGCAATCACCAGTAAGGTCAGTGCTACAGCAATCAACATGTTTTTATGTTGAGCTTTCATGAGTTCCCCTGTCTCTCGACGTTGGATTGTGAATAATCAAATTGAGCGTTTATCAAATAGGAGTGAGGAAAAAAAAGGAAGGGAAAGTAACCTATAGGTTGAACGGGTAACCTATAGGTTAAAAAGGTCGATTAACGGTAGTTTAAATTGAGCTTAGAGCCTGACTGACAGTTAAACGCTTTGTGCTCGATGTTGCCGATACCATCACCAATCAATAAGTATTCGGCTATCGGTTTACCAATGCGTTCTTTATTGACCTTGGCAGACTTTAGCCCCGCCACGATATTCACATCCAACCCGCGTTTATCCGCTATCCAGTGAGCATCACTCATTGAGTTAACCGCGCCTACCCACCAAACACTTGATTGTTCAGTCACGGTTTTTGGTACTTCTTGCCCTCGTTGAAACACCGTATGCACCACCAGACCGTATTGACGACCTCCGCGCAAAAGCTCACCCGCACGACCTCGAAGCTTGCCCGAGGTTTCTACACATGACGCCAATTCTTCGATAACGGTATAGAGCTGGCTAGCTCGACCGTTACCCACCGACCACACCACCGACGCAAAGAACTCTAATTCGTCGGCTGTTGCCCCATTTGCTGGAATGTAGGCCAGCTTAAACGAGCCACCGCGACGACGCGCCATAATGAGCGTTTTGACAAAGGTTAAGCGTGATGAAGTGCCGTGGCACATTTGGCCTTGAAATTTACTCCCTGCGTAGTTGGTGTAGGGGTCAAAAAAGACCGCTTGAGCCGTTTTAGGGACTAGCCCCAAATGCTTAACGGCTGAGGTTTTACCTCCTCCTGTTCCCGCCACATAAATGGTGTGCTCGGCATCATGTGACGGGTTCGAGTTAACGGGGTTCGGTAGGGCTAGGGGCTTCGGTTTTTTCACCGTCCACCTCCTTTGATTGTTGCAACATGAGCAATTGCTTTTTAGAGGCATAAATCAAACCAAGAACCGCAAGCAATAAGGTGGCCTCTTCGATGTAATCCCCAAACACGCCCATAAGCGTACTACCGTGTTTTGCAAAGACAGGCTCAGCCGCATCCATCACCGCTTGCTTACCTTTACCGTCAAACTCAAATTCAACTCCCGAAATGATGGAGGTCGCTTGCTCGCTTAAGGCAAACAAAATATTCAGCAAGCCCGCCATAGCTTCCGTTTTATCTTCGGTTACCGTCTCGGTTGGCTCGGTTAAGCCAACTAAATCGCTCTCGGTTTTTTCTTGTTCTTCAAGCTGATGAATAACGGAGCCAAAATCCCCCCAATCATCCAGTTCAACTTGTTCACCTGGTAAGGTTTCGTTAACTTGCTCCATGCTCACCCCCTTGCGGTTGTTCGGCTGAGGCTTTCGGTAGCAGTTGAGACACCGCCCAAACAATAAAGATAACCGATGCTAACCCCGTGATTACTCGTTTAAAGGGGAATTTGCTTGGGGTCTTTTCTGTTTTTTCATCATCGACCGTATCGGTTATCTCTCGGTTGGAAACCCCGTCTTTACTGGCTTCATCCACTTGCACCGATTCGGTTAACTCAATTGCATCGATAAGGTTAGGCTCGGTTATCAAATCCGACTCAATAACCGAACCTTTCTCGGTTAGGTTCGGTTTAAGTTCGGTTAACTCAGCAACGGAATTAGCTTTGATGAACTCCGTAACCTTTTTGCTATTCGAACTATTGCCGCACTCAGGGCAACGGTAATACATCAACCCAATGTTACGGCTGTTTTTTGGTGGCTCACCAGACGCGATCAATTGCCCCTCACCCACTTGGTGAGTGGTGGCGGCAGACTGGCAAACAGGACAAGCAATATACCCACGAACAGGGTTTTCATATTTAGCCATGTTTCACCTCGACGCTTTCCACATCTCCAAGTTGCTCTTGGTTGGCCACGACGACAGCGCGGTATTTATTGCGCGCCACCCCATTAAGTTTTTCGAGTTGCTCTAATTGCTCAAATAGATTGACGGGAAGCCCTAGCGCCTCCAGTGATAAGTTGCCACCCATCAACATTCCCATGGCTTTTTTCATGAGCTTGCTGGTATCCATTTCTTTGAAGCGGTCGATTTCTACTTTCATGTTGCTGGTTAGTTTGTCAGCCGCGTCCAAAGCGGCTAAATCTCGCTGGCATTCTTCAAGCGATAGTATTTTCATTTCAATCCTCTGTCTCACGACGTTGTTTAGTGTTTAGCCCCTGATTCACATCGTTGGCAATGGTTTAATACACAATCAGACGATTGTTTCTAAAGCTGATATTCGTGTATTTATCAATTTGAACTTTAGCCCCCCGCATTAGCGGTGAGATTAAGCATTGGACTCCCTCCACGCTCCATCCGGTCACGCGTTGAAGATGTTCAACTAAGGGAGAGTTACAGTTATTTTCAGTGCTCCAAGGTGAGACGCTCCGCGCCTCTTGAAGACGCTTCACGTCTTTTTTCTTAACGAGCGAATAGCACTCGCTAGAGGTTTCGATAAGACGACCGAGCCAAGAAAAGCCGATCACCTTTTTAGTGGTTTCACCGTATTGGTTTTGTTTTGATTGGTAGGCAACTTTTGCACTATCAGCCAATTGGCAGAACAGCGACCACTTCGAAGAATCTGCCGCTTGACGCAGCTCTTCGAGCTTTGGGTCTATCATGGTCTGTTCCGGTTTTGCCCTGCGTAGATTTCGCCAAAGGGAAACAGGCTTACCACCAAATTGCTGAAACTGACGGATTCGGTGAGTGGAAGCCCAAGCACGAGCACGATAAGCAGATTCTTCACCCTCGTTTTCTGGCATGTGCTTACCGTTGATGTTCTTCGATACGTATTTGGCAATATAGGCAGTCGCCCCGCCCTTTTTTGGATCAGCCTCTTTCACATCAAAACGAGGCGAAATATCAGAACCTAGTTCGTGCTCATCCTCAGAGATAGCGCACGACTTTAAGGTTTCGATAATGAAGTCTTTATCGTCAGGCGAACAAAACAGAAAGTAGTGAGCATGACTGGTCGCGTCTTTGTGTGGTTCAGCCACTCGAAAACCAAAATAATGAATCTCTTCTTTCGCTAGCAGTGCTCGGCCTAACGCCCATTGCTGCATGAGAACTTGGTGGCCGTCTTTGATGCTCGCACCATTCCACTTTTTAGAGACTCGGTGGTATTTACTCGGCAACGTCCAAGTAATAAAGAGCGCGGTATAACCTAAGTCTTGAGCCAACTCTTCAAAGCCACGAGATCGCACCATCATTTCAATACGACGGTTTTCTGGATTCGCAGTAGTTCGCTTGACCACATCCTCAAGATTGAAAGAATCGCCCGTCTCGTTATTCATCACTGCCATAGTTTCAAGGAACGCTTTAGCGTCTCGCTGTTTCTGTTTCCAGTTGGCAAATGACAACGCACTGATCACCGGTGACTGATGTTTTCCCTCACCAACTCGCTCAAGCGTGATTTGTGAATACTCAATGTATTGTGCTCGGAGGTGTAACAAGCGTCCCTCAATCCAAGACTCGGATTGCATCTTTAATACGGCTACCTGTAGGTCTTGTTCTAACTCTTCCGCTTTCTTGTCGCGCTTTTTAAGGTTCACTTGTGGCGCGTTAACATGAATCGTTTTTAGTTCAGCTTCCTGCAATTGGTAAACATGCTCTATCGCATCTAAAAAGCTTTTGAACACTTCGGGTTGGCTTTCTTCGGTAAGCAGTAACGCGCACTTATCAGCGAACGTTTTTGCTAGTTCACTAACGGCATCATCACGCATCAAAATATCGTGGCTTAAAGGTTGAGTTCGGCTCTTAGCGCGACTATCAACAAACGGGAATTTGTCTTCAATGAAGTGAGCTCTTTTCAGCCCAAATTTAACTGCATCTTCTGCCGCTAGTATCAGATTTTCTTTGGTAGGGTTTTGGCGTTGTTTACGCTTGGCTATTTTGCGCTTCACATCGTTACGCACGATTTTAGGCAAGCGAGGAAAGAAGCGTTTAGTGAACGCAGAGTAACGAGTGAGTTCCCCTGCGTCACTTTTAGCTTCCATGTTAGCAAGTGCGGCTATCATCGCTTGTTCGTTCATTACAGCCCCGTACACGAATTATTTGTGCAAACGTAATTCATCGGTCTAGCTTTGCGCTTTGAACGCTTCGACAAACCATGTTTTTCACGTAACTGCTCTATCAAATGAATAGAGCGTTCGCGTAGTTCCGGTTTTGGGTCAACCATGCCAAGCATATCGGGACAAGGTAGGTGGATAGGGTCAGAAACGGTCATATGAACCCCCTAAGCAAATTTTCGAACGGCAACGATTAGTCCCGTTTCACGGAAATGCTCTAGCCTTAATCGTAATGAGATCTTGTTATTCTTGAACTCGGCCTCATACGCAGCAAAATAAACATTCGAGTAATAAGGATATTTCTGGCCAAGACTAAAAGCTGTATAAGCCGACGCTTTCCCTCTGATAACTAACCGTAAACTTTTGAAGTCTTGTTTGAGTTGGTTGGTATTTTTCATAAGTCCCCCTTAAAGATTCACTGATTGCCATTCGGTTTTAGCTTGCTCATATCGCTTGTCGATATAGGCAGCTAAGTCATCAATTTTGATTAAGGTCGGGCTACGCTCTGAATCACGCAACTTGAAGGTAGGAACGGGAAAGTCACAAGCTTTCGCTCTTTGTTCAGCTGTTCTTGAGGTAATACCAAAGAACTCTTGGCTGACTTGTTTCAACTCTACCGTTGGGTTTCCGAAACGGGCTAATAACGCAAAGTTTGTATTCATAGCTCACCTATTAATCTATTATCTAAGCAACAAAATGAGACTCTAAGCGATTCAAAACCGTCCTAATCGTCCCTAAAGCGATTGAATAATATTAACGATGAGACGCTATTGCAACGCTTTTATTTTAATAGAGGTGCCCTTTGAAAACTATTGATGAACAAATAACAGAACTTAAGCAACTAACAAAAACAGCAAAAATTACAGATTTATCAAAGGCTTTAGGTGTTTCACCGTCCACAGTTAGAACATGGCGATCACGCGAAAAAATACCTGAAAATATTTTTCTTAAAGCTGAAGAAATGGCACAAGAACGAGACGGTTTCGGGACACCTAAAGGATATATGACTCTAGATTTCTATGATGTGGAAGTTAGCGCAGGACATGGCGCACTTGTAGAGAGGGAAGAGAAGTCGACTGAAATAGTCTTTAGTGAAGAGTTCATAAGCAAAAGTATTGGCGTTAACCCTAATGAAGTTTTCTTGATGCCCGTTAGAGGCGACAGCATGGCGCCAACACTAAAAAACCAAGCGTTAGTTATGGTTCACAAAGTTGATGAGTTTTCTGGAGACGGTGTTTATGTCTTTCGCTTCGACGGCCAACTGATGGTTAAGAGACTTCAGTTCATGCCAAAGGTGATTAAGGTGGTTAGTGACAACCATACTTATGAAAACTGGGAATTACTCAAAGATGATCTGAAGAATGAAGATTTTCAGATTATTGGAGAGGTTGTTTGGTCAGGCCAAAGAATGTAGCGCGTAGAAGTATTTATTGAGTGCGGTACTCCTATAGTACCCCTCAAACTAGCTCAGCCCTTGCTAAGGCTGCTTAATCAATCCAATCGAGCATTGGAGCGACGGACAACCTACATGAATGTGTCATGGCAAAGTACCCTAGTAGCGAGTCAAAAAAATATGCTGGAATACCCAGCAAAAGCAAGGTCGGCTATTGTAAATGCTATGCCTTGATTGTGCTATATGAACTTTGCCTCACACTTTTTTATAAACCTATTCACCAGATCTCTAATTCAGCCTCATTAATCAGTTATGCCTTGAGTCACAATGTCATTTTGAGTTACCTTGTCTTATTCAAAGTCGTGGGTCACAATACGCTCTGTACCTGACTTTAATAGAAATCATTGGCTCCCCAAATAAAGTAACCTAGAAATAGTGTTTGATTAGGGATGTCCGATTGAATGGTGAAAAATTTGGACCACACATTGATAGAGCAAGTTGAAGGGATATGCGCATCACGAGGAGTTAGACTAACTCCTCAACGAAAGCGTGTGTTTGAGCTCATCCTCTCTAATAAAAAAGCCTCCAGTGCTTATGAATTGTTAGAGCAATTAAAGCAGAGTGAACCGCAAGCCAAACCTCCTACAGTTTATCGCGCTTTAGATTTTTTGTTGGAACAAGGTTTCATTCACCGAGTTGAGTCTACCAACAGCTTCATATGTTGCTGTTCATGCAATGCAAACCAACACTTTTCGCAGCTCTTAATCTGCGATAAATGTGGGACAGTAATAGAGCTACAAGACGATGCTCTTATCACTCAACTCGCTAACAACGCGGAGAAGCACGGTTTTCAATTGACGAATCACGTTATTGAATCTCATGGTGTATGCCAAGCCTGCTCCTCTGACATGAAAGAATAAGATTATAGAAGAACATTATGCGCGCTGAATTTGTAAACCCGTTTTTAGCTTCTTTAATGAATGTGCTAAAAACGATGGCTTCTCTAGAATTGAAGCCACAAAAACCGAGAGTCAAGAAAGATGAAATAGCTCGTGGTGATGTATCCGGCCTGATTGGTATGGTGGGTACACAATCTCGTGGTTCAATGTCGATCACCTTTGATGAAGGTCTTGCACTAGAAATCATGGAAAACATGTTGGGTGAGCGACCGAATGGCTTGAACGAAGAAGTGACCGATATGGTTGGTGAAATTACCAACATGGTGACTGGCGGCGCAAAACGTATTCTTGCTGAAAGCGGATTTGATTTCGATATGGCAACGCCGATCGTTGTTTCAGGTAAAGGCCACACGATTCGTCACAAGTGTGACGGAGCAATCATCATTATGCCTTTCTCATCTCAATGGGGTAATGCCTTCATCGAGATCTGTTTCGAATAGAGACAACTGCAGTAAATAAAAATACAAAAGGCTGACGTGCATGTGTCAGCCTTTTTTATTGCCCGCGAGATCAACAGACATAAAAAACGCCAACCGAAAGGTTGGCGCTTTACAATTATTACTTGGTGTTACTCAAACAGCCTTAAGCTTTCAGCGCTTTAAATGCGTTGATTAGACCGTTAGTTGAGCTGTCATGAGATGTTACTTGAGCATCATCAGCAAGCTCAGGAAGAATTTGGTTTGCTAGTTGCTTACCAAGTTCTACGCCCCATTGGTCGAAGCTGAAGATGTTCCAGATAACGCCTTGAACAAAGATTTTGTGCTCGTACATCGCGATTAGGTTACCTAAAGTGCGAGGAGTCATTTGCTTAACAAGAATTGAATTCGTTGGACGGTTACCTTCAAATACTTTGAAAGGAGCAAGCTCCGCTGCTTCCTCTGCTGTTTTACCAGCCGCTAGGAATTCAGCTTCTACTGTCTCTTTTGTCTTACCGAATGCTAACGCTTCAGTTTGAGCAAAGAAGTTAGACATCAGCTTCTGGTGGTGATCAGATGCTGGGTTGTGGCTGATTGCAGGCGCAATGAAATCTGATGGGATCAGCTTAGTACCTTGGTGAATCAGTTGGTAGAAAGCGTGTTGGCCGTTTGTACCAGGTTCACCCCAGATGATAGGACCTGTTTGGTACTCTACCGGGTTGCCTTCGCGGTCTACAAACTTACCGTTCGATTCCATGTTACCTTGCTGGAAGTAAGCAGCAAAACGGTGCATGTATTGATCGTAAGGTAGGATAGCTTCTGACTCAGCGCCGTGGAAGTTATTGTACCAAATGCCGATAAGCGCAAGGATAACTGGGATGTTGCTTTCAAACTCAGTTGAAGCAAAGTGGTTATCCATCTCGTGAGCGCCATCTAATAGCTCTACGAAGTTATCGAAACCAACAGACAGTGAGATAGAAAGGCCGATCGCAGACCATAGTGAGTAACGACCACCAACCCAATCCCAGAATTCGAACATGTTGTCAGTATCAATACCAAACTCAGCCACTGAAGCTGCGTTTGTTGATAGTGCTGCGAAGTGTTTAGCAACGTGTGCAGAATCACCCGCTTCAGCCAAGAACCAATCACGTGCAGAGTGTGCATTCGTCATTGTTTCTTGAGTTGTGAATGTTTTAGATGCCACTAGGAACAGCGTAGTTTCTGGGTTTAGAGGCTTAAGTGTCTCAACAATGTGAGTGCCATCTACGTTAGAAACGAAGTGCATGTTTAGACGAGTTTTGTATGGCGTTAGTGCTTCAGTCACCATGTATGGACCAAGGTCCGAACCGCCGATACCGATGTTGACTACATCAGTGATCTCTTTACCTGTGTAACCTTTCCACTCACCAGAAACGATGCGGTGCGTGAACAGTTCCATTTTTGCTAGTACAGCGTTAACAGCAGGCATTACGTCTTTGCCATCAACCATTACTGGTTTGTCGCTACGGTTACGTAGAGCTGTATGAAGAACTGAACGACCTTCAGTCTTGTTGATTGCATCACCACCGAACATCGCTTCAATTGCAGACTTAACTTCAGTCTCGTTTGCAAGAGCAAATAGGTGCTGCATAGTTTCAGCGTCAACTAGGTTCTTAGAGTAATCCACTAAGATGTCAGAACCGAAACGAGTAGAAAAGCTCTCGAAACGCTTTGCATCTTGAGCAAACAGCTCTTTCATATCCATATCTTGAGCAGACTCAAAATGTGCAGTTAGAGCTTTCCACGCTTGTGTTTGCGTTGGGTTGATATTTTTCAACATGGTATCTATCCCGATGTTACTGTAGGTTTTATTCTAAACGTCACTTAAGTGATGAATAGAACCCCCGATTAGGCGAAAGTTTATATTTTTCTGTGATGACCAAACGCGTCACCACTGAAAGATTCTTTGTAATTTTTTTTCACGACGTATTATGCCGCATATGAAGAGCTGTACCTTGAGATAAATCAGGATTAGATTTCCTGATAGAAGAATCGGTACAGACTCTAGCTCTAACATAATTAAATGTGAGCGATACCTGATAAATTCAAGTTCAAAAGATAGCGTTAAACCACTTTTTTTCCAAATACATTATAAAGGATGGCGTATGTGGATTCAGAAGACTATACACCTAAATGCACGAAAGCGTGGATTCCATCTCATTACTGATGAAATTGAACAACAGATACACGATATCAACTCTCTATCTGTTGGTTTATTACATCTCTTTATTCAACATACCTCTGCCAGTCTCACGTTAAATGAGAACGCGGATCCTACTGTTCGTTCCGATATGGAATCGCACTTTAATAAGTTTGTACCCGAGCGTGCCCCTTACTACAGACACACTTATGAAGGCGATGATGATATGCCGGCTCACATTAAAGCATCAACACTTGGCACCAGTGTGACAATACCCATCACTAATGGTCGTTTAGCTTTGGGAACATGGCAGGGCATTTACTTAGGTGAGCATAGAGATTGTGGTGGGAGCCGCACTGTGATCGCTACGATTCAAGGTGAGTAGACTGCTTGAAAGCTAGATCTTTTTAATAAAATCAATACCTTCTAAATAAAAAAGAGTGGTGTGTTTCCACGACCACTCTTATAAAAATAGCATTTGGCCTACCGTAGGCCGAAAGCTTTAGAAGGGCTGGTTTATCATAACCCTAAAGGTCCCTTCATCGCCGCCTCGCGCTAATTCTGCACGAACAACAATACCTTCCACTTGGAAACGAACCGCGCCACCTAGGCTCCATTTCATGTCCGTGTGCAGTGTTTTGATATCGTACTCATCCGCAACGCGTCCTACTTCGGCAAACGCCACCCATTGCCACCAAGGCAAATCGTAGTAGTTAATTAAAGGAATATCACCTAGTGGTTGCCAGTCAGGGATGACTCGGTACTCCGCGGAATAGTGAACAGCAGAACGTCCATGGTAACGTCCACCGGTATAGCCTCTTAATCGATACAGTCCACCAAGTCGAGCTTGTTCTGTCTCAGGTGGACGTGCGCAATCCTGCCCAGAGCAGTTATCCCAGGTTGGTGTATCAGCGGTATAGAAATCGAGTGCCACGACTTGTTGGTCGAACAAGTCGCCTAAAGGGCCTAATGCGAAGTACTGGCTGTTTTGGAACGTCCATTTCAACCACAAGTCATCATTAGACCAACTTTCAGCGCCGGTAGTGAATTCAAGGTTAGTATGAGAACCTTTAGTTGGGTTACGTGTGCTATCACGGTTATCCCAATCCAATGCCAGACTAAAGCCTGTCGCCTCTTCGGTATTATTTAAACCTTCTAGCTCACGAGCGGTATAAAAAGGCGTGAAGATAATCGAGCTGACACCCGAATCGACAGGTGAAGCAAAACTCACATCTTTGATTGGCTGAAAAGCCCCTAACAAGCCATGTTCTGCCACATTGCCCCAAGGCAGCAAATACTTAAACTCAAACTGATAGTTTTGCTCTAAGCCATCGGCAATGGTTTTATCATCAATGGATGAATCGTTATCGCCTTGAGAGCCAATGTAGTAAGGATTGTCATTGAAGCGTGCTTGGTACATCTGAGTACTGAATAAAACATTCTCAGAAAGTGCAAAGTTGAAAGCAGATAAAAAGCCAACATAGCTGTCTTTATCCGAATAGAGTGCCATCCCAAACAGCGCGGCTTGAGGTTGCCAAACACCCTTTGCGACACCAGCAACCCCAAAGGTATTACCCATGGTTTCGGTGCTGAAATAGAAAGGGACAAAGGCGGTATCTTTTTCTTCACTCACCGCGGAAGAAGAAAAGCTGACACCGAGCAATGCCATTGCTGACATTAGCCAGTGTCGAGAGGCTCTCTTGAACATATTTATTTCACGTATTCCATTGCTACACGAGACGTCAGTTTCGTCACGAGTTCGTAAGCGATAGTGCCAATATGTTCCGCGACTTCTTCGGAAGGTAAATCTTTACCCCATAGCGTCGCTTCATCACCTACTTGATCTGCTGCATCAGGGCCAAGGTCGACCGTTAGCATGTCCATGGAGACACGTCCTGCAATCGGTGCTTTTCTACCGTTTACAAACACTGGCGTTCCGTTAGGTGCCATGCGTGGATAACCATCGCCATAACCAATTGCGATTACACCAACCTTGGTATCACGTTCACTGGTCCAGTTCCCGCCATAGCCCACGCTTTCGCCGGCTTTTAAATCGCGAACAGCAATCAAGTGAGAAGTCAGGGTCATCACCGGCTTAAAACCTAGCTCTTGAGCAGTCTTATCTACAAACGGTGACACGCCGTAAGAGATGATTCCCGGACGAACCCAATCAAGGTGGCTATCAGGCCAAGCCAATAGACCCGCAGAAGCAGCAAGTGAACGCTCACCTTCACAACCGTCAGTGAGAGATAAGAAAAGCTCAGTCTGTTCAACGGTAGTTGTTCTATCCAGTTCATCAGCGCAACCAAAGTGGCTCATGTATCGAAGAGGTTTCGCTACATTCGCACATTGATGCAAACGCTCAACAAAGTTTTGGTATTGCTCAGGACGAGCACCTAAACGATGCATACCGCTGTCTACTTTTAGCCATACCACGACTGGTGTTTCTAATTCCGCATTCTCTAGCGCACTTAGTTGCTCTTCACAGTGCACGACAGTTTGGATGTTATTGGTCACTAAGATAGGTAAATCACCCGAAGAGTAAAAACCTTCCAGCAACAAAATAGGTTTAACTATCCCACCAGCACGAAGTTGCAAAGCTTCTTCAATACGAGCGACACCGAAGGCGTCAGAGTTCTTAGAATGCTTAGCGATGTGCAATAGACCATGACCGTAACCATTCGCCTTCACAACCGACATAACTTTACAGTTAGGTGCTTTAGACTTAATCAGTTGAAGGTTGTGTTCCAATGCACCGAGGTCAATGCTCGCTGTCGCTGCTTTCATATAAGTCATTAACTTACTCATCATCAAATGCAGGACCTGCATAGTTATCAAATCGGGAGTGTTGACCTTGGAATGTCAGACGAACCGAACCGATAGGACCGTTACGTTGCTTACCAAGGATGATCTCTGCGATGCCTTTCAGTGAACTGTCTGGGTTATAAACCTCATCACGATAGATAAACATGATCAAATCGGCATCTTGCTCGATAGAACCGGATTCACGCAAATCCGAGTTTACTGGTCGCTTATCAGCACGTTGCTCTAGGGAACGGTTAAGCTGAGAAAGTGCAACAACCGGCACGTTCAACTCTTTCGCAAGGGCTTTTAGGGAACGCGAAATTTCGGCGATCTCTAAGGTACGGTTTTCAGACAATGAAGGTACGCGCATTAATTGAAGGTAATCTATCATGATCATAGAGATACCATCATGCTCACGAGCGATACGTCGAGCACGCGAACGCACCTCTGTTGGTGTTAAACCCGAGCTATCATCGATATACATATTCTTCTTATCCATCAGAATACCCATACTCGATGAAATACGCGCCCAATCTTCATCATCCAATTGACCGGTACGAATCTTGGTTTGGTCGACACGAGAAAGTGACGCAAGCATACGCATCATCAACTGTTCGGCTGGCATCTCAAGAGAGAAGATCAGAACCGGCTTGTCTTGTTTCATCGCCGCGTTTTCACAAAGGTTCATCGCAAAGGTGGTTTTACCCATCGATGGACGCGCAGCAACAATGATTAAGTCAGAACCCTGTAGGCCTGCTGTTTTCTTATTGAGGTCGTTGAAGCCAGTATCGACACCAGTCACACCATCTTGTGGAGTTTTATATAGGATCTCGATACGTTCCAGCGTCTTCTCTAGAATGCTATCTACGTTTTGTGGGCCTTCGTTTTCACTTGCTCGACCTTCTGCAATCGCAAAGACCTTACTCTCAGCTAGATCAACAAGTTCTTCTGAAGTACGGCCTTGAGGATCGTAACCAGAATCGGCAATCTCATTCGCCACACCAATCAGGCTACGTACCAATGCACGTTGCGCCACGATATCTGCGTAAGCGTTAATGTTCGCCGCACTTGGGGTGTTTTTAGCAAGGTCGGCAAGGTATGCAAAACCGCCAACTTCTTCAAGCTGCTCACGCAACTCTAAATGTTCAGAGAGTGTAATAAGATCCAGAGGAGAACTTTCTTCAAGGATATCTTTTACTGCTTCGAAGATCAGACGGTGAGGACGACTGTAAAAGTCCTTGCTCACGACTTTTTCTGAAACCGTATCCCAGCGTTCGTTGTCCAGCAACAAACCGCCAATAACAGATTGCTCAGCTTCTAATGAATGTGGTGGGACTTTGATGGCGTCCACCTGATCGTTGGCTGATTTCTGACTTCTGGTATCCACTATGACTACACTCAATAACTAATAATGATCGTTCATTATACCCAAGAACATGCATTTGTAATGCAATCCTCTGGGATTGTTTTATTCTTCAGTAAGAATTTACCTATTGCTGACTGAATTAACCAAGGGTAGCATTACGATCCTTCCATTCATTCACTGTATAACTAGAGGTATGCGTGTCCAAATCATTGGCTCTGAGCACTGGTATTCTGAGTATTGGTCTCTTGAGCACTCCGTTGGCCTTAGCGGATGATGCTAAAGCCTCTGTTGATGCAATCCTCGACTCGATAGTAGTACCAGAACCTGCTGCTGAGCCGATCGTCGTTGCACCAACACCTGAAAAAGATATGGATATCGCACCGACAGATACAGAGCTGCCTAACCCGCTAAAAACTGAAGTCGAATTTGGATATCAGTCGCATACTGGTAATTCTGATTCGAGATCGTTAAATGCCCGCCTAAATGGTGAGTATACGGCTGGCCGTCATAGAACCAGTGGTGAGTGGAAATACTACAACCTCTACAAAGATGGTGAAGAAGACAAAAGGCAATCGACTTACTCAGCTCAGAGTGACTACAAGTTAAGCCCAAAAACCTACCTCTACGGTAGCTTCAAAGGTGTCGACTCACGTTATAGCGCTTATTTTAAGGACTATACCGTTTCTAGTGGTTTGGGTTATCAATTCTCTAATACCGAAGAATTTGTTTTGGAAGTGGAAGTAGGCCCTGGTTTTCGTTACCAAGAACCGAATCTCGATGAATTAGACGACGATGACATCATCTTTCCAGAGATTGTTGAGGAAGCCATTTTCCGTGGCAATGTGAACACGTCATGGCAAGTGCTGAAGAATCTGCAGCTAAAAGCCGATGTGACATTAGTATCTGGTCACAGCAACCTAAAGTTTGATACCGAATTAGAAGCCATCAACGATATTACTGACAATATCGCACTGAAGATCGCTCACTCTCGCCAGTACCACGATAAGGTACCTGATGGATTAAGCAAAGAAGACTCTGTTCTCTCTATTAACCTGCTCTTTCAGTTCTAATCTCAAGAGCAGTTCTAGTCTCAAGAGCAATTCTAATCTTAACCCCACTTCTAACCTTGAAAACGGTTTGTTCAGGATAAATAGCTTATGGATCACTGTAGGCTTTTTACCTACTGTAACTCTTCCTATGTTTCCTATATTCCAGACATAAAAAAACACCAGCCGAAGCTGGTGTTTAAAACTTTCAAAAGAAAGAATTCGTCTTGGTACTGAAATTACTCAGCAACGATCGTGATTTTCGCAGTAGCAAAAACTTCAGAGTGAAGTTGGATGCTTACTTCGAATTCACCGATGTTACGTAGAGCGCCTTCAGGTAGGCGTACTTCGCTCTTAGCTACTGCAACACCTGCCGCTGTAATAGCGTCAGCGATGTCACGAGTACCGATAGAACCGAATAGTTTGCCTTCGTCACCAGCTTTAGAAGCGATTGTAACGCCTTCTAGAGTGTTAACTGTCTCTGCACGAGCTTCACAAGCAGCTAGTTGCTCAGCAACTTTAGCTTCTAGTTCAGCACGACGAGTTTCGAACATAGCAACGTTTTCTTTAGTTGCCATAACTACTTTACCCTGTGGGATAAGGAAGTTACGAGCGTAACCAGATTTAACGTTTACTTGGTCGCCAAGGCCACCTAGGTTACCGATTTTATCAAGTAGAATAACTTGCATTATCTTAGTCCTCTTAAACTATTATTAACTATTACCGATTACTGATGCTTGTCAGTGTACGGTAGTAGAGCTAGGTAACGAGAACGCTTGATAGCGCGAGCTAGCTGACGTTGGTATTTAGCACTTGTACCAGTGATACGGCTAGGTACAATTTTACCAGCTTCAGTGATGTAGTTTTTTAGAGTTGCTACGTCTTTGTAGTCAATCTCTTGTACGCCTTCTGCAGTAAAACGGCAGAATTTACGACGACGGAAGAAACGAGCCATGGGCTATCTCCTGATCTAAATTTAATAATGCGGTATTCACACAGGCTTATAAATAAGCGTAAGCAAATGCTTGTAGTGGAAATACCTAAACGAGTTGAATAAAATTTAATGACCTAAAAGGCCAAAAAAGAATTACTCAGCAGCAGCTTCTGGCTTAGCTTCTTCTTCACGACGTGGTGCACGTTCTTCACGGTCATCACGACGAGGAGCACGCTCTGCACGCTCTTCTTTTTGCTTAAGCATGATAGATTGCTCAGTCACAGCGCCTTTAGTGCGCATGATCATGTTACGTAGAACTGCATCGTTAAAACGGAAAGCAGTTTCTAGCTCGTCCATCACTTCTTGGCCAGCTTCAACGTTCATAAGAACGTAGTGAGCTTTGTGAAGTTTGTTGATTGGGTAAGCCATTTGACGGCGGCCCCAGTCTTCTAGACGGTGGATAGTACCACCAGCTTCAGTGATTGAACCAGTGTAACGCTCGATCATGCCAGCAACTTGCTCGCTTTGATCAGGGTGAACCATGAATACGATTTCATAATGACGCATTTGGTTGCTCCTTACGGATTATTAGCTTCCACGAAAGGCTCGGTCGTCCAAGGGAAGCAAGGAACTAAAGAAAAATGACCGAGTTTTAAGGACGGCAAATATTATAGAAAGAACCCGATATTGGCAAGCGGTATTTGGCGAATAATGAAACAGTTTTTCTTTCGCCATCTAGCCATCTGCTAAACCAATAGGCTCCATCATAATTGCCGAAAAAGAAACGCCCACCAGCAAGTGGTGAGCGTTAATAAATTCATAGACTTAAGTCGTTTAGGCTTTGTTAAATCGAACGTTACTGAGCTAGACGCTGGCGTACCGCTTCAAATAAATAAATACCAGAAGCCACTGAAACGTTCAGGCTCGACACGCTGCCTGACATTGGAATCTTAATCAGGTCATCACACGTTTCACGCGTTAAACGACGCATGCCATCACCTTCAGCACCCATCACAATAGCAAGCGGACCAGTCAACTTCGCTTGATAGATATCATGCGTTGCTTCACCTGCCGTACCGACAAACCATACACCCTGCTCTTGCAGTGCACGCATTGTGCGAGCCAGGTTAGTTACTCGTACTAGTGGAACCGTTTCTGCTGCGCCACAAGCAACCTTACTTACTGTTGCCGTTAGCGGCGAAGAACGGTCTTTAGGAACGATAACAGCGGCCACACCTGCGGCATCTGCATTACGTAAGCAAGCACCTAGGTTGTGAGGGTCTGTTACGCCGTCTAGAACCAACAGCAGAGGCTGTTCGTGCTGCGCAAGGATATCGTCTAGGTGAGTTTCATTAAGCTGCTTAGCAGGCTTCACCTTAGCAATAAGACCTTGGTGGTTTGCACCTTGTGCTTTTTCATCAAGCGGCTTACGGCCCATTTGTTGAATCGACACGCCAAATTGCTGCAGTTGATTCAGTAATGGAAGAAGGCGCTCATCTTGACGGCCTTTAAGCACGTACGCTTCAATAAAGCGTGCTGGATCTTTTTCTAGTACGGCTTTCACCGCGTGAATACCGTAAATAAATTCGTTACTCATTGTCTCTAGTTACTCTTATTGCTCAGAGATGAATGGCATCAAACCCGATGCACCCACCTCTGTGTTGTTTATTCCGAGAGCATGCATCTTCCGCCTGATACTCTCGCATTTAAATTCGTTAAACGTTAAGCCTTGCTGTCATTGTAAAACGATAACTTAAGACTTATCAGCCTTTGGTTTACGGCTTGCTGCGCGCTTTTTCTTAGCACGAGCTTTAGCAGCACCGGTTTTATTCGCTGGCTTTTTCTTCTTAGCTGAACCTTCGCTACTTCCATCTGGTCGTTTAGTTGGTTCAACTAAAGGCGTTGCAGGTACGCCTGGCTTATTACTTTTCACCGCTGAACGCTTCTTGCTTTTCGCCTTTTTCATCGCTTCAGCTGCACGTTTCTTGGCTGTTTTACCTTTACCACGCGGCTGACGATCGGTGTCTTCTAAATCAAAGTCGATTTGACGAGTTTCTAAGTTAACCGCCGAAACCTTCACTTTAACCGAGTCACCCAAGCGGTAGATATTACCAGAGCTTTCACCAACCAAACGCTGACCAACAGCATCAAATTGATAGTAGTCATTCGCTAGCGCAGAAATATGTACCAGACCATCGATGTGCAGTTCAGTTAGACGCACAAAGAAACCGAAGCCAGTTACGTTGGCAATCACGCCATCCATCACTTCACCGACATGGTCCTGCATGTATTCACATTTCAGCCAGTCGTTCACTTCACGTGTAGCGTCATCAGCACGACGTTCAGTCATTGAACACTGCTCGCCGTAGAAGTCCATATCATCGAAAGTGTAGTGGTAACCACCAGTTGGCGTCCAACGTTCGCTGTTACGGCCTTCTTCTTTCGCAATAAGGTACTTAATCGCACGGTGCAATAGCAAATCTGGGTAACGACGAATTGGCGAGGTAAAGTGAGCATAGCGTTTAAGAGCTAAACCAAAGTGACCCGCGTTATCCGCGTTGTATACCGCTTGCTTCATTGAGCGCAGCAGCATTGTTTGGATTAACTCACGATCTTCACGTTCGTTAATCTGTTGCATCAGTTGTGCATAATCTACCGGAGATGGCGACAGGCCACCTTCCAGCGTTAAACCTAATTCACTTAAGAAACTCTTGAAGCCCATTAAGCGCTCTTCACCCGGAGTATCGTGGACACGGTACAGCGCAGGCTCTTTCGCTTTTTCTACGTAAGATGCCGATGCGATATTCGCAAGAATCATACATTCTTCGATGATCTTGTGTGCATCGTTACGAATGACTGGCTCAATACGGTCAATCTTACGATCCGCATTAAAGATAAACTTAGTTTCTACCGTTTCAAATTCAATCGCACCACGTTCGTCACGCGTTTTCTTAAGCACCTTGTACATCTTATGAAGCTCTTCAAGATGTGGTACTTCAGGTTCGTAACGCTCACGTAATTCTTCATTGCCATCTAAGATCGCGCCTACTTTGTTATAAGTAAGACGAGCATGAGAATTCATTACCGCTTCGTAGTGCTTGTAGCCAGATAGTTTACCTTTGTCTGAGATAGTCATCTCACACACCATACATAAACGGTCTACCTGAGGGTTCAATGAACACAAACCATTTGAAAGTACTTCTGGCAGCATTGGTACTACTTGTGACGGGAAGTATACCGAGTTACCACGGTTAATCGCTTCTTTGTCTAGCGCTGTATCTGGGCGAACGTAGTAACTTACGTCAGCAATCGCTACCCATAGACGCCAGCCGCCGCCTTTCTTCGCTTCACAGTAAACCGCATCATCGAAATCACGCGCATCTTCGCCATCAATGGTAACCAATGGTAGTTTGCGTAGATCAACACGTCCTTCTTTTGCTTCTTCAGGAACATGCTCACCAAGATTTTCGATTTGCTTATCTACCGCTTCAGGCCACTCTTGTGGGATCTGGTGAGTACGGATCGCGATCTGCGTTTCCATACCCGGAGCCATGTTTTCACCAAGAACTTCGGTCACTTTACCCATCATGTTACGAGAACGACCACCGCGATCCGTAATTTCAATCACAACCACATTACCCATTCGAGCACCGCCTTTATGCTCGGTAGGGATCTGGATGTCGTGACTAATACGCGAATCATCAGCAACCACGTAAGAATGACCATATTCTAAGAAGAAACGACCAACAAGTGGGGTTGTGCGCTCTTCAAGAACACGAACCAAACGACCTTCACGACGACCACGCTTACTGTTGTCAGTAGGCTGAGCCAATACGTAATCACCGTGCATGATGGTTTTCATCTGATGGTGCGGCAACAAGATATCGTTATCTTTACCAACGCTTCCATCTGGGCGAACCCAACCATGACCGTCTTTATGACCAATCACATAGCCTTTAATCAGTTCCATCTTCTCAGGCAATGCGTAGCACTGACGACGAGTAAAGATAAGCTGTCCATCACGCTCCATTGCACGTAAACGACGACGCAGCCCTTCGTATTGTTCCTCTCCAGCCAGACCCAAAGCTTCGAATAGATCGTTACGGTTCATTGGAATATTAGCTTCTGTTAGAAACGAAATAATGAACTCTCGGCTTGGTACTGGGTTTTCGTAATTTTTCGACTCTCGGTCGGCAAAAGGATCAACAGTGGTTGTCGCTGTCGTGTTTTCTGACGTTGGTGTGTTTTTTGACATAGGCGGGCCTGCTTAAGCAAGGAAGGTATATACCCCTAGTATATCTGATGCTAGGGGTAACCTACAGATATGCTTTGGAAAACCCTCAAATAACCTCAGATTGATGACTATCTTCATCTAATAAAACATCACATCATACTCATTCTGGATCATAAGAATTTTAGGCAAACGATAAAACAAACGTTTGCGCCATGAATGAAATACACTATTATCCACGCACTTTACCAACTCCTGTTCTGAGTATTGATATGAAACTAAAACGCACCTTAGTGGCTTCTGCAATGGCAAGCCTAGCTCTATTTCCCTTTGCAAGTTCAGCAATGGAAAAAGCCGATCTGATGATTACCGACGCCATGGTGCTAACCATGAATCAAGATAAAACGGTTTATGAGAGCGGTACTGTTGTCGTAAAAGACAATAAAATCATCGCTGTTGGTGATGCTTCCCTAGAGAAGCAGTACCAAGCGAAGCAAGTTTTAGATGTTGATGGTGATATCGTGATGCCGGGTCTCATCAATACTCACACCCACGTATCAATGACCGTGTTTCGTTCATTAGCCGATGATGTGCCAGACCGCCTTCACCGTTATATCTTCCCTCTAGAAAAGAAGTTGGTGTCACGCGACATGGTACGTATTGGTGCCAACCTAGGTAACGTCGAAATGGTAAAAGGCGGTGTGACCACTTACGCTGACATGTACTACTTTGAAGATGAAGTAGCAAAAACCGTCGATAAGATCGGTATGCGTGCCATCCTTGGTGAGACCGTGATTAAATTCCCAGTCGCTGATGCTGCCAACGCAGAAGAAGGCATCCAATACGCGCTGAACTTCATTGAAGAATACAAAGACCATCCGCGTATCACACCCGCGTTTGCCCCACATGCGCCTTATACAAACACGACTGAGATCCTGCAGAAAATTTCTAAACTCTCTTTAGAGTTAGATGTGCCAGTGATGATTCACCTTGCAGAATCACACCGTGAAGAAGAGAAAATCGCAGAGCGTTCAGATGGGCTATCACCGGTTCAATACATGGACAGCATTGGCGCATTGAACAAAAACCTGGTTGGTGCACACATGATCCTAGTAGACGATCATGATATCGAACTGGTGAAAAAATCAGACATGGGCGTAGCGCATAACATGAGTGCCAATATCAAATCAGCGAAAGGCGTATCCCCTGCCCTTAAGATGTACGACGAAAACGTTCGTATTGGTTTAGGTACCGATGGACCAATGTCTGGTAACACACTGAGCACCATTGATGAGTTCAACCAAGTGGCTAAAGTTCACAAGCTGGTAAACAAAGATCGTGCAGCAATGCCGCCGATCAAAGTGATCGACATGGCGACAATGGGCGCAGCAAAAGCGCTACACATGGAAGATAAGATCGGTTCTCTTGAAGCAGGCAAGCTTGCCGACATCATAGTGATCGATACGAAAGCGCCGAACATGGTTCCGGTATACAACCCATACTCAGCTTTAGTGTATTCAGCGAACTCAGGTAACGTTCGCCACAGCATCGTTGATGGAAAGATCATCATGCAAGATCGCGATATGCTAACCGTCGATGAAGACAAGATTCGTCAAGAAGCACTCGATTTCACCAAAGTCGTCCGTAAAACGGTAATTGAATCTGGTGAAGTTGTTCAATAACGCCACCGAATGAGATAAACGGTTTTCCGTTCAGATCAAAAAAGGCCTCATAGGTGTCTACCTACGAGGCCTTTTTATATCGATATCTTTCTCGATCAAGATCGATGATTAACGAGTGCAGTCGTTAATCATCAACCTTAATTAATATTCGTCATTACCAGAACACATCTCGGCGTTTTGCTCGAGCAATAATATTGTCTGGCATTCTCCGCTCCAAACCGCTTCGAAGCACAGTAATACGTTTGTGTTGCCTATCATCCGCGGTCACCGAGTTATATAACCAGCGGTAAGCATCTTCATAATCTAACGGGCTACCGTAATCACGCAGTAAGAGTTCCGCTAAGTGAATGCTTGCACTTAGGTTACCCATAGAGGCCGCTTCACGTAGGTACGGAATTGCACGCTCTTTGTCTTGTTGAACCAAGGTTCCACGAGAATAATAACGACCCAGTTGCTCTAGTGCTGCGGGTAAACCTTGATGCGCTGCGTTTTCCATATAGTAAAGACCAAGCTCTACATCTTGTGGCACACACACACCCCACGCCAGCATATCACCGTATAAAAACTCATAAGAAGGCAAGCTAATACGCGTTGCACGAGCAACGATATCTTCTACTAACTGGCACTTATCCGCTTTCACACGCTCTAGATGTCGATTATTTTCGATTAATTTAATCAGTTCAGCTTCTGTATATATTGGAACGGGCTCTCCCACATCAGCCAAATTTGCATGACTCAAGGGTGAGCTCAGCGCCATTATTAATGAAGCTGCCACAATTCGTAGCTTCATACCTGCACTCAATTATCTGTCGCTAAAGTTATCTATTTCTTATTGGCTACCGAAGTAGACGCCCAAAAATAGGGTGAACTTCACTTTCCATGATATCTGTATCGGCAACAACCTTGATGGCTTTAGACAAAACTTGCCGCTAATGGGCAATATTTTGCCAGATGAAGTTCAAAAGATCATCACCCAAAACTTAGATGCTAAATTGCAGGTATTAAAAAGCCGACTTAACAAAGTCGGCTTTTAGAAAACTATTTCATTATCAGAGTACTTCAATTATCAAAGCACTTTAATTACCACAGTACGGTTTGTGCTGTGGTAATCACTCAGCAGGCATTATGCGCCGTATGGGTGAACCTTGATGATAGTTTCGTTACGATCTGGGCCAGTTGATACGATATCAATTGGAACACCAGTTAGGTCTTCGATACGCTTGATGTAATCTAGAGCAGCTTGTGGAAGCGCGTCGATAGATTTAGCACCAAATGTGTTTTCAGACCAACCAGGCATTGTTTCGTAGATTGGCGTCGCTTCTTCGAATGACTCAGCAGCCATTGGAGAAACTTCTAGGATAGAACCATCTTTCATCTTGTAACCAGTACAGATTTTTAGTTCTTCTAGGCCATCTAGAACGTCTAGTTTAGTTAGACAGATACCAGATAGAGAGTTGATTTGGATTGCACGACGCATAGCGACAGCATCGAACCAACCTGTACGACGTAGACGACCAGTTGTTGCGCCAAACTCGTGACCAACATCGCCTAGGTGCTTACCAACTGGGTCTTGCTTCTCAAGGCCATCGTATAGCTCAGTTGGGAATGGACCTGAGCCAACACGAGTACAGTAAGCCTTAGTAATACCAAGGATGTAACCGATGTGACGAGGACCGAAACCAGAACCTGCAGCAACACCACCAGCAGTCGTGTTAGAAGACGTTACGTATGGGTAAGTACCGTGGTCGATATCTAGTAGCGTACCTTGAGCACCTTCGAACATGATCTTGTCGCCGCGCTTACGTGCTGCGTCTAGTTCGTCAGTTACGTCGATAACCATCGCAGTTAACATGTCTGCGTAGCTCATCGCTTGCTCAAGAACTTCTTCGTAGCTTACTGTTTCAGCTTTGTAGAAGTGCTCTAGTTGGAAGTTGTGGAATTCCATAACTTCTTTTAGCTTCTCAGCAAATGCTTCTTTATCGAAAAGGTCGCCAACGCGTAGACCGCGACGAGCAACTTTATCTTCGTAAGCAGGACCGATACCACGACCCGTTGTACCGATAGCTTTAGCGCCACGAGCGATTTCACGCGCGTTGTCGATTGCAATGTGGTACGGAAGAATTAGAGGACAAGCTTCAGAGATGAAAAGACGCTCACGTACTGGGATACCGCGATCTTCAAGAGGTTTCATTTCTTTAAGAAGTGCGTCAGGCGATAATACTACACCGTTGCCAATAACACATTTAACGTTATTGCGTAGGATACCTGATGGAATTAAGTGAAGAACGGTTTTTTCACCGTCAATTACAAGTGTGTGACCTGCATTGTGACCGCCTTGGTAGCGAACCACGTATTTTGCATCTTCAGTTAAAAGGTCAACGATTTTACCTTTACCTTCATCACCCCATTGGGTGCCTAGAACGACTACGTTATTTCCCATCTTTCCAATTTCTGTTGCTAATTAAAAATGGATTCTAGCACTGAATCACACTTCTTGCAGTCACTTTTTGTTCATAAACGTTAACGCTGTACAAAAACAAACCAGCCATAACTGGAGGCGAACGTGTAAAGATACTGATATCATTACTTTTTTATAGACAAAAGGCAGAACCATGTCTCAATCAATTTGGCTCGCTATTGGGCTCGTTCTTATTGTTGAAGGGCTCGGCCCCTTGATTGCACCCAATGGCTGGAGAAACATGGTTGCTCAGCTAAGCCAACAACCAGACACGCAACTGCGCCGTATTGGCGGCTGTCTTGTGGTTGCCGGTGCCGTTATCGCTTTCATGACCTACCGCTAGGTTTCTAAAGCACGGAGCGGTTACTCATCCTCCCTTGAACATTTAATGGTCAACCTACCGTCTTCAGTCTTCAGCGAATAAAAACAAAAAGGCTCCCATACTGGGAGCCTTTTAAGTTTTAACGTATTTTGCTTATTGAGCTAAGCATTCGCTAACGCATCAGCTTATTTTGCTGGAGCGCCGCTCGCTTGATTCATGTATTGGAAGAAGTCAGTCTTCGGATCCAGTACTAGAATGTCGCTCTTATCGCTAAATGATGTCTCATAAGCTTGCAATGAACGCATGAAGCCATAGAACTCAGGATCTTTGCTGAACGCATCAGAGTAGATCTTCGCTGCTTCTGCATCTGCATCACCACGAGTGATTCGAGCTGTACGGTCAGCTTCTGCAAGAACTGTTGCTACTTCTAGCTCAGCTTGAGCACGGATAACTTCTGCTTTCTCACGACCTTGTGAACGGTGTCTACGAGCAACCGACTCACGTTCTGCACGCATACGGCGGTAGATAGATTCACTGATTTCGTCAGGAAGGTTAATCTTCTTCATTCGGAAATCAACAACTTCAACACCTAAATCAGCCATCGCACTTTCTGCCGTTCCAGACAAAACGTTTTCCATGATCTTATCGCGTTCGCCATCAACTTCTAGTGCTTCTGCAGCCGCTACCGTTGTGACAACTTCGCTATCAGCAGAGTCTGGCAGGATGTCCTTATTACGAGGACCTGACACGATCTGCTTAATTTCACGAGAACCAATTTCAGAACGAAGAACATCTGTCACTTTACGCTCAAGAAGTGCTTCTGCCGTCATGATATTGCCGCCGCCAGTACTCAGATAAAAACGTCCAAAATCAGCAATACGCCATTTTGCGTAAGTATCAATTAGAACGTCTTTTTTCTCTGATGTTACGAAACGGTCAGAACGACCATCCATCGTTTGAATACGAGCATCAAGTACTTTTACGCGATCAAACATAGGCAGTTTAAAGTGCAAGCCTGGTTCATAGATTCGCGATACGCCGTTGTCATCGAGAACTCGACCAAAACGAATTACCATGCCACGTTCGCCTTCTTGAATCACAAATAGTGACATCAGTAGAAGGGCAATCGTCACAACTAATACAGGGATCATTAATTTACGCATTATTAGTATCTCCCTTGGCGTGAACTGTCTGAACGAGTTTGAGTGCTAGACTTTGGATCCGCTTGAGTTTCTAACTCAATTTGATCGTAAGTTGATGATGCTTTTGCAGGGCGAGTGCCCGACTGAGAACCACCTTGTGCGCCTAGCTTATCAATTGGTAGATATAGCAAGTTACCACTTGATTCTGAATCAATCAGGACTTTCGATGTGCTTGAGTACACTTTTTCCATTGTATCTAGGTACATACGGTTACGTGTTACTTCAGGAGCTGCTTGGTATTCAGGTAGCAGTTTCTCGAACTGAGCCACTTGACCTAAAGCACCATTCACTGTGCGCTCTGAGTAACCCACCGCTTCTTTCTTCAAACGCTCAGCACGACCTGTTGCCTTTGGAAGAATGTCATTTCGGTAAGCTTCAGCTTCACGCTCGAAACGTTCTTCATCCTCACGAGCCGCGATAGCATCATCAAATGCATCTTTCACTTGCTCAGGTGGACGTGCTGACTGGAAGTTCACGTCAACAATCAGAATACCCATGTCGTAGCTATCAATAATACGGTTCAACGTTTCTTGAGTGCTTTGACGAATCTGTTGACGACCACTTGTCAGGATACTATCCATTAGTGAGTCACCAATTACCGCACGAAGCGCAGAATCGGTTGCTTGGCGTAAACTGTCGTCTGCATTCGTTACACGATACAAGTACTTGTATGGGTCAGAAACACGGTATTGAACACCCATTTCAACGGTCACAACGTTTTCATCTTTCGTTAGCATCGTGCCAGCAGCACGTAGAGAACGAATTGCTTGAACGTTTACTAGTTGCTCATCTTTGATTTCATCGATGAAGCGTGGGTGCCAGTTAAGACCAGGCTCTTCGATACGGTCGAACTGACCCAATCGAAGTACTACTGCTCTTTCTGCTTCGCCAACGGTGTAGAAACCAGCGAAGAACCAGATAGCAATCGCAATGACAGCAATGACACCAAAGCCAATCGCACCGCCACCACCGATAGATGGCCCGTTACCGTTGCCACCTTTTTTACCAAACTTGCCACCTAACTTTTGACTTAGTTTACTAAACACTTCGTCTAAGTCTGGCGGTCCTTGATCTCGGCCGCCGCGATTATTGTTCTTACCCCAAGGGTCATTATCGCGGCCGTTATTATCGCCGTTGTTGTTATTTCCAGGCTCATTCCACGCCATTAGAAAGCTCCATCATTTGATATGACGTTATACTGTAGCAGTCTCTTTGGTAACGATAAAGTCACCTAAGAGCGCCCCTTCTCTTTTTTCAAGTTTAGACCAATCTATTTGTTGCATTCGGATATCTATCAACAAGTTACCATTTTCATCATACTCTTCCTGTTGAATACATTTCATCTCAAAGAATAAGCTGCGAATACGGCCCTGATGTTGATGTGGAATACACAACCGGAATTGAACCATCTGACTCGCTAAACGCTCAGTTAAAGCTTCAAACAGCAGTTCAATACCTTCTCCTTCCATTGCAGAAACCCAAACAGCGCGAGGAGCGCCCTCTTCGTCTCTTTCAATTCGAGGTTTTTGGTCTTCCATGCAGTCAATTTTGTTCATGACCACAAGGGTTGGCACTTCATGAGCATCGATTTCTTCTAATACTTCATGAACAGCCTGAATGTTCTCACGAAAGCGGTCATCACTGGCATCAACAACATGTAACAAAATGTCAGCTTCCTGCGTCTCTTGTAACGTAGCCTTGAACGCAGCGACCAGATCGTGCGGTAGATGACGGATAAAACCTACGGTATCTGCGAGAATTGCAGGCCCGACATCTGCCAATTCAATCTTACGTAGTGTTGGGTCTAGGGTTGCAAACAGTTGGTCTGCTGCATAAACACCTGCACTAGTGATTCGATTGAAAAGTGTTGATTTCCCTGCGTTGGTATAACCAACCAAAGAAATTGTTGGGATTTCAGCTCGATTACGAGCACGTCGTCCTTGTTCACGCTGCTTAGCCACTTTCGCTAAACGACGTAATATCGCTTTTATACGGTCACGCAACAAACGTCGATCGGTTTCCAGTTGAGTTTCACCTGGACCACGAAGACCAATACCACCTTTCTGCCTTTCAAGGTGAGTCCAACCACGAATCAATCGAGTAGAGATATGACGAAGCTGAGCGAGCTCAACTTGTAGCTTACCTTCATGAGTTCGCGCACGTTGTGCAAAGATATCTAAGATCAAACCCGTGCGATCAATCACACGACATTTACACAATTGCTCGAGGTTGCGCTCTTGGGCAGGAGAGAGGGAGTGGTTAAAAATCACAATTTCAGCACCGGTCAGCTGAACAGCTTGTGCGATTTCTAGGGCTTTACCTTCTCCAACGTAGTATTTAGGGAGTGGGGATTGTCGACTACCAGTAATCACTTGTAGCGTTTCTACCCCCGCTGAGGAGACCAGCATTTCACATTCGCTCAGGTCTTCCCATTCTCCCTCTTGCGTGAAGTTGATATGAACAAGTACGGCTCGCTCGCCGGATTCATAACGGTCAAACAAGCAACCAACTCCTTATTACAGCGCAAGCTGTATTATTTGAACGATTAATCTTCAGTCTTCTCTGGACGATCAGATGGCGCACGTTGCTCGCCGCTGTGGTGACTAACTGCACGAGCAGGAACCACAGTAGAAATCGCATGCTTGTAAACCATTTGGTTTACTGTGTTCTTCAATAAGATCACGAATTGATCGAAAGACTCGATCTGACCTTGCAGCTTAATGCCGTTAACAAGATAGATAGAGACTGGAATGCGCTCACGACGGAGTGCATTTAGGAATGGGTCTTGTAGCGATTGCCCCTTAGCCATTTTATTTTCCTTATTTATATTTTGTTGTAATTATTTAGCTAGTGGTGCACAAAAAGGTGCGGCCTTTGCATCTGAGCTAAACGAATAAAAAAACTCCGTTGTTATTGAAAGGCTGTGATTTTTAAAAGCCTCAATAACTGATCCTTTCCAGAGTATATTCACGCAAAAGCGATCACATTATACACAGCAATACTAATCAGATGCTATTGCATCTGAAAGAGTTTCTAACGCGTGTTCAATGTTTTCGCTATCTAACCAAGTTAAATCATCCCAACTGCGTAACCAGGTGATTTGTCGCTTGGCCAATTGACGGGTTGCACAGACACCACGGAAAACCGCTTCGTCTAAATCACAATTCCCATCTAAATAGTCCCACATCTGCCTATAACCAACGCATCGGATCGATGGCAGTTCAGGATGAAGATCTTCTCTGGCGTACAACGCCTTCATTTCATCTTCAAAACCCGCTTCTATCATCTTTTCGAAACGCAGCTCAATGCGGCGATGGAGTTCTTTCCTTTCCTTGGGAGCTATTGCAAATTGTTTTACACGAAATGGCAGGCTATCGCCTTTCGTTTGAGTTAGCTCTGTTAATGTTTTACCCGAAATTCGGTAAACTTCCAATGCCCTTGAAAGCCTTTGTGGATCATTTGGGTGTATTCTTTCAGCGGATACGGGATCTATCTCTCTTAATTGATCGTGTAATGCCTGCCAACCCTGTTCGATAGACTCCGCTTCAATCTGCTTACGAATCTCCTGATCCGCTGCTGGTAGCGGCGATAAACCTTCCAACAATGCCTTGTAGTAGAGCATTGTGCCACCAACAAGCAGCGGGATTTTGCCTTCCGCTACAATGGCATTCATTTCATTGATCGCATCACGACGAAAATCTGCCGCAGAATACGCTTCGCTTGGATCAAGAATATCAATCAAGCGATGAGGCGCGAGCGCGAGCTCTTCCGCATCCGGTTTAGCGGTGCCGATATCCATGTCTTTGTAAACCAATGCCGAATCGACACTGATGATCTCTACCGGATACTTCTGACGTAAGCGGATAGCTAAATCTGTTTTTCCTGATGCCGTTGGGCCCATTAAAAACAACGCTAAAGGTAATTTTTCAGTCATGATATTTTGTATTGGTTTCTCTGTTATAGCGCTTTATAGCAAAGGGCTTTTTTGTCGCAAAAATACGTATTGTTGCGAAGATCAATGTCGTCGCAAAAAGTTAAACCGTCAATAAACTTAAGTCTTTAAATCGATAAACGACTAAGCCATAAAAGCCGCAATGGTCGCTGAAAAGTCGATAGGATTAACAAATTCGGGATCATCTAATGGAAGTAGACCATGCCAAAGTTGCTCAAGTTCCCCAACTAGTTGAACCGCTTCAGATAAAGTGTAGTCGTTTTTTACTTGTGCTGTCTGAATCCCGATCCAGCTAACCAGTAATGGTAACGTATCGTTAGAAAAGCTGTGACCTTGAGTTTCCGAGGCCTGAGCGTTTATTGAAGCCGCGTACGATAACAGATCTGGGATCAAAATTTGTAAGTTTTGCTGCCTCAGAGGAGAAGGTACTCCCATCACCATGATCGCTTCGTTATTCCTAGCTTTAAGCTCGATACCAAGCACGGACAGCATTGGGCTTAGCGCCTTAGCGACACCGACTAAGTCAGCGCCTAATTTGATTGATAAAGGCACCAACAACGGCTGGCTTTTTAACGCCCCTTCTCGCGTATCAAGTTGGCCAATCACACGTAGCAATTCTGCTTTGGCTAGAGACACCAATACGCTGCCGTTTTTATTTCCCATCACCAAATATTGGCGTTCCACTACTGAGACTGCTTTGCCTAAGTCCGTCACAGGTGCTCTTGGCTTTAAGTGAACAGGATTCTGTTGAGCAGGCTGAGTTTCTTTATTTTCTATGTTGTCTCTGGTTTCTACTGGTGCCACATCCTCTTGAGGATATGATAGAGCTACAACTTGATCATCAAAATCTGGCGTTTTCAGAAGCTCTTTGTAGGCTTTGACTTCGCGCTTAGAAGGCGCGGGTTCAGCATGATGTTGATTGGGTTCTTTTTCTTTTCTCGGAGCAGGTCGAGATTCAATCCACTCTTGACGAGGAGAGCCGGTAAAGCTGGTTTCGCGAGCCGACGAATCTCTGCTAGCTGAACTCATGTTAGTTGACGAATCTAAGTTGCTTGAAGAGCCCCGGCTAGACGATGAACCTCGGTTTTCTGGTGCGCTATAGTGTTGCCCAGCATCGTTAACGCTGTGCTGCTGGTTATCATAAACCTGCTCAGATTCGGCTTTTCTTGGATAGGTCGGCGTCTGCTCAATGGCATGTCGCAGCCTCTCAAAGATCGGTGTTTGATCCGAATTAGTCGGCGCAGTGCTTTCTGGTTCAGAGAAAGTCGTAACATCCCCTGTTTCAGACATCGAACCATCTTGTTGATAATTTGGCGATTCTGACTGATGAAATGCCGATTGATTGATCGGCGCTGCATCAATTTGTTTGCTTTGTGCTAAGCCATCACTCAATGCTTGGTAGATAAAGTCGTGCACAAGGCGAGCTTGATGGAAGCGCACTTCATGTTTTGCAGGGTGAACATTCACATCGACTTGATGCGGGTCTAGCTCAATGAACAACACATAGGTCGCAAATTGGTCTGGGCGTAGGCTAGTCTCATAGCTTTGACGAATCGCATGATTGATCAGCTTGTCGCGCATCATACGACCGTTCACATAGCAGTATTGCAGATCGCTTTGCTGCCTTGCTCCTTCAGGCGTGGTGATCCAGCCATGAAGTTTTAGGCCTTGATGTTCTAGCTCAATCTTAAGCATATGACGAACAAAAGGATTGCCACATACCGCTGCGATACGCTTTTCTGCTTGAACTTGCGTTTTGGCAGCACGGTACTGACGAATCATTTTACCGTTATGGCGAAGGTTGATCGTCACATCAAAGCGGCTCAATGCGATGCGCTTGAGTAACTCATCGATATGCGTGAATTCGGTTTTCTCAGTACGCAAAAACTTACGGCGCGCTGGTGTGTTGAAGAACAGATCCAACACTTCAACCGAGGTACCAATGGGATGCGCGGCAGGCTGTAGTTTCACCTGCATATCACGACCTTCACTGTGCGCTGCCCAAGCTTGATCTTGAGTCGCAGGGCGTGAAGTCATGGTTAAGCGTGCAACAGAGCTGATACTCGCCAACGCTTCGCCACGGAAACCCAGGCTGACGATCGCCTCGAGGTCATCAAGGGTATGGATCTTTGAGGTAGCATGACGACTCAGCGCCAAGGCAAGTTCATCTTTAACGATGCCCTTGCCGTTGTCACGAACTCGGATCATCTTGGCGCCACCTTTCTCGATATCAATATCGATACGTGTCGCACCTGAATCCAAACTGTTCTCTACCAACTCTTTCACAACAGAAGCTGGTCTTTCTACCACTTCACCCGCTGCGATTTGGTTAGCTAACCGAGCTGGCAGTATTTTGATCGTCATATTTATAGCTACCTTACTGCCACTGATGGAAACATGTCTGCGTTAAAAAGCTTATTTGTGCGGAATAATCAACACCTGACCCACCGCTAGGCTGTCAGATCGTAGCTTATTCGCTTGGCGAATGCTGTTAACGCTCACGCCGTATTTAGAAGCAATCTTACCCAGGTAGTCACCTCTTGCGACTTTATGTTTGCGCAGAGGTACGTCTTTCACTTCAACCGTAATACGTAGCTTCTGGCCTACTCTCACGGTTTCAGACTTCAAGCGGTTCTCGCGTTTGATATCTGCAACCCGTACTTTGTAACGGCTGGCTATCTTGCCTAGGTACTCTCCAGACTTAACCGTGTGGGTTATGGTCTTAGTTTTCACTGCACTGCTTGATGACGAACCTGAAGCACGGCTTGGGATCTTAAGAACTTGACCGATCGCTAGGCTGCTCGATTTCAGATTATTAAGTTTCATCAAGGTCTGTGTCGAGGTGCCATATTTGCTCGCAATCACCGATAAAGACTCACCACGAGACACTTTATGTTGGCTCACACTACCCGTTGACGACGTTGCATTCGACAAGATAATCCCTTCTGGAGGATTAGCCTTCAAATACTTAACCACAGCCTTAGTCACTGCTCGTGCTAATTTATCTTGATGCGAGCGTTGGAAAAGAAGCTTCTCTTCGGTCGGGTTTGAAATAAAGCCCGTCTCGACCAATACCGATGGTATCTGTGGTGAACGTAATACCGCCAAGCTGGTATTGATTGGCTTGCTGTTATGAAGCTTAGCGACCTTGCCCATCTCAGACAGAATAGTCGTTGCCAGTTTATAGCCCTCTTTTTGAGAGTGGCTGAACTGCAAATCAAGCAAAGTTTGGTTTACGTTTTTGTCATCAATGTTGCCAGTGAAAGCTGCACCGCTGCCACCGAGTAATTCAGACTGTTTCTCTTTGTTCTCGATCCAGCGCGAGATCTCTGTATTGGCGCGTCGAGTATTCAACACAAACACCGAACCACCTCGTGGTTGAGGGGTCGTAAAGGCATCGGCGTGAATAGAGATCATGAGATGAGCTTCATTCTCACGAGCAATCGCAACACGTCGGTTGAGGTTTACGAAGTAATCGGCATTACGTGTTAGGCGCGTCTTTATTCCCGGAACCGCATTTAACTGTGCTGAGAGCTTTTTAGAAATGCTCAGGGTCGCGTCTTTTTCATATTTACGAGTCGGACCAATCGAGCCTGGGTCTTCACCGCCATGGCCAGGATCAATCACGATCAAAATGTCTTTCTGACGTTTAACCTGATTAATGTTTTTGCTAACCGCTGGCTTACTCGGTGTCGACGTTGTTGTCCCTTTGCTTGCTGCCCCATGAGGGAAGTCAATCACCAAACGGTGTCCATACTGACCACCCGGTGTCGGGCTCAGTTTGAACAAATCGGCTTTTGATGATTTCTTTAATTCGAAAACCAAGCGATAGGTATTTTTGTCCGGTGGAGAGCTCTTACGAACTTTCGACAGAACGGGGCTATCCTTCACCACAACAGGTAACTTGGTCGCAAGATTGGTATGTTTTAAATCGACAACTAAGCGACTCGGGCTACTCAAAGTAAAATAGCTAAAGTCCGCTTCTGATTTTAAGTCGATAACCACACGAGTTTCTTCAGGTGAAGGCCAAACCCTCAACCCTTTTAGTGAGTTTGCAGAAACAAGCGAAGAAAACAGTAAAGAAAAAACAGCAGCCATTACGGCTACTGATGAAAAAAGGCGTTTAGAAATCAACATAACTCCAACTGACTAAGTAAGCGCTGTCCGTATTCACTATTAGCGGTTAAAGAAACAATACGGTGATCGTCTTGGTAACGAATATCAATGTCCAAATCTGCTTCTGGTAGCATCCCATAACCTTTCTCAGGCCATTCAACCAAACAGATAGCGTCTGGAGTAAAGTAATCACGGATACCCATGAACTCTAGCTCTTCAGGATCAGCCAGACGATAAAGGTCAAAGTGGTACACCTGCCAATCTGCAAGTTGATAAGGTTCAACTAGAGTATACGTTGGGCTCTTTACATTTCCTTGATGGCCAAGTGCTTTTACAAAGCCACGACTGAATGTCGTTTTTCCTGCGCCAAGATCACCATGCAAATAGATGGTTGTTTGCTGTGAGCAAAGATTTGAAAGCTCCGTACCTAGTTGAATCGTGGCTTGCTCATCTTTCAAAGTAAATTGTTTAGTGCTCATGAATACGTTCTCTAAAAATCGATCGTTGACTATATAAAAATCAAAAGAACAAGAATAGTAAACCGTGATGCTTTTGGGAGACAAGCACTCAAGTGTAAGTTCTATGAAAAAATACCAATCAAAGGGCGTCTGTTCTGGTTAATATCGCAAAGATCCGTTAAGATCCGCCCCCATTTTTGCCGAACCTAATTTTAATTAGCCTTATCTCTAATTGTAAAACAGAGAAAATAAGAATTAAGCCATGAATCTAGACCATCTTGCTGAAAAAATTAAAATCTGGGGAAAAGAACTCGGCTTTCAAAAAGTGGGCATTTGTGATGTTGACTTAACTGAACACGAAGCGCCCCTGCAAGCATGGCTAGATGCTGGCAACCACGGTGAAATGGATTGGATGGCTCGGCATGGAATGATGCGTGCGCGTCCAGATGAACTTCACCCTGGAACCATTCGAGTGATCAGCGCTAGAATGAATTACCTACCACCAGAAGCTCAGTTTGCATCCAACCTCAACGATACCACTCAAGGCTATATCAGCCGTTACTCTTTAGGCCGCGATTATCACAAATTGTTCCGTAACCAGTTGAAAAAGCTGGGACAAAGAATTGAGAAAGAAGTTGAGGGATTAGACTCACGCCCTTTCGTCGACTCAGCGCCTATTTTAGAAAGACCATTAGCTCAAAAAGCTGGATTAGGCTGGACTGGTAAACACTCTTTAATTCTGGATAAAGACGCAGGGTCTTGGTTCTTCCTAGGCGAGCTGTTGGTTAACATTCCTCTGCCAGTCGATACACCGAGTGTCGATGAATGTGGGAAATGTACCGCATGTATCACATCTTGCCCAACAGGTGCCATTATCGCCGATGGTGTTGTCGATGCACGTAAGTGTATTTCTTATCTCACCATTGAATACGATGGCGTCATACCAGAAGAATACAGAGAAGCCATTGGTAACCGAATCTACGGCTGTGATGATTGCCAACTGGTTTGCCCGTGGAACCGTCATGCCGATATCACCGAGCAAACAGACTTTCACCGAAGAGAAGATTTCAAAGAGGCCGATCTCGTTTCACTTTCGAGTTGGGACGAAGCCACCTTCCTAAAGAAAATGGAAGGTTCGGCAATAAGACGTATTGGCCACACCCAGTGGTTACGTAATATTTTCGTCGCGATGGGCAATGCGCCGTTTCAACAACGTATTATTGAAGCACTCGAATCACATCGAGGCCAAAATGAGATGTTAGATGTCCACATTGAGTGGGCTTTGCAAAAACAACTACAGCAGTTACCCAACGCAAATAGCGTACAAGAAGGTAGCAGCAAAATCGCCACTAAAAAGCACCGACTGATACGTATTGTTGAGAAAGGCCTACCAAGAGACGCCTAGCCCTTTAGCAGCAACGATTAGCTCGTTAACCTACCTAAATAGTCCAATATTTAAGACAACCCGTTGCACATAATATTAGAACAATGTTTGACCTTGTTCTCAATTTTGGCAATGTGGAAAAAATTAAAATATTTCGTAAACTTTCAACACCCGCGTAAAGTTAAACACAAAGCCCATAAATGATTAAGATCAAAAAACAACAAGTTAACGATCTTTAACTCAATCTCAACCCAAGCAACAACTCAATATAAAACAATAGGTTACAGAAGCCTGCGTTTTACTAACGCATTGAAATAAAGAAAGATCTTTTTGAGATATATAAAGAATTAAGTCTGAAATAACTTTATCAACCAAGTTATCCACACGGTGCTATTTGTGGATAAGTCTGTTTATAGATGTGAAAAACCTCAAGCATCTGCTTCAGAGACCTGATGTTTACTAGCATTCCAGTTGCTAAGAAAAATTTAAGACAAAAAAATATCCACCATGATGGAGGATTATTTGCTTTTTTGGGGGATTATGCTTCGCAGCATTAAAGAAAGAGCGTGACCGGTAAGGTCGTCTTTAAACACTGTGGTTTAAAGAGTTTTGTTTACCATTGAGAGTAAACTGGAGCGATACATCGGGTTCGAACCGATGACCTCAACCTTGGCAAGGTTGCGCTCTACCAACTGAGCTAGTATCGCATAAGCTAACCGTTCATCTTGTCTGCTAAGAAGCATCAAATCAACGTTCA
>NZ_MCZK01000123.1 GCF_002875945.1 Vibrio lentus
TGAATTACGCAACAAAGCCGAGTCGATGCCAAGAGAAAAACTATTGAGTCGAGGGCCTGATTCTTTAAGTGATGCGGAGTTGTTAGCGATATTTCTTCGAACCGGCACACAAGGAATGAATGTTTTAGAGCTTTCTGACAAGTTGATCAAAGATTTTGGCTCGCTGCGCCAACTTTTTTCTGCAACCGAGACTGAGTTTTGTGCTCATAAAGGGATGGGGCAGGCGAAATATGTCCAACTGCAGGCTGTTTTGGAGATGACGCAACGTTATTTAGCAGAGACTTTATCTCGAGGGGACGCATTAACCAGTCCAAGTCATACCAAGTTGTATCTTTCGAGTATATTGCGCGACCGCCAGCGAGAAGCCTTCTATATATTGTTCCTCGATAATCAAAATAGGGTAATAAAGGATGAAGTGATGTTTGAAGGAACCATCGATGCCGCATCGGTATACCCTAGAGAAGTAGTGAAACGGGCACTTCATCATAATGCAGCAGCATTAATCCTAGCGCACAACCATCCTTCTGGTGTCGCGGAGCCAAGCCAAGCAGATAGGCGAATTACACGCAGATTAACCGATGCATTGGCGCTGGTAGACATCCGAATTCTCGACCATTTTGTGGTTGGAGATGGCGAAGTTATCTCTTTTGCAGAGCGTGGATGGATTTGAATCACATTTTAGGTTGTTAGTTGCGTTAAATCTGCTATCATTCCGCCCACATTTTAGAACCTTAAATCAGCTCTGATTACTCAAATAGCTGCCCTGTTCAAAAAAAGATCACGAAATCCTTAAAAAGGATCTGTTCGGGTCTTGAGCAATGCATGTCAAGTTAGTATAATACGCGACCTTTGATAGCCTTGAATGGATTTTCCATTATGGTTTTTACCTCTATTTTCAGAATTGATAGAGAGGTTCGGCCACCAAGGTTGATATCGAGCTGAAACGATTTGGAGAGACATTCATGTCCCGAGTATGTCAAGTAACTGGTAAGCGTCCAGTAACGGGTAACAACCGTTCACACGCACGCAATGCTACCAAGCGTCGTTTTCTGCCGAACCTACAAACTCACCGTTTCTGGGTAGAGAGCGAAAAACGTTTTGTTAAACTACGTCTAACTGCTAAAGGCATGCGTATTATTGATAAGAAAGGCATCGATGCTGTTCTTGTTGATATCCGTGCACGTGGCGAAAACGTTTAAGAGGAATTAAGCAATGGCTAAAGGCATTCGTGAGAAAATCCGTCTAGTATCTTCTGCTGGAACTGGTCACTTCTACACAACTGACAAGAACAAGCGTAACATGCCAGGCAAATTTGAGATCAAAAAGTTTGATCCAGTAGTTCGCCAGCACGTTATGTACAAAGAAGCTAAAATCAAGTAATTGATAGCCCCTTTGTCTCTTCTTTTATAGAAGAATAAATTAAAAACCCAGCTTATAGCTGGGTTTTTTTATGTCCAAAATTTAGGAAGCCCCAGTATTTTGAGAAACCTGAGGTTTTTTTGAGAAGCTTAAGCTTTTTCGAGAAGACTAAGTGTTTTTGAGAGGCGTAAGTTTCATTGACGCAATTTGGCACCTACCGTATAGACGTTCCACTTTCTGATGGGCTTATATGATAGAAAATTGCTCAGCATAGAATGTGTCGCCATTTTCACGATATACTGAACACTCAATAGGTTAGATGAGCAGAATCAGATGAGATATCGTGGACGTCGGTGGAACAACATACTCATGTTAAGCGTGATCGCTTTTATTGGGGTGTTAAACTTGCCAACATTGATCAAAACGTACCTTATCGAACCTGAGCCTGAACCTGAACTTCAGGCAAGCAGCCCTTATCCTTATCTTTTAAACCCAACAGCAGAGCTTCAAGCCTTACACTTTGCTAAGTGGTCGGTAGTACAAGAAGACGGCCATTGGGTTTATCAAATGAAAGAGTCCGTATCAGAGCAAAGTGTGACTGCACAAGAGTTATCGCAACGCTGGCAACAGCTAGTAGGCACGGAAGTCGACGCTAAAACCTATACCGACCTTACTCCTCAGCTTAATACGCCACACACCATTGAAGTGTGGTATCAAGACCAAGAAGAGCCACAACGCATTACTTATTATCAACTACCTGAGTTTTGGTTGTTAAAAAACTGGAATGATCAGTGGTTGGCGGTGTCTATTGAAGAGAGCTACTTGTTTCCAAACCTTAGCTCAGAACATTCATTTAAGTCAGACAAGCCACCTAAATCAGACAAACCACCTAAATCGGACGACTAACTATGCCTGAATTACCCGAAGTTGAAGTAAGCCGCATGGGGATCTCGCCTCATTTAGTCGGTGAGAAGATTAAATCCCTGACTTTTCGAACGCCTAAGTTGCGCTGGGATATTCCTCAAGAACTTAAGCGACTAGAAGGACAGGTGATTCGCTCTATTTCACGCCGAGCTAAGTACCTATTGATTGAAACTGATACAGGCACAGCGATTGTTCACCTTGGTATGTCTGGCTCACTGCGCGTTTTAGATGCCGATTTCCCGCCAGCAAAACACGATCACGTGGATCTTAAGCTAACCAATGGCAAGATATTGCGTTACAACGATCCGCGTCGCTTTGGTGCGTGGTTATGGTCGGCACCGGATGAGATACATACTGTGTTACTCGGTTCCGGCCCTGAACCACTAACCGATGACTTCAATGCTGATTACGTTGCTGAGAAAGCAGAAAAGCGTAAAGTGGCCGTCAAGCAGTTCATCATGGACAACAAAGTGGTGGTCGGTGTGGGAAATATCTACGCTAATGAAGCGCTATTTTCTTCACGAATTCATCCTTTGCGCCCAGCAAGCAAAGTAACAAAAGAAGAGTGGGTCTTGCTAACCAAAGAGATCAAGCAAGTACTCGCGACTGCCATCAAACAAGGCGGTACTACGCTTAAAGATTTCGCACAAGCGGATGGCAAGCCGGGGTACTTCGCCCAAGAGCTGCAAGTTTATGGAAAAGCGGGAGAAAAGTGCCCGAGTTGTGGTGAGAAACTTGATGAGCAAAAAATCGGACAAAGGAATACGTTTTTTTGCTCTCAATGTCAGGTATAGAAAAACTGAACCTATGTTCACTTTTTTAAGCTAGTAGATATGCGGTCTAGTAGCTACAATTGCAATAATTATATGAATTGAGAATAGTAGAATGAAATATTTAGTAACTGGCGTTGCTGGCTTTATTGGCTCTGCAGTTTCAGAGCGACTATGTGCGGCAGGACATGAGGTTATTGGTATTGATAACCTAAATGACTACTACGAAGTCTCTTTAAAGCATGACCGCCTGAAACGTATCGAGCATGAAAATCTGACTTTTATCGAGCTGGATCTTGCTGATAGGGAAGGCATGGCGAAGCTGTTTGCTGAGCAAAAGTTTGACCGTGTGATTCATTTAGCAGCGCAAGCTGGCGTTCGTTACTCAATTGATAACCCAATGGCGTATGCCGATAGCAACCTTGTCGGTCACTTAGCTATTCTTGAAGGCTGTCGCCATAATAAGGTTGAACACCTCGTTTATGCTTCATCGAGTTCTGTTTATGGCTTGAATCAAAAAATGCCATTCCATACAGCAGACAGTGTTGATCACCCGATTTCACTGTACGCCGCGACTAAGAAGTCGAATGAGTTGATGGCGCATACCTATTCTCATTTATATGACGTACCAACGACTGGCCTTCGCTTCTTTACGGTTTACGGCCCTTGGAGTCGCCCTGATATGGCGATGTTCAAGTTTGCGAATCTAATCGTAGCGGGCAAAGAAATCGACATTTATAACAACGGCGACATGATGCGTGACTTCACTTATATCGATGATATTGTTGAAGGTATTATTCGTGTTCAAGATCGTATTCCAGCCAAGCAACCAGATTGGACTGTGGAGCTAGGCTCACCTGCAACCAGTTCTGCACCATATCGCGTATTTAACATCGGTCATGGTAGCCCGGTTAAATTAATGGACTATATTGAAGCATTAGAAGGTGCTCTAGGTATTGAAGCGAAAAAGAACTTCATGCCAATGCAACCGGGTGATGTGTACGCAACTTATGCTGATACGGAAGATCTGTTTGAAGCGGTTGGCTACAAGCCTCAAGTTAAGATCCAAGAGGGAGCAAAAGCTTTCGCGGATTGGTATAAGGCCTATTACTCGCTGTAGTAATTGATGGTTTTAATTGAAAATAGCGCTCAATGAGCGCTATTTTTGTTTTGGAGAGCGTTAATGTTTAGCGTCGCTACCTATATAATTTTGGCCTGTGCTTTTTATCTAAGATAGAGAGATGGTAAAAATTAGTTGCTAGGTTGAGCACCATGTTCTTTATTTTGTTAGTAGATTTCATGAAGGCCACTGAATAGTCTTTTCTACCTTTGTGTTTACGATTACCAATAATTGACGGCTGCTTACTACGTTGTAAACCCGCAGAAGAAACACCAAACATGGGGTGTTTATGAACCCAAGTATTCCGTAAGAATACATCGACTGGATAATTGAAAGTTGAACTTTGTTCGATGAAAGCTTGTGCAGCTTTGGGAGATATAGCGTAACAGGCGGTTCCTTGAGGTACTTTTAAATACTTTACAAGGTGTTGGGTATCGTGCCTATCAACTGAGTAATGTAATTTGTTCTTACTGTCTTGTAAGCGAATAAAGCCACACTGCTCAATATGCTGCTCGGCTATAGTCAGAGTATTACGAAATATGTCGATATTAATATCGGCATGATCTTCGAAGACTAAAATTGGCTCATTGAGCTCTATACATTTTTGCCAAATAAGGTAATGGCTTGCATAACAGCCAACTTCTCCAATTGCATGCGACCTGCCCATATTGTGTAAAAAAGCTCTATCGTGAATTCTTGTTAATAGAGGGTGTTCATCGGTTCGTGCATCCACTCCAATAAAAAACTCAAAATCAACCTGAACATCCTTAAGGGTATCGGCTGTTGATTTTTGCCTACAATGATTTGCTTTTAAGGTAAGACAGTATGATTTCATAGAGCTATATTGATGTATTTACTTGTATTGAACTATGTTATCACTCGCCCAACTTTTTGTAATGATTGTTCACTTAGTTAGCAGTTATGGTTGTGACGGACTTCAAGAATGTTGAGGCAACATGAATTATGCCTTGTTGTTGGCTATGCAATATCAGAGAGAGCATGGGTGGGGCGTATTAATAACTTGAATTCGTATAAATAGGTCTCTCTGAAATGTGACTTCCTAATCGCATTGAGAATACAAATTTGATCTTTATCTAACCTACTACTCGATTTAAACATTAATGCATTAACAAAAATAGCGCCAATGAGCGCTATTTTTTTGGAGAAGGGATCGTTATTTGGTTGTTTTGAGCTTTATTTCGGCTGCAACTTTTTGTGGTACAAACTGACTTATATCCCCGCCATGTATCGCGACTTCACGGACAATGGTTGAGGATAGAAATGCATACTCCTCTGAAGGGGTTAGAAACACACTCTCAAGCCCCGGTAATAACTTACGATACATGCTAGTTAGTCCAAACTCGTACTCGAAATCCATTGTTGTTCTTAGGCCACGTACCAATACGTTAGCTTTCTGTTGCTTCGTAAAATCGACCAGTAACCCAGAAAATCCTTCAACAGACACGTTAGATAAGTGAGACACGGCATCACGTAACAACTCTACTCGTTCATCTAATTCAAACATGGTCTTTTTACTTGGGCTCGCTGCTACCCCAACGGTGATATGGTCAAACATGCTAGCGGCACGAACAATAATATCAAGGTGGCCATTGGTCACAGGATCAAACGTCCCTGGGTAAATAACGTGTGTGCTCATATCAGCTGTCCTTGCTTAATGTCTGGCTAGAGTTTGGCTCAACGCTTAAATCTAGTACTTGCTGAGAATTTAATACTTTGTCGAGTTGCTGCTTTACCATATCGATAGTGATGTCTTTCATAAGATCATCGCCTTTGGCGCGGGTTCCCCATGGAAGGTCTTCGACTGGCTTACCTTGTTGTGCTTCTACGTGCTGTTGATAAACACTCACTACGATATCGAGATCGTTGTAAGGGCCTGTTCTACGAGGATCGCTGTGTGCGTACAAGCCAATTACCGGGGTTGACTGTGTAGTTGCCAAGTGGGCTGGGCCAGTATCAGGTGCCAATACAACCGTTGCATGTTTCAGTACGGCAGTAAGTTGCTTCAAGTTCGTTTTGCCAATCAAGTTAATAACTGGCGACTGGCATAATTTTTCGATATCGTTGCCTAGGTTAACTTCTCTTGGTGCCGGAGAACCGCAAAGCACCACTTGCATACCTTTTTCCACTGCGTAATCGGCAATAGCGGCATATCGTTCAGTCAACCAGTTGCGTGAATCTTTACTGGCTGCAGGAGAGATAACCAAGGTCGGTTTATTTGCCATGGTGTTGATTGCGAGTTGCTCATCCTCTAGTGTTAAAGGGATATCCCATTGAGGTTTATTAAAAGGCACACCAATATAGCGAGCAAATTCGGCAAAGTTATCCAACACATGAAACTTATCTGAAATAGATAAGTGGCGGTTGGTAAAGAGTGACTGCATTTCACGAGTACGGTTTTTGCCAAATCCAACTTTGCACTTCGCTTTTATCCCCCATGATAGTGCGCTGGCTCTGAGCGCGGCTTGCATATGCAGAAGAGCATCAAACTTACGATCAGATAGCTGACGCCATAATTCACACATTCCTTTGAAGCCTTGTTTCTTATCGAAAACAATCACCTCAATACCGGGTAGATCGCCGATAAGCATGGCTTCTATTTTGCCTGTTATCCAAGTGATTTTCGTTTCAGGCCACTGCTTCTGGATGGCTTGAACCACAGAAATAGCATGACAAACATCGCCAATCGCGGAGAGGCGAAGTATGCAAAGAGATTGAGGTGCAGTTGAGAACAGTGACATAAAGTGCCCGAAAAAAGTGAATAACATCAGAATTATGCAGATACTCGCATTAGTTGTAAAATAGCAATGACGAAAAGCGACCCAAAGGCCTCATAGATGGATACGATTAGCACCAAGAACCAAACAATTTGGTACGACCCTGAACTTTTGGCTCAGGTACCAGAGGGCGATATAGCTCAGATCTTTGAGTCTGAATATTGGCAGCAACAAGACGCCATTTCAGGCAGTGCTCAAGGACGCGGTACCACATGGTTCATTCAGCTTGATGGAATACAGGCTGCACTGCGCCATTATCGCCGTGGCGGATTGTTTGGGAAGCTAGTCGAAGACCAATATCGCTTCTCTGATTGGGAAAGCACGCGCTGTGCGATGGAGCTTAATGTTCTCAAGGTATTGGCAAACGCAGGTGTGAATGTACCGAAGCCCATTGCTGCTAGAGCCATTAAAAGCGGACTACTTTATCGAGCGGACTTAATGTCTGAACGAATCCCCAATGCCAAGGATCTGGTCGATGTATTGGTTACTAACCCGATTGATGCGGATATTTATCAAAAAATTGGCCAAGAGATACGTAAGATGCACGATGCAGGGGTGAATCATACCGATCTCAATATTCATAATATCTTGCTTGATGATTCGCAAAAGGTGTGGATTATTGACTTTGATAAGTGTGGTCAGCAAGCGGGTGATGACTGGAAAGAAGGCAACTTGAATCGCTTAAAGCGCTCGTTCTTAAAAGAAGTGAACAAGCGCCAGATTCAATGGCAGGAGTCGGATTGGGGATACTTGAATGATGGCTACATGTTGGGAGTTATGTAAATGTTCTTAAATAAAAACATCATCGTTGGTTTTGAAAATCATGTTTTTACTAAATTATATATTGATGTACTTGTTAGAAAGTGCTCGATTAGAGAAGAAGATATCATTCTAATATCTTTGTCTGAAAATGTTCAGGATACTCATTTAAAGGGTACGAATGTAAAGTTATTAAACTATCGAATGGTAGACTTAGGTGCTCTTGTTAGCTGTAAAACAGTAACCTCGATTAGCTTAGGGTTAAGTAATGCCCCTTTTTTGAAGACCCTTCTGGAATGCTCAGATGAGTTTATCGACAAACTATATGTTCATCTGACAGATGATGAAGTAGCCCGTTGGCTCAAAACAATCGAAAAGAAAGGTAGTTTAATTCAAACGAGAAATAATCAGATTAATGAAGACTGCTTATTTGTCCTGAATAAAGTTATTAACTTTATTGCGCCAGAACCCTACTTCCGTCCCTCACTTGAAAAAATTCTGAAACGAAGAGAACTCAATTTTTATGACGCAAGGGATGCTTTTAAATCGATGCCCAGTGAGCTGTGGGATGAATTTGAATGTATGCAATCTAAGTACATAGAAGAAACTCGACCGGAAAATAAGATATTGATAGGCGCAAAGGCTGACACTTTCTCTGTGCTTGATATTTTGTCAATTATCTATCATTTAGGTATCGCTGGAGTTTTAAATCAACATAAATTGTTAGTTTTCGTTAAACCTAAAAGAGTGTTTTCTAGGATCATTATCGATGCATTTTTGGCCTTGTTTAAGATGAAATGTGTAGTTGATATCAGCTATGTAACACCAACAAACAATATTAATTACAATGCATTGATCATGTCTTGCTCCGATATTATCTTACAAGGAAGAGGGAGCATGAGCACGGCTAGGAGCTTTATTTCTGGTGGTAATGGTGCAATCCATGTGAAAGTTGAAACCCCTAATTTCATAGAGATGACAGAATCCGAAGGAATCTCAGTTAACGGCTACAACACTTTGGCTGGAATACCACAGAGCTTTGAGAATAAATCTAAAGCTACTGATGAAAACCGACAAATAATTAAAAGTCGATTTTCACAAAAGTATCAAGTTTTGAATAATATATACAGTTAACAGCTTTCTATTTTTATGAGTGTATTGAGCAACGCCCCTCGATTTTGCTCAATCACTTGATAAGCCGCTAAGCCTTTTTCTTTACGTAATTTGGGATGTGTGAACAGCGCTCTAAGCTGGTCTGCAATTTCATTACTGTTGTGACAAATAGTGACGGCTTGAGCTTCCAGTAGCTTGTCAGTGATCTCGTTGAAGTTAAAATAGCTAGGGCCATTGAGTAAAGGTAACTGCAGTGCCGCAGGCTCTAGAAGATTGTGGCCACCTACCTTATCGCCCACAAGGCTTCCTCCCATAAAGCACACATCAGATCCGCCGAGTAATACCAACATTTCTCCCATCGTATCCGCAATATACACTTCAACATCAGAGGTGATTGGTTGCTGACTCGTTCGAGTGATGGTGTTGAATTGGTGTTGTTTAGCCAGTTCCGTTACTTGATTAAATCGCTCTGGATGACGAGGCACAATCATCAGCAAGGTATTAGGATTGTCTTTAAGGAGCTGTTTATGAGCGTCTAAGACAATTTCATCTTCGCCTTGATGAGTGCTGGCTGCTATCCACACACAGCGTTCAAAGCCAATTTGTTCACGTAACGCTCTGCCTTTTGATACTTGTTCAGCTGAGACTTCAATATCAAACTTGATCGATCCAGTCACATGCACAGATGCTTTATTTAACCCTAATCGTATAAAACGCTCAGCATCACTTGGGTATTGGCAAAGTACTTGAGATAGGTTTTTGGCTAAGAGGTTAAAAACGGCTTGGAATTTAGCATAACGCTGGCACGAGCGTTCGGATAGGCGGGCGTTGAGTACTGAAATAGGAATCCCAGCTTTCGCGACGCAGTGCAGTGTGTTTGGCCATAATTCTGTTTCCATGATTAGCATCTGTTTAGGCTGAACAGTTTTCAAAAAACCTCGAATACACCAAGAAAAATCAATCGGCATGTAGCGATGCTCGACTAAATCACCGAGTTTTTCTATCTGCTCTGCACCTGTGCTGGTTGTCGTGGTAACGATAATTGATTGATTTGGATCTCGCTGCTTCAATTGCTTAATAATCGGTATTGCGGCAATAGACTCACCAACCGATACCGCATGAATCCAGATAGGAGTTTTACCTTGAGTTTGCGGTGTGATGCCGAAATGTTCTTTCCAGCGCTGACCGAAATTTGGCTTCCCAGGCTTACTCTTATAAAGTCCATACAGAAGTAGCGGAGAGGCTAGTGACAATATGAGAGTATAGAAAAGTCGTATAAGCATAAGAACAGTGACACCAGAAGGTAAAATCAGTATTGAGAAGAGTATTTTCTTCAATCTCGAAAGTAAAGAGCGTTATAATTAAATGCTTAGTTGCACTTTCAAACGGAAATGGTGAATTTTATCTCATCGCTTATGCAAACCGATCAAACCTATCGTTTCTTGCTCTACGTCGAGCAAAATTACTCATTTGCAATCCTTCGCCCATTCTATGATTACGCGAAGCACCTCGGCCACGATGTTAAGTGGTTGCTTGTTGGTGACGAGGCTTCTGAACATCTTTTACTAGAGCATGAACAGAGCGTCTCTTTAGCTGAAGCTGTCTCCTTTAACCCTTCAGCTGTTTTAGTGCCCGGTGATCGCGTTCCTGCATTTATTCCTGGGTTGAAGGTGCAAGTGTTTCACGGTTTGAATGAGAGTAAGCGAGGGAACTTATATCCTGAGCGTGGTCTATTTGATTTGTATTGCACAGAAGGCCATGAAAGAACGAGCTCATTGGAACCACTAGCTAAACAGCGCGGCTATTTTCAAGTAAAAGAGACTGGATGGCTGAAGCTGGATAGTTTGTTTAATTATCAAGCTGGTGAGAACCATTTTGAGAGACCTCAAATACTGTTCGCTTCCACTTTTTCGCCAAGCTTATCGTGTGCAGAGTTGGTTTATGAAGAGCTTAAGCGCCTCAGTCAACTGAGTCAGTGGCAATGGTTAGTGACTCTTCATCCTAAAATGAATCAAGAGACACGAGCGAAATATCAGGCATTGGAAGGGGATAGCCTTCTCTTTTTCGATAATGACCGAGTGATTGAAATGCAACATCGTGCTGATGTTATGGTGTGTGACAACTCATCGATATTTCAGGAATTCTTGTTGCTCAATAAGCCTGTTGTCACGGTAAATAATCGAGATCCTCAAGCAAGCTTCATTAACATTACGCAAGCCGAGCAGTTAGAGTCAGCAATTAAGCAAGCGATGTTACCTGATGAAGCAAGAGATAGCGCTATCGTTAACTACGGCCCGTCAATAACGCCATATTTAGATGGGCAATCTTCAGCTAGAGTTCTGAGTGCTATTACTGATGTGCTAGAAAGCGGCTGGCAAGATAACAAGCCAAAAAATTGGATTCGTAACTTTAAAATCCGTAAATCATTAAACTATTGGAAATTCTAGGGCTGAATAATGAGAAAACATACCCTGTCTGTCATTGTTATTACCAAGAATGAAGAAGACCGAATTGAAACTTGCCTTAAATCTGTCGTCGATATTGCCGATGAGCTGGTTGTTTTAGACAGTGGCTCAACAGATGCAACAGTTGAAATATGTCAAAAATATACAGATAACGTGACCATCACAGATTGGCCTGGTTTTGGTAAGCAAAAGCAGCGAGCGCTAGATAAAGCGACATGTGACTGGGTGTTATCAATCGATGCTGACGAAGCTCTAGATGAAGAGATGAGCAAGGCTCTTGTTGAACTATTGAAGCAAGATCAAATCAAACACACAGCGTATAAACTTCCTTGGGGAGTAACCCTTTATGGCACAACGCTCAAGTATGGCCGTAGCGCTCGCGCAGTCTTAAGATTGTTCAAGAGAGAAGGTTCTCGTTATACGCTTGATGAAGTTCACGAGACTGTCGTTCCAGAGCAAGGTTCTACAGGGATATTGAAGGGGTTTCTTCTTCATTACACCCATCGCGATTATGGTCATGGTTTAGATAAAGCAGCGCAGTACGCTTGGCTTGGCTCGCAAAAGTACCATCGTAAAGGCAAGAAATCACATGGCTTATTCTTGGCGTTGTTACGAGCTATGTGGACGTTCTTCCTTGTGTATGTCATTCGCCGTGGCTTTATGGATGGCAGTGTCGGCTTCATTATGGCGATGACTTACGCTCAAGTGAATTTCAATAAATATGTCGGTTTGTGGATTCTTGAAAACCGTTCAGAAGACCAAGCCAAATAGGAACCGATAGATGAAAATTTTAGTTTGTGCATCTTACTTACATGCATGGAATAGTTTGCGCCCTGAAGCCGCAATCTTTATTGAGCTTGCGCGTCAAGGACACCAAGTCACTATCATGACCCAAGGTGAGTCTGAACATGTATCAAAGTTAGAAGAGTACGGCATTCGAGTCGTTGATGGTTATCCTAAGCGTAAAGTTTGTTTTGATACTATTAAAAAGATTCGCCACGAGCTGAAAACGTATGATTACGACATCTGCTATGCTTTTAACTCAAAAACGATACCTAATGCGGCGTTTGCATGTATTGGTTTCAAGATTAAATTAGTCGTTTATCGAGGCACTACTGGAGGTTTATATCGACATGACCCTAGTGCTTATTTAACTCAACTTCACCCTCGTGTAGACGGCATTGTCTGTGTTTCAGAAGCGGTCCGACAAGATGTGGTAAAACGAGTTTGGAAGAACAAAGATAACGTTGTTACCATCTATAAAGGGCATGAATTGGACTGGTATAAAGTGCCACCAACTGAGCGCTCTGAATTTGGCTTGAATGAAGATGATGTCGTCGCGATTACTGCAGCGCACGTAAGGCCAAGTAAGGGCATCTCTGTTTTACTTGAGGCGACTAAATACATTAATGCGCCGAACTTCCATTTGATCTTAGCGGGCAGCGGCTACGAGCCTCATTTTGATGAGATGAAAGCAAGTCCTATGAGTGAGCGAATTCACTACATTGGTCATCGTACTGACATCCCTTCAATTATGTGTATGGCTGACTTTCAAGTTCAGCCATCGATTAGCGGAGAAGGGCTACCACGCACGATTGTCGAAGCGATGGCTAATGGCACAACCTCAGTAGTAACGACTACCGGTGGAGCTCCTGAACTCGTTGTAGATGGCGAGACTGGTTATATTGTCCCGACTGGTGACGCCAAGGCGTTGGGTGAGGCTATGGACAAGCTCGCGCAAGATAAGGCCAAGTGTATAGCAATGAGTGAAGCGGCTAAGAAGCGCTTAGATGAAAGCTTTAGTTCACGAGTGACAGTGAAGAAGCATCTGGAGTTTTTTGAGAAGTTGTTAACCAGCTAAAAGTAGCTAGATATCAATTTGGAATTCAAGTACCTAAGTTTAAAACTTAGAGAAATAGAAACATATTAGAGTAGTTAAGTATGCTAAATAACAAGACAGTATTAATTACGGGTGGCACAGGGTCATTTGGTAAGCAATTTATCAAAACAATTCTTGAACGATACCAAGACGTGAAGAAGATCATTATCTTTTCTCGTGATGAATTGAAGAAGTTTGAAATCAAACAGCAATATCCGCATAAGGATTTTCCTCAATTACGCTTCTTTATCGGCGATGTTCGTGATCGTAACCGTATGATTCAAGCGTGTGAAGATGTTGATGTTATTATCCATGCCGCTGCGATCAAACAAGTAGACACTGCTGAGTACAATCCGACTGAATGTATTCGCACAAATATTGATGGCGCAGAGAATGTGATTAGTGCGGCTCTTGCGTGTGGTGTGAAAGATGTCGTTGCTCTTTCGACCGATAAAGCATGTGCACCAATTAACTTATATGGTGCTACAAAGCTTGCTTCAGATAAGCTTTTTGCTGCTGCAAACAATATTAAAGGTTCAAAAGATATTCGTTTCAGTGTCGTACGTTACGGAAACGTAATGGGCTCTCGTGGTTCGGTTATTCCATTCTTTATGCAGAAAAAAGAAGAGGGCTTACTACCAATTACACACGAAGAGATGACGCGCTTTAATATTTCTCTTCAAGATGGCGTGAATATGGTGATGTACGCTCTAGAGAACCATCTTGGTGGCGAGATCTTCGTTCCAAAAATTCCATCATATAAAATCTTAGATATCGCAGAAGCGATTGCCCCAGGAATCGAAACGAAAGTAGTTGGTATCCGCCCTGGTGAAAAGCTTCATGAAGAAATGATTACTGATACCGATTCTCTTAATACGATTGATCTAGGTCGTTATTACGCGATCCTTCCTTCTGTATCTTTTACGTATACAGAAGATGAATATATGAATCATCATAAAGCTGAAAAAGTCCCATTTGGTTTTAAGTATAACTCAGGTACCAATACTGAATGGGAAACCATTGAAGGTCTACGTGACCTAATCAAAGAGCATGTTGACCCTAAATTTACAGTGTGAGTAGAGCAGTGATTCCATACGGCAAGCAAGATATCAGTCAGCAAGATATTGACAGTGTAGTTGATGTCCTTAAATCTGACTTTCTAACTCAAGGACCACAAGTCCCTGCATTTGAATACGCATTAACAGAACATACTGGCGCTCAGTATGCGTTGGCAGTGAATAGTGCAACTTCCGCTCTACATATTGCTTGTCTCGCTTTGGGTTTAGGCAAAGGAGATTGGCTTTGGACATCTCCTATTACTTTTGTAGCCTCAGCAAACTGTGGTTTGTACTGTGGTGCAAAAGTGGATTTTGTCGACATCGACCCAGATACATACAACATGTGCCCTAAACGACTTGAAGAGAAGCTCATCAAAGCAAAATCTGAAGGTAGGCTGCCAAAAGTCGTAGTGCCAGTACATTTATGTGGACAGCCATGTGACATGGCTGCAATTGGTAAGTTAGCCAAAGAGTATGGGTTCAAGCTTGTTGAAGATGCTTCTCATGCGATTGGCAGTCGATATCAAGACCTGCCGATTGGGAATTGCGAACACTCAGACATCACGGTATTTAGTTTCCACCCAGTAAAAATCGTGACAACTGCCGAAGGTGGTGCCGCATTAACGAACCAGAAAGAGCTAGCTGATAAAATGGCTCTCTTGCGTAGTCATGGTATTACTCGAGATCCTGAAATGATGACGGAAGCTTCTCATGGTGGTTGGTATTACCAACAGGTTGATTTAGGTTTCAATTACCGCATGACAGAACTTCAAGCTGCATTGGGTGTCACTCAAATGCAACGACTTGATAAATTTGTTGCGGCGCGCCATGTGTTGTCTAAGCGTTATAATCAAATGTTATCTGAATTACCTTTAGTACTTCCTTATCAACTGGAAAACACGTATTCAGGTTTACATTTATTTGTAATCCGATTTAAGTTAGATGAAATATCATTAACTCATAAGCAAGTGTTTGACGCACTGCGTGAAAATGGTATCGGTGTTAATTTGCATTACATTCCTGTTCATACTCAGCCATATTACCAAGCTATGGGCTTTACTGAAGGGGATTTCCCTGAGTCAGAACGCTATTATCAAGAAGCAATCTCACTGCCAATGTTCCACGGTATGACGGAAGAACAACAAAATACCGTTGTTCGTGTCGTAACCGAAATTTTGACAGGTAAATAATGAACGTTGCTATTATTCCTGCACGAGGTGGCAGCAAACGTATTCCCCGTAAAAATATTAAGCACTTTCATGGCAAGCCTATGATCGCTTACTCCATCGAAGCTGCATTTGCTTCAGATTGTTTTGATAAGGTTATTGTCTCTACTGATGATGCTGAGATAGCTGAGATAGCTGAGGTAGCGAAGAAATATGGTGCTGAAGTACCATTTTTACGGCCTTCAAATATCTCCGACGATTATGCTACCACCATGGATGTGATGCACCATGCAATAACTTGGTGTGGTAACAATGGCTGGAATATTGGTGATGTTTGTTGTTTGTACGCCACCGCTCCGTTTGTTTTACCTGAAGACCTGCAGAAAGGTTACGAGCTACTTAGGGAGACTAGTGTGCAATTTACATTTAGTGCCACATCGTTTCCGTTTCCGATTCAGCGTGCAATTAAGCTTGATGAGCAAGGCTCTGTTTCGATGTTTTCGCGGCTTTGTTGCGTAATTC
>NZ_MCZK01000124.1 GCF_002875945.1 Vibrio lentus
AGTGCAAGAAGACGTGACGCTAACGACCGGCGGCAACCTCAATGTTGACGATCCAGATTTAGACGAAGCGGTGTTTACCGCGCAGACCGATGTTCAAGATGACAACTACGGCACCTTCAGTATCAATGCGGACGGTGAGTGGACGTACACACTCAACAATGACCACGCGGATGTCCAAGCGCTGGATGCCGACTCGACTCC
>NZ_MCZK01000125.1 GCF_002875945.1 Vibrio lentus
AATTCACTATGCCACTTCAGCCAAGATCGTGCCCATAGCAAAAGCAATTCTGTCGTTACCTTCAAACTGCCCGCCAATGGATCCTAGAATCACCACGGTATCCAAATAGAGGTGTGGGTTTAATACGGTTACCGCTAATGCACCTAAAATAACGGTGCGCTTACCGCGAGCTAATATCTCACCCTTTGATTCATCACTGGTACGTGTTCTGAACGCACTGCGCAGGGATAGCAAGCCATAAACCGTAAGAAAGGCGATACCACCCAATGTCACAGAGGTGAGCAGTAATTCATTCTGTGACAAGATCGCTCCGCCACCAAAAATACCCAGTGAGATGAATAAGGTATCGAGCAGACTACAAATCGTTGCTGTGGTTAGGTGGTGATTGCGTTTTATCCCTTGATTTAAGACGTACGCATTCTGAGCGCCAATAGGGATAATCATGCTTGCCCCTAGACCAAAACCTTGTAATAAAACCCAAAAATTCATTTTAACCTCCACTTAATTAACGATATTTACGTGCTATATGGCGAAGATACTCTGACCTTTTAAATAAGTATAATTAATGATTTTAATCTATTATTAGAGTTGCTAATGTTGCTGATAATTAGGTTGAAAAGGAAGCAAGTTGATGCGTGGATTGGATTACAAATGGATAGAAGCACTGGATGCCGTGGTGAAACAACGTAGCTTTGAAAGGGCGGCTGAGCAGCTCTACATCTCCCAGTCTGCGGTGTCTCAACGTATCAAACAGCTAGAAAAGTGGTTAGCTCAGCCTGCTTTGGTGAGAGAAAGTCCGCCAAGGCCAACACCGGCAGGGAAAAAACTGTTGGGTTTGTATCGTCGTGTTCGTTTGTTAGAGCACGAGCTTGTCCCTGAATTGATGAATGAAGAGGGTACTCAACCTCTTTCCCTATCCATAGCGACCAATGCGGATAGTTTGGCGACATGGCTGTTGCCTGCGTTATCTGATGTGATGAATTCACGTCAAGTTGAATTGAACCTTGCGATTCATGGTGAGTCTAGAACGATCGAAAAAATTAAGAGTGGAGAAGTAGCAGGGGCGATCAGTCTTGAATCACAGCCTATTCCTGGGTGCAGTGCTGACTATCTCGGTCGTATGGACTACGTGTGTGTGGCGAGTCCTAGCTTCCATCAACGCTACTTCTCTGATGGAGTGAACTATTCGACATTAACAAAAGCGCCTGCGGTTTCGTACGATCAATACGATGATCTGCATAAGAAATTTTTGCATGATCATTTTAATGTTCCGAGAGATAGTGTTATCAATCATACGGTAGGAAGTTCAGAAGCTTTTGTTCGACTCGCCTTATCTGGGGTCGCCTATTGTTTGATCCCTCGACTGCAGATTATTGAAGAGTTGGAATCTGGGACATTGATTGATGTTACGCCGGGTTTCTTGCTGTCTTATCGTATCTACTGGCACCACTGGCAGCTTGAAAGCGGGGTGTTGAAAGAGATCTCTCAAGCCATATTAAGTTATGCTCACAACCACTTACCTCAGTAAGTTGTTGGTTTTTTCATCGTCAAAGTTCTGTTAGAAGTTAGGTATCAGGATTGGCTATGCGGCAAATTACTCTATGATAAAAGAACATTTGTTCAGCATGGGTTTTCCTAATGAAGTTTGTACCAAAAATCTTAGCAACGTCTCTTACTCTTACTGCAGCGTTGAGTGCTGTGAGCTTTCCGTCATTGGCAAACTCTCCCTCTTTCCCGCACATTTCAACGACGGGCTATGGTGAAGTAGTTGCGACACCTGATATGGCAACATTTTCGGTTAGAGTCGTAGAATCGACGATGACCGCTGAACAGGCTAAAAATACCGTTGATAAAGTCGTGACAGGCTTTCTCAATAAACTGCATCAAGCCGGTGTTGATGAGGCTAGCGTACACAGCTCTAACCTGTATTTATCTCCTCAATACCATTACCCGAAAGATGGTAAGCCTGAACTGGTTGGCTACCGTGCTTCACGTAATGTGACGGTTCAAGTTAATGATTTAGCGAACCTAAATGACTACATGGATATTGCTATTGGTCAGGGTATTAATCAGATCGATAACATTCAACTGCAAGTTCGTGATCAAGCTAAGTATCAAGATCAGGCTCGTTTAGAAGCAATCAAGGATGCGAGATCGAAAGCCAAGTCATTGGCGAGTGGTTTTGAGCGTGATCTAGGTGATGTGTGGCGCGTGGACTACAACGCACAGTCTTCACAGCCCGTGCTAATGCGTTCAATGGCGATGGATGCAAGAACAGAATCGAACTCTTATGAAGATTCAACGATCACCATTCGTGATCGTGTCAACGTGATCTACCAATTAGAAGAGTAGTGAACGCACCTTAAGAAGGTTTTGGATCATTATGATCTTATTACCTACCATAGGCCAAATACTAAAAAGGCTCTCATTGCGAGAGCCTTTTCTGTTTTTACTTATGGTCTAATTCAATGATTAGTGAAGAAGACGAGCACGGATAGTGCCTTCGATCTCTTTCAATTTAAGCAGAGCTTCTTGTGAACGATCGGCTTCCACATCAATAACCACATAACCCATATCAGCGGCAGTTTGTAGATACTGACCTGCAATGTTGATCCCTTCTTCTGCGAAGATGGTGTTGATCTGAGTCAGAATACCTGGACGGTTCTCGTGGATATGTAGCAAACGAGAAGTGCCTGTATGCAATGGCAGTGAAACCTCAGGGAAGTTAACACTTGATAGCGTAGAGCCATTATCAGAGTACTTAGCAAGCTTACCTGCAACTTCTACACCGATGTTCTCTTGTGCTTCTTGTGTTGAACCACCAACGTGAGGGGTAAGAATCACGTTGTCGAACTGCATCAATGGTGACTCAAATGGGTCAGCATTAGTTTTTGGCTCTGTTGGGAAAACATCGATCGCTGCGCCAGCAAGGTGACCAGAATCTAGAGCACCACACAGAGCTGGGATATCAACAACAGTGCCACGTGCGGCATTGATGAAGATAGAACCTGGTTTCATGCGGTCGAATTCTTCTTTGCCCATCATGTTCTTGGTTTCATTGGTTTCTGGAACATGCAGAGAAATGACATCACACTTGTTCAGAAGATCAGTCATGGTATGGACTTGAGTTGCGTTACCCAAAGACAGCTTGTTTTCGATATCGTAGAAGTAAACACGCATACCAAGGTTTTCAGCAATAATACCCAGTTGAGTACCAATGTGACCGTAGCCAATAATACCTAAACGCTTGCCACGAGCTTCGTAAGAGTTGTCTGCACTCTTTTTCCAGATGCCACGGTGAGCAAGAGCATTCTTTTCTGGAATACCACGCAGTAGCAATAGAACCTGACCAAGAACCAGCTCAGCAACACTTCGAGTGTTTGAGAACGGTGCGTTGAACACAGGGATACCACGTTTTGCTGCCGCTTGAAGGTTTACTTGGTTAGTACCAATACAGAAACAACCAACTGCAACCAGCTTTTCAGCCGCATCAATAACTTCTTGGGAGATGTTTGTGCGAGAACGGATACCAATGAAATGAGCATCTTTAACTGCTTCAAGAAGTTCATCTTCAGGTAGCGAGCCTTTGTGGTACTCAATGTTTGTGTAACCAGCGGCTTGCAGTACTTCTACAGAAGAAGGGTGAAGACCTTCTAGAAGTAGAATTTTTATTTTTTCTTTTTCCAGTGAAACTTTGGCCATTGTTCTCGTCCTTAAAATGGAAAGGTTGGGCAAATGCGGCGCACGTGCTACAAAATGGCTGAAAGGGGAACAAATTCACCACTTTGTCAGGAGACAAACGTTTTCCCTGTGCGTCTTCTGAACAATAAAGTAACAAAAAAAAAATGTTTTGGGTAAGAAAATTACGGAATAAGACATAATTTTACAGGTATAAAGCAAAAAAAACGGCGCCCTTGGGCACCGTATGTAATGAAGTAACAGAAAAACTCAATCTTCTATTATTTATTCTTCGATTTTTGCACCTTCAGGCGTGCCTGTGATAACCACATCAGCACCACGGTGAGCGAACAGACCAACCGTCACCACACCAGCGATACCATTGATAATATCTTCTAGTTGTTTTGGATTTTCGATCGCCATGCCGTACACGTCTAGGATCATGTTGCCGTTATCCGTTGTGCAACCATCGCGGTAAACTGGGTCACCACCAAGTTTTACTAGCTCGCGAGCTACGTATGAGCGCGCCATTGGAATAACTTCAACAGGAAGAGGGAATTTACCTAAAACATCAACCGCTTTCGTGCCATCTACGATACAAATAAACTTGTCTGAGATTGCCGCGACGATTTTTTCACGAGTAAGAGCAGCGCCGCCGCCTTTGATCATGTCACGTGAACCGTTAATTTCGTCAGCACCATCAACATAAACGTCTAGCTTGAAAACGTCGTTGCACTCAAAAACTTTGATTTCTAGTGCTTCTAGTTTTTCAGTAGAAGCGACAGAGCTTGAAACCGCACCTTTGATTTTATCTTTCATTGTGCCAAGTGCGTCGATGAAGTGATTTACTGTAGAGCCAGTACCTACACCTACAATGCTGCCTTCTTCAACATATTGAAGTGCTGCCCAGCCAGCTGCTTTTTTCATTTCATCTTGAGTCATGCCATTCTCCTGAATAAGGTCGTGCGCTTTGAATTAATCGTTCGCGTATTGAAGTTAACGTTTGTATATCGAGGTTAACGTTTGCGGGCGCGATTATAGCGCTTTAATGGTTGTTTTCCCATTGCCAAGTTTTACTCGGAGTCACGATTTTAGGTAACGGAATGTCCCATTCTTCAGTCGGTAAGGTATCGACATGTTGGCAATCGTGGGCCAAACCAATTGGGGTTGCACCGTTACCAGTATCAAACCATCGAGCCAAAGTGCGATCGTAATACCCGCCACCCATCCCTAAGCGATGCCCTTGAGAGTCAAAGCCCACCAATGGTGTGAGAATAAGATCAAGTTGTTGGCAGGGTTTAACGAGCAGTTGATTCAGCTGAGATTCAACGATTCCGTACTTATTGAGGACGGTCGGTGTATCTGGAGAATAGTGAAGAAATAACAGGTGTCCGGCAGAGAAGGGGTGTAATACCGGTAAATAAGTTTGCTTACCTTGCGCCCATAACCACTCAATTAAAGGCTGGGTATCGAGTTCACCATCAATAGAGATATAAAGTGCAATATGCTGAGCTGACTGAATTTCAGCAAGCTGAGCGCACTGCTGGACTAAATCTAAACCGGATTGAGTTTGTTGTTCGCCCGTTAAGGCATTGCGCTTGGTGCGGATCTGTTTGCGAAATTCGCTGCGTGTGAGCGTCTTCATAAGAAGGGATACCCCAAAGTGCCGTTGAGAATAGATGGCCCTTGAACCAGCGAGTTCAAGGCGGATCAGCAATGATTACCGTAGGCTTCTCGGCGGACCGAGCATGCTCAATAGCACTCAAGTACTAACCCTTAGGGATTGCTTATCGGCTCGGGGACGTGAATCCTCTGACAAACACTCCAGGGTAAATTTTGTGTACGCTATTGCTGTCCGTGCTTAACTTTACTGAGGACATCGGAAAGTGATGTCGTGAGCTGTTCCATTCGCTCGGTCAGTGCGTCTTGTTCGTCGTTTGCTTCAAACTTCTTAGTTTGTAGCTCATAACAAATATTCAGAGCTGCGATCGTTAGCAGCTTCACTTCATTGGTTACCTTAGTACGTTCAGCCATCTCTTTCAATCGATTATCAAGATCGGCCGCCGCTGCAATTAATGACTCTTCTTGCCCTGGAGGACAATTAACTCGAGTCAGTTTTCCTAATATTTCAACGTCTACCGCTTGATTACTCATGATGGATGAACTCTTTAACGCGCTATTTTTAAGGCTGTTGCACTTTCTCATTTTTTAAAAAGAAAAAGAGCAAACACCGCTGAGGAAGCAATCTCCTCTGAGGGAGAAACTATAGGTAAACCGCTATTAAGATTCAAGCTTTTCAGAGTGACTGTTTGTAAATGAGAGCTTGAGCACACAGTAATTCAGCAAATTGAACACTTGGTAGTCAGTCATCCTTCAATTGCTGGGGATCGATGCTTACCAGAATTGGGGTGAAGTGGTACGATTATACTATCGATATAAAGAATAACTGAGCGAGCTACTGATGAGCGAAACTACTTTACCTGACTACCTAACGGTTGCGACTGAACTTCAATCGGCAAGCCTAGCCGTAACACCTGCTGAAATGCATGGTTTGTTAACGGGTATGTTAAGTGGAGGCTTAAACCTTACAGATAAAAGCTGGCAACCACTGATCTTTGATTACACCAATGAAGGCATGGGTTGGCCTGATCGCGTCTTAACGTTAGCTGAAGCGACATTAAAGGTGACGACCAGCGAAATTACCGGTTCTGGCATGGAATTATCTATGTTACTGCCTGATGAAGACGCAAGTGCAAGTTTGTTTGATCTTGCTGATGGTGTTTCTGATTGGATTAACCACTTTATTTCTGGTTTGGGTTTAGTGGGCGCTCCGTTAAACAAAGCGTCTGATGGCACTAAAGAAGCTTTGGCTGATCTGGAAGAGATGGCGAAGCTGGGTATTGATGAAGAAGACGACTTAGAAGAACAAGCACAGCTTCTAGAACACGTTATCGAGCATGTTAAAGCGTGTGCATTAACGATTCATGCTGAGTTTGGTGCTCGTCCATCTGAAGATACCGCTCCAACCATTCACTAATTCGTTTGCTCGCTTGAGGTTATGATGGCTCAGTATGATGTTGTAATTGCTGGTGGTGCAATGGCGGGGGCAACCTTAGCCCTTGCTCTGAACCACTTAAGTCAAGGCTCTCTGTCTATTGCGGTAGTGGAGCCTTATCAGGTTGATCATCAAGCTCACCCTGGGTTCGATTCTCGTTCTATCGCTTTGTCCTATGGCACAGTGCAGATCCTTGACTCTTTGCAGTTGTGGCAATCTATCGCTCCAGTCGCCACCGCGATCAAAGATATTCATGTATCAGATCGAGGCCATGCTGGGATGACGGATATCTATAGTGAAGAACTTGCTGTTGATGCGCTTGGCTATGTAGTTGAGTTGGCGGATGTTGGTCGGATCTACCAGCAGAAATTAGAATCAGAAGCTGCAATTACGATGCTTTGCCCTGAGTCTGTTAGAACCGTTGAGCGTGATGAATCGTTAACGACGATTGAGCTAACAAGCGGGCAAACAGTAACCACTAAGTTATTGGTTGCCGCTGACGGTGCTATCTCAACCTGCTGTCAGCAACTGAATATCCCATTGAGTGAACATGACTTTGAACAAGTTGCGGTGATTGCCAATATTGTCGCTAGTGAACCTCATCAAGGTCGAGCCTTTGAGCGTTTTACCCATCATGGGCCAGTTGCTCTGTTACCGATGAGTGACAATCGTTTATCTCTGGTTTGGTGTTTATCACCAGGGCAAGCACAGAAAGTCACCGCTTTAAGTGACGATGAATTTCTTGAACAACTGCAGAAAGATTTTGGCTGGCGATTGGGCCGATTAGAAAAAGTCGGCAAGCGTGCGAGTTACCCATTAATCCTTCGTCATCGCCAGCAGAATATTTCTCATCGTTTTGCGATCGTAGGCAATGCTGCTCAAACGCTTCACCCCATTGCGGGCCAAGGTTTTAACCTCGGCATTCGTGATGTCGCTTCTTTGGCTGAAGAGTTATGTAACCAACTGGATGATGTTGGGCGTTACACTGGTCTTGTTAACTTTAGAAAGCGTAGAGAACAAGACAGAGACACTACGATTACGTTGACTTCAAGCCTCGTTCATCTGTTCTCAAATGATTTTCTGACCGCTCGTATTGGGCGAAATCTTGGGTTAGCCGTAATCGATAACCTCCCATCTCTTAAAGGTCCACTTTTGCGTCATACGCTTGGCCTAGTAGATAGATAAGGTAAAAAATAATGATGCAAAGTGTTGATATCGCCATTGTGGGCGGTGGCATGGTTGGCCTAGCGCTTGCGGCCGCATTGAAAGACAGTGACTTAAGAGTTGCGGTGATTGAAGGCAAAGCCCCCAGTGAAGGGCTTAGTGAATTACCTGATGTTCGAGTGTCGGCCCTGAGCCGTTCGAGTGAGGTTATTCTGCGTAATCTAGGCGCATGGCAAGGCATCGAACAAAGACGTGCTGCGCCCTATCAAGCGATGGAAGTGTGGGAACAAGACAGCTTTGCTCGTATCGAGTTTGACTCGACGCGTTTAGCTCAGCCTAACCTAGGCCATATTGTTGAGAACCGCGTGATTCAATTGGCATTGCTTGAGCAGGTTAAGAAACAAGATAATGTTAGCCTATACATGCCAGCTACGTGCAAAACGATGGCGATTGGTGAAAGTGAAGCATGGTTAACGTTAGACAATGGCCAAGCGCTGACCGCTAAGTTAGTTGTTGGCGCTGACGGTGCAAACTCTTGGGTTCGCAAACAACAAGATATCCCACTAACACATTGGGATTACGGCCACAGTGCGATTGTCGCGAACATTAAAACAACAGAGCCTCACTACAGTGTTGCTCGTCAAATATTCACACCGCAAGGGCCGTTGGCGTTCTTGCCAATGCAACCAACGAATATGAGCTCTATCGTTTGGTCTACGGAACCAAATCGTGCCGAGAAGCTTGTATCCATGTCGGATGCTGATTTCAATAAACAGCTAACGGCTGAATTTGATGCCAAGCTTGGATTGTGCGAAGTAGTTGGTGAGCGTTTTGCCTTCCCGCTGCGCATGCGATACGCACGCGATTTCGCGGTAGAGCGTGTAGCTTTAGTTGGTGATGCTGCTCATACGATTCACCCGTTAGCGGGGCAAGGTGTCAACCTAGGGCTATTAGATGCTGCAAGCTTAGCGCAAGAGCTGCTAACGCTGTGGGCTGCTGGCGAGGACATTGGTACTAAGCGTAACCTTCGTGGCTACGAGCGCTGGAGAAAGGCTGAGGCGGCTAAGATGATTGCGTCTATGCAGGGCTTTAAAGATCTGTTTGAAGGCGATAATCCAGCTAAGAAGCTGATTCGTGGTATCGGCATGAAGCTTGCGGGTCAACTGCCTGGCGCGAAAGATGAAATCATGAAAAGAGCACTTGGCCTATCAGGAAACCTCCCTGATTTAGCAAAACGTCCCGTGACTCACCGATAGTGATTTAATCGTTAAGTTGTTGATACTCATAATGAATGACTCGCGGCAGAACCGGCTTTCAGAGTCGTAAGCACTAAAAAAGGGTTGGCATTAATATGCCAACCCTTTTTATTTAGAATTCTTTAGATAATCAGATCAGGCGTATGCACAACGCAGCTTCATGATTTCACTGTTGATCTCTTTCACGGTTTGAAAATGACGTTTCTCTGCTCGCTCCGGTAGTACGAGCTTGCCATTATCAAACTCAAATTTGCCGACGCCGTAAATGTAGATTCGTCCTTTGAAAAGTCGACTTACATGTTTAGCAATCATACCCGGTGTATAGCGCTTAAACAGTCTCATTCTTAATTATCCTTATATTTACCTAGCCTGCATATTATAGAAAAAATCCGTGATAATAATTGTGATAAGCGTGGATTAATATGCAGCAGAGTTGACGTTTATTAGATATTTGTGCTGTTCTAAGCACTTCCTGTAGTAAATATCTATTTTTACGTGAGCTTCTCCTCAAAATAATAGTGAGTAGGGAAACTGCCGTGAACTTTCCTGTTCGGTATTAAGCAGTAGAGATGTTACAAGTATAAGAATAGGCGGGATTTTTTTATTTGTGTAATCAAATTGTAAATTTTAGACATAAAAAAAGCCCGTCTAAAACGGGCGAATAGTCACAGATGCATTACACAAAAGTGGATACTGATGTTACTCAGTGGATTCACTTGTACTGATTTACCTAAAGGCTAGTCAGTAAATTAACAATAACGCAGATTTAACCTTGTGACTACTTATGCTTTTAATTTGATTAAATATTTACTATTAATGTGTTTTTCTTATGACGAACTTCACACAAAATATGTATTTAATGAAAACTTTAAGTGAGGTTTGCGATCAATTACGCCTTAGAGTCGATCATCGACAGATCTCTGCGACGATAGGGGCACACAAAGCCATAAGATCATCGAGATCCAGCGCGACGCCAGCCATTCGATCGCCAGAGCTGATCGTCACGAAGGCGTTATTTTGCAGAGAAGGATCAAAAATGATCGGCATGTGTCTCTTTAGAGCAAGCGGCCCAACACATCCAGCTTTAAAGCCAGTGATGGCTTCAACATCTTTCAGTGATACGCAGGTCATTCGACGGCAATTCAGTACCGAGCGTACTTTCTTAGGGTCGACAGAGCGATCACCTGCAATACAAGCTAACGCATACTGGTTTCCCATATCCTTGAGCAGGATGCACTTGACCATTTGAGAGGCATCGATGCCTCGTTCTTGCGCTGTCTCTTCGATGCTGGTGGTTGGTTTGCTTTGCATCAGCAGGCGATAGTCCACCTGCTGTTGATCTAACCATTGTGTAATCAGTGTTTCCACGTGGTTACTCTTCGTCAAGGCTGTAAGGCAGTGGCAGAATGTTCCACACTTGATCAGGCTGCGCAGTCAATCGAAGCTGAACGTCGTCATCAAGGTTGTTTGGTAACACCATCAAACCAATCGCGTGGTTATCAGCAAACTGATACACATTTAATAGTCGGCCTGCACCACGCCAGTTTTCACCCACGCTGCGTTCTAGTTCAATCGTATTCTCAAGAGACAGTACATCTGAAGTCGTTCCAGAAACAATGCGCATCTCACGCTTGTTCATGCCACGGTACTTAGCGCGAGCAACCGTTTCTTGACCTGTGTAGCAGCCTTTTGAAAAGCTGATACCGCCAATTGCTTGCAGGTTAAGTGCTTGAGGAATGTGTTCGTTTTGCTCTGCTTTCGATAGGTTCGGTTGAGCATCAAGAATTTCATAATACTGCCAAAGCGCTTCCGATACTTTTTCTGCTGTGCTACTTGATACCAAGGCTTCGGCTGCTTCTTGCGTAACAAGTAGAGCCCAACGGTTATCAGAGACTTGAACCGCTGTGCCACCAGAGATAACACGTACTTTACCTTGGCTTTCTGAAATGGAGTCAATGTATTGATCTGCTGACTCGCCCATGACACCGATAACTACGTCAGACGTTTGCTCGATATCAACCTTAGAGAATACGGCGTATTTCTTGATTTCAACTAACTCGACTTCAATTGCCGATTTAGGCTGCATGAGTGCGTAGCCACCGTTGTGGTGGAACAAACGAAAGATACTCCATACCTTTCCTTTCGCATCACAATGCGCACCTAATGTAGATTCATCATTAGGAAGAGTGACGACATCGCACGTAACTTGACCTTGTAGGTACGACTTTTTGTCATCGCCTATCATGGTAATTGCGCTCCAATCAGACACGTGTGTCATCATCAGTTCTGGAAGCGATTCATTTTGCGTATGAGCGAGCGGCTGAAATGTGTTTTTCCAATCCATTTTATCTTTCCTAAGAATTTTATTTGGCTCTATGTTAATCCGGTTCTGTTTCTTTGTCAGCCTAGGTTTTTTTGTGAGCTTAGATAGGGACTGTGACTCACATAGTAGTTGCAGAGCGTATGACTTGTTACACTCCGAGAAAGAAAAATTATAGGTGAGGATAGCCAATGTACACTGCAGAGCAGAAAGCACGAATTAAATGGGGTTGCCGTCGCGGCATGTTAGAACTTGATGTAGTCATCATGCCATTTTTTGAAGAGTGTTTTGATTCATTGCAAGAGCAGGAACAGCGCGAGTTTGTTTCTCTATTAGAGTGTGATGACCCAGATTTGTTTACTTGGGTGATGGGACACGGGCGCAGTGAAAACCTAGGTCATGCATCAATGGTTGATAAAATTGTCGCGCATAACCTCAGCAAGGTTCGTTAGGCTTCAGCTTAACCCTTCATATTCCGCATTATTTGCAAAAGGCACTATTTTTGGGTGCCTTTTGTTTTTCATCGTATTCTCCTCCATCCCTCTTGTTGCCAGTCTCTACTGTTTATATATCATGATCTCTTTATTCAAAACCGATACGGTTGTGGTGAATGCGGCTCAAGGTTATTTCGATTACAAGCTTGATGGGGAAGTTAGATTGAATGACCAACGTTATGTTCTCAAGACCGTCGATAAGGTTTGGGCGCAATTTTTCGTTAAGCTGAGTTTTGAATGTGGACATTCAGTCCTGTTATGGCGAGATAGTTGTGATGAGCGTGAGTATCGACATTTTCTCGCAAACCTACAACGAGCCCGCGAGATAAACTAGAGCATCAAATAAAAGAAAGCGTAGATAAAAGAAAAGAGAGCACTTGGCTCCCTTTCGTTTGATTGCTTTTGGTTAACGCACTAAGTCGCTAACAACTTTTAACCAATGGTTATGATTGGTTTCTCTCTGGTGTGAGAATGGTTGGACCGCTGTCTTCCGCAAGCTCTGGGTAATCCAACGTATAGTGCAGACCTCGGCTCTCTTTACGTTGCATCGCACAACGCACCATCAGTTCAGCCACTTGCAATAAGTTACGCAGTTCAAGCAGGTTGTTCGAAACCTTAAAGTAGCTGTAGTACTCATGAGTTTCTTGCTGCAGCATCTGAATACGGCGCATTGCACGTTCTAGACGCTTATCAGTACGAACGATACCCATGTAATCCCACATAAACAGGCGCAGTTCGTGCCAGTTATGCTGAATGATCACCTCTTCATCACTGTTAGTGACTTGGCTTTCGTCCCATGCAGGTAGTTCAGCGCACAATTGAGATTGGTCGATGTTCTCAACGATATCTTTTGCTGCTGCCCATGCGTATACCACACACTCAAGCAGTGAGTTTGAAGCCATGCGGTTTGCACCGTGTAAGCCGGTGTAGCTCACTTCGCCAATCGCATATAAGTTAGTTAAGTCGGTTTGACCTTGCTTATTCACCATAACGCCACCACAAGTGTAGTGGGCAGCCGGTACGATAGGGATCGGCTCTTTGGTCATGTCGATACCCAAATCCATCAAACGAGTGTGGATCATTGGGAAATGCGCGGTGATGAATTCTTCAGGCTTGTGGCTGATGTCGACATACATGCAGTCTGCGCCTAAACGCTTCATTTCGAAGTCAATCGCACGAGCAACCACATCACGAGGAGCTAGTTCACCACGCTCGTCGAAGTCCTTCATGAATCTTGAACCATCAGGGCGACGTAAGTAAGCACCTTCACCACGCAATGCTTCTGTCAGAAGGAAGTTACGCGCTTCTGGGTGGAATAGACACGTTGGGTGGAATTGGTTGAATTCGAGGTTTGCGACACGACAACCAGCACGCCAAGCGATAGCAATACCATCACCTGAAGAGACATCAGGGTTTGAAGTGTATTGGTAAACCTTGGAAGCGCCGCCAGTTGCTAGTACTACAAACTTAGCACGCACGGTTTCTACGTGTTCTTGGTTACGGTTCCAGATGTAGGCACCGATAACCTTGTCTTTTGAACCACCAACTTTATCTTCAGTGATCAAATCAAGCGCATTATGGCGCTCAAAGATCTCGATGTTGGGGTGGTTATTGACGTTGTCTTGTAGTGAGGTTTGCATCGCCATGCCAGTTGCATCGGCAGCGTGCAAAATTCGACGGTGGCTGTGCCCACCTTCACGGGTTAGGTGATATTTAGGTTGACCTTCGGTGCTGTTCTCATCTTTATCAAATGGAACACCGCCATCAATTAGCCATTGCACACACTCTTTTGCATTTTCAGCAATGAATTGAACTGTATCTTCTTCACATAGCCCAGCACCAGCAATTTGAGTATCTTCTACGTGAGACTCAATACTGTCTGATTCATCGAATACCGCGGCAATACCACCTTGTGCGTAATACGTCGATCCTTCGCTACGTGGTCCTTTGCTTAATACAATTACTTTTGCATGTTCTGCTACACGTAAGGCTAATGACAAGCCTGCCGCACCACTTCCTACCACTAATACATCACACTGATGTTCACGGTTTGCGTTCATAAAACTTATTAAATCCCGGGCTATAGTAGAGTTGTCCACTCTCAATTGACTCTGTCTTGTTTTAGGAGTTGGGGTAAGACTGTTATAATCCCCGCAGTGCCATCCTAAAACGCTATGCAAAATCAAGATATAGACAGCTATCTAGAAATATTTAATTGCTCAATACCATTGCTTTTGCTCAAGTTTCCCCAAATTAATAGGGATAGCTATTTTTATTACATCACATTGTGAAACAATAATGGCAAATAATTTTAAGAAAGTTGGAACTTTCAGTATTTGGCTTAGTCACAATAGTGCTCTTGTAGACGGTGGTGTCAATACTACATTTCGCATAATTAGTACCCATATCTGCGAAGGTAAGGGTTATAACAATAGGAGTACCCGCTCGAATGAACGAGCAGCTAACCGATCAAGTGTTGATTGAGCGAGTGCAGAGTGGAGATAAGCAGGCATTTAACTTACTAGTGGTTAAGTACCAAAATAAAGTTTGTAACCTTATCTCTCGATACGTGAATAATTCTGGTGATGTACCTGATGTAGCACAAGAAGCTTTTATTAAAGCTTACCGCGCGATACCTAATTTTCGTGGCGAAAGTGCTTTCTATACATGGTTGTACCGAATTGCCGTGAACACCGCTAAAAATCATATTGTTGCTCAGAGCCGCAGGCCGCCAGCAACAGATGTTGATGCAGAAGATGCAGAATATTACGAAACAGGCAGCGCGTTAAAAGAAATATCGAACCCTGAGAACTTAACGCTGTCCAAAGAATTGAAACAGGTCGTTTTTGGTGCGATTGAAGCGTTACCAGAAGACTTAAAAACTGCAATGACGCTGCGTGAGCTCGAAGGTTTGAGCTACGAAGAGATTGCAGAAGTAATGGATTGCCCTGTAGGAACCGTACGTTCGCGTATTTTCCGAGCTCGTGAAGCAGTGGAAAAGAAAATTAAACCTCTTTTGCAACGCTAGAACTTGTAATAATTATGGTGAAAATAATGGCTGATAAAGAAAAGCTTTCGACACTCATGGATGGAGAAATGATCGACAAAGCTCTGATTGCAGAGTTGGAGTCTGATCAAGAAAGCATGGATACCTGGCAGAATTACCATTTAATTGGTGATGTAATGCGTGGGGATGCGCCAGAAAGTCAAGGTTGGAACATTGCTAACAGTGTTGCCGCTGCGCTTGAAAGCGAGCCAGCACACGGTTCAATGTCGAACTTGCACCAAGTGAATGTAGAACCTGTTGTTGCTCCAATTGAAGAACAACCGAAACCTCAACAAGCGAAGCGCCAGCTTCCTGCTTGGTTACAACAGTTTGGACAAGTTGCCGTTGCAGCCTGTGTTTCTCTAGCTGTTGTGTTAGGTGTTCAACAATATGGTGGCAGTGACCCAGCAGCACCAGAACAGCTGCCTGTACTCCAGACGATTCCGTTTGCGGGTTCTGCTGAACCAGTAAGCTTAACGCGTGACTCTGTTGAGAAACCAGCATCTGAAGCTAACTTGCAAGAGCAGCGCAAACGCGTTCATGCACTGTTAGAAGATTATGAGTTACAGCTAAGATTAAACAGTGATGCATCGCCAATGCAAGATGCACATCTAGAATCGGACATTGAATGAAGAAAATCCTGGTCAGTGCACTGACACTGTTCAGCTTGATGTCTCCAACGGCCTTTGCAGAGGAAATTACTGCAAAGGCGTTATTGCATCAAATGAACGAGGCCAGTCAGCATCTAAATTACGAACTCTCCTATATTTTGATAAAGAAGAGCAGTATTGAACCTCTGCTTTATCGTCATGCAGTTAACGACGAGCAACAACTCGCACACCTTGTTTACTTAAGCGGTCCTGTTCGCGAAGTCATTCGACGTGGCGACGAAGTTAGCTATATAGAACCGGGTACAGAACCATTCACTATCCAGTCTGGCAGTATGGTTGCACCTGTCATTCCTATGATTAACCGAGATATTGACGCGCTCAACGACTACTACGATTTCGTGAAAGTTGGACGAGCTCGTGAAGCTGGAAGTACCACACAAGTGTTGCGAGTGGTTCCGAAAGATGGGCTTCGCTACTCTTATGTCGTATGGGTTGACGAAAAAACTAATCTTCCTTTACGTGCCGATCTTCTTGATCGTGACGGTGAAGTCTTAGAACAGTACCGCACTATTTCTTACGTGGTGAATGACAAAATTGCTGAGGCGATGGGGGGCTTGAATAGCGCTCAACTACCTAAAGTATTGTCATTACCTGAAGGCTTAGTGAGTGAAACGAACTGGGAAGTGTCTTGGATTCCGGAAGGCTTTAAGTCAAAAGAACTCAGTCGTTATCCAATGGCGGCAACCAATAAAATGGTTGAGAGCCAACTGTTCAGTGATGGCTTGTTCAGTTTCTCGGTGTACGTTGCCGATAAAGATGAGCATTCATTGAAAGGTCAGTTGGTGCGTCAAGGTCGCAGAACGTTACACAGTTTGGTGAATGGAGACCGCGAGATCTCTGTGGTGGGTGACATTCCGCCAGCCACCGCTAAGCGTATTGCTCAATCGATCAAGTTTGCTAATCCGGTTGCAGCGCAATGATGACCGCGCTTGCTACCGTCAGCTCAGTCGAACAAAAAGGTAAGCAATTTTTTGTTCATCTGAGCTGCGAACAACAAACCAGTTGCAATAGCTGTTCTTCTCAAAAAAGCTGTGGAACCGGTATTGTCACTAAAGCTGTCGGCAATAAATCTTTGTTTTGGCAGCTGAAAACCAAAAGTTTAGTTAAAGCAGGACAAATCGTAGAAATTGGCTTTCCAGAAAAAAGCCTACTTCAGTCGGCGGCGGTTGTTTACCTCATTCCACTTTTCATGTTGATGATTGGTGCTGGTTTTGGACAACTCTTGTTACAACCCTTACTCCAAGGGGGCGAGGGCATTGTTATCTTAAGTGCTACGCTGTTTACTGCTGGTGGTATTGCCTTAGCGAAGCGCTTAGCCAAACCTATGGAAGACAAATCCAAGCAAGAAGTCGTCTTGATTCGAATCCTAGGCGAGCCTCTAGTCTAATTTATGATGCTTCTTGCCCTTAAATTGGGTAGAATCTGCCAACTTGATTGAAATGCCGCCACCAGTGCTGACTGTAGATTGGACGCGTCGCGGCTTTCTTATTATCCCTATTCAAAGAGTTTAGTCACACCAAGCCTATGAAGCACATTCGTAATTTTTCGATTATCGCCCACATCGACCACGGTAAGTCGACCCTTTCTGACCGCTTAATCCAAGTTTGTGGAGGGTTAAGTGAACGTGAGATGGCAGCTCAAGTCCTCGATTCTATGGATATAGAACGCGAGCGTGGTATTACAATTAAAGCGCAGAGTGTGACTTTAGATTACAAAGCGAAAGATGGTGAAACTTACCAGCTTAACTTTATCGACACTCCAGGACACGTAGATTTCTCTTACGAAGTATCTCGTTCTCTAGCTGCTTGTGAAGGCGCGCTATTGGTTGTGGATGCTGGTCAAGGTGTTGAAGCACAAACTCTAGCAAACTGTTACACCGCGATCGAAATGGAACTGGAAGTAGTGCCAATCTTGAACAAGATTGACTTACCTGCGGCTGAACCTGAGCGTGTTGCTGAAGAAATCGAAGAGATCGTTGGTATCGATGCGATGGAAGCGACTCGTTGTTCTGCAAAAACCGGTATCGGTGTTGACGACGTTCTTGAAAACATCGTAACAGCTATCCCACCACCGGAAGGTGATCCAGAAGCACCACTACAAGCGCTGATCATTGACTCTTGGTTCGATAACTACTTAGGTGTTGTTTCTTTGGTTCGTATCAAGAACGGTAAGCTGAAGAAGAACGACAAGATTAAAGTAATGTCGACAGACCAAGTTTGGGGTGTTGACCGTCTAGGTATCTTTACACCTAAGCAAATCGACACAACTGAGCTAAATACTGGCGAAGTTGGTTGGGTTGTTTGTGGTATTAAAGACATCCTTGGCGCACCTGTTGGTGATACGTTGACGCTTGCAAAAGGCGGCAGCACAGAACGTCTACCTGGTTTCCAAAAAGTGAAGCCTCAGGTATATGCAGGTCTATTCCCAGTATCGTCTGATGACTACGAAAACTTCCGTGACGCACTAGGCAAATTAAGCCTGAACGATGCATCACTGTTCTACGAACCAGAAAGTTCAGCAGCACTTGGCTTTGGTTTCCGTTGTGGCTTCTTAGGAATGCTTCACATGGAGATCATCCAAGAGCGTTTAGAGCGTGAATACGACCTAGACCTAATCACAACGGCACCAACCGTAGTGTACGAAGTTGTAAAAACGGATGGCAGCATTCTTTACGTTGATAGCCCAGCTAAACTGCCTGCGACTAATGATGTAGAAGAGATTCGTGAGCCTATCGCTCGTTGTAATATCCTTGTACCGTCTGACTACCTAGGTAACGTAATTACCTTATGTGTAGAAAAACGTGGTGTTCAAGTTGATATGGTTTACCACGGTAAGCAAGTTGCTGTGACTTACGACCTGCCAATGGCAGAAGTGGTTCTAGACTTCTTCGACCGTTTGAAATCAACATCTCGTGGCTATGCGTCACTGGATTACAACTTCCAACGTTTTGAAATGTCGAACATGGTTCGTGTAGACGTATTGCTCAATGGCGAAACGGTTGACGCACTGGCTATCATTACGCACAAAGACATTGCACAGTCTCGTGGTCGTCTATTGGTTGAGAAGATGAAAGAATTCATCCCTCGTCAAATGTTTGATATCGCGATTCAAGCAGCGATTGGTAACCACATCATTGCTCGTTCTACAGTGAAACAACTGCGTAAGAACGTAATCGCAAAATGTTACGGTGGTGATATCAGTCGTAAGAAGAAACTTCTTAAGAAACAAAAAGAAGGTAAGAAGCGTATGAAGCAGATCGGTAACGTTGAACTGCCTCAAGAAGCATTCTTAGCGATTCTTCATGTTGGTAAAGACTAACTTTATCCAGCATTAAACGAATAATTGAAAGTGGAAGAGTAGCTCGCTATTCTTTCACTTTCGTTATTTTTAAAGAAATGAAATTTAAGGGATATCAATGGCTAATACATTTTCGCTTATTTTAGTGATCGTAACTCTAGTGACCGGCATTGTATGGGCGTTGGAAAAGTTTGTGTGGGCGAAGAAACGCCAACAAAAACTGGCTGACGTTGAAGCACAATCGAATGGCCTAGACGCTGCAACCAGCGCAAAAGTTACGGCTCAGCCTTGGTGGGTTGAGAACAGTGTGTCCATTTTCCCTGTAATTGCATTTGTTTTGGTTTTGCGTTCATTTATTTATGAACCGTTTCAAATCCCATCTGGTTCGATGATGCCAACTCTTTTGGTTGGTGATTTCATCTTAGTAGAGAAGTACGCGTACGGTCTAAAAGACCCGGTATGGCGCACTCAATTGGTCGAAACGGGCAAGCCAGAGCGTGGTGATTCAATCGTATTTAAGTACCCACCTCAGCCAAATATCGACTACATCAAACGTGTTGTTGGTATGCCTGGCGACACAATTCGCTACAGCAGCCGCAAAGAGGTCTGCATTCAAGCGAAGGGCACAAGTAGCTGTGAACCAGTGAAACTAAGTCACGTTGAAGAAAGCCAATTTATTCAAGATGGTGTGCCTCTGATTCAGCTGAATGAACAGCTGGGTGATGTGGAGCACCAAATTTTAGTTAACCCATTACGTCGTGATCGTGTGCAAGCATATCAACCTCGCAATGGTGTTAACGAGTGGATCGTTCCAGAAGGCCAATACTTTGTGATGGGTGATAACCGTGACAACAGTGCTGATAGCCGTTACTGGGGCTTTGTCCCTGAAGCAAACCTTGTTGGTAAGGCCGTTGCTATTTGGATCAGCTTCGAATTCGAACGCGGTTCAGACAGTGTACTTCCAACATGGATTCCTACTGGTGTGCGTTTTAATCGCATCGGTGGGATTCACTAATCGATCACATAACACATCGAGAGAGCATGAATTCTCCAATTGATAAACTAGAGAGAAAGATTGGCTATCAGTTTAATGATGCCGATCTTATCCATCTGGCGCTGACTCACCGCAGCGCCGCAGGTAAACACAACGAACGTCTTGAGTTTCTGGGCGATTCAATTTTAAGTTTTGTTATCGCTGATGATCTTTACCACCGTTTCCCTAAGGTAAACGAAGGTGATATGAGCCGCATGCGCGCAACATTAGTACGTGGTCATACATTGGCAGAACTAGGTCGTGAATTCGAACTAGGAGATTACTTAAAATTAGGTCCAGGTGAGTTGAAGAGTGGCGGTTTCCGTCGTGATTCTATTCTAGCGGATGCAGTAGAAGCGATCATCGGTGCTGTCTATTTAGATAGTGATACCGAGGTTGTTCGCCGCATTATTTTAAGCTGGTACCAATCTCGCCTAGAGTCTATTCAGCCTGGTGTATCTCAAAAAGATCCGAAAACTCGCTTACAAGAGTTTTTACAAGGTCGAAGAAATCCCCTACCTGTCTACACAGTGACTAATATTAAAGGTGAAGCACACAACCAAGAGTTTACGGTTGAGTGTGAAGTGGCAGGTGTGGATAAACCTGTTATCGGTAAAGGCACTAGCCGCCGCAAGGCAGAACAAGCGGCTGCTGAAACAGCATTAGAGCAACTAAGCAATGTCTGATAACAATCAAGATTTCGATATCGATGCATTCTTTTCATCTGATAGCAAGAAAACGGGCCTACCGGAAAACCAACACTGTGGCTTCATCGCTATCGTGGGTCGACCAAACGTAGGTAAATCGACGCTTCTGAACCATATTTTGGGTCAGAAAATCTCGATCACATCACGTAAACCTCAGACGACACGCCACCGTATTATGGGCGTAGAAACTGAAGGTGATTACCAAGCGATCTACGTTGATACTCCTGGACTTCACATCGAAGAAAAGCGTGCAATCAACCGTTTGATGAACCGTGCGGCGAACAGCTCACTGAGCGATGTGAACCTAGTATTTTTCCTTGTTGACGGTACTCACTGGACTGACGACGATGAAATGGTACTGAACAAGCTGAGAAAAACAGATTTCCCAGTAGTCCTTTGTATTAACAAAGTAGACAACGTTCAAGACCGTACCGACGTGATGCAACACATGATGGAAGTGTCTAAGAAGATGGACTTCCTTGATGTTGTGCCAATCTCGGCGAAGCAAGGTAAGAATATCGATGTACTGCGTAAGCACGTTCGTAACTCTTTACCAAAAGCGACGCACCACTTCCCTGAAGAGTACGTAACGGATCGTTCACAGCGCTTTATGGCCTCTGAAATCATTCGTGAAAAACTGATGCGATTCACAGGCGAAGAGCTACCTTACTCAGTAACGGTTGAAATCGAGCGTTTTGATTACAACCCAGATAACGATGGTTTCCACATCAATGCTTTGATTCTTGTTGAACGTACTGGTCAGAAGAAGATGGTAATTGGTAAAGCGGGCGAGAAGATCAAAACGATTGGTCGTGAAGCTCGTATCGATATGGAAGAACTATTCGGTCGTAAGGTTTACCTAGAGACTTGGGTTAAAGTTAAGTCTGGTTGGGCTGACGATGAGCGTGCACTTCGCTCGTTAGGCTACATCGACGATCTATAATATATTGAACGTCACTTTCTGATATTAAGAAAGTTGAATTGAATATAAATACAAGAGAGAGTGCGAACTCTCTCTTTTTGTATCTGTAAGAAGGGTAAGTTATTGAGCGAAGGGTTACAGCGATGCTTTGTGTTGCACCGTCGACCATACAGTGAGTCGAGCCTGATTCTGGACGTCTTCAGTGAAGAGTACGGTCGGGTGACGTTGATGTCTAAAGGTGCGCGGAGTAAGCGTTCTAATTTGAAAGGTGCATTGCAACCTTTTACGCCTCTGCTGCTTAAGTGGTCTGGCAATGGTTCAATGAAAACGTTGCGCCAAGCTGAACCCATCAGCTTGGGGCTTCCTCTTGCCGGTATTAATCTGTATTCAGCGATGTACGTTAATGAATTAGTTGGGCGAGTGTTGATGGCCGAAGTGGCCATGCCCGCATTTTTTCACGACTATCTTCATGCCTTAACAGAACTCGCTCATAATGAGAATCCTGAGCCAGCGCTACGTCGTTTTGAATTGGCTCTACTTTCCGCTATGGGGTATGGCGTCGACTTTTTACACTGTGCGGGTACCGGTGAGCCGATTGATCCGAGCATGACTTATCGTTATCGAGAGCAGAAAGGTTTTATCGCATCGGTGCGTCGAGATAACCTAACTTTTATGGGCGATGAACTTATCGCAATCAGTGAACGTAGGTTTATCACTAAAGAGCAGTTAAAAGCGGCAAAACGCTTTACACGCATAGCCTTAAAGCCGTATCTTGGCGGCAAACCATTAAAAAGCAGAGAGCTATTTATGCCAACAATAGCCCTCTCTAGAGCACGGAGTATTGGAAAATGAGCTCAATCCTTTTAGGCGTTAATATCGACCATATTGCAACACTACGTAATGCACGTGGTACTAAATATCCAGACCCAGTACACGCAGCTGAGATTGCTGAACGTGCTGGTGCTGACGGCATCACAATTCACCTACGCGAAGATCGCCGTCATATCGTTGACCGTGATGTACGCATTCTTGCTGAGACAATTCAAACTCGCATGAATCTTGAGATGGCCGTGACGGACGAAATGGTTCAAATCGCACTCGATACCAATCCTGAGTTCGTTTGCTTGGTTCCAGAAAAGCGTGAAGAGCTAACGACTGAAGGTGGCTTGGATGTTGTCGGTCAACTAGAGAAGATCAAAGCGGCGACCGAAAAACTGTCGGCTGCGGGTATTAAGGTCTCTCTATTTATCGATGCAGATCGTGAGCAAATCGATGCAGCAAAAGCATGTGGTGCGCCGTTTATTGAGCTTCATACTGGTCATTACGCTGATGCGAAAACAGAAGAAGATCAGCAAGACGAGCTTAAAAAGATTGCTGCAGGCGCAAGCTACGCAGATGATTTGGGTATCACTGTGAATGCGGGCCATGGCCTGACTTACCACAACGTAGCACCGATTGCGGCACTTCCTGAGATCTACGAGTTGAACATCGGTCACTCGATCATGGGACGCGCAGTGTTTGATGGTTTGAACAAAGCCGTTGCAGACATGAAAGCAATCATGGAAACAGCACGTAACAACGCCTAGCTTTTTAAGTGGTAAGTGGTAAGTGGTAAGTGGTAAGTGGTTAATCAAAAACCAATAGAATCAATAAATCGAAGTTTGATAGTAAGGTAAACATGGCTGTTGTTGGATTAGGTACAGATATCGCAGAAATAGAACGTGTAGAAAAAGCACTGTCACGAAGTGGTGAGGCTTTCGCTAAACGTATTTTGACGGATTCTGAATTTGAAGTATTCCAGCAGCTTAAGCAAAAAGGGCGTTACCTTGCGAAGCGTTTTGCGGCTAAAGAAGCGGCATCGAAAGCGCTCGGCACCGGTATCGCGCTTGGTGTGACCTTTCACGATTTTGAAATATCGAACGATGAGCATGGCAAGCCAGTTTTGAACTTGCATAAAAAAGCTCAGGAAATCGCATTGGCGAATGGAACAAAGTCGATTCATCTGACGATTTCCGATGAACGCCATTACGCGGTGGCGACGGTATTACTTGAGTCGTAAGCTTTGAATTGAGCCGTGTGTTTAGACTACGAGCATGTCTAATTACGAACGTGTTTAGGTACTGAACGAATCGATTAACACTGACCAAATATTCCAGTTAAAAAAAGCAGAGCTCATGGCTCTGCTTTTTTATTATCTGAACACGTTACAGTTTTCTGCCAACTGCCAACTGCCAACTGCCAACTTTTAACTACTAATCGGCTGCAAGTAATGGATCGCTGTTGCCTGAACTTTGTCTAATTCATCCTGTAATTCAAATAGCTCTGGCTCAATCGCCTCAATGGAAGTACCTGAACGCAACTCTTTTTCTATCGTCGCACATACCGATTTTAGCCTTGGTACGCCGCTGTATGAGCTGCTGCCGTGCATCTTGTGGATGATATGTATCAGTTCTTCAACAGGGAAGTCATTGTCTTCTATCGCTTTCTCTGCTGCTTCATAAACCTCAGGAATAAAGTCCACTAACATCCGCAGCATATCGCGTGCGAGGTCCTCTTTGTTAGCGGCCTGCTTCATTGCGGCCTGCCAATCAATGATGATGTTTTTGTGCACGTTCGCTTCAGTTTCTTGCGGCTGACTACTATCGATCTCAACTGCGACGGCAGGATGTTCTGGGTCTATCTTATCGATATGTTCAACCTCTGAAGCCGGACTCCAGTGGAGTAGAACCTGCTGTAATACATGCTCTTCGATAGGCTTGGTCAGGTAGTCATCCATACCCGCTGCTAGCAATCGGTCTCGCTCACCTGTCATGGCGTGAGCGGTTACTGCGATAATCGGGGTGTTGGCGTTGTTAGCGAGTTTCTTAATGTGCTGACAAGCAGTCACGCCATCCATTTGTGGCATTTGGATATCCATGAAGATGATATCAAACGGTGTGGTGGTCGCTTTGTCGATCGCCTGCTGACCGTTAGTACAGCTGATCACGGTTTCCACTCGCTCTTTCAATAACGCAGTAATCAACTTAAGGTTGGCTGGGTTATCGTCTACCGCCAGTACCGTCAACGGCAGTTTCTCTTCTGAGTGCGTTTCAATCGCAGGGGCAATTAAGGTAGGCGCTTGATTAGAGATCAGAGTTTGCAGCAGCTTCTTACGAGAGAGAGGCTTGGTAATGCATTGAACATCGACCTCTTTCATCAATTGCTCACCTAATGCAAGTTCGGTACTTGGGGTGCCAATAATTACGTTTTGGGCAATCTTCTTCGCACCAATTGCCCAGCCACTGACGGTATCAAGTTGGTACTCTTGGTTCGCGGCAAGGTTTAGCAATACGTAGTCATAAGAGGTGCTTTCGTCAGGCATCACCGAACGGTAAGTGACGACCAGCCCTTCTTGGGTCAAGATCTGCTGAGTAATCGAGGCTGCTTGCATGTTTGGCTCGATCAACAACAACTGTTTGTCTTGTAGACATTGAGTTTCGATAAGCTCGGTCATTGGCATATCGGTCGTTGATAACCTTAAAGTAAACCAGAAGGTTGAACCTTGGTGCAGGCGACTGGTGAGGCTGATCTCACCGCCCATCTGGCTTACCAATTTCTGTGTGATAACGAGACCAAGGCCAGTACCACCATAACGACGAGAGATACTCGCATCCGCTTGGCTGAAGGCTTGGAATAGCTGAGCTTGTTGACGTTCCGAGATACCAATGCCGGTGTCTCGAACCATGAATTGAAGCTCGATGTTGTCTTCGGTCTGAGAACGAAGTTCAACACTGATATCGATATTGCCACGCTCGGTAAATTTGATTGAGTTACCGACAAGGTTAGTTAGGATCTGTTGAATACGCAGCGGGTCGCCAACTACGCCTGGTGGCACTTTCGGATCAATCTTAAGTGTTAGCTCTAGGCCTTTCTCATGAGCATTGGTCGCTTGAAGGTTCACAACCTCTTCAAGGCTGGCTTGGAATTCAAACGGGATGTTCTCGAGTGCTAATTTACCAGCTTCCAACTTCGAGAAATCGAGAATATCGTTGATGATGCTGAGTAGGTTATTGGCTGAGCGTTCAATGGTCTGCAAGTAATCTGTTTGGCTGGTCGATAGGTGGGTTTTAAGCATCTGACGAGTAAAGCCAATCACACCGTTGAGCGGCGTTCTCAATTCGTGAGACATGTTAGCCAAGAACTCAGACTTAACACGTGCTGCTTCTTGAGCGCGTTTTTTCGCAATGTCTAACTCAACGTTTTGAATCTCTAATTGTTCTAGGGTTTCGCGCAAGTCAGAAGTAGCTTGGTCGATGCTGTGTTGCATCTCGACGTGATATTCTGACAGCGATACCGCCATCGCGTTGATACCATTTTTCAGTGAATCTAGCTCACCATGCATCTTGCCTTCGATACGTACATCGAGGTGGCCACGTCGAATCCGGTCAACCATGTTTTTCATGTGCGTGATCGGTTGAGTTACATCGTGCATTAAGCGGAACGCAAACACGCCCGATAAACCAAGTCCCAGAATCAACACCAAGAAAGCAGAGAACACCTCTTGATACTGCTGTAATCGCAATGAAGATAAGTCGAGCTCAATCGCGATATAGCCGATCGCTTGGTTCGCTTGTGACTGCCCGTTGGCTGAGTTGATGTATTGCCCTTCAGCGATGATGGGCGTCCTGAGAATCAGCGTGTTATCGAGCAGGTTCGACGAGCTCAAATGCGGTATCGGCTTATCTTTGGGATAAGTGAGGCTTTCAAAGTCGGGGTGGAAGTTTGAGGTTACGAACAGCTCGTGGCGTTCATCAAACACCGCGATACTGCGCACAAGGTTAGAGTTTTTTCGATGTGCATAGCTGATGAGCTGGCGAACAGACTCTCGGCTTTCGAGTTGCATGCCAGATGCGCTCGCAATCGCAAGCGGTTCTATAATGCTAGTACCAGTGTTAACCACCTGACCTTCAAGGTCTTGATAGCGGTTAAATGAGAAAAATGCACTCAATAGCAGCCCAATAATTAGGGTTGGAGCTAGAGTTAAGGTAATTACACGGGCTCTTAAGCCATATCTGGTCATGTTCTTTAATTACATCGAGGTCTGGATATGGGAAAATAACGCGCACAATGGCGGTTAAGTGAACGGTAAGCTTAATCAAAGCCGTGACGTTCGACAATGATTCCAAGACATAATAGTGAGTCCTGGATACAAATTACTTATTAAAAGATACATTAGGCACAAGCAATGGCACGTTTTTTTCAACCAAAAAAGAGAACTCAATTCGAGACCAAGCACCAATCGGTTTTGGTTGAACGAATGGATCACAATGGGGCAGGGATTGCTTATCAGAAAAATAAGCCCGTTTTCATTGATGGTGCATTGCCGGGTGAGCAGGTTGTAATTCAACTCGTCGAGAGTAAGAGTAAATTTGCACGAGCAAAACTGATTAAATTACTGGAGCCAAGCGAACTGCGTTTGAAGCCTTTCTGTAAACATTTTAATCAGTGTGGTGGCTGCCATCTTCAGCATCTAGGCTACTCTTCTCAAGTAGAGCATAAAGCGCAGTCTTTGAGCCATCTGATGAGCCAATATCAAACGGATAAAACAGACGTTGTTGAACCGATTATTGGTGATGAAACAGGTTATCGCCGCCGTGCGCGCATCAGCCTATTTGTCGATAAAAAGACACAGAAGCTTCAATTTGGTTTCCGTAAAAAACAAAGCAAGCAGATTGAAAATATTACCGATTGTGCGGTGCTTGACCCTCGCCTTAATACTTTGCTGCCAAAGCTGAAGAGTTTACTGAATACTTTCAGCAACCTTACTTCTTTAGGACACGTTGAATTAGTGATCGGGGATACTGGTCCAGTCATGGTGCTACGCCACCTTAAGCCTTTGGTTGAAAAAGATGAGCAATCTTTGATTGAGCTAGCTCAGGCAGAAGGCGCTACGCTGTATTCTATGCCAGAAACAGACAAGTTGATTCGTTTGGTGGGTGATACGCCAAGCTATAACGAAACTGGCGTAACGTTACCTTTTGAGCCAAACCACTTCATTCAAGTGAATCAAAAGGTCAATCAACAGATGGTAACTCAAGCGATTGAATGGTTGGAGCCTCAAGCCGATGAGCGAGTGCTCGACCTGTTTTGTGGCTTAGGAAACTTCAGCCTCCCCATCGCACAGCAATCTGCGTTTGTTGTGGGTGTTGAAGGAGTCGATGAAATGGTTCAGCAGGCAACGTCTAACGCAACTCTGAATCAATTAAGTAATACAGAATTCTACCAAGCGAACCTTGAAGAAGAACTGTCTTCACAACCTTGGGCAAAAGAAAGATTTGATAAAATCTTACTTGATCCAGCACGTTCAGGAGCGAGTGGGATCGTTGATCAAATTTCAGGGTTAGGAGCGAAGCGTGTGGTTTATGTTTCGTGTAATCCTGCTACTCTAGCTAGAGATTCAGAGAGCTTAGAAAAACAAGGCTACCAATTGGCTAAGCTAGGCATGTTGGACATGTTCCCTCATACCAGTCATCTCGAATCGATGGCTCTCTTTATCAAGGCTTAGAAGTCCTTAAATAAGGCTTAAAAATGTATTACAAAGGTGCGGGACTGCCTGCACCGATATCAATATGAGTCGAACTAACGTGGAACCAGTTAGTCATATTGAATTGGGTATAAAACATAATAACTAGGAAGGCATGATGGTTGCGGTACGAAGCGCACATTTAAACCCAAGCGAACAGTTTGAGCTAGATAATTGGATTGCGTCACTGAATCAAGACGCAAAAACCTCGAATAAACTGACCAAAGTTTATCGTCACTGTGAAGAGCTATTAAAAGATCACGAGCAAGGTGAACTTTTGCTTTGGCGTGGTCGCGAGATGATCGAAATCTTGGTCACCTTGTCGATGGATCGCGCTACTTTAGTAGCGGCACAACTCTTCCCAGTCGTATCAAGCGGTGTTTTTGAGCGTGAAGCGTTTGAAGAAAGTTACGGCAAGGAAACCGTAAAGCTGATTGATGGCGTGGAAGAAATGGCGGCTTTGGGCCAGCTAAATGTGACCCTTGAAGGCAGTGCTGCCTCGGGTCAAGTCGATAATGTTCGACGAATGCTATTGGCAATGGTGGATGATTTCCGCTGCGTAGTCATCAAACTAGCAGAGCGAATTTGTAACCTCATAGAAGTGAAAAAGGCCCCTGATGCTGTGCGCCGTGCGGCAGCAAAAGAGTGTGCCAACATCTATGCGCCTCTAGCAAACCGTCTCGGTATTGGTCAGCTAAAGTGGGAAATTGAAGATTACGCTTTCCGCTACCAACAACCCGATACCTATAAGCAGATTGCTAAACAGCTGTCTGAGCGCCGTATCGTGCGCGAACAATACATCACCGACTTTGTTGACGATCTCACGTCAGAAATGAACCGTTCAAGCATCAATGCTGAAGTCAGCGGTCGACCAAAACACATCTACAGTATCTGGCGCAAAATGCAGAAAAAAGGCTTAGAGTTTGATGAGCTTTTTGACGTGCGAGCGGTGCGTATTATCGCAGACCAACTACAAGACTGTTATGCCGGATTAGGTGTGGTTCACACCAAATATAAACACCTACCCAGTGAATTTGATGACTACGTGGCGAATCCTAAGCCAAATGGTTATCAGTCGATTCATACCGTAGTTCTTGGCCCTGAAGGCAAGACCATTGAAATTCAGATTCGAACCAAGCAGATGCATGAAGACTCTGAATTGGGCGTTGCTGCGCACTGGAAATACAAAGAAGGTGCATCTAGCGGCGTACGCAGTGGCTACGATGAGAAAATCACTTGGTTGCGTAAGCTTATCGACTGGCAAGAAGAGATGTCGGATTCTGGCGAAATGCTGGATGAAGTACGTAGCCAAGTCTTTGATGACCGTGTCTATGCCTTTACACCACGCGGTGATGTGGTCGATTTACCAATGGGTGCAACACCGTTGGATTTTGCCTACCACATCCACTCGATGGTTGGACACCGTTGTATTGGTGCCAAAGTAGCGGGTCGAATCGTTCCGTTTACTCATAAGTTGGCGATGGGTGATCAAGTTGAAATCATCACTCAAAAAGAACCGAATCCATCACGTGATTGGCTAAATCCGACCACAGGCTTTGTTCATTCAAGTCGAGCTCGTGCCAAAATTAACGCTTGGTTCCGTGCTCAGAGTCGAGAGAAAAACCTTGAAGCTGGACGAGATATCTTAGAAGTCGAGCTAGGCAGAGTCGGCGCAACACTAAAAGATGCAGAGCAATACGCGCTGAAACGATTCAACGTCAACACTCCCGATGAATTGTATGCGGGTATTGGTAGTGGCGATTTACGTATCAACCAAGTCGTTAATCACATCAATGCTTTAGTCAACAAGCCAACGGCGGAAGAAGAAGATAAGAAAGCGCTCGAGAAGTTGCTTGAATCTGACAATAAGCCAGCGCATCAAAGTCGTCCGAAAAAGGATGCCGTTGTTGTTGAAGGTGTTGATAACCTAATGACCCACTTGGCTCGTTGTTGCCAGCCTATCCCTGGCGATGTGATCAAAGGGTACATTACTCAAGGGCGTGGTATTTCAGTACACCGCAGCGATTGCGAACAGTTGAGTGAGCTTAACCTGCATGCTCCCGAACGTATCATCGATACTGTGTGGGGCGATGGTTTTGTAGGCTCGTATATCTTAACGCTGCGTGTAGAGGCGCTAGAGCGTACCGGCTTGTTGAAAGATATCACATCCTTGTTCTTGAACGAAAAAGTCAGTGTGACGACAATGAAGAGCCGTATCGACTATAAACGTCAGCTGTCGGTGATGGATTTCGATTTGGAAGTGACCAACATTGAGATTCTGAGCCGAGTGACCAGCCGAGTCGAGCAAATCAAAGATGTAATGAGCGTCAAAAGACTAGGCTAGTTTTTACGTCGTACTTGGCTTTCTAACCGTGTTAACTGCACTATACTCGCTTCATCACATAGGCAAGCTATGCTCAGAAGTCTCGTAAGTTTGCTGCCTTGTTAGAAGAACCAATTACTTAGTAAAAACCGAACAATGCATTGAATGACGCGTTGGTATAACAAGAAAAATACAAAGGTGAGTGGTTTTGGCTGCTCACCTTTTTTAGTTTTCGCAAAAGCTTTAAATTTAAAAATCAAAGACAGTGAATAGGAAGAAAAGATGAATCACCCGATTGAACAACTTGAACAGATCATGACTAAGCTGCGCGATCCAGAAGGTGGCTGTCCTTGGGATTTGAAACAAAATTTTGAAACAATTGTGCCGCATACTATCGAAGAGACGTATGAGGTGGTCGATGCGATTCATAATAAAGATTGGCCGAATCTACAAGAAGAGTTAGGCGACCTGTTGTTTCAGGTGATCTTCTACAGCCAATTGGCGAAAGAGCAGGGCTTGTTTGAGTTCTCTGATGTGGTCGACGGTATTAATGAGAAGCTGACGCGTCGTCATCCACACGTGTTTTCTGATACAGAGTTTGCCAGTGATGAAGAAATTAATGCCAACTGGGAAGCTGAAAAAGCCAAAGAAAAAGCACAGGCAGGCAAAACTCAAGAAAGTATTCTAGACTCAATACCAAACTCTCTACCTGCACTTTCGCGTGCTACAAAAATTCAAAAGCAAGTCGCGAAATTTGGCTTTGATTGGGACACTATTGGCCCAGTCGCCGATAAGGTTTTAGAGGAAGTTGATGAGGTGTTAGAAGAAGCGCTTCAAGTAACGCCAAACGAAGATTTAGTTGAAGAAGAACTGGGTGATTTATTGTTTGCGACGGTCAATTTAGTGCGACATTTGGGTAAAAATCCAGAAACGGCTCTCAATAAAGCCAATCTGAAATTCTCACGCCGCTTTAAAGGTGTGGAACAAAAAGTTCGTCAGCAAGATAAAATTTTGACCGACTTTTCTCTACAACAGCTTGATTCCATGTGGGATGAAGTCAAAGTGGCGGAGAAAAGATCATCAAAGCTTTTATCATGAATTGATTTGAAGCAAAAAATAAAAAATTGCAGTGTGATAGATTTCACGTTGTGGCGATAAGGGGCTTCTGGTATATTTTCATCCCGTCCAGAAGTAATCCATTTCCCTCATTCAACCAATTTCAGGTTAAACATGACGACAAATTACATTTTTGTTACTGGCGGGGTTGTATCCTCTCTAGGTAAAGGTATTGCAGCAGCATCTCTTGCGGCTATTTTAGAAGCTCGTGGTCTTAAAGTGACTATGATGAAGCTTGACCCTTACATCAACGTTGATCCAGGCACTATGAGCCCGACTCAACACGGTGAAGTGTTCGTTACGGAAGATGGCGCTGAAACAGACCTTGACCTTGGTCACTATGAGCGATTCATTCGCACCAAGATGACTAAGCGTAACAACTTCACAGCAGGTCGTGTTTATGCTGACGTTCTACGTAATGAACGTCGTGGTGACTACCTAGGTGCAACAATCCAGGTTATCCCTCACATCACTAACTCTATCAAAGAACGCGTAATCTCTGGTGCTAAAGGCCACGATATCGCGCTTGTTGAAGTTGGTGGTACTGTAGGTGATATCGAATCTCTACCATTCATGGAAGCGATTCGTCAGCTAGCAGTAGAACTAGGCCGTGAACGCGCAATGTTCATGCACCTTACTCTAGTGCCATACCTAGCAGCTGCGGGCGAAGTGAAAACTAAGCCAACGCAACACTCTGTAAAAGAGCTGCTGTCTATCGGTATCCAGCCTGACATCCTAGTTTGTCGTTCAGATCGTGTTATCCCAGCAAACGAACGTAAGAAAATTGCTCTTTTCTGTAATGTACAAGAAAAAGCCGTTATCTCTATGAAAGACGTAGATTCAATCTACAAGATCCCACAATTAATCCGTGCACAAGGCATTGATGATCTTGTATGTACGCGTTTCGGTATCAATGCACCAGAAGCTGATCTGTCTGAGTGGGAACAAGTAATTTACGAAGAAGCTAACCCAACGGGTGAAGTGACGATTGGTATGGTTGGTAAGTACATTGAACTGCCTGACGCATACAAATCAGTAAATGAAGCGCTGAAACACGCAGGCTTGAAAAATCGCCTAAGTGTCACAATTAAATATGTAGATTCACAAGATGTTGAATCTAAAGGCACAGAAATTCTACAAGATCTAGATGCAATCCTAGTTCCTGGTGGCTTTGGCGATCGTGGTGTTGAAGGTAAGATCCTTGCTGCACAATACGCTCGTGAAAACAAAGTACCTTACTTAGGTATCTGTCTAGGTATGCAAGTTGCTCTTATTGAGTACGCTCGTAACGTTGCGAAAATGGAAGGTGCACATTCTTCTGAATTCTGCAAAGAAACTAAATACCCTGTTGTTGGCCTAATCACTGAGTGGATTGACGGCGAAGGTAAAGTTGAAGAGCGTACTGAAAAATCTGACCTTGGCGGCACAATGCGTCTTGGTTCACAGCTTTGTCACCTAGCGAAAGGGACGAAAGCTTACGAATTATACGGTAGCGCGACGATCCATGAACGTCACCGTCACCGTTACGAAGTGAACAACAATCTTCGTCCACAAATCGAAAAAGCGGGCCTAAAAGTATCGGGCCTATCTGCGGACAAGAAACTGGTTGAAGTTATTGAGAACCCGAACCACCCATGGTTTGTTGCTGCTCAGTTCCACCCAGAGTTCACTTCAACACCTCGCGATGGTCACCCATTGTTTGCAGGTTTCGTTAAAGCGGCTGGCGAATTCCAGCGCGGCGAATTAGAAAAGTAAAAAGGAATACAGGTAGCTGCGTAAGTTGTGCTGCTACCTTTAAATTTGACATTTATATATTCAACGAGAAGGAAACATTCAATGTCTAAGATCGTTAAAGTTCTAGGTCGTGAAATCATCGATTCACGTGGTAACCCAACTGTAGAAGCTGAAGTACACCTAGAAGGCGGTTTCGTAGGTATGGCTGCTGCTCCATCTGGCGCATCTACTGGTTCTCGCGAAGCTCTTGAGCTACGTGACGGCGACAAATCACGTTTCCTAGGTAAAGGTGTTCTTAAAGCAATTGAAGCTGTAAACGGCCCAATCGCTGACGCTCTAGTTGGTAAAGACGCTAAAGCACAAGCTGACGTTGACCAAGTTATGCTTGATCTAGACGGTACTGAGAACAAGTCTAAGTTTGGCGCTAACGCTATCCTTGCTGTTTCTCTAGCTAACGCAAAAGCTGCTGCTGCTGCTAAAGGCATGCCTCTATACGAGCACATTGCTGAGCTAAACGGTACTGCTGGTCAGTTCTCTATGCCTCTACCAATGATGAACATCATCAACGGTGGCGAGCACGCTGATAACAACGTTGACATCCAAGAGTTCATGATCCAACCAGTTGGCGCTAAAACTCTTAAAGAAGGTCTGCGTATCGGCGCTGAAGTATTCCACAACCTAGCTAAAGTTCTTAAGTCTAAAGGCTACAGCACTGCAGTTGGTGATGAAGGTGGTTTCGCTCCTAACCTTAAATCTAACGCTGAAGCTCTAGAAGTTATCGCAGAAGCTGTTGCAGCTGCTGGTTACGAATTAGGTAAAGACGTTACTCTTGCTATGGACTGTGCAGCATCTGAGTTCTTCGACAAAGAAGCTGGCATCTACAACATGAAGGGCGAAGGTAAAACTTTCACTTCTGAAGAGTTCAACCACTACCTAGCTGAACTAGCGAACAACTTCCCAATCGTTTCTATCGAAGACGGTCTTGACGAGTCAGATTGGGATGGCTTCAAGCACCAAACTGAACTTCTAGGCGACAAGCTTCAAATCGTTGGTGACGATCTTTTCGTTACAAACACTAAGATTCTTGCTGAAGGTATCGAGAAAGGCGTAGCTAACTCAATCCTTATCAAGTTCAACCAAATCGGTTCTCTAACAGAGACTCTAGCTGCTATCAAGATGGCTAAAGACGCTGGCTACACTGCAGTAATCTCTCACCGTTCTGGCGAAACTGAAGATGCAACTATCGCTGATCTAGCGGTAGGTACAGCTGCAGGTCAAATCAAAACTGGTTCTATGAGCCGTTCTGACCGTGTTGCTAAGTACAACCAACTTATCCGTATCGAAGAAGCTCTAGGTTCTAAAGCTCCTTTCAACGGTCTTAAAGAAGTTAAAGGTCAATAATTCACTCTGAATTATTAGCTTAAAGCTTTTGAAAACGCTCTACTTCGGTAGGGCGTTTTTTTTGGCTGTAGAAAATGATGGAAAGGAGATCTAGGTTCTAAAGCTCCCCTTTTTACAACAGAAGCGGTCTTAAAGAAGTTAAAGGTCAGGTCTCTTTTCAATACTTGAAGCCTAGCGGATTATTAACTTAAAGCTTTTGAAAATGCTCTACCTCGGTAGGGCGTTTTTTTACCTCAAATTCGTCATTCCCTAGATTAACGAAGAAAGGAGTAGGGAACTTCATTGTTACCACTTACTATTCTGTCCAATAATTCCCCGACTTATTGATTCCCTGACACCACATATCTCGCACCAATAAGCTCATTATGGTATATATGTGCCTTATTCTAGTTCCTTCTTTTTCAACCGGCGAAAGGTGTTATGAGAATTTTTGCTTTAGTACTGCTCATAGTGTTTGGCTGGCTACAACACACACTGTGGCTCGGTAAAAATGGTATTTCTGATTACTACGGTGTGAACAACGAAATCCAAGTTCAGCAGCAAGTAAATGAAAAGCTTCATCTTCGTAATGCTGAGATGTTTGCGGAAATCGACGATCTACGCCAAGGCTTAGACGCGATAGAAGAGCGCGCACGTCATGAGCTGGGAATGGTGAAAGAAGGCGAAACGTTTTATCGTATTATTGGTGAGGAATCTCATTAATGTCGAACCAACTTCAAAGCGTTATTGCAGTGGTCCCCGCTGCGGGCGTCGGCAGCCGAATGAAGGCAGACCGTCCCAAGCAATATCTTCAAATTCACGGTAAAACGATTTTAGAGCACACCGTTGAGAAACTGTTGTCTCACCCTCAGGTGTCTAAAATTGTGGTAGCGGTCAGCGACGATGACCCTTACTACCCTGAATTACCGCTTAACCTTAATCCACAGGTGATCAGAGTTTCCGGCGGAACGGAAAGAGCCGACTCGGTACTTTCTGCTCTGGACTATATTGCCCAACAGCAACTCAGTGACTGGGTGATGGTGCATGATGCCGCTAGGCCTTGTATCCAATTGAGCGATATCGACAAACTGATCTCTGGTGCTATGACCCATGATGTTGGTGCGATTTTAGCTGCGCCTGTTCGCGATACAATGAAACGTGGTGTGCAAGGACAAATTGAACACACGGTCGATCGCGTGGATCTTTGGCATGCGCTTACTCCTCAGATGTTCCGATCTAAGCCTTTACGGAAGGTATTAAGTGAGGCCTTGCAACAAGGTGTTTCAATTACCGATGAAGCGTCTGCGTTTGAGTGGAAAGGTTTATCACCAGCACTGATTGCTGGGCGTTCAGATAATTTTAAGATTACTCAGCCTGAAGATTTGGCTTTGGCTGAGTTCTATTTAAGTCAGAATAAGGAATAATGATGATTCGTATTGGCCATGGCTTTGATGTACACAAATTTGGTGGTGAAGGCCCGGTAATTATTGGTGGTGTGAGCGTCCCTTATGAACAGGGTCTTATCGCGCACTCCGACGGTGATGTTGCCCTGCACGCATTATGCGATGCTTTACTGGGTTCAATTGCAGCGGGTGATATTGGTCGTCATTTCCCTGATACGGATGATGAATGGAAAGGCGCAGATAGCCGCGAATTACTCAAAGATGTTTACCGTCGAGTAAAAGAGCAAGGTTATGTGATTGGTAATGCGGATATTACTATCATGGCGCAAGCTCCAAAGATGGCTCCTCATATAGACTCTATGTGCCAAGCCATTGCTCAAGATTTAGAAACAAGCATTAGCAATGTGAATGTAAAAGCCACGACTACCGAGCGTTTAGGTTTTACAGGCCGCAAAGAGGGCATCGCATGTGAAGCGGTTGTCCTAATTACTAAAAGTGCGTAAGCACCAACACGAAAAGAACAGCATGTCAGATATTTTATCTTCATTGGCTTACCTAAACGGTAAACCAACTGCGAAAGCAAAACTAAAAGCAAAAGCCGAACACTTTGTCGTTAATGAAGACTTGGGTTTTGAGTTTACTGGTGAAGGCGAGCACCTAATGGTGCGTATTCGTAAAACTGGTGAGAACACGAGCTTCGTAGCAAACGAGCTGGCTAAAGCGTGTGGTGTTAAGTCGAAGGACGTGAGCTGGGCTGGTTTGAAAGACCGTCATGCTGTGACAGAACAGTGGTTGAGCGTGCATCTACCAAAAGGTGAACCTGATTTTTCTGCTTTTCTTGCACAATACCCAAGCATTGAGATCTTGGCGACAGCACGTCACAACAAAAAGTTACGTCCAGGCGATTTAGTTGGCAACCAATTCGAGCTGACTTTGTCTGAAGTAACGGACTGTGATGATGTGGTCAAGCGTTTAGAAAAAGTTGCTCAAGTCGGTGTGCCAAATTACTTTGGTGCTCAGCGCTTTGGTAATGAAGGTAACAACTTATCTGAAGCTCGTCGTTGGGGTCGTGAAAACGTTCGTACGCGTAATCAAAATAAGCGCAGCTTGTATCTCTCTGCCGCTCGTTCTTGGATCTACAACTTAATCCTTTCTGAGCGTATTGAGCAAGATGCGTTTGCGTCGGCATTGGTTGGCGATATCGTCGTTAAAGACGGCGCTCAATTAGCTGTGACGGCAGACAACATCGAAACGGTAAATCAAGATATCGCGAGCGGTTCTGCGTTTATTACCGTTGCTTTAGCTGGAGATAATGCGTTACCAACGACCGATGAGTCTCAAGCTCTAGAGCAGAAACACCTTGATGCTGAACCAGATCTAATGGCTCTTATTTGTGGCAACCGTATGCGCCATGATCGTCGTGAAGCTTCGCTGAAGCCGATGGGTTTGACGTGGGAAGTGAACGAAGACAATGTCATTCTTAAGTTCTCTCTTGATGCGGGTTGTTTCGCAACCGCTATTGTTCGTGAATTGGTTGAAGAAGTTCACGTAGAGAGAAGCTACGAGCAATAACGATTCTGCTTGGAGCGAAGTCACTTGATATCGGAAATTAAGTGACTTGGCATTGGAACAAAAGAAAGGATACAAGATGAAGATTTTACTCAGCAACGATGATGGTGTGCATGCTCAGGGTATTCATGAGCTGGCCAATGAATTACGTGATCTTGCTGAAATTATCATTGTGGCACCTGATCGTAATCGCTCGGGCGCTTCAAATTCATTAACTTTAGAACAGCCTTTACGTGTTCAAGAAATTACCGAAAATACATATTCGGTACAAGGAACACCGACCGACTGTGTGCATTTTGCGTTAAATGAACTGCTAAAGAATGATATGCCTGATCTGGTATTAACGGGTATTAATCATGGTGCCAACTTGGGCGATGATGTGCTTTATTCAGGCACAGTGGCTGCAGCCATGGAAGGGCATTTTTTAGGCGTTCAATCGGTGGCGTTTTCTCTGGTGGGTAAAAAACATTTTAAGACAGCGGCGGCCATTGCTCGTCGTATCGTCGAACAACACTTAGTAAACCCAATCCCAACCAATCGCCTGTTAAACGTCAATATCCCTGATTTAGCTTTAGAACAGTTGTCTGGCACTCAGGTGACACGCCTAGGTGCTCGTCATCATGCTGAAGATATGATTAAGCAAAAAGACCCACGCGGTCATGATATCTATTGGCTTGGTCCTCCGGGTAAAGAGCAAGACGCGGGTGAAGGCACTGATTTTTATGCTATCGAGCATGGCTTTGTATCAGTAACACCGTTACAAGTTGACCTGACAGCGCATGAGTCACTAGGTGCGATGACAACATGGTTAGGGGAGAAGTAAGTGAGTAATCCTCAAGCAGAGCGCTTAATTACTTTTCTGATTGAAAATGGTATTCAGGATCAAAAGGTTCTTGATGCTATTTATCAACTGCCGAGAGAGAGTTTTTTATCACAGGCGATGTATCATCAAGCCTATGAGAATAATGCGCTTCCTATCGGGCAGGGCCAGACGATTTCTCAGCCGTACATTGTCGCTAAGATGACAGAGTTGCTAGAATTACAGCAAAATAGCCGTGTTTTAGAAATCGGTACGGGTTCTGGCTATCAAACGGCTGTCTTAGCTCAGCTGGTTGATCATGTGTATTCGGTTGAAAGAATTAAATCATTGCAATGGGATGCTAAGCGTCGTCTCAAACAGCTCGATTTCTACAACATATCAACTAAACATGGTGATGGTTGGCAAGGCTGGGCAGCAAAAGCGCCTTTTGATGCCATTATTGTAACAGCAGCAGCGGAGTCGATCCCTCAAGCACTTCTGCAGCAGCTAAAAGATGGTGGTCGCTTGTTGATTCCTGTTGGTGATGATGAACAACAGTTGCTGAAAATCGTTCGCCATGGTGATGAGTTCTTATCCAGCGTGATTGAAATGGTAAGGTTTGTACCTCTTGTTCCTGGTGAGCTAGCTTAATAACAAGACTAATGGTGTAGGTGGATAGAGAGTCGATGCGTTCGAAGGTTTTTAAAGGAAGTACTTTGTTACTTAGCTGTGCACTTGTTGGGTGTGCGGCTAACTCGCCTGCGCCAGTTTCTAGCCTAAACAAAAATTACTCATCGATCGATCGTGGTAGTTATCGTGGCAGTTACTATGAAGTCAAAAAAGGCGATACCCTTTATTTCATTGCTTATGTCACCAATAAAGACGTCAAAGACCTTGTGAGTTATAACAACCTCGCAGCACCTTACACTATTCATCCCGGACAGAAGCTTAAGTTGTGGCGTCCTAGCTATAGCGCGCCAGCGTATGGTAAATCAACGGTCGTTGCGGCAGCTGTGGTTGCTCCTGCAGCCGCGGCCACGACAGCGTCTGCGAGCAGTAAGCCAAAAACCACGCCACCAAAGAGTAAAAACTCTAATTCCAAGCCTGCGCAAACTTCCGCCAAACCGGTGAAAAAAGATCCACCAAAGAAGGTTGAACAATCCAAATCAAAGGAGTATGTTGGGTCTAAAGGTAAACAGAATGTTACACCGTCCACCAAACCAACAAGTGATAAAGTATCCAAATGGTTATGGCCAACTAAAGGGAGAGTAATCAAGAATTTCTCTGTAGGCGAACAAGGAAATAAAGGCATAGACATAGCAGGACAGCGAGGTCAGCCAATAGTATCTACTGCAGGGGGAACGGTTGTTTATTCGGGTAATGCACTACGAGGCTACGGCAATCTAGTGATTGTGAAGCACAATGATAATTACTTAAGTGCATACGCGCATAACGATCGACTATTAGTATCTGAAGGGCAAAGTGTGAAACCAGGGCAGAAGATTGCAACAATGGGAAGCTCTGGAGCCAGCAGTGTTAGGCTGCACTTTGAGATTCGTTACCAAGGTAAATCCGTAAATCCAAAACGATATTTACCTTAAATACAGTATGCAAAATTACGTATTGTATGGAGTGACACAGTCATTTAGCGACATATGAAGTTGTAATGTCATGCTAATTTCGCCAGGGGGAGGCGTTATGAGTATAAGCAATGCAGTAACCAAAGAAGAGTTCGATCTTAACCAAGCAACCACGGAACCGGAAGCTCTTGGAAAAGCAAAACGAACAGTCAAAAAGAAAGCCGAAACGAAAGAAGAGACTGAAGTTACATCTAAGAGTTTAGATGCTACTCAACTCTACTTAGGCGAAATCGGTTTCTCACCACTATTAACCGCTGAAGAAGAAGTGCTTTATGCACGTCGAGCTCTACGCGGTGATGAAGCAGCACGCAAACGCATGATCGAAAGTAACTTGCGTTTGGTGGTAAAAATTTCTCGTCGTTATAGCAACCGTGGTCTTGCACTTCTCGATCTTATTGAAGAAGGCAACTTAGGTTTGATTCGCGCCGTAGAGAAGTTTGACCCAGAGCGTGGCTTCCGCTTCTCAACTTACGCGACATGGTGGATTCGTCAAACCATTGAACGTGCGCTAATGAATCAGACTCGCACTATCCGTTTGCCAATTCATGTTGTGAAAGAGCTGAACATCTACCTGCGTACTGCGCGAGAGCTATCACAAAAACTTGACCACGAACCAACGGCTGAAGAGATCGCTTCTAAGCTAGATAAACCAGTTGGTGATGTGAGTAAGATGCTTCGTCTAAACGAAAGAGTGAGCTCCGTTGATACGCCGATTGGTGGTGATGGTGAGAAAGCGCTACTGGATATTATTCCGGACATCAACAACTCGGATCCTGAGGTTTCAACTCAAGATAGCGATATCAAAAACTCGTTGATTTTCTGGCTTGATGAGCTGAATCCTAAGCAGAAAGAGGTGCTTGCGCGTCGCTTTGGATTACTTGGCTATGAACCGTCAACATTAGAAGAAGTAGGTCGTGAAATCAGCCTGACTCGTGAACGTGTTCGTCAAATTCAAGTTGAAGGCCTTCGTCGTCTACGTGAGATTCTAATCAAGCAAGGTTTGAACATGGAAAATCTGTTCAACGTAGAAAACGACTAAATGAACTGATGATGTTTCTTTGAATAGAAGACAAATAAAAACGCTGACTATAAGTCAGCGTTTTTTTGTTTGTGGCTTTTGTCTTTGATGCTGTCTACTCAAACGACAGTACAAAGCGACAATAACAAGAGACTAAAGCAACTTCTTCAAGCGGTAGAGTTCTTCTAATGCTTGGCGAGGGGTTAGATCATCTGGATCAACATTTGCGAGTGCTTGCTCTACTTCACTTGGTTCAGGTATCAGGCTCAGTTGGTTCGCGATATCAACGCCACTTGGCTTTGATGTCGGAGAGTCGATACTCAATGCTTCTAGCTGAGTCAGCTTTGCACGTGCGTTTTTGATCACCGCTTTAGGTACACCAGCTAATCCAGCAACCGCAAGGCCGTAAGATTTACTTGCTGCACCTTCTTGAACCGCGTGCATAAAGGCAATACTGTCGCCATGTTCAACCGCATCTAAATGTACGTTCGCTAAGGTTGGAATTTGGTTCGGTAGCTCAGTTAGCTCAAAGTAGTGCGTTGCAAATAGTGTCATCGCATTGATTTGATTGGCTAGCCATTCAGCACTTGCCCAAGCTAGAGATAGACCATCGTAAGTACTGGTACCACGACCGATTTCATCCATTAGCACGAGGCTATTTGGTGTTGCGTTGTGCAGAATATTCGCGGTTTCTGTCATCTCAACCATGAATGTTGAACGACCCGAAGCCAAATCATCCGATGCGCCAATACGCGTAAAGATACGGTCGATAGAACCAATCGTCGCGCTTTCTGCTGGAACATAACAACCGATATGAGCCATTAGCGCAATGAGTGCGGTCTGACGCATGTAGGTCGACTTACCACCCATGTTTGGACCTGTGATGATCAGCATCTTACGTTGATCATTGAGGTCGATAGGGTTCGCAATAAACGGTTCGTCCATCACTTGTTCAACAACAGGGTGACGGCCCGCCTGAATTTGTACACCAGCAGACTCTGTCATGGTTGGACGACAGTAATCAAGGGTGTCTGCACGTTCAGCTAAGTTTTGTAGAACATCCAGTTGAGACACTGAAGAAGCGATGTTTTGTAATCGCTCTAGATAAGGCAGTAACAAATCAAACAGCTCTTCCCACAACTTCTTCTCGATAGCTAGGGCTTTTGATTTAGAGCTAAGAACTTTGTCTTCGTGCTCTTTCAGCTCAGGAATAATGTAGCGTTCTGCATTTTTCAGTGTTTGGCGGCGAACATAATGTGGCGGCACAAGGTGGCTTTGTCCGCGGCTAACTTGAATGAAGAAACCGTGTACGTTGTTGTAGCCCACTTTAAGCGTGTCGATACCGTGACGTTCACGCTCTTCTTGCTCAAGCTTATCCAAAAACTCGGTTGCACCTGCAGCAAGGTCACGCCATTCATCTAGCTCGGCGTTGTAGCCTTCTGCAATCACACCGCCGTCGCGGATAACCACCGGTGGGTTTTCTTTGATCGCACGCTCAAGCAGCTCTGATACTTCATCTACAGGGGATGCATATTGAGCAAGCTGAGTGAGGTATGGGTGCTTAAGTTGCGTCAGCGTTTCTGCAAGCTCTGGCAAGTATTCCATTGCTTGGCGAAGTCGTGCCATATCACGTGGACGAGCTGAACGAAGTGCAAGACGCGCAAGAATACGTTCGATATCACCGATCTGTTTCAGCGTTGGTTGTAACTCAGTAAACAGAGCTAGATCTTTCATCTCACCAATCGCATCTAGGCGTTGATCAAGAGCCGAAATGTTACGCATGGGTTGATGTAACCAACGCTTAAGCATACGGCTACCCATAGCAGTCGCAGTATGATCGAGTACTTCGGCTAGGGTGTTGTCTGTGCCGCCACTGAGATTTTGGGTGATCTCCAAATTACGGCGAGTAGCCGCATCAAGGATCACCGAGTGATCTTGCTTATCCATTGTGAGTGAACGGATGTGTGGAAGAGCAGTACGTTGCGTGTCTTTTACATATTGAATCAAACAGCCCGCAGCGCATAAACCTAGTTTTGCGCTTTCAACGCCAAAGCCAACTAGGTCACGAGTACCAAATTGTTGATTGAGTTGTTGCTTCGCTGTATCTAATTCAAATTCCCATACTGGACGACGGCGATTGCCATTACGACTTGCCATCAAATTTACGGGTTCGAAATCTTCAGGGAATAGCAGTTCACGTGGTGATGTTCTTTGTAGCTCTGCCGCCATTGCTTCTTCGGTTTCCGGCTCACATAGCTGGAATCGGCCAGAAGTAATATCAAGCGTTGCGTAGCCAAATTTACCATTGTGGTGGTAAATGGAGGCAATCAGGTTATCAACACGCTCAGAAAGCAATGCTTCATCGGTTACAGTTCCCGGTGTCACAATTCTTACGACAGCGCGATCTACCGGGCCCTTTGAAGTTGCTGGATTACCAATCTGCTCACAAATCGCTACGGACTCGCCCAACTGCACTAACTTCGCCAGGTAACCTTCAACAGCGTGGTATGGAACGCCAGCCATAGGAATAGGCTCACCATTTGAAGAGCCACGCTTGGTTAGCGAAATATCGAGGAGTTGAGAGGCTTTTTTAGCATCATCGTAGAAAAGCTCGTAGAAATCTCCCATGCGGTAGAACAGCAAAATTTCTGGATTTTCTGCTTTTAGTTTTAGGTACTGCTGCATCATAGGTGTATGTGCTGCTTTTATGTCTTTGTTTTTAGTGGTTTCTTTTTGCATTAAGTTACTTTAAATCAATGGGTTATGAATTTTTGGGATCTTCAACAAGTCCCACTAAGTATCAAAGGATTTCACTACAGCGCGATCATTAGTGTAGGTAAAAGTGTAGTTTTTTTATTTCCTATACTAGATAATACAATCGCCGCACAATATTGCGATAAGGGACCCCGATAAATGGCTGATAAGAAGAATATCAAATCTATAACGAATAAGACAATTGAGGCGCTAACGGCTAAGAAAGGTGTCTTGTCTGATACTGGAGAAAACCGAGGGCTAAGAATAGCCTGTGGAAAGACGGGCAGTGAAGTGGCATAGTGAATT
>NZ_MCZK01000126.1 GCF_002875945.1 Vibrio lentus
ATTACGCAACAAAGCCCACTTAATGAGCCTTCAGCTGACAGTGTCGTATCCGCTTTAATGGCGACACTGAGTCCTTTGATACTGTTGGAGCTTGTTGCTTCGAGAGCGGTTGTCACACCTGATATCTTATTGGCGGATGTTGCCTTACTCGTCACATTCAACCCTTCGAGGTTTAGCGCGCTGCTCGCTTTAATATCAATGTTGCTGGCTTCAATACTGATGGAAGATGAAGACATGGTGATCTTACTCGATCCTACCGTCAGTTCTATCTTGTCATCGGCTTCTAGCGAGATGGACTTACCTTTCTCACTGATCGCTTTGTCTGAGCTCAGTGTGTAGTTATCTTCAGTTGAGACGGTAACTTGCTTGGTTGTTTTCTGTAGCAGTTCGCCTTTGATTGTCTCAGTCAGGTTGTTCTCGACTTCTTTGGTGAAGTCTTTGGTCGCGTGCATATACAAGAGTTCATTGTCTTTCTTATCATCGAAATAGAGCTCGTTGGCCAATCCACTTAACTTAGTGCTAATGCCTGTTTTCGTTGAGTTCGCTTCTTTGTAAGGCGGCGGATTTTTACTGTTGTAGACGCTTCCTGTAATAATCGGTTGGTCTGGGTCGCCATTAATAAAGCTGACCAGAACCTCTTGTCCTACTCTCGGGATAAACTGAGCACCATAACCACTGCCTGCCATCATCTGAGCGACCCGCACATAACAACTTGTTTTGTCACCAGAGGCCTCCGTATCCCAATGAAACTGAATACGAACTCTGCCTTGGTCATCTTGATTTATCTCACCCGCGGTGCTTCCTGCGACAATTGCGCTTTGTAGGCCGTGTATTCTGGCCTTATCTCGCGGTGTCGGGTAATTAGGAATTGAAGTATCAAGTAGAGTGAGGCGTGTCTCGCAATGGTTTTCAGTGCTGTATCGAATGTGGAGTTCCGTGACCAGATAATCGCCGAGTTGAGATTTGTCTAAGTGGGATGACAGTGAGAACCAAGTACCTAATTCAAATGAATCGTGTTGTGCTTCGGCTTCGACAGTTTGATAGTTTTGCTCGAGTTGCTCAATACGTCGCTTAACTAGATTACTGGCGAGATCTTCCATTCCACCCGTGATGCCAAGTTTCGGGTAAAACTGTTTCGTTAACTTGGTGTTGTTAGCGATTGTATGGCTGGATTTCTTCTCTTTACTGCTCACAAGTTTAGTCTGTGAGTAGTCATAACTCGTTAATTCGATGCTGGCGCCATGAAACTGGCTTTGTGGCATCCATTTATCAAGTAATGGATTACTGCCTGAAGGAACTTCAATCATGTCGAGTTTGCTGGCATCAGACTTTTGAAAAGGGCTCTGCGCATCTTGAAGCATCATTAGATGATCGGAATCACTGTGCTGGAAAAAGTAGTGAACGCCTTCCTCAGCCAACAAGCGCGTAACAAAATCAAAGTCGCTTTCATCGTATTGAACGCAATATTCACGTTTCGATGAGGGCATCGTGCCAGCCTTAAAGGAGCCACTGAAACCAGCTTGGGTTAGCACATCTGAAACGATGTCTTTGGTCGATTGGGTTTGATAAACACGGAAAGAGTGGGTGTGTTTCAATAACCAGAACCATGGCCTTAGGGTGACACGGTAACTAGAGTACTGCAGATTACTGTCCATACCCAGCAGTTGAACTTGTGTAACAATGCCGTTGAATACTCGCGTAGCGGTCAAGTTATCGGTGTCATTAACAAAGCGGGTGATAGAGAGTTTTTGGCCCAGTTGGTCATCGATAACGAAGTTCTTTGAAATGACTGTGAGTTCGATTTTAAAAGGCTTCGATAAGTACTCAGAAATAGCAAAATCGCTGACTGCATGCTCGTTGCTTTTAGAATCTTTTGCCACAATCGTACTGGCAGAAGGGGAGAAATTATCCGTCATAGGCTCGCCTGATAATGCTCGAAGATGTTCTGACATAAGGTTATGTCGATACTAACGAACTGACTTGATGTTAAAACTTTATATCTAAATTTATAGCATAAAGTAAATAATATAATAAGCATCATAACAAAGGCGTGAGGTGTTTCCATTTTATGAAAACAAATACCATCAATTTAATTATGGTAATTAGTTGCTGATTTATATTGTTAAATGTCATTTAAATACGAGGTTATTGCGACGCAGAGGGGGATATAGGGAGATCTTAAATAATATATAGAATAATGTGTTGCTAGAGATAGTATGCCGTAGTAATAATATAAATATTGCTAGCATGTTACATTTCTGGGCTAGTGGTTATTCAAGGATAGAATAATGACGAACACAAAAATCTCGTTACGGTTTACCGTTGGAGGGATGTTTTTGCTTGCAACGGTGCTGACTGCGATCGTTGCAGTTTCACTTCAATATTACTTCAGTAAAAAAATGGCGACGGAGCATACCTTGTCGAAGTTGACCATGGTATCTCAGGACTTAAGCGACTATATCGGTAACGTCGATTCTGATGCGATAAATACCGCTCGTTTACTCTCTTCAGTACATCGCTCTATTAGCCATCAAATCTCTCGAGAAGAGTCGCGTGGAATCCTCTCTGAAGCGATAAAAGACAATCCGCTGTTTTACAGTATCTATATAGGTTCTTCTAACGAGCGTTTCTTCCAAATCATAAATCTGGAATCTTCTCCTTTTGTTAGAGATAAAATCGGTGCTGATAGCTCAGATCGCTGGGTTGTTATTGAGATCAGTGACAGAGAAGCCAGCCGTATCCGCACGACCAAATACTATGACCTTGAGTTTAACCTTAGAGAGTCAAAGACAGAACCGAGCAATTACTTTCCGACGACAAGGCCTTGGTACGTATCCGCAAATACAGAGACGGTTGAAAAAACGCAACCTTACCTTTTCCAACATCTCCAGATCACCGGACAAACCTATTCTTTAGCCTTTGAATCAAAAGCTGTTGGCGATACCCAACATGTGATAGGTATCGATATTGTCTTGTCATCTCTGGCAAGTAAGTTATCTGCGAGCGCGTTGGATCTTGATGAAGACAGTCAGGTTGAATCTTTCTTATACTCCAAATCCGGCAACATTATTGCGTCTAACCGCGATATTGAAACGACACAAGTACTTCCTCAAGCTAATGAAATCAATTGGTCTTATGAGCAACAAGTCATCATAGAAAAAACACCTCCTTTGTTGTTCTCTAATCAAAATGATTGGGGACCGATGGACTTCTCTGTATCTGGAGAACCACACGGTTACGCGATTGATCTCTTAAAAATGATCAGTGAGATGAGCGGGGTTAGGTTTGAATTTGTGGATGGCTTTTCGTGGGCGGAGTTAACCGGCAAGTTTCAAGAGGGAAGCATTGATGGCCTGCATTCAATTCAGAACTACGAAAGCAACGGCGTGAAAGGTCTATACACTGACGCTATCTATGAACTGCCTTTCTCTGTTGTCACTCGAGGTGACGTCCAAACCCTATCAAATTACGCTGAACTTGAAGGTAAAAAAGTCGCGATTCTATCAGGGTGGTCGATTACACCTCGGTTGAGAATAGACTTCCCAAATATCGATCTTGTTGAGTTTTCCGACATGGAATCGGCATTGGATGCTGTTGAGAATGGCGAATATTTTGCGGTACTGGACGCTAAGCCCGTACTTTCATTTTCATTGGATAAGTTTTTCCATGCAAACCTCAAAGTTAATGAAGCTCTCTCGGACTTGAAAGCGAGCTATCCAAATCAGTTCCACATTGTGCTACAGAATAAACATCAACAGCTGTTACCAATCATCAACCAAGCCATAAATGCATTAACGGATGAACAGAAAGCCGCACTATCGCAAAAGTGGTTTCAACATCCGGCCCTAAATACAGGCACAACTATTCCTTATACGGAGCTTTATGATAGAACTGCGACAGCGACCACCGAAGGCGAAATGGTTAAGATTGTGCTCAATGGAGAAGCTAAGCGTTTATATCTGAAAAAGATTGAGACTGGCGAGCAGTACTCTGAATATTTTGCAGTAGCGATACCAGAAGCGGAAATTTACAGTGCGGTGAACAAGCGAGTGGCGACCTCTATTGGCGTGACCGTGCTTTTGATGAGCCTAACCTTACCTGTAGCTTGGATCTTTGGTGCGCCTATTGTCCGTCCTATTCGTCAATTGAAAGCAGAGACGAGTAAGATTAAACTGCGTGATTATGACAGCGTGACCGTGCTGGATACTCGAATTAAGGAAATATGGGAGTTGTCGGTTGCAGTCAAGGAGATGTCGACAGAACTCAAGCAACATGAGCAAACTCAAGAGGCGTTTGTTGAGTCGTTTATCAAGCTCATCGCTCAAGCGATCGATGATAAATCCGCTTATACGGCAGGGCATTGTAATCGTGTGCCTGAACTCGGTTTGATGCTAGCTGACGCGGCTGAACAATCACAATCTGAGCACTTCAAAGACTTTAAGTTTGAGAATGATGATGAGCGCCGTGAGTTTAGGATTGCAGCTTGGCTTCATGATTGTGGCAAGATCACGACACCTGAGCACATCGTCGATAAAGGTTCGAAGCTAGAAGCGAACTACAACCGAATTCACGAGGTGAGAACGCGATTTGAAGTACTTTGGCGTGATGCTGAAATTGTGGCTTTGAGAAAACAACTTGAAGGGAAACTACCCACGCAACAGATAACTGATGAGCTCGCAGCGACGAAGCAACAACTACAAGATGACTTTGCGTTTATCGCGACATCGAACGTGGGTGGTGAATTCATGAGTGATGATAAGGTCGCACGTATTCGTTCTATTGCTGAAACGATTTGGACTCGTAATTTCGACGATCAACTCGGCCTATCGCCAATTGAAGCGATGAATAGGGTATCGAGTTCAAGCTTGCCTGCGACAGAGCCGCTTCTGAGTGATAAGCCGGAGCATATCGTGAAAAGAGATAGGCCATTAGAATTTGACCCGAAACATCAGATAAAAATGGACGTTCCTGAGCACTTATACAATTTAGGTGAAGTCTATAACCTAAGCATTGCACGAGGCACATTGACCGCTGAAGACAGGTTCAAGATAAATGAGCACATGCTTGGCACCATCAAGATGCTTGAAAACCTGCCATTCCCGAAAGAGCTAAGCCGCGTACCTCGTTACGCTTCTACTCACCATGAAACCCTTAAAGGTACAGGCTACCCAAGGAAGCTGACTGCTGATGATCTTTCAATCCCTGAACGTATCCTGGTGATATCGGATATCTTTGAGGCGTTAACCGCTGCCGATCGACCTTACAAGAAAGCGAAGCCGATTAGTGTTGCTGTCGACATCATGCACAAAATGGCGCTGGATGAGCATATCGACATTGAACTGTTTAGATTGTTCTTAACCAGTGGCACGCATGTTCGTTATGCCGAAGAGTATCTCAAACCGGAACAGATTGATTTTGTCGACATCAATAAATACCTCGAGGTCACTTGTCAGATTGCTTGACCAAAGGTTGGCTGGTTAGAACGAGTTCGATGAATGAAAGGCGCACATCAGTGCGCCTTTTTTATACCTGTGGTTTGGAGTTAAACGGAGAGGAGGGGTGTTGATATCTGTTTCTTGGTTGAGTTCGCATGATCTACATGAATGGATCTATGTTTAACAAGTTGATCTATCAGTTGTCGACACATTGTTTTCGAGCAATTTAAGGGTAAGTAAGAATTTGGCAGGCTCTTTCATTGTTTAAGTTAATGAATAACATGTATTTATAATCTTTTACTGCTTCGTTTTACTGCTTCGTTTTACTAATTCTCGACTGATTAATAAAAATACTACCTTAGTCTAAATTGTCGACAATTTGCTTGATTGTCGACAATTTAATCGTGTATTTTATGTTCATGTTATGGAATTGTTGACAATTAAGGTTCAACAATCAGAAGTGAGCAGCGTGAATATGAATACTGCGATAAAAGATCTCACCTTAAGTGCAAACACGAAAACTCGTGTTAGTGACAAAGAAAACACCAAGTCGGAAAGCCTGACTGAATACCTCGTTGAAGCGATTGTTAATGGTGAACTACCACCGGGCAGTAAGATCTCGGAACCTGAACTGGCTAAACGCTTCGAGGTAAGTCGAGGGCCATTACGTGAAGCGATAATGCGAGTCGAAGGGCTTGGCCTAATTGAACGTATTACTCATGTTGGCGCGCGAGTTATTACCTTTTCGGCTGACAAATTATTAGAGCTTTACGCAGTGCGAGAGGCATTAGAAGGCATGGCTGCTCGATTAGCGGCGAGACACATCACGCAAGAAGAGTTGATTGGGCTTGAAGGCTTATTGTCGACACATTCCCAACACATCGATGAAGTCGAAGGTTCTTCCTACTTCCACCAACATGGGGATTTCGATTTCCATTACCGAATTATTAAAGCCAGTCGCAATAGCAAACTTATTTCGTTGTTGTGTGATGAGCTTTATCACTTATTGCGCATGTATCGCTACCAATCACCTAGAGCACAGTCTCGACCAAAAGAGGCGCTAGATGAACACAAATATATCCTACAAGCGATTCGTAACCGAGATGAAGAGCTAGCAGAAATGCTAATGCGAAGACACATCTCGGGCAGTCGACTACTTATCGAACAACAAATTCAATCCAAAGATCTTGATTAAAAGGCGACTGGTATTTGCCTGCGGATCTGCGTTGGCAAGAGCTAAATATCAGTAGTCACAAAGATTAGAAATAAACAATTAACAGGGAGCGTCATTATGAAGTTATCAGCAGGAGCAAAGTTCCGACAAGCTGTGAAAGACAACGATCCATTGCAGATCGTCGGTACGGTGAATCCGTATTGCGCGATGATGGCAAAGAACTTGGGTCATCAGGCGATTTATTTGTCTGGTGGAGGCATCGCCAATGCGTCTTACGGTTTGCCTGATTTAGGCATCACCACACTAAACGATGTGTTGGTGGATGTTGAACGTATTACCAATGCGTGTGATTTGCCCTTGCTGGTGGATATCGACACGGGTTTCGGTGGCGCGTTCAATATCGCACGTACGATTCGCGCGATGGAAAAGGCGGGAGCAGCGGCAATTCACATGGAAGATCAGGTGGCTCAGAAACGCTGTGGTCACCGTCCAAATAAAGCAATTGTTAGTCAGCAAGAGATGGTCGATAGAGTGAAAGCGGCAACCGATGCCAGAACCGACGAAAGCTTTGTGATTATGGCGCGTACGGATGCATTGGCGGTTGAAGGAATAGACAGTGCGATTGAACGAGCAATTGCGTGTGTTGAAGCGGGCGCAGACATGATTTTCCCTGAAGCGATGAATCAACTCGATCAATACGTGAAGTTCTCAGCGGCGCTGAAATCAGCAACGGGTAAACATGTGCCTATCTTGGCCAACATCACTGAGTTCGGCCAAACACCACTCTACAACTGTCACGAGTTAGCCCAATCAAGTGTCGACATGGTGCTTTACCCATTGAGCGCGTTCCGTGCGATGAATAAAGCGGCAGAGAATGTTTATAAGCACTTGCTAGTTGAAGGCAATCAAGAAGCTCTGCTGGATTCAATGCAAACCCGTAAAGAGCTCTACGAGCACCTGAATTACCACGATTACGAGAACAAGCTTGATCAGTTGTTTTCAAGTGAAGAATAAATCCAACTTTAATTAATAAAAATCAACTTAATCCAATAACGTGAAATGGTTAGTCGCCATATCCAGTTCCGATTTTAAACAAGCGTCGGACATATAAAGAGTCAGCACCAAAGAGTGCAGGCGGCTAACAAAGAAAAGGAGTTCAACATGTCTGTATCTTTGAGTGATAAAGCAACTGTCGACAATGCGTCAAAGGCGAACAATAACGTAGACAAGAATGAAAGCGCGAAACCAACCAGTACACCTGCGATTGGTGGTGCAGGGCTACGTGGCCAAAGTGCTGGAACCACCGCGCTATGTACCGTAGGCCAGTCAGGAACGGGTTTAACTTATCGTGGCTATGATATTACTGACCTTGCCAATCACGCTCAGTTTGAAGAAGTGGCTCACCTGTTACTAAGAGGTCACTTACCCACTGAAAAAGAGCTAGATGAATACAAAGCCTTGTTAGTTGGCCTGCGTGGTTTACCTCAGCCATTGAAAGCGGCCTTAGAACTGATCCCTGCAGATGCTCATCCTATGGATGTGATGAGAACGGGTTGTTCAATGCTAGGTAATTTAGAGCAAGAATCTGACTTTTCTGAACAACTGTCTGCGACCGAACGCATGCTTGCGCTTTTCCCTGCCATTATTTGTTATTGGTACCGCTTTAGCCATGATGGTGTGCGAATTGATACTGAAGATCAAAGTGAAGAGTGTTTAGGTGGCTACTTCTTGAAGATGCTTACAGACAAGGCGCCAAGTGAACTCCATAAGAAGGTGATGCACTGTTCGCTCACCCTTTACGCGGAACATGAGTTTAACGCTTCAACCTTTGCTGCTCGTGTTTGTGCTTCAACCTTGTCGGATATTCATTCGTGCGTTACAGCGGCGATCGGAACATTGAGAGGTCCTTTGCATGGCGGTGCAAATGAAGCCGCGATGGAAATGATCCAAGATTGGAAAACTGCCGATGAAGCTGAAGCGAACATCATGAAGATGCTTGCTAATAAAGACAAAATCATGGGCTTCGGTCATGCCATTTATCGTGAAAGCGACCCACGAAACGCCTTAATCAAACGCTGGTCAAAAGAGCTTGCCCAAGAGGTGGGTGATGAACAGCTTTATGCCGTGTCTGAGCGCGTTGAAGCCGTTATGAAGCGAGAGAAAGGCTTGTTTTGTAACGCTGACTTCTTCCATGCATCGGCTTATCACTTCATGGATATCCCAACCAAACTGTTCACGCCAATTTTTGTGATGAGCCGCCTCACAGGTTGGACGGCGCACGTGTTCGAACAAAGAGAAAACAATCGCATCATTCGTCCAAGCGCAGACTACACAGGCCCAGAGCATCAAGACTGGCTACCTATTCATCTACGTTAGCCCTCTATAACGAGCCGACTTATGTCTTGAGGTGACTTCCGTCTTCATATGACAAGGCCTCAAGAAACAACGAATAGAATCTAACAGATAATGGTGGATGTATGTCTGATGTGAAAATTGAACGGACCCAGAACCTTGAACGAAATCAGTACCGTAAGCCTTTACCAGGTACTCATTTAGAGTATTTCGACGCTTGTGAGGCGATAGAATCGATATCTCCGGGCAGCTATAAAACCTTGCCGTATACGTCGCGAGTCTTGGCGGAACAATTGGTAAGGCGCTGTAATCCAGATACCCTTGAAGACAGCTTAAAGCAGATCATTGAACGCAAGAGCGATCTAGATTTTCCTTGGTATCCTGCACGTGTCGTGTGTCATGACATTCTAGGTCAAACCGCTTTGGTTGATTTAGCTGGTTTACGGGATGCAATTGCTGACCAAGGTGGCGACCCTGCTAAGGTAAACCCAGTGGTCGAAACTCAATTGATTGTTGATCACTCTTTAGCTGTGGAACACGCAGGCTTTGATAGTGAAGCGTTTGATAAAAACCGCGCCATTGAAGAGCGTCGAAACGAAGACCGTTTTCACTTTATTGAATGGTGTAAAACCGCGTTTAAAAACGTGAGTGTAATTCCTGCGGGTAACGGGATCATGCACCAGATTAACTTGGAGAAAATGTCTCCGGTTATTCAATCTAAAGAAGGCATTGCGTTCCCAGATACCTGTGTTGGTACAGACAGCCATACACCGCACGTTGATGCTCTGGGCGTTATTGCGATTGGTGTTGGTGGCTTGGAAGCTGAGACGGTGATGTTGGGTCGTCCTTCTATGATGCGCTTACCGGACATCGTTGGCGTGAAGTTAACGGGTCAAAGACAAGAAGGGATAACCGCAACGGATATTGTGCTTGCGATTACTGAGTTCCTTCGCAATCAGAGAGTAGTCTCAAGCTATTTGGAGTTCTTTGGCGAAGGGGCTCGTGCACTGACTATTGGTGACCGCGCAACAATATCTAACATGACACCAGAATATGGTGCGACAGCGGGTATGTTCTACATCGATGAACAGACCATTCAATACCTCAAGCTTACAGGGCGAGAGCCTGAACAGGTTGAATTGGTAGAGTGTTACGCCAAACAAACCGGACTTTGGGCTGATGACTTAGATTCCGCTCAATACGAACGTGTGCTTGAGTTTGATTTGTCTAAAGTTGAACGCAACCTTGCAGGGCCATCCAACCCTCATCGCCGTTTGCCAACCAGCGAACTTGCCAAGCAAGGAATCAGTCAAGCATCTTGGAAAGAGCAGCACGCTGAGCGATATTCCGACGACCAAATGCCAGATGGTGCCGTGATCATTGCAGCAATTACCTCTTGTACCAATACTAGTAATCCAAGGAATGTGGTCGCCGCTGCATTGGTGGCTAAGAAAGCTAATCAGCTTGGATTAGTTCGTAAGCCTTGGGTGAAAACGTCATTCGCTCCAGGCTCAAAAGTCGCCAAGTTATATCTCGAATCGGCAGATTTGCTTCCTGAACTTGAACAATTAGGCTTCGGTATCGTCGGCTATGCGTGCACTACCTGTAACGGAATGAGTGGGGCGTTGGATCCTAAAATCCAACAAGAGATCATCGACCGCGACCTGTATTCAACCGCTGTGTTATCTGGGAATCGAAATTTCGATGGTCGAATCCATCCTTATGCGAAACAAGCGTTTTTAGCGTCACCGCCATTGGTGGTTGCTTATGCCTTGGCGGGTACGATTCGCTTTGATATCGAAAAAGACAGCCTAGGTACAGACAATAACGGCAATCCAATCCATTTAAGTGATTTGTGGCCAAGTGATGCAGAAATTGATGCGGTTGTCGGTGAGCATGTTAAGCCTCAGCAATTTCAACAAATCTACATCAAGATGTTCCAGCCAGACGAGGAACAAGTTACTAGTGAGCCGCTTTATGACTGGCGACCTGAAAGTACTTATATTCGCAGGCCACCTTATTGGGAAGGAGCTCTTGCGGGAGAACGAAGCCTTTCAGGTATGAGGCCGTTAGCGATTCTTGGCGACAACATCACCACGGATCATCTATCGCCTTCAAATGCGATTCTCGCTTCGAGTGCGGCAGGTGAATACTTGGCGAAAATGGAAGTGCCGGAAGAGGACTTTAACTCTTACGCGACCCATCGAGGCGATCATTTAACCGCGCAGCGAGCAACCTTTGCCAACCCGAAGCTGTTTAATGAAATGGTGAAAGACGCTGGAGAAATCGTACAAGGTTCATTGGCACGAGTTGAGCCAGAAGGACAGGTTACGCGAATGTGGGAAGCGATAGAAACCTACATGAACCGTAAACAGCCTTTGATTGTTGTTGCTGGCGCGGATTACGGACAAGGTTCATCACGCGACTGGGCGGCCAAAGGGGTGCGCTTAGCGGGTGTTGAAGTAATTGTGGCTGAAGGGTTTGAGCGAATCCACAGAACCAACTTAGTCGGTATGGGCGTGTTGCCCCTGCAATTCAAAGCGGGAACGGATCGAAATACTTTAGAGCTGGACGGCACTGAGCTTTACGACGTGTACGGCGAAATTGAAGCGGGTTCTGATTTGGCTTTAGTGATCACTCGTAAAAACGGTGAAAAACTTGATGTGCCAGTAACCTGCCGACTAGATACCGCAGACGAAGTGAATGTGTACAGTGCTGGTGGCGTGTTGCAACGTTTCGCCAAAGACTTTCTCGCCCAGTAGGAGCTTGTGATGAACACTAAACAGATAAAGGTGCCTGCAACCTATATGCGGGGAGGAACGAGTAAAGGTGTCTTCTTTAGCTTGAATGACTTACCTGATTCAGCGCAAGTTGCTGGAGAAGCGAGAGATGCATTACTTCTGCGAGTCATTGGCAGTCCAGATCCGTATGGCAAGCAAACCGATGGTATGGGAGGCGCAACATCCAGTACCAGCAAAACCGTGATTGTTTCGAAGAGCAGTAAAGCCGATCACGATGTTGATTATCTCTTTGGTCAAGTGGCGATAGACAAGCCGTTTGTCGATTGGAGTGGCAATTGCGGAAATCTCTCTGCAGCGGTTGGTCCATTTGCTATTCATAGTGGCTTAGTCGACTCGAATCGCATTCCAGAAAACGGTGTGGTCGAGGTGCGAGTATGGCAAGTGAACATAGAGAAAACCATCATTGTCCACGTGCCTATCGTTAATGGTGAAGTCCAAGAATTGGGTGATTTTGAACTCGATGGTGTTACTTTCCCAGCAGCTGAAATTCAGGTTGATTTCCTAGACCCAGCAGACGCGAGTGGTTCTATGTTTCCAACAGGGAATGTTGTCGATTTCTTAGATGTTCCTGAGCTGGGCTGTATCAAAGCGACGTACATCAACGCTGGAATACCGACTATTTTTGTTGATGCGGAATCTGTGGGCTATCAAGGCACTGAACTTCAATCGGATATCAACAGTGATGTAAAAGCCTTGGCACTGTTTGAATCCATCCGAGCACATGGCGCAGTTGCAATGGGGCTTATTGATTCCTTAGAAGAAGCGGAATTACGTCAACACACACCGAAAGTCGCGTTTGTTGCTAACCCCCAAGCGTACCAAGCTTCAAGTGGTAAATCGGTATCAGCTGACGACACCGACCTTCTGGTGCGAGCTTTGTCTATGGGGCAACTGCATCACGCCATGATGGGCACAGCTGCGGTCGCCATTGCTTCAGCGGCGAGTGTTCCGGGTACGTTAGTGAACTTAGCAGCCGGTGAGGGCTCCCGTGATTTTGTGACTTTTGGTCATCCATCAGGAACCTTAAAGGTGGGAGCTAAAGCTTTGCAGACCGAAAGCGGTTGGAAAATAGAAAGGGCGATAATGAGTCGTAGTGCCCGAGTGATCATGGAAGGTGCCATCCGTGTGCCTTTTCCTAAGTAAAGCGATTGTCGTGAACGGTTGACTATTCACGAACACAACGCTGAGAAAAGAGTGCACCCAAGTGAACGGCCAAAAGCTAGGCGCTTGGAAAAATGGATAAATCATGGAGGAGGCACTATGTCTGCTACGAATCGAATGACTAGAAAAACAGATTACATCACCGAGTATCAATGGGCGAGGGAAGACCCCAATTCGTTCTGGGAAACACAATCACAAGCGATAGATTGGTTTGAGTCACCAAAAACGATATTACAAAATGACGATAACGGTATTGAGCGCTGGTTTCCTGATGGGGTGATGAATACCTGCTGGTTGGCGTTGGATTATCATTGTGAACATGGCCGTGGTGATAAGGTCGCGCTGATTTATGATTCACCGGTCACGGGTATCAAGTCGTCTTACACTTACAATGAGCTGCGCGAGCAAGTGGCTAAAACCGCTGGTATGTTGGCACAACAGGGTGTAACCAAAGGCGATCGTGTGGTTATCTACATGCCGATGATTCCTGAAGCTGCAATGGCAATGCTAGCCTGTGCTCGACTCGGTGCGGTGCACTCTGTGGTGTTTGGCGGATTTGCTCCGCATGAGCTTGCAGTACGAATTGAAGATGCTGAACCTAAAGTGTTGATTACTGCCTCATGTGGTATCGAAATCAACAAAGTTCTACCGTATAAACCGATGGTTGACCGAGCCATCATGGACAGCCGTTGGAAGCCTGAAAAAGTCGTAGTGTTCCAAAGAGAGCAATGTCTTGCAGAGTTAAACAATGAGCGTGATTTGCATTGGCAACAAGCCGTTGCAGGCGCTGAGCCTCATGAGTGTGTGCCTGTTTTGGCAACCGATCCTCTATATATTTTGTATACATCAGGTACGACGGGTAAACCCAAGGGTGTTGTCCGTGATAATGGCGGCCATGCGGTTGCGATGAAATATTCGATGAACACTATTTATGATATGCCACAAGACGGCGTGTTTTGGGCGGCCTCTGATGTTGGTTGGGTGGTTGGGCATTCCTATATTGTTTATGCGCCATTGATTCATGGCTGTACGACGATTCTGTTTGAAGGTAAGCCTGTCAGAACGCCAGATCCAGGGGCATTCTGGCGTGTGTGCGAAGAGTACAAGGTCGATGTGTTGTTTTCCGCGCCAACAGCGTTTAGAGCCATCAAGAAAGAAGATCCCGAAGGCGAGTTACTCACCAAGTATGACTTATCATCGCTCAAGTCGATTTTCATGGCGGGAGAGCGTTTAGACCCGCCAACACTAGACTGGGTTGAATCTCACACCAGCAAACCGGTTATCGACCACTGGTGGCAAACGGAGACGGGTTGGGCTATCTCTGCGAACCCTACAGGACTTGAGTCTTTGCCTGTGAAAGCGGGTTCTTCAACCAAACCTGTACCGGGTTATCAAGTTGAGATCCTCAATGAGTTGGGTGAAATCGCACAAACGAATCAACAAGGTTTTGTCGCACTCAAACGACCATTGCCGCCTGGTTGTTTACCCACGGTATGGCGCAATCATGATCGGTTTGAATCCGGCTATTTGAGTCAGTTCCCGGGCTATTATGTTTCTGGTGACGGTGGTTATCTCGATGAAGATGGTTACCTATTTATCATGGGGCGTATTGATGATGTTATTAACGTTGCTGGGCATCGATTGTCTACTGGTGAAATGGAAGAGATCGTGGGTGGTCACCCTGCGATTGCTGAATGTGCTGTTGTGGGTATTCACGACGACTTGAAAGGACAACTGCCACTCGGTTTGGTCGTGCTAAAAGATGGAGTGAAAGTCGATGGCATTGAACTGCAAGCTGAGTTAGTGGGTAAGGTTCGTAACGAGATTGGTGCGGTTGCATGCTTTAAGCAAGCCTTGGTGGTAGAGAGGTTACCTAAGACACGCTCGGGTAAGATCTTGCGTAGAACCATCCGACAAATCGCAGAAGGCGAGCAGTATGTGGTTCCTTCAACGATTGATGATCCAACAAGCTTAACGGAAATTGCCGAAAAGCTCGGCAAGTAAACGCTAGGTTGAACCTTGGCTTTGGTGTGGTGGTTTAGATTGAGCTTGCTCTGGATTATTGAAGCATAACTCAGCGTGATGCTTTATCTAAACTCGGCTTTATTCATCTCACCATTCATCGCATTTACTATGACCTCATTATGAAATACGAATAATGAGGTCTTTTTATGCGAGCTTACTTTTTGTTGATTGCTTTACTTGTTAGTGGCGTTGCGAATGCCAGTATTTCAAAGGATGAAGCGAGTCGGGCACTACTAGAGCCTTTGAGCCATCCCAAGATATTTAAATGCGTCTCCAAGACAGGTGTCGATTTGTACCAAGCCGTGTTTGATATTGGTGTCGGGTATGATGCTGATCCAATTAACTCTAAGATGATCGTCAATTCAAGAAAAGGCCGCTACGAGTATCAAATTTTAGGCGCGGTGAAGTCACAAAGAGCGGGCGAAATCGTGGTGCTGACTCGCCACCAAGGAGACGGTGTACAAGTCGCCGCTATGATTGATGAGGAAAAAGGCAAGATACTGGGTATAGGTGATAAAAACCATTATCGGGATTGCGGTGTAAGGCCACCCGTTAGCGCAGCCGAAATGCAGAATTTTTGGTCCAAAGGCTAAGTTGAACTAAAAAGCTATAGAGAGAAGAGTTATTGAGGCGACCTTATTGGTCGCTTTTTGTTTTTTCGTTGTTTCATTTTTGATGGGCAGAGTTCAATCAAGGGATATATGTCATCCTCTAATGATGTGTTGGTTGAATGATACATAGCTGAACATTATGTATCGTCTAAACTTGGCTTTATTTATCTCGTTAACGGTTCTATTTAAGATGGCTTCATTCCAAACGAAGAACTAAGCGAGACTCCTATGACATTCACTAAACCTTTCCTTTTAGCGACACTGATTGTGACTCTTTCTGGCTGTGCATCTCCTGCAACTGACAACGAAAATGAAAACGCAGCGCGTAATCGTGGTGCGATTGGTGGTGCTTTAATAGGAGCGACAGCGGGTGCGCTGACTGGAGACGCAAGCTTGGCCGTTAAGGGCGCTGCGTTAGGTGGTGTGACTGGTGGTGTTGCGGGTTCTATGAAAGATACGGATGACGCACGAAATGCTCAGCGAACTCAAGTGACGGCAGACGGCTTAGCGCAAGATAATCGTACTGACGCTGAAAAGCGAGTTGCCGAAGTGGAAGCGGAAATTAAGCTTATTGAACTGGAACAACAGCTTGCTGAACTCAATGAAGAGAAAGAAGACAACGGCGCATAAAGCGAGAGCTTCGATACACGTTTCATCGGTTCAATCCAAATCAAAACAAATGGTCACTCTATGTGGCCATTTTTGCATCTAAAACACGCAGTTCAAACAACGAATTAATTCAATAACTTGTATAGATACTCACTGCAAGTAAACTAGACTCAGTTTAATTATCAATTGGGTTTGAGAAGCGTACTTGTCATGAATGTCACCTTAAGGGCTGCAAAGCACACCGATCTAGAGCAACTGAATGAGTTGATGTTTGATCTTCACCACCATCATCATATTGCGTGTCCTGAACATTTTAAAACGGCGGAAGATATAGAACAGGAAAAGAGTATTGCACGATACTTAGATGACCCTGAGTGTCTGGTGTATGTGGCATTAAAAGGCGAGCTGATTGTTGGCTTCATCTCGGGACATTTTTGTGAGCTTATTTCTACCGTGAGTAAACCGGTTCAGATGGGCAGTGTCGATGAGCTTTTTGTGTTGCCAGAATACCGAAAAGCGGATGTGGCTCAAATGTTGTTTAATCGCGTTGAATCTACTTTTGAAGACTATGGTGTCACCCAGGTTTTTGTAGAGGTTTGGGACTTTAATTCACCTGCCAAGGACTTCTATCAAAAAATGGGGTTCACACCTCACATTCAATGGATGAGAAAGGCTTTGAACAAAACATAGACAGCGATTTTGTGTGGGTTTGATTACAATAGGCTCGATGCATTAGCAGTCTTCTCTTTCTTCTCTTATTTTTAGGTAAATTCGTTGGTTATTCGATATTTATTAGTTTTTATTTTGTCTCTTTTGAGTGCTACTTCCGCTTGGGCTAACAACACCTTGCCTGATCATATCGCGGGCGCTTTGTGTGTAGTACGTGCTGATAACCAAATCGTGTTGGTTGATGAATTGATCACAGGTCATTTATCTTTGCCGGGTGGTACCGTTGTTTCTGGTGAACCGCCAGCGGTTGCAGCACAACGTGAAACTTGGGAAGAGGCGGGTTTATCCGTTACGGTCGGTGATGTATTGGGTTATACCGACAGTGCCGTTGTGTATGATTGTATTTCTGATTCTGAAGTGATCAGCTACCAAGCTCGAAATGAGTTAGGTGGCTTTGAGCTACCAATTTGGTTCGCTCCTCATTATGGAGTGGAAGTGAGTCGTGCGATGTTATTGCCGCCAACGGAATTGGAAGCAAACCAATATCGCTACCCTGAACAATGGTCCGAGATTAACGAGTTCTTTCTATCCGCGACAAATCAGCCGGTGACTTACGTGACTGAGCTGGTGGGCGCAGCTCCTAAAGTTCATCAAGTTGAATTGAACGGGATTGTTTCACTTCAAAACACGTTCGATAACCTGCCGAATGTTTTTGCTAATACGGTACTTTTGACAGACTTATTAGCAAAGCCGTGGATCTTTATCGTTATCTTGCCGCTAGTCGCCTGGCATTTTGGCCGTAATTTCGCGTTGAAATTTGGTTTCACGCTGATATCAGTAACTCTGCTGACTTTAATTGCTCATCAAGGCTTTGGATTTCCACGCCCACATGCCTACCTTCCAACATTGAAATTGGTGATGAGCAGTGGGTATAGCTTTCCAAGTCTGTTAGCCGCCTTGTGGGTTAGCTTAACCTTGTTAGTTCTTTGGAAGCTAAAGCGTTTGTTTGACCAAAAATCGCTCGCGATGGTGGTCGTTGGTTTACTTTGGATCATGCTGTTTAAGTCATACTCTGGCAGTGCATTCTTTAGTGACGTACTGATGGGCGGCGTTATGGGCGCATTAGCGACGTGGCATATCGTGAGGTTAGACGCGAAACCTGATGTCGATATCAGTGTATTGCTAAGTTCTAAAGCTGTGTGGTGGGGCTTATGCTTGATTTCGATTGTGCTGACAGTTATCTGGCCATTGCCGACATTCACTTTTTGGTTGGCGATTTTGATGACGATTGCATGTTTAGTAACGTTAACGGACTCAAAACCTTTGGTGGGTCAGTTCTCATTTAAGATCGTGGTTGGGGTTATTGTGATGTTACTTGCCGGCAATTTGTTGATCAGTTGGGCAGGCAGCTTCGTCTCATTTAGTGGTATCGCTTCTTTTATTGTCGAGACCTTACGTTTTCCAATCTTGATTTTGATCGGTGTCGTGGCATTTCGTCTGCCTTGGGCTAGACAATAATAAGTGGAACGACTCATGTAAAAAGAAGGCTGTGCAATGCACAGCCTTCTTTATATCAATGTAATTTAGGTGAGTCAGATAAAGCAAAGGGCTCTATCTAGTGCTTACGAGTTGAAGATAAACTTTTCAATCGCGACAGCTACACCGTGCTCGTCATTGCTTGCTGTAATGTAATCAGCAAGCTTCTTGGTTTCTTCCATTGCGTTTTCCATCGCGATACCCATGCCCGCGTATTCAAGCATATGGTGATCGTTTTCAGCATCGCCCATGCAGATCACTTCTTCTGCAGTAACCCCCAAATGTTTAGCAATAGCCTCAATACCCACACCCTTGTTTGAATTTGGGTTTAAAAACTCTAAGAAGAATGGTGCACTTTGCACAATAGTAAACTGAGTCTTAAGCTCTTGTGGTAACTTGCTGATGATTTCGGTGAGTTTGCTTGGCTCAGCGACAATCATAGTTTTGATGATTTCGTGGTCGTCTTCTAGTTGAGAAAAGTCGAACTCGGTAATCTCTAAGCCGTTAATACGCGCTTCAATAGCGGTGTACTCATTGTTTTCAGGGGTGATTAAGCTATGAATCTTGCTGAATGCATGAACATAACCACCAAGCTGTTCAGCTAGTGCTGCGATCTCTTTCGCGGCTTTACCATTGCTGATTTCACTATGAATGAGTTCTTTTGTAGAGACGTTTTGAACCATAGAGCCGTTGTAGAAGAGCACAAAGTCATCTTCGCCGTTGATTGAAAGCTCGTCTAACTTACTCTGCATACCTTCTAAAGGGCGACCAGAAGCCAGAACTACTTTCACACCTGCTGCACGTGCTTTGGCAATTGCGTCTTTGTTCTCTTGAGAAATCACTTTTTCACTGTTGAGCAGTGTGCCGTCCATATCAAGAGCAATCAGTTTGTACATGTTGTTCCTTACTAAAAAATAAAAGCTAACGAAATCTAATGGGCGAAAGGATAAGGGAACTTGAAAGTTCAGGCTAGGGCTTTGATCAACTCATTTATCAGTACTCATTTGTTTGACCAAAAGGGGCAAGTGCTTTAAGGTCTGCGGTTGATTAATTTCATCAAATGATTGAGCTGAGGGTAAGTTGTACAAGATTAATGAAATGTTTGAAACCATCCAGGGCGAGGGCGTATTTACCGGCGTTCCTGCTGTTTTTGTTCGTCTACAAATTTGCCCAGTAGGCTGTTCTTGGTGTGACACCAAACAGACGTGGGAAGCATTACCTGAAGATGAAACTAGCCTTGGCGATATTATGGTTAAGACAGAGGATTCACCAACTTGGTCAGCAATTGATGCTCAAGGCATCGTGAATGAATACATCAAGCAAGGTTACACGGCTAAGCACATTGTGATTACCGGTGGTGAGCCGTGCATTTATGATCTTGTCCCTCTTACTGAAGCATTTGAGCAACACGATTGTCGCTGTCAGATTGAGACTAGCGGAACATCAGAAGTCAAAGCAACAAGTGGTACTTGGGTTACAGTGTCACCAAAGGTGGCGATGAAAGCCAAGTTGGATATTCTTGATAGCGCACTTGTTCGTGCGAATGAAATCAAACACCCTGTTGGTACAGGTAAAGATATCGAGCAACTAGATGCTCTTATTGCTAGAGCCGATGTTCCTGAAAATACAGTCATTGCACTTCAGCCAATCAGCCAAAAAGATCGCGCGACGCAACTTTGTATTGATACCTGCATTGAGCGCAATTGGCGCTTATCAATCCAAACTCACAAGTATTTGAGCATCGCGTAGGTTGCATTTGTTTACTGGCCTAGATAAGTCGCTAGTAGAAGATTTTCGTAAGGATTTAAGATGAAAAAAGCAGTTGTAGTATTCAGTGGTGGTCAAGACTCAACAACGTGTCTTGTTCAAGCATTAAAAGAGTATGATGAAGTTCATGCGATCACGTTTGATTATGGCCAGCGCCACAAGTTAGAGATTGAAGTGGCTGAGTCATTGTCAAAAGAGCTTGGTGTGAAAGCGCATAAAGTAATGGATGTGACGCTGTTGAATGAACTGGCGATCAGCTCTCTAACTCGTGATGACATCCCTGTATCACACGAGCTACAAGAGAATGGATTACCAAACTCGTTCGTTCCTGGTCGTAATATTCTTTTCTTAACACTGGCCGGTATTTACGCGTACCAAATCGGTGCTGAAACTGTGATTACTGGTGTGTGTGAAACAGATTTCTCTGGCTATCCTGATTGTCGCAATGATTTTGTAAAAGCGATGAATTCTGCGCTTGTACAGGGCATGGACAAGAAGCTTGATATCAAAACCCCACTGATGTGGCTGAACAAAGCTGAAACATGGGCGATGGCCGACCAGTATTCAGCACTTGAGCTTGTTCGTAATAAAACCCTGACTTGCTACAACGGCCTCATCGGCGACGGTTGCGGTGATTGCCCTGCATGTGAACTAAGAAAAGTTGGCCTTAACGATTACCTAGGTGATCGCGAAGGCATTATGGCTGAGTTGGTTCGCAAACAGGCTGAGAATAAATAATATCAGGTAAGTCGATCGGGTCGTTGTAAGCATCGATGATGCAGTTTCGGCCATTACTCTTCGCTTGATAAAGTGCTTGGTCAAGAACCGAGTACAAGTCATCAAAGTCACTTAATGCGTTTGAGGTTGCTAGATAAGCAAAACTCGCGGTTACATTAAGTGGCTTTTTGCTTTCTGATAAGAAGACAGTGCTTGATATCGCGTAGTGTAACTCTTCAACACGCTCTCGTACTTCAGAAGGTTTAGTGTCGGTCAGCATGATAAGAAACTCTTCACCACCTAAGCGGCCAAACAATTCACCACTCATCAAGTGCTTTCTTATTTGCTCACTGATATGGACAAGTGCTCGATCACCAGTAGGGTGCCCATACTCATCGTTAATCTTCTTGAACTTATCTAAATCGAGCAAAACCAGAACGTGTTGCTTGTACGCGCCTTTACAGCGCTTCACTCGTTTGATTCTTCGTATTATCTCGGTTCTGCCGTACGCTTTTGTCATTGCGTCAACAGCCGCTTTCGCACGAACCGTTTTGTTCACCAATATCGTAAAGGTTGCAGTACACAGCAATAAAATAATAAGGATGTTGTACATCAATCGCTGGTGTTCCATTTTCTCGATTTGAAAGCGGTCAATTCGTGCTTGATTGGCCAAGAACGAGCTTTCTAGTTGTTGCTCATATTTAGCATGAGTCAGGTCTAGTGCTTCAAAAGCTAATCGATTATCGATGTCTCGGGCTTCCATCTGTATCGACGAGTATCGTTGGTAAAAATAAAACGCTTGTTGGTAATCGCTCAGAGCTTGATGAATGTCAGAAAGCTGAAGAAGGGATTGGGCAATGTACTTATGTCTTGTGACTTGCTCGGCCAACTTTAAAGCTTGCTGTGCATAATTCAGCGCCTCTTTCGTTAGTTTTCTTTCTTCGAACATGTCGCTGATCGCTAAGTAGGCGTTGATGCGAATGACATCGTTGTTTAGTGCGTTGGAGTCGGACAGAGACTCGACTAAATAGTCTCTCGCTAAATCATAGTTGTTGGTTTGTGTGTAGGCTTTGCCTAAACCAAGGTTTGTCAGAGCGATGCCGTAGTTATGGGATGAAGTACTCAACAGTACTTTGGCTTGCTTAAAGTGGGTAATCGCTAGGTCACTTTGACCTTGACTAAGATACAAATCAGCCAAGCTATGATGTACTTGAGCTTTCATCAAATCTGAAGCATCGGCTCTGAGTTCGAGCGCTTGTTCTAGGTACTGCGCTGATTTATCGTATTGCTTGAGCTCTTTGAGCAAATTACCCACATCGTTATAGATACCAGAAATATCATGCCCTTGTGGGAACACGTTGATCAGTGCGAGATAGGTGCTTAAGGCTGCTTGATAGTCGCTACGAAAATGGTGATTGTTGGCGATGACTCGGTAAGTCCCAAACTTAGGCAAGACTGGATCTGCGATGTCATGTAAGTCCGATTGAAGCGCAGAGCAGTAATAGTTTGCTTGATGGTATTTTGCTTGCTCGTTCAAAGATCGACATAGTTGGTACTTTAGTAACGCTCTTCCCGTCAAATCACTGCGCGATTGCATTTTGGCTAATAGGGTTAAAAAGCCTTGTTGCGCTTCTTCATATTGGCCTTGGCCGTCTTTCATCAATGCAGAAATAAACGCTTCTTCTATAGCTTGGTACTCACTGTCGTTCGAAGCTATTCCATAGAATGGTTGATCGCGGTGGCTCATGTATTGATATAGAAGAGACGATAGGTAAAGCTTATCCCCGTATGTTGTTGAGCTCGTATAACGTGTTTGCAGCATGTTTAATGCTCGCTCAGGGGAGTGATTTAAAGTGGAGAGATAAAGCGCGTTCCAATCTGCATTTGGAGTCGCGTTGACGTCTAAATTGGAGGCATAGATTGATGAATTGTGGTCACGATCTAACGTTGGTACTTGGCTGTAAGAATTGAAACTAATGCAGAGTAGAAAGGTAATAAAAACGGAGTGAATCACAAGAGACTATCAATCAGATAAAGAACGATATTCTATGGTTAATTTGATGTTGGTTCAAATTTTGGGTGGTATAAGTAGGAGGTTGTGCGAGGGAGATCTCTAATTTATTGAGAGTAATCAGAGGTATATCGGCCGTACGAATTCGCACGACCGATATTGGAAATTAGATGTATAATTTCGCTAGGTCAGAAGGCTCAAGTTCTTTGCCTTCTAATGTTGCATTCCAGTTAGTACCAACAAGAACGCCGTCTTCAGCAAGAGTCAGTAACCAATCTTCTACAAAGATATCTAGTGGAATTTCTAATACTTCAAAGTCAGCCCACTCTTCAACGTTGTGAGTCTGAGCATCTTCTTTTGAAGACCAAAAAGGCATCACTTCGCTGCTTTCGAATTCACTTGAGTCACATGCTAGCCAACCTTCTTCATTGCGAAGGCCCCATACCAGTTTAGTTTCTTGTGTTTCAGAAACGAAAAGTTCTAGATTTGCTTGAGTATCAGCTGTTAGTTTGCTCATGGATTAATTCTCTATGTTGATAACGAGGCAAGATTAACATTATAGACGGCTTAGGTACATGCTATTCAAGGAATTATCACCATACTGAAACGTTAACTTAAGATAGCGATTCAGTATGGTGAAAGTAGTGTAGAAGCTACTTTTTGATTTTGGTGAAGATGTGCCACTCTTCTTTGATGTTGCCTTTAAATCCAGCAACAGAAGCGACAACTTTCCGATGTAATGCGTGATTGATTTGGGTGTCATCACTACTGAAATCAGAATCACCGTGACCGACGATGTTTACTCTAGAAGGTTGAATGCCATTGCTGATAAGTGCGCGCCTTACGTGTGATGCACGGTCTTTTGACAGCTTCAAATTGTGTTCGGCATTACCCACTTTACTGGCGTAGCCTTGCAATTCAATCGTCGTTCCCTCGTAACGCTTCAAAAATGCGGCCATCTGGCGTATCTGACTAAGAAAGGCAGGATTAATTTCTGTAGAGTTATTGGCAAAGAGTATGTGAAGCTCTTTTTTCTCTGATGACTCGAAATATGAACCACAACCGTCGTTATCTATTTCTGCACCAATCTGAGTATCGACACACAGGTCTCGAGCGTTGATTACTCCGTCATTATCATCATCTTGAAGATCGTAACTTTGGGTTACAGGCGGAAGAGCGCGGTATTCGAATTCGTCTTCGTTGTTTTCAGCTAAAGCATTGGTAGATACAACCATGAAGCAAAGCGATAATACTGTGTTTGTAAGCTTCATTAATATTCCACCTTATCATTCCATTCTTGAGGTATATCGACTCGTAAACCGACGAGTAAGTTGCCCGTTGCGTTCATTACGCGATATTTTGCGTATTGCTCATCATACTTTGCGTCTAAGTACCCTTTACGAGCTTCGAACAGTTCATTCTCGGTGTTAAGTAAATCGAGAAGAGTACGTTTGCCGATGCGGTATTGTTTCTCATACGAGATTACTGTGTCTGATGCCGAGTCTACGTGGTCAGATAAGAACTCTTTTTGCTGAACGGTTAAATCCAATGCGCTCCATGAAAGACGCAAGCTCTCTTCTACATTGCGGAAGGTGCTTTCGCGGAGGTCTTTGGCTTTGTTGAGTTGGTAAGCTGCACTTTCAGCACGGTCTTGGTCAGCACCACCGTTGTATAGGTTGTATCTTAAACGAACCATAGCGGAAAACTCATCGCTGCTGCCTTCTGTGCCGCCTGCATCATCGCGCCAGGTTTGCGCTGCTTCAAAAGAAACAGTTGGGTAGTTGGTGCTCTTCGATTGTTTGTACTGAAATTTCGCTGAGTCGACATCGGCTTGTGCAATCTTAATCACAGGGTGTTGGTTAAAAGCTTTAGCTAATGCACCGTCTACTGTGTACGGAATAGCGCCGGCATCGGCACGAGGAAAGGTCAACCCTAGCGGAGACTGGCCAACAATCCGTTTAAATTGTGTATGTGTATCAAAAAGGTTGTTTTGAGCCGCAAGTAAATTACCGTGCGCCTTTGCTATACGAGCTTCTACCTGTGACATGTCCGCTGTCGAACCAATACCTGACTCAACACGTTTACGAATATCGCTGTATATCTCTTTATGTGTGGCTAGGTTGTTTTCAGAAAGAGAAAGCACTTCATAGGCTTTTACAGCATCAAGGTAAACCTTGGTCACTTCTAATGCGATATCTTGCGCGTTAGATAGCAGTTGATAGCGAACAGATTCGGCATCAGCTGCGGTACGGTCGATATCGTTCGTTGTGTTGGCACCGTCCCAAATCAATTGAGTAAGCGTAATAGTGGCTTCTTTTCGAGTAAGATCTGTTGTGTCTGAATTGGTCGCAAGGTCAGTATGCTCGTAACCAATACCGCCATCTAAGTCGATACTTGGAAGGTAAGCACCACCGGAAGCGTCGTTAACGTAAAGCTTACTTACGTATTCATTATAAGCACTTTTGATCTCAGGGTTACTTTCTAAAGTAAACGCAACAGCTTGCTCAAGAGTTTGTGAGTTAGCTGCCCAGCTCATTGTTATAGCTAACCCTAATGTGGTCGTTTGAACAAAATTCAATTTGCATCTCCCCAAAATAGGCTTACATCCAAATCACAAAATTAAAAGCTAATATATAAGATTCAGATGAACCGCCAAAAAAATCACGATCGCTAAAAATAGCCACCGTCAATAGTTGTAAAATTGTTAACCGATCAGCGTGCGTTTTATGATGTTTTTGAGCACTTTAATCTTGCGTTAAGATTGAAATTATTTTCCGCTAACACAATAACTTATATTACTGGTTAGAGCACCTGAATTGTTGTTTGATGTGATCATTATCATTACCTAGTATCTAACGTTGTTAAATACTCGATTCATAACTATGAATGATATGACTTTAGATGTTATATTTTAACTATTATTATAAATTTAATGTCACAAATTTGACGTTATCGATTGAAAGTAGTTTTTAGGGGTTTATATGGACATGACAACACTGAATTTGGGCGGTGCTCTTGCACTAGGCCAACGCATTGTTATCTCGGCAGATGGTACGATCAAAATCTTAGAAGAGGGCGCACCACTCCAAGTTGGAGATGTCGTTCTTGAATCCCAGAATGAATCCAGTGAACCTCAGATATCAGCCAAACGCTTTTCGCCTGAAGATGGCGGTGATATCGAAATTGACCAAGACATAGCGGATATATTCGCTGCATTAGAAGAAGGTCAAGACCCAACAGAGTTAGGTGAAGAGTTCGCTACTGCTGCAGGCCAGAATGGTTCTAGTTTAAGTGCGAGCGGTACTATCGAGCGTGATGGCGAAGAAACTATCCCCGGTACCGATTTCGTCACAACGGGTTTTGAAGCGCTGGGTATGTCTCGTACTCAGAGCCTAAGTCTTCTAGATGCCTTCCGTTCGTTAACCGAATCTGTAACCCCTTTAAACAATAATCCATCTTTTGTTGATAACAACAACTCACCTATCGGTGACACTGTCTCTTTTACCACCAATGAAGATACGCCAGTTAACGGAACATTATCTGCTTCCGATGAAGATGGCGATTCTCTGTCTTTCGTTAAAGCTACCGATCCTTCGAACGGAACCGTCGTTGTCGATGAAAATGGTGACTGGACTTATACACCCAATGAAAACTATAACGGTGATGACAGCTTTACGGTTGTTGTATCCGACGGCCAAGGCGGCACCGATACAATCACAGTTAATATTGGTGTAGCTCCTGTCAATGATGCTCCTGTTGGTAATGACGTTTCAGTAACCACCGACGAAGATACACCAGTAAGCGGAACGCTAAACGCAACAGATACGGACGGCGACTCGCTAACATTCGTAAAAGGTACGGAACCATCTAATGGCTCTGTAGTAGTCGACGAAAATGGTAACTGGACATACACGCCAGGCGAAAATTACAACGGAACCGATAGCTTTACAGTTGTGGTTGATGATGGCCAAGGTGGTACTGATACCATTACGGTTGATGTTGGAGTTATGCTAGCGAACGACGCACCAACGGTAGCGGGCGTGAGCGCAACGAAGACCGAAGATGACGCAAGCTTCACCCTTGACTTGCTGGCGAACAGCAGTGATGTGGATGCGAGCGATGAGCTGAAAGCCGAAGACGTGACGCTGACAAGTGGCGATGCGAAGGGCGTGAGCCTGAGCAATGGCGAGTTCACCGTCGACCCAAGTGCGTACAACGCGTTGGCGTCGGGTGAAACCGAGACCATCGAGTACAGCTACAACGTGGTGGAATACGACGACGAAGGCAATGTGCTGTCGACCACGCCAACCACGGCGACGATCACCATCACAGGCACGAACGACGCACCAACGGTAGCAATCGAACAACAATCTCCAATTACAACTGACGAAGACACCCCAACCTTCATCGAATGGGATTCCTTCGGAATCAGCGATGTTGATTCACCTGATTCAGCATTAGGTGTCGAGATTACCGATTTGCCAAATAACGGTCAGTTTGAGTATTTCGGTGATGATGGTCAGTGGCATGACATTTCGGTTGGTCAAGTTATCGACAAGAGCCAGTTTGATGCAGATAGAGTTCGATTTACTCCGGATGAAGATGAATCTGGGTATGATAGTCACTCAACCCCAGGTATCGGTGATCAACAGCAAGATTATGCGCAGATTGGTTTCAAACCAACTGATGGCGTAAATGTAGGTGGGGAGTCGACTGTCGCGATAGATGTTACTCCAATCGCAGATGCACCTAACTTGTTAACCAGCATTGATGGAATTGAACTTCCGGACCAACAATTCAACGTAAGTATGTGGAATGGTGTCTCTGTTGGTTCTCAATATGGTGTTGGTAATGGTGTTGACCCTGATACCTTGATTAATGTCATCGATGATTTGGATGCGAATAGTGCCTCTTCAAGCAATACGAATGACGTCCGAGACCCTAGTCAAGGAGCTGGTCAAGCTACACTAATCACTGGTCTAATTTATCTAGAAGCCGGTACATCTTATGATTTCGTTGGTAAAGCAGATGACAGTTTAGCGATAAAAATCGGCGGAGAACTTACAGATGATGCTCGATGGGGCGACAGTCGCGGGAGTATTCAAGGTGGAGCATTCACGCCAACTGTTTCTGGTTTTTATCCGATAGAAATTTACCATCATAACCAAAGTGGCCCTGGTAATTTCGATGTCAATGTTTCTGTAGATGGCGCGAGCCCTGTCAACTTAGACAACACAAACTTTGGCGTAGTCAGTGATGTATCTCAGCTCGATAATATTGACATACGGACATCACAGCTAATAAACGAAAATGGCGTTGAGTTCTATCAAGTCTATACAACGAATGAAGGTCCACAAGACACACGTATTCCATTGACAGAGCTGCAAGCATCTTTAAATGATACTGATGGTTCTGAAAGTTTGGCTGTCAATGTTAGTGGTTTCCCTATTGGTTCTGAGCTAAGTGATGGAGTTAATTCTCACACATTCACTAGTACCAATGAGACATTTGATATCAGTAGTTGGGATATGACAAGTCTAACGGTCTTACCGCCTTCGGGAAGTCACGACGATTTTACTATTGATGTAGAAGCGATTGCTAGTGAAAAGGACTCAGCAAGTACTGCTACGACTACGACCAGTATTGATGTGGTTGTTCATGAATACAATGCTACAAATACGCAGCCAGATACTCGTACTGTAGATGAAGATACAAGTATCTCTGGTAACGTGTTAGCAAACGATACTGATACAGATAACACATTATCACTGCAGTCAATTGAAGTAGGAGGAACTTCCTATAACGTTGGTGACACTATCACGCTAACCGGTGGTGAGTTGACGGTTGAGCAAGATGGTAGTTACTCGTTTGTACCATCTGAGCATTGGTCAGGTAACGTTCCGACAGTGACTTACACTACAAACACTGGTGTAAGCGATACTCTCGATATTACGGTCAGTGCGGTTGCTGATGCTCCTCGTGTAACTATTGCGGTCGGGGAGTTGCAACAATCACAAGCTGTGCCTGATTTCGGTACACCACCTAGCGATATTAGAAACCTTGTAAGTAACGGTGAGACATCTATTGGTGGTATTAATTTCGACCATGTTGACCAGTCTCCTGGTTTTAATAATGGCAATCAAGGTGATGACTTGATGATTGCACCTGACAATGCGGCGGCTCAGCAGTTTGTTGGCGATCAGCAAGCCGTTAACTTGAGTCAACAGGGTAGCGATACGTTTGTTGGGACTAGTGGCAACGATTCGTTTTATGGTGGTAATGGGTCTCAGGATAGCGAAGTTGAAACTGATACTGTTATCTATCAAGGCAAATTGTCTGAATACGAGCTTGGTTTTAGAGGCCTAGAACATAGCCAAGTACCTTATTGGTTAGTTAAAGATTCTCTTGAAAGAGACACATCTAGTGATAATTCGCCTTCCACCGAAGATGGTGACCATTTATATGGTATTGAACGTATTATTTTCTCGGATTCGATAATCGAGATTGATAATGAGACTGGAGAATATACGGTTCTTCAAGATAGTGTAATACCACTAGATATTTCAGCGGAACTTGTTGATAACGATGGAAGTGAATCGTTAGGTAACGAATTTACTCTTGTAGGTATACCTCAAGGCGTTGAGTTGTACATCGGGGGACAGCTTATATCTCCAAACATTGATGGGTCATATTCTATTGTTATACCTGTTTCTGGTGATGTTAGTGCAGAGCTTCGAATTCCTTACTCTTATGAAGGAGACCTAGACTTTGAGCTTGCTGTATCTACCTCATCCTCTGAATCGGTTAATAGTGATGAAGCAATAACTAACACGTCAGCAGATATAAGTTTCAGAAGCTATGATTTGGAATCTGGCTCTCACGGTGATGATAATATTAAAGGGACAGAGAACAACGATTTGATTGTTGGTGACGTTCAAGGGATTCAAATTGTTGCCGGTGAGGATTACAACATCGCGTTTATTCTCGATACGTCGGGCAGCATGGGAAGAGATGTTGAAACCGCAAAAGATGAACTGTTGGTTGTTTTTGATGCGATTTTAGCTAGCTCTCAGGGGCAACATTCCGGCCAAGTTAATATTCTAATAACGGATTTTTCAGACAATTCAAATACGTCAGTATCTGTTGACTTGAGCAGTCAAAACCCAAGAGAGCAGTTCGTCGCAGCACTTGATGCCATCACTGATGCTGGCGGAGGTGGTACCAATTACGAAGCTGGATTCCAATCTGCTGTTGAATGGTTCGCTGACCAAAGCGGTGGGAACAACATTTCATATTTCATTTCTGACGGTGAGCCGACTTCCTTTACTGACAGTAGGTTAATGAAAAGTGAGTTCGATGAAATATTGATCGATTATGATCTGAGTACGAACCAAGTTATAACACTGGCTGATTTATTGCCTGCCGGATATACAAGTGGCGTTGTTAATTATAAAGGTAGTGTATTAATTGACGATAAGGCCAAGTTATATTCACCATTAACAGGGGATAGAATTGGTGATTTAAGCATTAATGGCACTTCTTACGATTACTATGATAAGGGTGGCGTTAATAAACAAGGTCAGCATATGTATCAATTGCTCGCATTGATGTCATCTGTTGACGCTATTGGGCTCGGTGATTCATTAGATGAAGATGTTCTCGAAGATTACGACTCTGATGGCCTAGTTGAAACGTCAATAGACGTAACGAAATTGTCAGAGGTTATTCTTGGTAAAGAAGTGAGTTTATTGCAAGGTGAAGATCAAATTGATGCTTTAGCTGGTGATGACATCATGTTCGGAGACTTAGTGCAATTTGACGGTATTTCAGGTCAAGGTGTCGCAGCGATACAGAAATATGTAGCTCAGGAAACTGGTGAGCAATTGTCTTCGGTGTCTGCGCGAGATATTCACGATTATATTTCTGACAATGTACAAGACTTCGATCAGTCTCGAGCCAACGATAAGGATGATGCTTTATCTGGCGGCGAAGGAGACGATATTCTCTATGGCCAAGGTGGTGAAGATACGCTTATCGGTGGGCTAGGAGACGATATCTTAGTTGGTGGAGAAGGTGATGACCTATTCAAATGGGTTGACCAACCATTCCAAGGCGATGTTGATACCATTACCGACTTTGCTTTGGGTGAAGACCATTTGGATATCTCTCAACTGCTACCGACCGAGAATAATATGTCTGATCTTCTAGAACACATCGCTATTGAAAAATTGGATAACGGAGGTGGTGATAAAGATTTGGTGATCACTATCTCTGAAGGTGCCAATAACAGTGGTCAGACACAAACGATTGTACTCGATAATACGGGGAATCAGTTTGACTCTGTGAACGCTCAAGGTGATGGCAGTGTGATAAGCAGTGATTTGAGTAACTTGGTTAATCAACTCTTTGTGAACTTACCAGACCAATAACAAAAAAGGGCCGAAAGGCCCTTTTTTAATACATCTGTTTTGCTGTAGAAGCCTGATTCTTAGGCTCTAAAATTAAAGCACCTTACAAGCAAAACCTTTTAGGTAGAAACCTTCTGGGTAAGCTGTATCGATTAAGTGATCGGCAGCTTGCTCAAAGCGTTCAACAAATTTCACAGTTCTGCCTGCATCTAGTGCTGCATCAGCGATGATTTTTTGGAATAAATCAGCACCCATCAAACCAGAGCAAGAGTAGGTGAGTAGTGTTCCGCCCGGCTTAAGGATTTGCATCGCAAGCATGTTAACGTCTTTATAGCCGTTAGCACCTGATGTTAGGTTGTTTTTGCTTGAAACGAACTTTGGTGGATCCATGATAACGACATCAAACTTAGTGCCTTGATCTCGGTATTCACGAAGTAGTTTGAATACGTCTGCGTTTAAGAATACAGCACGCTTTTTCGAGATGTCGAACTCATTTAGTTCAGCATTGAACTTAGCTGTATCAAGAGCCAGTTGAGATACATCTGCGTTGATCACACGCTTAGCATCACCTTTAAGGGCATACAGACCAAAACCACCAGTGTATGAGAAACAGTTAAGAACATCTTTGTCTTTAACGTACTTCATCGACTCTTTTCGGCTATCACGTTGATCCATGTAGAAGCCTGTTTTATGGCCTTCCATGATGTTCACGCTGATCTTCACGCCGTTTTCTTCAATGACTACTGACTTAGGTGGCTCTTCACCATGCAGTACACCGACCGTTTGTTCTAAGCCTTCTTTTTTACGAACAGCTACGTCAGAGCGTTCGTAAATATTGCAATCAGGGAAGCATTCAACTAACGCTTCAACGATAATGCTCTTGTTGAACTCCGCGCCAGCACTCAGTAGTTGGCAAACTAAGAAGTCTTGGTATTTGTCGATAGTAATACCTGGCAGGCCGTCAGATTCAGCTGCCGTTAAGCGGTATCCTGTCAAACCATCGCGTTCGATAATATCTTCACGCAGTGATTGAGCGTCTTTAAATCTTTTGATGAAAAACGCTTTATTGATTTCTTCCTTTTCAAATGTCCAAACACGAGCACGAATTTGAGAAGCAGGAGAGTAAGCTGCTTTCGCAAGCCACTGACCATTTTGAGCATATACGTCTACAGTTTCACCTTGTTGTGGCTCGCCTTCAACTTTATCAATACCGCGTGAAAATACCCATGGGTGTTTGCGGCGTAACGATTTGTCTCGGGCTTTAGCTAGATGAATAGAAGGAGTCATGATTTACTCTGTTGGTTGAAATTTGAAGGAGACGTATTGTCGGGGAAGTGAAATCGAAAAGCAAATAAGAAAGGGCTGCAAAAGCAGCCCAAGTCTCGATATTTTATGTTCAGATCTTAGTGATTAAGCTTTCAGACCTGTTAGTAAGCCTTCCATGGTGTCGCTCTGCTTGCGCAGCTGATCGACATTGGAATTACTCTTACTGATCATTTCGCAAATGCTATCTGATTGGTGACGAATTTCTGCAACACTCTGTGCAATATTGTCGGCAACGACGCCTTGCTCTTCAGAGGCGGTCGCTATTTGGGTACTGCTGTCAGATATTGACTGATTCTTTTCAGCTAACGAGCCGATCTCGACGTTCACTTCTGACATTAACGTTTGACCTTCGTTCGCGTTGTTAACCGTCACTTCCATCAGTTTGGTGAGCGATTGGCTGTTACGTTGTAATGATTCAATCATGCTTTGAATTTCGACGGTAGCTTGTTGAGTACGTCCCGCAAGAGCTCGAACTTCGTCAGCAACAACAGCAAAACCTCGACCTTGTTCACCAGCTCGAGCAGCTTCGATAGCCGCGTTGAGAGCTAATAGGTTGGTCTGTTCTGAAATACCATTAATGGTCGCCACTACTTCATCGATTTGTGCTGCGTTGGCATCAAGTTCTTCTACCGCTTGCGAAGCCGATTGGATTTCTTGAGATAGGTTAGAGATAGACTCTAGAGTATTAGAAACCTTCAATTGTCCGCTTTGTGCTACGCCACGAGCGTCCATTGTTTGAGTACTCGACTCATGAGCAAGTGTTGCGACTTCGCGAATCGTTGCTGCCATTTGTTCCGTGGCGCTTGCTAGGCTATTCAGGTGTTCTTGTTGATTACCTGAGATGTCTGAGCTTTGTTGTGTCGATTGGTTTAAGTCAGAACTGATTTGCTGCATGAGTGCAACAGACTCTTGAATCGATAACACCATGTTTTGTTCACGTTCTGCTACTTTATCAATAGTAATTGCGATTTCACTGAATTCATCACGAACGAGAAAGTAGTTCATACGACAGGTGAGATCACCATTCGCAAGCGTGCTGGCTCTTCTCCGCTTAGAT
>NZ_MCZK01000127.1 GCF_002875945.1 Vibrio lentus
GCTCTTTAACAATTTGGAAAGCTGACTGATTTAATTACTTACGAGTAATTCAAATCAAATTTAAAAGTTCTCAATGTTTATCTTTCATTAGATAAACACAACAAACACATTCAAGTGTCTTGTATTCGAATCAAATTTAGTTTGATTCACAATTGAGTCCGGCAAACAGTCATTGAGAATTAACCCTTCTTAATGACAACCAAAAACCTTGGTTAGTTGCCATACACTAAGACCCTTTCGGGTTGTATGGTTAAGTGACTAAGCGTACACGGTGGATGCCTTGGCAGTCAGAGGCGATGAAAGACGTAATAACTTGCGATAAGCCCAGATTAGGTAGTAATAACCTTTTGAGTCTGGGATTTCTGAATGGGGAAACCCACGTGCATAAGCACGTATCCTGTTGTGAATACATAGCAACAGGAGGCAAACCGGGGGAACTGAAACATCTAAGTACCCCGAGGAAGAGAAATCAACCGAGATTCCGAAAGTAGCGGCGAGCGAAATTGGATTAGCCCTTAAGCTTTTAATGATGCAGGTGAAGCCTCTGGAAAGTGGCGCAATAAAGGGTGATAGCCCCGTAACCGACACATCATAATCAGTGAAATCGAGTAGGGCGGGACACGTGATATCCTGTCTGAATATGGGGGGACCATCCTCCAAGGCTAAATACTACTGACTGACCGATAGTGAACCAGTACCGTGAGGGAAAGGCGAAAAGAACCCCTGTGAGGGGAGTGAAATAGAACCTGAAACCGTGTACGTACAAGCAGTAGGAGCACCTTCGTGGTGTGACTGCGTACCTTTTGTATAATGGGTCAGCGACTTAATTTTAGTAGCAAGGTTAACCGTTTAGGGGAGCCGTAGGGAAACCGAGTCTTAACTGGGCGTACAGTTGCTAGGATTAGACCCGAAACCAGGTGATCTAGCCATGGGCAGGTTGAAGGTTGAGTAACATCAACTGGAGGACCGAACCGACTAATGTTGAAAAATTAGCGGATGACTTGTGGCTAGGGGTGAAAGGCCAATCAAACCTGGAGATAGCTGGTTCTCCCCGAAAGCTATTTAGGTAGCGCCTCGGACGAATACTACTGGGGGTAGAGCACTGTTAAGGCTAGGGGGTCATCCCGACTTACCAACCCTTTGCAAACTCCGAATACCAGTAAGTACTATCCGGGAGACACACGGCGGGTGCTAACGTCCGTCGTGGAGAGGGAAACAACCCAGACCGCCAGCTAAGGTCCCAAAGTATAGCTAAGTGGGAAACGATGTGGGAAGGCTCAGACAGCCAGGATGTTGGCTTAGAAGCAGCCATCATTTAAAGAAAGCGTAATAGCTCACTGGTCGAGTCGGCCTGCGCGGAAGATGTAACGGGGCTAAGCTATACACCGAAGCTGCGGCTACGTACCTTAGGGTATGTGGGGTAGGGGAGCGTTCTGTAAGCCGTTGAAGGTGGTCTGTAAGGGCTGCTGGAGGTATCAGAAGTGCGAATGCTGACATGAGTAACGATAAAGGGAGTGAAAAACTCCCTCGCCGGAAGACCAAGGGTTCCTGTCCAACGTTAATCGGGGCAGGGTAAGTCGACTCCTAAGGCGAGGCCGAAAGGCGTAGTCGATGGGAAACGGGTTAATATTCCCGTACTTCTTACAATTGCGATGGGGGGACGGAGAAGGCTAGGTGGGCCTGGCGACGGTTGTCCAGGTTCAAGTATGTAGGCGGAAAGTTTAGGTAAATCCGGACTTTCTTAACGCTGAGATACGATGTCGAGCTACTACGGTAGTGAAGTCATTGATGCCATGCTTCCAGGAAAAGCCTCTAAGCTTCAGATTGTAAGGAATCGTACCCCAAACCGACACAGGTGGTCGGGTAGAGAATACCAAGGCGCTTGAGAGAACTCGGGTGAAGGAACTAGGCAAAATGGTACCGTAACTTCGGGAGAAGGTACGCTCTTATCAGTGAAGTCCCTTGCGGATGGAGCAGACGAGAGTCGCAGATACCAGGTGGCTGCAACTGTTTATTAAAAACACAGCACTGTGCAAAATCGTAAGATGACGTATACGGTGTGACGCCTGCCCGGTGCCGGAAGGTTAATTGATGGGGTTAGACTTCGGTCGAAGCTCTTGATCGAAGCCCCGGTAAACGGCGGCCGTAACTATAACGGTCCTAAGGTAGCGAAATTCCTTGTCGGGTAAGTTCCGACCTGCACGAATGGCGTAATGATGGCCACGCTGTCTCCACCCGAGACTCAGTGAAATTGAAATCGCTGTGAAGATGCAGTGTACCCGCGGCTAGACGGAAAGACCCCGTGAACCTTTACTACAGCTTGGCACTGAACATTGAACCTACATGTGTAGGATAGGTGGGAGACTATGAAACCGCGTCGCTAGATGTGGTGGAGTCGTCCTTGAAATACCACCCTTGTAGTTTTGATGTTCTAACGTTGGCCCCTGAATCGGGGTTACGGACAGTGCCTGGTGGGTAGTTTGACTGGGGCGGTCTCCTCCCAAAGAGTAACGGAGGAGCACGAAGGTGGGCTAAACACGGTTGGACATCGTGTGGTTAGTGCAATGGCATAAGCCCGCTTGACTGCGAGAATGACAATTCGAGCAGGTGCGAAAGCAGGTCATAGTGATCCGGTGGTTCTGAATGGAAGGGCCATCGCTCAACGGATAAAAGGTACTCCGGGGATAACAGGCTGATACCGCCCAAGAGTTCATATCGACGGCGGTGTTTGGCACCTCGATGTCGGCTCATCACATCCTGGGGCTGAAGTCGGTCCCAAGGGTATGGCTGTTCGCCATTTAAAGTGGTACGCGAGCTGGGTTTAGAACGTCGTGAGACAGTTCGGTCCCTATCTGCCGTGGGCGTTGGAAAATTGAAAGGGGCTGCTCCTAGTACGAGAGGACCGGAGTGGACGAACCTCTGGTGTTCGGGTTGTCATGCCAATGGCATTGCCCGGTAGCTAAGTTCGGAATCGATAACCGCTGAAAGCATCTAAGCGGGAAGCGAGCCTTGAGATGAGTTTTCCCTGGCACTATAAGTGTCCTAAAGGGTTGTCGTAGACTACGACGTTGATAGGCAGGGTGTGTAAGTGCTGCGAGGCATTGAGCTAACCTGTACTAATTGCCCGTGAGGCTTAACCATACAACACCCAAGGGGTTTTGTGGACTCAGATGTACCAGACCTTGAATGAGTTTGAAGAGAAATACTTTTAGATTAGCTTTCCGAATTTTAAAATTTGCTTGGCGACCATAGCATTGTGGACCCACCTGATTCCATGCCGAACTCAGAAGTGAAACACAATAGCGCCGATGGTAGTGTGGGG
>NZ_MCZK01000128.1:0-168 GCF_002875945.1 Vibrio lentus
GAAGCAACGATACAGTCATCATCCAGCTCACCAGATAAAGGGGTTACAGACTCTAAGACTTCCCATGAAACCCTGTGAATCCGGCTAATTTTATCAATAAGAAAGCCATTAACGACCCCGTTAAAATCAGTAACAATAACAAATTGTGATTCTGACGGAGACCTGCTG
>NZ_MCZK01000128.1:249-465 GCF_002875945.1 Vibrio lentus
TTACTCATACATTATTCTTTTTCTATAGAAATCGTAGAGGGCATAATAACGAATACCAGAACAACTCTCGACTAAACTATAAATAGGCATGAAGTTTCCTTCCTTGTTTTCTTCTTGCTGAAAAAACGGCTCCCAATTGGGAGCCGTTCTTGTGTCTAAATAAGACTACGTACTAAGTGAGATTATGTTAATAACAACTCGTCCAAAAGAGGGATT